>NZ_JBFRCM010000002.1:0-666632 GCF_040965735.1 Paraburkholderia sp. BR10936
ATCGACACATTCGGGAAGTAGTGCGACCTGTTTGCGGTCATCGCCTTCAACGAATCGCTTCATGAGTCACCCAGATCTCAGTGCGTTGATTCAGTTTAGGCGACTAACACGTTTTCACACAGGCTGGACCCGCAGCAGACAAAGCACGTGATTGCGCGGTGTTGTAGTTGTTGCTGTTGAGGTTTGCAGCTTGCAACGCAGAAGACTGGTTAGCCAAGCTTGCCTCTGTACCCAGTGACGCGTTGACGCTAGCTGCTTGTGCCGCTGTGTTGTACGCGTTGCCGTAGATGTTCGCGGAGTTGTTCGCGAGAGCAGTCCCCAACGTCTTGTTGTTATTGTTAACCGCGTTCTGATACGCGCTGCCGCCGAACGCACCTGTCCCCGCAAACTGGGAGTTCAGGTTCATTGCGTTCTGGTTGAACGCCTGCGTGGTCTGCTGGTTAGCTGCGTTCACTTCCTGTGCGAGATACGGATTGCTCATGCTCGCATAGGGGTTTTGTGACGCAGTAGCCGTTGGCGCGGTAACGTTGCCGTAGTTGTTGCCACCGTTGTTTGCCATCTGGCTAACTGCGCCACTCACTTGACCGGTTACGCCACCGCTGTTCGCGAGGTTCGACATACCCTGAATAGCGTTGTTCTGCGTGCTATTCATTCCCGCATATGTTTGCCCGGTGTACTGCGGAATCGGCGAGTTGCTGAGCGCTGTACCCTTGCTCAGAATGTCCTGCGCTGTGCCCTGTGCATAGCCAGGCAGTTCAGTAGTGGTCGTTGAACTACCACCGCTGCTACCGCTGCTTCCCATTGGGATCGAATGACCCCACTGGGCCTTACGTTTGAATACAAAGATCGACATCTTCTTCCCTTGTTATTATTTTTCTTTGGGATTGGTACTTCCTACTTGCCCTGCTTCTTGTTGCTGCTTGCGGCAACCTGACCGGCCGCTACCGCTCCCAACAATCCGCCTGCGTTCTGAACTCCTTTCACCTTACTTATCAGATTCTCTGCCAGCTTGGCTTTGGCCTTGTTTGCCGTGTCCACTGCACTGATCGCGTCTGACAAGCGCTTTGGATTGAGCAGCAGATTTTCGACTGCATCGCGGTTAGCTGCCGTCTTTGCCGCAATCGCGTCCGCAGTGTCTCCACCGAACGCCTTACCTAGCGCTGTTGCGGCCTTGGTCCCTGCCTTGTCCATCAAGTAGTCGGCAGCAATACCGCCGAGTGGGCCAAAGTGCGAGAAGCCCAAACCAGTAGCAACGGAACCCAGACCTGTACGCACAGCACGTTCGCCTGCTTCGCTCATCAACGCATTGCCGATGCCGTTTCCGCGCTCGCCAGCAACCAGATTCTCGAAACCTTCACGCTTCCCAAAGTTGCTTGCTGTGTCTGAGCCTGCGACACGCTCGGTACGTGTCGCATAGCGTTGCAGGTTGTCACGCACAGCATTCAAGCGAGCGACATTGATTGGGTCGAACTCGTCTGCGCTGTTGCCGAGGTTCTTCACGTCATGCCACGAGACATTTCCGTCCGTGCGTGTGTCGAACTTCTTCACCAACTCGTTGTAGTTCTCCTGGCGCGCAATCGCATCCTGCCCTGCTTGCTGATCTGCGTAGAACTGCTTATACGCAGGCGCATTAGCTTCCAAGTGCTGTTGCAACGCTTGTGCGGCAACAGGGTCTTTCTCAGCAGCTTGTCGCATGTAGCTGTATGCATCGCCTCGCAGTCCACGAGCGTTGTTACGGCCCATCATTGCTACGGCGTCGTCACGCATCTTTGTAAGTTGCGCAAGCTTAGCGTTCGAGACTGCTTTCGCAGGGTCGAATTCGTTGTTGTTTGCCTTGCCTGCTTCAAGCGACTTGACCAAAGAATCCAGTTGACGGACATTGAGCTTGCCGAACGCATCTACCATGTTCGGGCTTGTCAGGAACTTGGATTCCGCCATCTGATCGGAAAGCTTCGCATATTGCTTGTTCACGTCCGCGAAGCCGGGAACTTGCCCCTCAAGCAGATTGTTCACCTGTGCGCGAATGCGCGCGTAGTTCGTCAGTTCAAACTTGTCCGCGGAAGCAATGTCGGACGGGTTGCCCATGCGTTGCATGTAGTCGTCAAGATGCATCTTCGCAAGGTTCAAGTCCTGCGGATTGATCGACTGCGCGTATGTGCGTCCATCGGACCCGAGCGCTGCAACGTCCTGAATGAATGGCGTTTCGTCTTGCGCATTGTTCTTGAACGTCTCGACTGCGCGCAACGCTCTCTGCATTGCTGGCGTGTTCAGCAGCCCGGCGAGATGATCGTCAACAGCAATCGGTGCCGCTGCATCCAGCACGTCCTGATACATCGGGGACGTTCTGAACTGACGCTCAAGCTCCAGGTTCGCTGTTTTCTGCGGGCTACCGGCAATATTGTTCCATCGATTTACCAAGTTGTCGTTGGGCGCATCGAACGCACGCTGAATGATTGGATCGCCTTCGTTCTGGGCAAGGACGTTTGCACGTCCCAAAGTGCGCTGCATCGCAGGCGTATTGAACAGCCCGTTATTGTCGGTTGCGCTCACTGCTGGCATCTGTGCATTGCCCTGTGCGGCCAACGCGTCTTGCGATTGCTGGAATGCATCACGTTGTGCTTGCAAGTCGGCATCGCTCGTAGCGCCTTGACGCAGGAAGGACGTGTTCGCGTCGGCATTTGTATTCGCACGCGCGGCCAAGCCTGCGTTGTTATCGCTCTTGTCCAGACCCTGCTGAATCGCTTGGATAGTCGGGTTGTCAGTTGCTTCCGCTGCGGTGCGTTGATAGCCCGGCACTGCACTGTTCGCGCTGCTGCTTAGTTGTGTCGCAACGTCTTGCGCTGTCTGCGGAGACGAGTCGGCATCGACCGCCTGCGCGATCTTTCCCGCCATGTCCTTTTCCGCTGGACTGAACGCGCCACCTGTTGCCGTGCCTGCGTTTGAAGCAGTAGCATCAACGGCGTCGATAGCTGCCTTCGTACCAAGAACTTTGCTAATGACGGGCTTTGCAACGGCTCCCACTGCGTGTGCGACAGGACCAAGTGCGGCACCACCAGCAGCGCCCAATGCTGTGTTCTGTGCGATCTGCGCTAACGAGTCGCCGTCGAGCGTGGACGGCACCCCACCTTGGATTGCGCCCTGCAATGCGCCGTTGCCAACCGCTGCGCCGACACGGCCGAGCAAGCTAGCACCAGCGAACTCAGGGGCAAGTACACCTGCTCCCGCGGATACAGCGGTATCGCCAACGAAGTGACCCGCGTTGTACGCAGACTGGTTCGTGTTCGTGCCCGGTGTGATGTTGTGTTGCTGCGATACTGCCTTTTGTGCTGCGATTGTCTGAGGTGTAACGTTCACAGTGCTGTTGGGCGCTTGTGAAGCTTCGGCAACAGTTTGACCCGCGAATGCGTTGATGAGTGGGTTCCACACGGACGAAGCAGCGCCCTTCGCAAAGTCTAGTGGGTGCTGGAACGATTGGCTAACGCCGTTCGCCACATTGCTTGGAATGTTCTTGATACCGTTCCAGATGTTTTCAGCGATGCTGCCTGTTCCCATCTGGCCGTTGTTCTTCATCCAGCTATCGAAGTCGTTTCCACCACTGGATACGGAAGCAGTTGCGGGACTCGCGCCCTTGCTGTTGCTTTGTAACCATTGGTTGAAATCGTCCCCAGATTGCGGTGGTGCTTCGCTCGCGTTTGCGTTTGTGGAGCCGGTTAGCGCAGTCAGCGCAGTGTTCGCCAAGTTGGCCGCTGCCGACACCTTACCAACGTACTTCGGATCTTGTGCGTATCCGCCTTGCTTCAGCGCAGTTGCGAATGCTGTCGGGTTCTGTGCCCCTACTGCCTTCGGATAGCTCGATTTAATCAGGTTGACGTATGCGTTAGAGAAGTCGAGCGGATTGACGAACTGCTGATATGAATCTGTGCCGCCCGTCGTGTTGTCGGTCGCTCGCACGCCCTGCCCGCTGTTCGCAGTGGACTTGACGTTGCCCAGGTTGTTTGTGCCAGGGATAACGCTCTTGCCCCACCCTGTTTCCAAGCCCCATTGGCCTGCAATTGCTGACGCCGGAACCCCTAGCTTTGTAGCGGCGTTCTGGATAGCGTCTTGATAGTAAGAAGCGAAGCCGTTTGGGCTGAAGTCAGTTTGTGGGGCTTGGTTTGAGCTTCCGCCCCAACTGATACCCGAGTCAGTGCTTGTGTCGTCAGCAGGAGCACCCCATGTGATGCCTGTATCGGCCATGTTTAGCCCCCGTTACGCAAATTGGATGGCAACAAAATCCCCTGCGCACGGAGCTTTGCCAGCTTGTTCTTGTCTTGCGCGAATGCCAGCGCCTGATTGATCTGCGCTTGTGACTTGCCATCGGCCCACTTTGGATTAACCAAAGGTGGATCCCAATTAACCAACTTGTTTGTCGCTGCATCGGAGACTTGCTGGATTGTCGTACCTGCTGGGACGTTCATGGTCTGACCGCCGACAGTTAGCGTTGTCGCCTTCTTCAGCGGTGTTTCCATACCACCGTTAGCTGAGACGTATGCGGAGCGTGCTTCGCTATCAATGCTGTCGTAGTCCGCCTTGGACTTCAGAAGCGCTGTAGTGCGCAACATATTCTCGGGCGTCGCTGTGTCTGGGTTTGCGACTGTGTTTTCGGCAAGCTTGAGGAAGTTCTGATCCATACGTGAGCCGTTTGGAAGACCACTCAGGATTTGCTGAATGTTGGTTTGGGCGAACTGTTGACGCAGAATCGAATTCGGGTCGTTCATACCCAACTTACTTTCGACTGTTCGCATACCTGAGCCGATAACGCCCGCACCCGAACCGTTCATAGCTTCGGCTGTCTGCAACTGGTTCAGGAACTGCCCCGCTTGCTGTGACTTCGTGACCGCTGCTTGCTGCGCCGTGTTGTACTTCTGAACGTTCTGGTTGACCTGCTCGGGTGCAAGACCGCCTTGTTGCACGACTTGTGGTGTGACGGAGCCGTTTGAGGCCGTACCGTTGTACGCCATAGTCGTGTTCCCGGCTGGCGTGTTGACGATCTTCGTTGCGCTGCCCAGATTGATTCGTTGCCCTGTCTGCGGGTTGATGCCGTACACGTTGCCTGCGTCGTCCGTCTGAACGTTCAGGTTCGGATGCAGACCTTGGAACGCGTTGATTGCGTCTTGTGGCAGTGCGCCGGCTGCAATCGCACCCGGAATTGTGAAGTTAGTGCCCGCTTGCGCTGCGTACGCCATTAGTGAGCGCTTACTTGCGTTTGCTAGCTGTGTCTGCTGGGTGTTCGCAATAGTCTGCTGGTTGTTGACGCTCGCTGTCTGTAGTTCGCGCTGGGCGTTTAGTTGCGCAATCTGGTTCTGAATTTGCTGCTGCTTCAACGCGTTGTATGTCTGCAAGCCCGTCTGCGCGCCCATACCAACAGCAGCAAGACCCGGTGTCCCGTAGCGGCTATTTGCCATCATGCCGAAACCGGCGTTCATCAATGCCTCGCCCAAAGTTGGGTTCGAACGCAGTTCGCCCATCAGCTTCGACATAAAACCGGGTGATTGCGCGCTCGCATCGCTGTTAGACGGAGCGGGAGCAGCGTCTGTTGTTCCGCTTTCGGATGTGGCTGTGCTGTCGCTGTTGTTGTCGTCAGTGCCAGCGCTGACGTTGGTAGCTGCTGCGGAGTCGTAGCTGGGATTTGCGTCTGAACCAACGTTATCCTTGCTGCTATCGTCCTGCGCAACCTGAGAAAGCAAGCTCTGCTGTGTTGCCGCCTGAACTGGCTGCGCTTGCTGTGATGTTGAGTCTGGTCCCGCAACTCCCATCAACGCAGACTCGCCGTTTGTTGGTGCGCTCTGCGCCTGTTGCGCTAGCTGTTGCTGCTCGTCGTCCGTCAGTGTGAACGGCAACCCACTAGAGTTGTTGAGACCCAGAAGTGAGAGAAGAGATGCCATGTTGAATCCTTTTCTTATAGTTTTTATTTATTCAGATGGCCTGCTTAGAACGGCGTCGTCACACTGTACATAGGCTCAAACACAGGCGGGTTGGCCGTACCGGTATTGCCTGCCTTGACGCACAACCATCCTCGCAAAATCCAGCCGTGTCCGTTAACCGTGGTAACTTCAGGTGCGTTGTTGGTCAGGAAGTCGCCGACCCCATACGTGACGCCAAGCACTTTGCCAGTGGGGTTTGTTGTCAGCGGCTTGCCAACTTCCGTAGGAGGTGCGCTAGCTGCATTCCAAACCGCCGAAATCTGTCCTGATGAGATCGCGTCGATCTGCGCGGCCATCTTGTTGAGAATCTGCTGTTCTTGCGTTGTATTCGAGTATGTGACCTGCTGCCCGTTGATCGTGGTCGTTGTTGTTGGCAGCACGATATTTCCTATACGTGCCATTAGTTTTTACCTCTTTGAACCATCATTGGATACCACTGGAGGATCTCGAAATCTCCTGTGAAAGTAAGCTGAAGCGTGTGCCAGCGTGCGTTCTGGTCGACGTCAATACGCGCGTCGCCCGCTATGAACGGACCTGTGTTGATTACCGTAGGAGAAGCCGAAGCTTCCCCCAACGCAGTGGAGCCTAGCCACAGTGCAGAACCAGCGGCAGGCTCCTTAAAGAAGCGCATCTTGAACTGCTGCATTGACGAATAAAACAAGTCGTCGCCGAACGCGTTTGTTGTGATTGTTGCTCCGCTTGATGCGCCTGCTAACGCTCGCAGAGTGTTTGTGCTGTCAAAATAGCCGGGCGTCACACGGAAGTTGATCCAGAACGATGAATCCCATGAGACAGTCGGCAAGTCTTCCCATTCCTGATACAGCACACCAAGTTCGTTGTACGTGATCTGCCCGCTGATGACCTGCACGAACCCCTGCATGTTGGTATCCATGCGGCCCCAGGTACCGGTTGACCAGTTGTAGGTAATGCAGGTGTCTAATGTGCCGTCCGAAGATGCGTTCGACACGAACGCCCAGTAGATGACGCGCTGCTCCTGATCGTAGAAGGAACTAATTGACGTCTTGTAGTTAGGACTAAGCGTATCGAAGAACCAGCGGCGCACGTTCTGACCAATAGGAACAGGTAAGCCGTTGCCCTGATATGCGTAGAAGTCATCCGGCCCGATGAAGAACAGCGTCGTGCCTGTGTTGACTACCGACTCCTGACAGAATGTACCGATGTTCTTGCTGACAGCTTGGAAGTCCCAGCCGACTGGATAGCCCGTCTGCGTGCCAATGAACATCGAATTGGATTTGAACAGGATCGCGTTCGGGCCTAAGCTCGTACCAGCTGTGATTGGTCCCGGCGTGTCGATCAACTGGCCGTATGCGCAAAGCGTTTGCTCGTTCGTGTAGTCCCATTGCGTTTGGTCGTAGATACCAGATGCGAACCAGAAGTTGCCGCCCGCGACTTCTGGCGGCGACGAGCAGTTGCACACGAACACTTGACCATTCGCAACGAAGATGGTCTTACCAACCGGCGCCGCTACTAGTTGCGCTGTTGCCTTCGCACCTGTGCCGGCAGCGTCGCTGATTGTTACCGTTGGTGTGTTGTAGTAGCCCGTACCTGCGTTTGTGATCGTGATGTCTGTGACGACACCACCGCTTACAGTTGCCGTAGCAGTTGCTTGTATGCCCGTAAGCAAGTCAGGTGCTGAGATCGTTACTGTTGGGCTTGTGTAGCCTGTACCGCCTTCCGGGACTGTGATCGTCTGCAACGCAACCGGGACATTGCTAAACGCTCCGTCCAAGCTGGCCTGCAATACGTCAACGCCGTTGACCGCTAGCGATTCATTGCCGAACGCAGCAAAGCGCCACTGATTGCCACCACCAATGCTGTAGCCACCGCTTCGACTTTGATCGACCCAGACACCGCCTGTGTTCTCAAACAGGTGGTTTTGCGTGCCTGCGTATTGTCGGTCAGTGCCATCGAGGCGCGAGATTAGTGCGCTGCCCTGCGCTGGTTGTGTGAGAGCAGGCAATCCAGCAGTTACGGGACTTGCTGCGCTCTTGAAGCCGATAAGCGTTGGCACGACGTTGTTGCACGTCTGGAATATGCCCGGTGTACTCGGGTCAAGGTCAGGAGCAAAGCCGACTAGCTTTTGTGGTTCGATTTCGAGTCTTGTAGCCATACTTCCCTCTTATCGAACCTTTCGAATCAGTCTGGTGTTCTTAGGCACTAGACGTTCGCGCTTGTTTTGGTTCGCAATCTGGAGCGCTTGTTGCAGCTTCTGTTCGAACAGTGGGATGCGCTCGTCATCCATGATGTGCATCGCCGCTTCAACGAGCGTTGCGTACAGATAGACGTTTGGGTATTCCTCAAGTAACCAGTTGCTTTGATTGGAATCTGATAGCTGGTCCAGTTCCTTGAAGTAGTAGATGGTCAGCTGCGTTTGTCCGCCTACCTGTGTCTGCAAGTAGAGGTTGTTACCGTCCTCGCTGAACATGTGGCCGTGGTATAGCGTGTTGCTATGATCAACCGCCGACATGGGAATGAAACGCAGCACATGATTGCCGTACAGGACTTTGCTTATCGTTGAGAAGTCTGATGGGAGCGCAATCACGTTTGTACCCGCTGCTGGGTACAGGATGTAGGGCTCTGCCTTCTGCTGCGGGAAGTCGTTGAACAGATCACGCAAGCGAATCTCTGCTTGCTGAATGAACAGTGGGATCAGATCACCAAGGTTGGAACGTTGCAGAGCTAGCGCAACGTACTCCTGGAAATCGTCGTATGAGTCGAAACCTGACATATTCGCCTTGTTGTTATAGTTTTGTGGCGTTACTGCCTGTGCTGCCTATCGCTTCGTGAGGTATGGGTTGATCACGAACGCTTGCAGGTTAGGATCAGCCATCATGCGTTGGACGTGTTTCGTCTTGTCCGCATCGAACTCTGCTGCTGTTACATCGTATGCGTGCAGATAGGCCGTGATCGCTGCTGCTGGGAAGTGTGCGAGATGACGCATGTTCTTGCCATACGTCGCTAGACCGCCAATCTCGTTGCGAATCGCCTTCGCTTCTTCCAACTCCTTTGTTACGTCATCCGTCTTCTGGACGAACAGTGTGTAGCCTCTAACGTCCTTTGTAACTTGAATATCAACCTTACTTTTGTCCATTTCGCGCTCGCTTCGCCTTTGTTTCCTTTGCTGCTGTACCTGAATTCGCGAACTTGAGAAGCTGTGCTTTCAGTTCGCGTACTGCGCGAGTCAAGTACCAGTTTTCTTCACGCACCGCCACGTCCAGTGCCGTGATCATCTTTTCTGTTGCTGTGCGCTCACATTCAGCAAGCGCCTTCATCAACACTTCGTTTGACAGCAACGCGCGAGCGGCTTCACCGTCGAAAATTGCTGTATCAAGTTGACCGTCTGTCATTTCTTATCCTTGTTGTTGGCCTGTTTGATCAGGCGTATTTGGTTCGGGTGCGTTTATCACCGCGTTGAGGAACTTGTCGTACTCGCCGCTCATTTGCATGTTGACGCCAGTAAGTGCGTCTGAAAACTTGTTCTCCGTAGACCGGAACGTCTCGTTGAACATCGCGGCCTCAGCCTGTGGTGAAACACCGGCTTGCAGTGCTGCTGCTTCACGTTGCTGCGCTGTCGAAAGGATCGCTTTCAACTGCTCAATTTCCTTCTGCTTCTCAAGCAACTGCATCTTGTAGTTGAAGTCCATCTGCATTTGCGCGTTGTCGGCCTTGGCTTGCGCTTGGATACGCATTGCGTCCAACTGCGCTTGTCGTTCCTGACGTTGCTGTTCGGCCTGGGCGCTCTGCTGCGCGATTTGCAGCTTGACTTGATCTTCAGGCGATACCTGAGGTTGTGGTGGAGTTGGCATAGGTGATGGCGGCTTGCGCACGAACTCACCTACGTTCGCAATACCCAGCGCCGCGACAACGCGCTCGACCGTGTTGTAGACGAGGTTCAGGTCGACCATGCCTGTGCTTTGGGCCATCGCCTGTTGCTGCAATTGCAGGATTTGCATCAGTGCGCCGAGCGTGCGGCCCTTATCGCCGGTACCCAGTCCGACTTGGATATCGAGGTCATATTGTTGATGTGCGTCGAGCGGGTCAGCTTGGACTGTTTGACCGTTGAGGCGTACTTGCATGTATTCGTCTTGGTGCTGCGCAAGCAAAGCCTGAATACGCAATGCAGCAGGCTTTACACCTGTCTCTGCAAAGTGGCGTGCGATCAGCTTTGTACGGCTCTCCGCGTACTCGGACATCATTGCGTAGCCTGACGCTGTCTCGTTGACAATGTCGGCATCGCTACCGCGCGTCAGCTTCTGTACGCCTGTACGCTCCTGCTTGATGGTATCCAGCAACTCCAACATCTCTGTAACTGCTGCAATGTCGCCGCTGCTGTTAGGCACGACACCAATTGCTGCGTTACCGTCTCCGTTTACTGGAATGACAGTACCGGGACCAATCTCCAGAACATGTTCCGCATCAACCGCGTTTGCATCGATCCAGATAGCAGCGTTCGCGCCATAGCTGACGTTGTCTTCCATCGAGCGTACTAGGTGCGTGTTGTGCTTCTGGATGCCTAGCGCAAGTTCCGCAACGCTCATGCCAAACAGCGTGTGCGATATTGGCATGCTGCTCATCACGCAGAACGGGTTGCCGTCTACCGGCTCGTTCATCAGCATCGTGTTGCCTGCCTTCGTGATCTTGCGCCACTCAGCAATACCGTCTCCGTCGTAATCCATCAGCAAGTAAGCTTCTACAACAAGGACTTCACGTAGCGCATCGTCTTCCTGTACGTGGTCAAATGCCCATGTGTTTGCTTGGTCAAGACGATTACGCGCAAGGTAAAGCTCGGTCAAACGTGGATCGTCTTCGCGATCTTCCAGTGTCTCTAGCAGTTCCTCGTCAAAGCCCATTGCGCGAAGCTCTGAGATTGTCTTGAAGCAAGCGTGTGCCGCATAACGAGCGTCTTCGATGCAACGTGCCGATGGGTCAACATAGAACTCTTCCAGCGGAACGTTGACGATCTTTACCTTGCCCTTCTTGCCGTCTGGTCGATACACGACCTTTACATCGTGCAGCGTTTGACTAATCGGTGGAAGATTGGGATCGACTTGGACGTTCTGAGCAATCTGCTGCGGGTTTGCCCCCTGCTGCACGCCTTGTTGAATTTGTTGCGCAACTGGTGGAGCCATCGTGCCAGTGGAGTTGGCACCGGCCATTGCCATACCATGCTGCAGTACCGTCAACGACCCAAGCTGTTGATTTTGATAAATTGTGTGCTCGATGACTTCAAGCTCGCCAGCGTGGGCAGCGACTGCGATAATGCCAAATTCGTCATCTGATAAGCCCTTGAAGCGCTCTGTCTTCAGCTTGCTATCTGGCTCCCAGTAAATCTTGATGACGCCGCCGGGGGTAAGCAATGCGTCGTTGATCCATGTACGCATTACCTCGTAGCCTTTGTTGTCTTGCCATACGCGATTGACCATCGCGTTTACTGCTTCAGCCGACTGCTCCTGTGCACTGTTACGCGCGATGAAGTCAACGATCTTCTGTGTGCCGCAGAAGGCTTCAACAAGCGGGCATTCGAGCCAACGGATTGTGTCGGCTACTGCTGTGTCAACGTAGTCCGAACGTCCTTCACCTGTTGGCGTGAACTCGCCGACCGGCTCTGCAAAGAAGTACGCTTGGCATCGTGTAGCGCGATGCATGATGCGATTGCGCACGTAATCTTTCGCACGCTCTTCCAGCTGCTTGACGATAGCTTCGACTTCTTCGATTGACTTGCGCTTGCTTGCTGGTGGTTGATCGTCAGCAGATACGTGCATGAGAGGACCGGAGTCTTGCGGGATTACGCCGGGAAGCAGTTGCTGTAGTTGCTGCTTCAGTTGCTCCTGAACATCGTCTTGATCAGCAGCCTGTGGAATGTCTGTAGGGCTTTTTGTCGTTTTACTAGCCATGTAACGGGTTCCCTCTAAAGGATTACCCGTTATTTATTTCGCTATCCAAATGAAGAAAGGGAGCCGAAGCTCCCTTGTTCACAATCGATAGGACTGTGTGATTAGTAACCGGACAAGTCGCGGATGATTGCTGAGCCTTCCTCTGCGCGTACTTCCAGAGTTGCCTCCCAGTTGATCATGTACTTGTCGTATGTACCAGTACGCGCCAGCTGTTCGAGACCAACTGACTTCTTCTCGGCCAGAGCAAATTGCTTTGTGTCGATCAGGTATGCGTTGGTTGAGCCAACTTGTGCCAGCACAATGTTTGGAACGATCGTGATAACACCGAAGTCTGTAGCGTATGCGTCGATAGCTGTGTGGTAAGTCTTGCTGTCGTCCGCAACGTTCTGCATCTTTGTGACGCGCTCGTTGAAGCTTGATACAGTTACCTTGCCCTTTGGTGAGACAAAGAATGTGGATGGTGTACCGCCCTTTGTGTACGCGTCCTGCATCGCTGCGATCAGCAGGTCTTCTGTCAGAGGACGCGCAGTACCTGCAACGATTGTTGGGTTTGCGAAGCTTGAAGCTGTACGTGCGCCAGCTGTAACGGAACCGCCTGCACCGCACAATGCGTTTGTAGTCAGGAAACCAGCTACGCCCAGCATAGTGCGTGGGTTTGAGCCTGTGTCATCACCGACTGTACCTGCTGTACGTTCCAGAATAGTCGCTTCCATGTCCAGCTTGATTGACTTCATGTTGTTGTAAGTCAAGCGAGCCAGTTCGGTCATGCCTGCTTCGTCTGAAGTCTTCTGGTTGTCTGAAACGGCGAATACCTTTTGCAGGTTCTGCGTGTAGTTACCGATACGCGCGGCTGCTGTCTGAGCTTGCGTAACAGCGTCGATACCGTCAGTAACGGCGTTGGTTGTGCTCGCGATTGGCAGTGTGTCGTGTACCCACTCGTGCAGGGAGTTAGTAGCAGTTGTCTTGCCGATTGCGTCCAAAACCGGGGTCTTGTCTGGTGCAATGTTCCAAATCTTGTCGCCCAAATCTTCGCGGTTAGTTTTAACCTCGTATGGTGTTACGATGTTGTTAGCCATTTTATTATCCTTTTTGTTAGGCTAGAAAGTGAATCAGCGCTTGGTTCGCATCTGGTTCGTGAACATGGCCTTGAATGAATCAAAGTCGCCGTTCTGTTTGAACCTGTCTTGCAAAGCCTTCGCCTCTCTCGCGTTCGCTGTCTGTGCCTGACGCTTTTGGAAGCCAGGATCAGCAGACTGTGAAACGTTCGATGTCAAAGTTTTTCCAGTTGATGGCTTAGCCTTCTTCTGGTCTTTAGCTTTTACTGCCTGATCGTATTTCGCAGCTTTCAGCACCACGTCGAGCATACGAGCATCGTTCAAGCCATCTTGCTCCGCGGCTGTAAAGCCAGCTTCGGTCAAGTATGCTTGCATCAGCTTCGCGTCTCGTTGTCGCACCTCTGGGTTCTTCCAGTGTGGAAACATCTCATAGGCGCGAGACAACTGCTCCTTCGTGTGCTTCTCAGCTGCAACTTGGCGTTCAAGTTCCTCTTGTTTCTTGATGTTCTCTTGATACGCCTGTGCTTGTGCCAACTGCTGCTGCATCGCTTGGTGATATTTCTCTTGACGAATGTACTCAAGAGGATCATCACGCAGCAACGACTCCCAATCAGGTGTACGAGCAGTCACCTGCTCATTCATAAAATTCCGATACTGTGCCAACACGCTCTTTAGGCTATCTCTCTCATTTCGGTAAAAGGAGATATCCTCATCCGCTTCTTTGCGCATTTTTGAAGCTTCATCGAACTTGGTTGTAGCCGCACGATGCTTCTGTGCATCAGCGATCAGCTCAGATTGCTTAACTTCGATAGTCTTTCCATCTACCTGAATCCTGAATACTGGCTCTGCTTCGCTCTCTGCTTCTTCGCTCGCGTTGGTATCGTTAGAATCGCTGCTTTGCTCGGTTGCTTCGTGCGCTGCTGAGTCGTCTTCAAGTTCACTAAGGTCAACAACATCGTCTTCGGAGCCAGCTTCTGTTTCAGCTTGCTTCTGTGCAGGCGCCTCTTTCGGTGCGCTGTGCTTGTCATTGAAATAGCGGATAAAGTCATTCTCGCTAAGGGCACCGCCAACGTCACCGCCTTGGCTTTGTTGGGATGCGCTCTCAACAAGTGGCTCATTGGTAGGTGATTGATTTTCTGTTGCCATTTTTATTTATTATCCTTTTTAGGCATTGTGTTCATCTGAATAGCGTGTGATTACGCTTCAGGATTTGACCGTTGTACTGCTTTCGCAATGTTTCGGTCAGTTTTTCTCGCTCCATGGCTAGATAGCGGAATGCGTCTGCCCCATGTGAGAAGATATCGTGGACGACTTCACCCAAGCTGCCGTCTGAGTTCTCTTTGTAGCGGTATCGCTTCAAGCACTCGATCAGCTTCACACAGTCTCGATCAATCCACACGTTGGGGAACATCATGCGTGCTGCGCGAATGCCAACGTCCGCGTTGTTTGGAGGCATGATGGATACTTTCCAGCCGAATGCCTTCATGTAATATTCTGGTGTGTTGCCCGTATAGTCACGGTGCGCGCCATCGTGTGGCAGATAAACGGCTCCCCAATTGGTCACGCCGTTTTGCTGCCCCCACTCTCTGATCTGCTCGTTGTACCAACCGAGGTTCTTTCCGCGGTTCTCGATATAGCCAACAATGCGGACTTCGCTCAAGTGCGTTTGCACTAGAATGATTGCCGTACTGTCGTTCATACCCAAGTCCCAGACTTGCCAAACGGCCTTGAGTGGATCAACTGCAACGCGTGTGATGCGGTTTTGCTCTACCGCTGCTGATACCTCATTGAAGTACACAGAGCCAACCAAGGCTGGCAGCACCTTGCCTTCCCAAATCCATTCATACTGCTCGACTGGCAGGCGGGCTTTGTCTTCTTGACGTTCCTCGTCGATTGCGTCGATGAACCACGGATTGTGTGTGAAATTCACCCGTATGTCGCATACTCGATCGCTCTTTGTCAGCACGTAGCGTTGGTATACTGCGTCGCTGTCTTGTTGAGGGTTCCATGTAAAGAAGAAGCGCGCTCCCTCATTACGAACCACTGTGGGGATCAGCACTTGCAACGAGCGCTCTGTTAGTGCTCTTGCTTCTTCGCCCCAACAGATATCAACGTCTGAGAAGGACTTGACGTTTTCTACCGTCTGATCGCGCAAGCCCTTGAACATGAAGATCGAGCCGTTCTTGCCGCGTATCTCGTTCTCGGTTGAATCTTCAAAGAAGCTTTCGAGTCCAAGCTTCTCGATCATCTTTTTCAGAGTTGCGTAGACGGACTGCTTGATGCTGTTTTGCACCTCGCGGAAGCACAAAATGCGAAGCGGCTTGTAGTAGGACATCAGCAGCAAAACGAGGCCCGTTGTGTCCGTCTTCATGCCAGCACGTCCACCACGCATTGAAACAAAGCGGAACCTCTTATCAAACAGTGGCAAGAAGTTTTCTGTGATCGTGATACCGTCGTCGTGTTCAAGACCCTGCATCTTGTTGCCGAAGGCATCAATCACGTACAGCAACTTTCCTTTACGCGACGCCTCGAATACTCCAATACGGAACTGGCGGGGCTTGTGTACTGCGTCTAAGTCTTTGTTGGTCTGCTCAATGACTTCAAGGCGCTTCAATAACGCCTTACTCATTGCCACTCGCAGGCTTTGCTTTGCGTTCCGCTACGTCTGCCTCCAGCTGCTCGATGCGCTTGACAAGCTCAGATTGCTCGTAGACGCTTGCCGTGCTCTTGATCTGGTTGATGATCTCGCTACCCTCGTCGGGTGATAAATCACCCTTCGAGACTGCTTCGATAATCAGCTCGCACTTTTCGTGATAAGGCAGGTTGCGGTTGTACTGGAACTGCGTGTTTGGGAGTTTGCTGCGTGGCGTTGGAATCGCCGTTCTTAGAAACAGCGCCATCATGTCTTTGTCTTGATGGTTGAAGGCTTTGTCTACGATGTATTCATGTAGATCGTCCTCATCGAATCCCATCACCTTCTTGAGCGCTTTGATGGATCGGACTTTTGCCGACTTGGTGCGTGTGTTGCCGTTGTTTGCGGGTTGATTACCCGGACCAAATGCGTTTGTTGGAGTTTTCTTGTTACTCATCCGTAATTCTCGTTATGGCCGCCCTTACGGGTAGGACTAGCGGTTACGGATGTATTTAGCTTTGCAGATTACCCAGATGAAAAAGGCTCCCGAAGGAGCCTATGGTGTGCGCTGCATGACTGTGTGATCTAGATGACGTGTGTTGCGAGGATGAATCCTATGCCCGCAAAGAAACCCACGAACAGCAGTGTGATGATTGCAGGTAGCAGACGCACAGTTGCGCGCAGCATTGCAGGTATCAGCGCGATGAAGAAGTAGAAGCACAGCAGGACCGCAAGCAACGCAACAGCAACAAGCAGCGTCACTCTTTGGTCAGGTTGCATGTCGTAGAACGCATAGCCGAACAGCGCTACGAACACAATGAGGACCGCTGCTCCCATGTTGCCCTTCTGCTCGACCCCGTACGGTGCTGGCTTGAGCATCTGCTTTAGGTTCATTTCAAACTCCAGTCTGGTTGTAAAGTAGTTGTTTTTCCTCTGGGGCGAAGTTCCTCACCCCCATGCTCTTGTTGAACTGCCTTACTGCGAGCTTGAAGTAATCGTCGTCTGTGAGCCTGCGTACTTCCAAGCCTACACTCCAGCGAGGGCCGAGTACAGAAACTAGGTCAGGTCTTGGTGTGCGCCTGAACGCAAGCGCGAACTGTCGTCGGGCCTCGTATTGCGCTGCTGAGATGATCATGTTTCCCCTCAGTCGATAGCGCGGAAGATGCTGCGTGCTTCCTTGTGCTGCTTTGCGAAGTCGAGCAGTTGATGGTAGTGGTCTA
Source organism: Paraburkholderia sp. BR10936 (assembly GCF_040965735.1). Classification (NCBI taxonomy): domain Bacteria; kingdom Pseudomonadati; phylum Pseudomonadota; class Betaproteobacteria; order Burkholderiales; family Burkholderiaceae; genus Paraburkholderia; species Paraburkholderia sp. BR10936. The sequence continues at coordinate 16,786 of NZ_JBFRCM010000002.1, forward strand.
CGAACTTCTCTGCGGTCTTTGGGTCCGTCTCAGCGTAGCGAAAGCAAAGCGAGTTGATGACGAACAGCGTGAACACAATGCCGGCTGCGTCGTTGCTCATGCCGCCTTCGAACCCGTTACTGCCTATCATCAAGTTGAACTGCTGGGGTTCCATCGGTGCTGCGTATCCGCCTCCGTTGCTCAGTTCATAAAACTCCCACGAGCCATTGCGGTATTCGTCTGGTGCGAGGCGTTTCGCGCAGTTGTACAGCATGGACTCCGCGTACATCATGACGTTGGGGCCGAACAACTTTGGCAAGAACGCCAAACGCTCAACAAGAGGAACAGCGGTAGCTTCAATTTTCATTTCGCAATCCGAAATTATTTGTCGGATCGCGAAGATAACACCGCCGTAGGTTGGCACAAGACACATAAAAAGAGGCCCACAATCGGGCCTCTCGTCTTACTTCAAAACGTAGTGCTCAAGTAGATATGTGCAGACACCAAACAGTCCCGCCACGCTGTAGACGACCATTCCGGTCAGGAAGTGGTAAATGTCATTGACCTTTTCTGCTAGCGTGTCGATCTTCTGGTTTTGCAGCGATACCTCGTTCTTCAAGTCACCGTAGTTCTGTGAGCATTCCAAGATGTGATCCTGTAGCTCTTGTGCTGTGTCCTCGCTCATGCTTACCTCCCAACTCAGTCCACAGCCGTATTTATTGGCAGGTGAGCATGACTTCAGGTGGACCTCAAAGACAGTTCTGGATCAATAGCGGCAGTTCGTGTAATTGCCGGTGTTGACGCAGCGGATCACGGTGTTGTCCTGCTGCGGGACGGGTGCGGCTGCAGGTGCTGAATACCGCGTCGAATTGATGATCTGCATGTTCTGGGCGTTCTGCGCAGCCATCTGCGCATTCGTGATTGCGAGCTGGGTATTCAGTGCCTGGATCTGCTGGGCTTGCGCTTGCTGTTGGGTCTGGTACACCGCCATGTCGTTGGCATCCATTGCACTCCGATACCCGGTGTATTTCATGTCCGCGTCGTAGCAGAGCACCCGATCGTTATTGGACAGCACGTCTACACGGGCTCGTTTGCACTGCGCATCCCCGGCCATGTAGTAGTGACCGCCGATTAGATTGGGAGCAGCCTGATCCGCGCAGCCAGCAAGTACTAGTGAACAAAGCAGGAGTGTGATTTGTTTTTTCATTTTTATCAGTTGGTTTGTTGGTCTCTAGGGCAGACGTATTCTGCAGACAAATTCTGGCATAGATTACAAACTTGTAGGACCCCGGCTTCCTTGGTTCCAAGGACTGCTAGTTTATGACGGTTAGTTGCGACATTTCCCCACCCTGAGCCAGGGAAGAAAAGGATGCGGTGCCCAGCTATACTGTATGGATATACAGGTTAGCCACATGGACAACGCTACTGAGTTCTTTGAGGAGCGGATTGCGATCATGCAGTTCGACGGCGGGATAGACCCGGTTGATGCCCGCTACTATGCGATGGTGCTGACACGCTTATACTGCCAGCAGCACAAGCTCAAGGAGCCCGACTTGCAGTATTTCAAGGCGTTCACGAACTGCACCCTGCACTGGTGCGACGAGCGCTCAACGGTTATCTACACGCGAGGTTGATATGCTCAGTTCGGAAGATTGGTACAAGGAAGTCGTGCGTGAAGGCGTGGTGATCTGCCGTGCTTGCGGTGCGCCTAACCCCACTATGGGCGCTTGTGGCGTTGGGGCGATCACTGTCCATCAAGAATACGTTTGCGAAGCGTGCGGCCATTGGTTCACCGCTGTTTTCGCGCTGACCGGCTGCTACGACGGAATCGAGGACACGTGATTACACTTCTTCACCGATTCATTTGAAACCACAATCAAACAAAATGAGCCATAAAGGTAAGAGTCATACAGAACGGGGTTTGAGCGAAGTCCAAAAAGAACAGCGCCAAGCGAACGACCACCAGCTAAAGATATACTTCCAGAAGTACGACCGATTTTGGAGACTGCACAAGCTTATTTCGCTTCGCCATCTACTTCTAAATCGCGATGAAGTAGGCGCATCAATCCGTCTCGCATACGAAGGAAACGGGGCTGTCGACGAACAATATGTTTATGGGAATCTGACCAACGGAATCCTCGCTGATGCCACTTCCGAACTTGCGATGCTCTGCGAGGACTACTTTGGTTTGCTTCGTTTCACACGCGAGCCGTTCTTTTTCGTCAAGAAGACGATCTCATACAGTGCCGGAAGGATAACGACCCTTCCCAAGTCGCTTTCCGATCCAACTGACGAGTCATTGCACAAACTCTTCTTCATTCCTACCAGTGATATCACAACGGCCATTTTCGCGAACGCGGATTTGGCAACCGCCAATGCTAGTGTCGAAATGCTGCGAGAGCAGATTGGCTTTCTGCAGAGGTCTCACCGTATCGCGGTTGACTTTTACCAAAAGCACAAGGACTTCCACGTGCAGTATAAGCACGGACTGAAGTTGGCTCTTTATGGTTTGCACGGGTCGATTCCACCCGAAGAAGTCGAGAGAAGAAAGAAGGAATTGTCCGCCCCCCTATTCTCTTTTGAGAACAAGCCGGTTGATCAGCTTGGTTCTGGAAGCGCGATGTTTATACCTGATATTAGGTTTGCACCGGTAAGAAATAATATTGGAAGACTACACAAAGACCTTGATCTGCTTCACATCCAGTTCCTCTACGACATAGATATCAACGAACTCATTGCGATCGCCAAGCGGATCGTAAAACTGAATAACATTCTTATCTCGAACCGCATGTCGCTCATCGAAAACGAACATCGAGACCGTCTCCGATTTCTTATTCTGGAATCTGACAGCGACGTATTGCAGTCCCACGCTTACGAATTTGACATTCCACCTGGATACCAAAAGCCCACGATTTTTAACTATCAGATAGAGTGAGTCACTCGATATGCTCCCAACATTGGGCCGGACCAATGGCCACCTCCTAGCCATTGGTCCGGGTCAGGGTTAAACGGCGTTGAAGAAGGCAAGAATGTGTTGCCAGAAGCTTTCGAACGTTGGCTCAGCCGCCTGAACGGCGTCTGCAACTGGCTTCACTGCTTCAACTGATGCCGCTGCTGATGCAATGCCTGCGGCAGCGTTTGGATCTGCTGCTGCGACAACGCTAGCAACTGCCTCAGCGACCGGTGCAACGGCAGCGACCGCGTTCTCAGCTGACGTGATTGCTTGGGATACTGTGTCTGTCATTTGGTTTGTCCTTGTGCGGCGACATTGCCGCACAGGTATTTATGTGCAGAGATTTTTCACAGACAGAAACGCAAATATTGATGCTTTTGTGCAGCGAATCTACACTAGGAAGCTAAATAGAATTGACAAGGGGGAAACAACGGTCAGGTCGTTTCCACACACAGATAACAAAGTTAGACACATACAACTTTGGCAACTCCGACACGCGCTACAGTGCTCGCTGACCCGACGCTGCTAGCGCGTTTCCTCATACACTCCCAACTACAAACAGCAACAATACACGGCGATGATGCAAGTGAGCGTAGCTCCCCAGTAGTCGCTAGGTAGCCAAAGGCGAAAGATTCGGGCCACAGTATCCCAAAATATTATCGCCATTAGCGAAAGCTATAAAGCGCTCTGGTGTTCTACGTAACCAGATCAAAGCGACAGGACGAGAACTGGTAACAACGCAAGGTAGGCAAGCGGTACGTTACAACGGGGACTAATGTAGACGGTACAGATACAGGTTCAATTCCTGTTGAGAACGAGAGGAGAGGGGTCCTAGGGCAGTTGTTTTTCACGAAGAACAACAAATTAAATCTAGCATCCGTTTACACCGGAGAGGGATTTGGAATTCCTTACTTAAAATTTTCTGATGCACTGCTTTTTATAACAAGATAACGCAGCCCTGCTGCTTCACGTCGTTCTGCAGCAGTGCGGCGTTAGCTCGATCGACACCTGGCTTGCAAGCAAGACCAGATGTCTTTTCTCACTACCGCATTTCGCAGATAACAAATAAACAAGAAGACGCGATGTAGACACAAAAAGATGACCTGCTTGTCAGGTCAGATGGTGTGTCACAGAGCACGTCGATGCAGATGAGCAACAGCGAAGAAGCATCGACGCGCTAAGTAACTCTCACACGTAACAGCAAGGTTCGAGAACAACCTTAGTTGCTATACCTATGACCTCAGACGCCGCTGCATGGCTCCGGCTAACTGGCAGCCCCCTTCCCCAAGTGCATGAGATGAGACAACGCGGTTTTCAGCTCTGCCTCGTCCTTGAGTGCCTGTGCTATACGCTCGGATAGCTCAGCAAGCACGACCCGAACGCTAGCAGCAATCTCTAGGCATTGCTCGTCTGTCAGTTCGTGCACTCCTTTGCTAAGTGCTGAATGAAGCAATGACAGTGGATTGTGCCCATCGATCATCAAGCGCTCTGGAAGTGCACTTTTCGCCATTGCCATCGCTTCACTGAAGCGATATTCCTCTGCCGCCCGCCGTAGCAGATCTACCTGCTCCTTCTTGACGCCAAGACGTTCCGCGACCTTAACGATTTCCTTCAGAATCCGGCTTTTCTGATCTTCAATCACGCGTCTGTAGTAAACAAACGCGCCGACACCCAAACCTTGATTCTCGCAGCGCCGCCCCTTAAGAAAAAGCTCGCAATCTGGACCGACCAATTTCAGTAGCCGCGGTGGCGTTGGTGGTCCAAAGGGAGGCTCCTCGCCAACCTTGAGTGCACGACCCTCAGTGGAACCCTGATTCAACCTCGCGAGAATCGAAAACACTTTCGCATGCTTACGACAGTTTGAGCACCGATACCTGGCGAAGAAGAACCTCTCGCGCTCACTGCTAAGGCCGACCGGATCGTCGTCGCAGCGAAAGACACGAATACCATTGCAGTCGTCACCTGGACAATGCAACTCGATCTCCGCGCGATTGAACACGTTTGCGAACCCTTGTTGCGACTCTAGATACTGGTTGACCACAAGGTCGCTCACTATGCGTCCTTCGTTAGGCGGCATAGTCTCCAAAAACTCACCAATGGTCAATGCTTCTGCGCCTTCTATAGCGCCGATCTCGCCCAAGTGCTCGACGGTATGCTCCTCACGCTGTCTTTTCTTCATAGCCTGTCGCCCCATAGACGCGAACCGCTCCAGATTGTAACCCGTGCACGTAGACAAGATAGCTGGCTTTCGACTGAAAATGAGGAAAGGCCCGGTTTCCCGGGCCATCCTGCTTTAGGAGAGACAATGGCAAATGCTCATGACAACATCTGCCAGTCTATTTATTGGAGGTCGTCCGAGTCATACACGCTGTATTCGAACTTGTCCCCGAACACCAGCTTGAACGCAACGGCGTCAGTTAGTTCGTAGAAGGCATACGCTGGGGCAACGACGCCCCAAATACCATGCTCGCCCCGATGTTCCACCAGCGGCGTCTCTAGGCAGCCGCAGATTTCCCATTGCTGTATCCAATCATCGACTTCTTCCTTTAGCGCCTTCGCATCCGCAATCATCTCCTGCGTATACCCAAGGAACTGATGAGCACGTGGGTCTACGTACTGAAAGTAGTGCATCTCTCGCATTTAGCTGTCTCCTTGTAACCGTCCTGATATTTAGCGGGAGACAAGCTGATTCGCTCCACCACCTCCCAATAAATAGTTCCGAACAGATCACACGGAGGGATACAGCATGTTCAACCCAGACAAACCAAACAACCTCATCCAACTTGAAGCGAGCGAGCTTCACACGTACTGGCACTTGGTACGCCCAGGCCTCGAATACATGGTGTCTGAAGGGAGAAACCCAGATGGATGGTTGCCTGAAGACATTTACATGGCACTGAAGTCAAGCAGCGCAACACTTTTCTTCACATCGATCATGCGTGAGCGGGCAAAAGGCCTGAAGTACGCAACACGTGAAGCAGCGATTGCAGACAGTTCCGGCTTCGTTGTTTTGCAGAAGACGAACGACTACAAGCACGCTGCATTGCACATCTGGATCGCAGTCAGCAACGACACCACCAATAAGAGCAACGCAGGTTCAATCATGCGTGTGTTCAACGAGGAGCTGAACGATGTAGCGAAGAACATCGGTTGCACAGCTATTACATTCGGCAGCAACCAAGACTGGTGGGACGACATCGCACCGCGTTTCGACTTCAGCAAGCTCGAAACCAGGTGGCGCAAGGAGGTGAAGTGATGGATGCACTGATCGCGCACCTGAACAGCTTGAGGACATACCCAAGCATCCCAGACCTGCTGCACCTTGCGCAGCAACTCAAGAGCTTCACCGACACGCAGATCAACACGCAGTTGTTGCCTGCGTTGACCAACCAGCTTCTTGTTGCAGACATCAAGAGACTGATGACAGGCGTGCTGCCGTCTCTCCCACCCGAAACAGCAGCACAGCAGTAAGCACAAAGGCCGCTACACAGCGGCCTTTTCATTTTCGCAGCGTTTCCGCTTCACCTGCATAAATACGAAGAACAACAACACGCTCGAATTGGAGAGCGGCATGCAGCGGAAACCAAGATGGACACAATGACACAAGAGAAGCTTCGAAGCTTCCTGCACTACGCCCCAGAGACAGGCGTTTTTAGTCATCTCACAGACACGAAGAATCGCAAGGCTGGCGACGTAGCAGGCGCGATCAACAACCTTAGCTATCGGGTCATCTACATCAATGCGAAGCCCTACTATGCGCATCGACTCGCGTTCCTGTACATGACAGGCTGTTACCCACATGAAGTGGCAGACCACATCAACGGCGTCAAACACGATAACCGGTGGTGCAACCTGCGCGAAGCAACGCGCTCACAAAACGCGATCAATCAGCCGCTCCGCAAAGACAACACGAGTGGGTACAGATGCGTCGCTCGCTGCGGAAGCCGATACAGTGCCCTGATCACGGTCAACAAGAATCGCATCTGGCTAGGCGTGTTCGACACAGCGGAAGAAGCGGGACAGGCAGCCCAAGCAGCGCGCCTACAGCACTACGGCGCATTCGCCACACCAAGAACAACTACAACAGAGGTGGCCTAATGGCATATGACTTCTACGCGGGCAGCACATTCAATTTCACCGGCTCGCTCCAACTCGTCGGCCCGACAGTCGCTGGCACTTCCGGCGTCAACGGCAATCAACCTGACTTCAGCCAGGTCACGGTAACGGCGGGCATGTACGACCAAACCGGCGAGACACTGCTTAGTGCGATCACCGTCCTGAACCTCGCAATGCTTTCAAACCCAGAGACAAACGGTTTGTTCACGCTAAACGCGAACGCAGCTACCACCGCAACATGGCCACCCGGCAAAGCGCAGTTCATCCTGCAGATCATCATGCAGGACGGCTCCAAGCTAATTAGCGATCCCATCTGGTTCCGCATCAAGGCGTCCCCTATCGCACAAGGGGGCCAGCAATGAGCAGCAACGGAAACACACAACTGATCTTCACATTGCAGGGAGATCAAAACCAGCTAGTTGCGAACTTCGGCCCGTTCCTGCCATTGCAGCTGAGCGGCACACTGCAAGACATGTTAAACGTCATTGCAGATACGGAAGAAGCCGTACAGACAGCGGTAACAGCCGCACTCTCGCCCGCAACTTCAACGCTAGATTTGGTTGGATACTTTCTCGGCGTTATCGTTCCGTCACAACCTATCCTCAAGGCAGTAACGCCACAATCGGTCACGCTACCGCAAGGGCTGACTGGCTCCTTCGCGTATTGCGACACAGCACCTACGACTGCTGTTAGCTGCCCAATCAACCGATCTACAGCGGGCGTGACAACACAAATCGGCTCGGTGAACTTTGCTGCGGGCTACACAACTGGAACTTTCACCTTTGCAAGCGACGTTACCACGTTGCCCGGAGACGTGATTGAAGTTCTTGCGCCTCCATCAATTGATGCCACGTTTGCAGGCCCATCGCTCGGCTTGTCGTGCAACGTCTCAGTTGCTGCGGGATATGTGGTTGAGAAGCAAGCAGCATACACACCCATGACATTGGATCGTAACGGTTTGATCGTCATGAACGCTGGCGACGGTACAGTGAACACGCTTCCTGCTGGAACAGGAACAGGTGGTGGATTCCCAAATGGTTGGCGAACAGGCTTTCTCAACATTAGCCCAAGTGTTCTCACACTTGCTGTGCAGTCAGGTGCGTCACTGAACGGTGTGCTCAACGGCACTATCGCATTGGTTCATGGACAGAGCGCAGAGCTATGGACGGATGGAGCTAATTGGTTCGCGACGGTAGGTGCCTAATGCCAATTACCTCTGTAAATCCGTTCAGCACCTCGCTTGCTGGTCTTCCGATCATTCTCGTGGATGACGATGGAACGGTCATTGTCGATGATAGCAACCAGCCGCTTGCAGATGATGTTGCCGACTACCGTCAGATTCTGTATGCAGCAGATGACGACGGGACTGCGCTTGTCGATGACGACGGAACGCAGCTTACCGACGATCCACCTTATAGCAAGCCGCCTGTAACGCAATGGTTGCAAGCTGTTGGTGCGAGCTTGACACAGCAAGACGGCACTGAATTCCGCCTGCGTGGTGTGAACTGGAGCGGCTTCGAGAGCCGCATGTTTCCAGGCCTGTTGTCGGTTCGTGCGTACAAGTCCATCACGATCAACGGCGTTGTGCAGCAAGGCATTCTTGATCAGATCGCAGCAGTTGGCTTCAACGCAGTCCGCTTCCCAATCTGCGAAGACATGACATGGGGCGGCGCTGTATGCCAAGCCTTCGATGGTGTATCAGTCGAGCTTAACCCAGATTTGATCAACTACCAGTACCTGCCCGCTGGCGCCGTAACCGCCAACGGCTTCGCGCTACTTTCCCCGCTAGAGATTCTGGACAAGATTGTTGCTTATGCGAAGTCCATCGGATTGCGTGTCGTTTTGGACATGCACTGCGCAGCGCCGAACACCGACAACAGCATTGGCTTCAGTGGTCGTTGGTACACAAGCACAGGTCCTCAAGGTCCAGCAGGAACAACGCAAGGGTTGGCGAAAGATCCGCGCAACGAACAAAGCTTGATCGATGCGTGGGTCACGTTGGCCGAGCGCTACAGATACGAGCCGGCAGTGTGCGGCTTCGATCTCGTCAATGAACCGTGGGACACAACTTGGGACGACGATCCTATGACGGGCTTACCTGCTGCTTACGAGCGCATCGGCAACGCCATTCAAGCGGTGAATCCTGACGTGTTGATCATCTGCGAGGGCAACCAGATTACTCAAGATCAACTTCCAAATTACCCAAGCAAGTACGGAACATGGCCTGCTTGGGGGCAAAACCTGTGGGGCGTCCACTTTCGCCGAGTGAAGCTTGCAGTTCGACAAGACAAGCTCTGCTACGCGCCACACGAATACTACGGCCCTTCGTACAACTGGACGCAAGACTACTCATTCCCCGACACCATGACTGAAGTGTGGGACACGCTTTGGGGGTGGATCGTAAATATGGACATTGCCCCAATCGTGATCACCGAATGGGGCGGCAACTTTAGCGGCAACATTCCTGCGCAAGTCAACTGGGCGAACAAGCTCATGGACTACATGTACAACAACATGGGCGGCAAGGTGAACTGGTTCCATTGGGCAATGGTGCCCGGCAACGCTTCGACAGGTGCTGACCAGTCTGTAGTTGGTCTCATCAAGCAGTTGGATGGAATGGGCGGTTCCAACACGCTTTGGCCTGCTCAAGAGGATATGGTCCGCCGCTTCATTGTTGGTTCACAGGACGTTTGAGGTAAGCAATGACCACTACATACACTTTCACGCTCGTATCGCATCAGGATTCCGCGCCAGAACCAGCACTGGTAAATGGTTGGAATGCGCTCTTTTATCCGCTCAACGAAGACTCGTTCAGGGCGATACAAACGCACCTCGACCAGTTTGGTCTTTGGCTTACGCAGTCAAACGCATACGCAGGCAGCACAGGCGATTTCTACGACCTCACAGGCCAGTTCAACAACTACGGCGGATTCCCAGTTTCCTACTCCGTTGACTTTGACCGTGCAGTTGGTCCGAGCGTTGATCCGTCACTTGGTATGACGCACTACGGACAACCGCGCAACTCAACTCTGGCCTTTGGCAATAACGCTGGCTTCCTGCAGGGCAGCTACCCTACCAGCTTCACGATGAATTCCGCACGGCAGGCTGCACCCTACACGGTGTCGATTGCAGCAGGAACGCAAAGCTACAGCAAGTCTGATCCACGTTTCACGATCCCGTACGGCATCTACAACTGCCCTGGAACATGGTCTATCGAAAGCGATCGCGCTGTCTGTTCCGTAGCGGCGACATACCGCTACAGCTACGACAACGTTGGAACACTATCCATAGCAGGCACGCAGACCCAGCAACTCGGCGCTTATACAAACGTTGGGTACTGCGCCGCTCAGGATGGCGCAGGAACAGTCGCCGTCTTCACCGACAAGAACGGCGCCATTGCGATGACCACCGAGAGCTACGGCAACGACGCCGCTGCACTCGCCTACGTTGCGCAGCAGTACGGGTCTGCATTGCCAAACAACGCGCAAGGCTTTCTGCGTATCGACGTATCTCAAGACTACAACGACAGGCTGACCATCACTCACGCCAACGATGGCATTTTCGATTGGGCCACTTTGCCACAAGAGGTCGAAGCGCGCACGACTTGGGCCTCTCTTTTAGTTTCTTCACCTATGGGCACGCAAGCGCTCTACACCATTAACTCTTCACAAAGCTAAGGAGCTTTATGACAAGAACAACTTTTGATTTTGCTGTTGCAACTGAACTACCAAGCATGCTTCTTGGACGTGGCACCTACGGCAACCAACAAGTACCGATTACGCTCATTCAGAGCTACGTCCAGCAAGTGATTGCATCCACTGCGAGCAATGCCAACGGTGCAGTGAACTTCCGTGGCGCATGGAACGCGACCTACGACTACGCGCCAAATGATCTTGTTTCTTACAACAACAAGGTCTACCTGATGATCGCAACGCAGGTATACATGAGCAGCACGACACCAGACCAGGACGCGACAAACTGGTTGTGTCTTTTCGGCCAGATGGTGATCGCTGTAGATCTGAATACCGTTCCAAACATGGCGTTCTTCTATGCACAGGGCGCAGCCAACGTGCCGGACAGTGACCCGAACGGCTACGGCTTCACGCTACGAAATGGCACAGCGTTTGCCGTTCAGATGTACTGGAATACGGACGCCAGCATCCTATACACGAGATCAAACAACAGCGGAACATGGTCATCATGGGCAATTCAAGCGGCGACATATCAGAAGGTTCAAACGCCCGGTGGTGAAGGCAGCGGCACCATCTACGCAAACGCGGTCAACAGCGGCGAATTCGTCAGCACTATCACGGTGAACACGCAGCTGAACATGGCTGGATGGGCAAGCTTGACCAACAAGATGCAGCGCTTCCGCTGGGAGATCGTCAATGGCGGCGCATACGTGACTACATGGGGTCCGTATAACAACTTGCATTGGGTGAAGTCGGACGGCACCCTGACTACGGACTTCGCGACCCTTGGCATCACTTGGAACGCCTCTGGTTCAAACTTCTTCGAGTTCTGGACTCGCGATAGTGGTGTGACTGTTTACGGGCGTGCGCTAACAAGCTGATCCAGGTCCAGACGGGTAGTGCCTATTTGACCGCCTGAACACGACAAAGCACTGCGGAAGCGGAAATTGAAGAGCGTGCATCACCTTGTCTTCGAGTTCAAGACGCACTGTGATCGGGATTCGGCTTTGCCTTCGCAAACGCTTCAGCGATCTTCGAAAGCACGCTTGCAAGGTCTTTGGAATTCTCCGCCTCCAGCCTCGCCTTCGCCAGCTCGACTGTCGTTTGTGACTTGGTCAGGGTGCCGTTACGCTCGGTCTTTAGAAGCTCGGTAATGGCTTGTTTGACTGCGCTCTGATCGACAGTTGCCAGGCTGGTAATAAGAGCGGTGCGACGAGCGGCGATGTTCGTAATTTCGTTGTGAAAATAGCGTGTTTCTGCAAGATTGTCTTTGTAGAGCTTCAGGAAGAAATAGGCAAATAGTTCTATTAATATTGCAACCGTCAAACGGGGAACATAGATTTTCACAAAATCCAGCCACGTGTTTTCGGGTGGCGCACTAAACGTCAAGACCAATAGCGCTACAACACCTCCGACACTAATTGCAATACCGAACACAAGATTCAGGTTGGCTCGCTGGTTTAGTTCGTCTATCGCGGCTTTGAGCCGTGCTGTCGTTTCGTCGAGCTCTGCACGAAGCTTGCGTTCACGTTCGTTGTCTTCCACAGAGCTCGTCAGCTGGAGCATTAATTGATCATACGTTGCCCCGGCGGCGCTTGCCTGGAGTTGGCGTGTGATTTCGCCGATTAGCTGTTCCCTGGAACTATCGTCGAGAAGGCTTTCCTGCACCCGCGCCACAGCACTTGCACTAGCCTGTTTAGCTGCTTCAGCAGCCGATTTCTCGATATATTCAATTGCTTGAGGTCTAAGAATCGCACTCTCTTCCAATTTGTCCGGCGGTGAATTGAGATAGCGAAGCATAGCAAACGTAATCAATGTAAATGCAGCCGCGAAAGACGAAATTATTATTCCATTTCTAATGGGAAGGTAGAGATTCGCGTTGTAATACAATTTGTTTATGAAAAATGCAAACAACCCGACTACGATAATAACATTCAAAAAGAACGCATAGCGTAGTGTGTCGCGACGATAAAGGCGGGGTGGCGCAGGGGGCTGATATTTATGCGCGACGTTTGGTTTTACTTTTGCGTCCATGGCTCGCCTCAAATAGTTCTTTTATCGAAATTTCTTAGTTCAGACGAATCGCTGAAACAAGTCGCTAGCAAACGTGTCACGTACTACCGAGCATGCCGTACCGCGGACGCAACAGCATGTCATGCGCCTTCGTGGACCAAACACATGCCATAGCTATCTCACACCCTAATTAACGTATAAACCTGTAGCACAGTTGTCAACTTAAACAGCAATAAAAGGTCCCAAGCGCAATGCTCCGTGCCTATCAGATTCTTTAACGTCGATTCGGTGCGCATGTGTGCGGTTACCCACAGACAAGTCGCTAAACCGCGCAGACCGTAGGGGCTACACCTTCTAGTTCGATGGGAGGGCGGAATGGCACGACTTGCACAATTCGCCGTTGCCTTTGTACTCGTAACCGGAGTGCCGGCTGCGAATGCAGGGCTTATCAAGGACGCGGAAATCGTAGCCAAAGCAGCTAAGGCCGCCGAGGACGCGGAAGCTGCAGCTAACGCCGCCAAGGCCGCCGAGGACGCGGCCGCAGCAGCCAACGCCGCCAAGGCTGTTGGGGAAACCGACACAACCGCAAAAGTAATTTCAGCCGAAGCAAATGGAGTGAAAGTCGACACCCAAGTCGGCGGTCCCGGCGTTCAACTCAATGCGACCGCGCTGCAGGCCGAAGTTAATGGTCTGAAAGTCGAGAACAAGATGGGTAATCTCGGCGGCGGTGGAGGCAGCGGCGGTGACAACCATTGGCAGTGGCTATACGCACTGGTCTTACTAGCCTCCATGGCGGTAGGCGGCTGGATTCTCTTGAAACCTAGGAGAAAGTGACAGCCTGTTCGCAATCCTTCGAAATCCACGAAGAACTATAAAAAAGCCCCAAGCGCAACGCTCAGGGTTTTGTATGCTGACGCTTAATTGGGTGTCAGTGCATCATCTTTGCAAGCAGCAGCGCGATGCTGACGATTGCGCCGATGGTCAGTGATGCGGTAGTAGCGCCCCAGACAAAAGGCATCCAAACGCTTTCCCGTTGAATCTTGATGCGCTCGTCCACCATCTTGGCCTGTTCGGCAATCAACTTGGAGGTCGTCGCGCGCATCAGTTCAAGGTCCGCCTCAAACTTCGCCAGGTCCATTTGATCTCTCACGGCTGTTAGCTCCCTGTATGTTATAGCACGTTGCAGCGAGGTTCAAAGCTGCGTGCGTCCGTCGGTGTACTCGATGGTTTGCGTAAGCCGCAACGCGGGCACCTTCGCAATCTCGGTCTTACCAAACCAGATGATGAAGAGACCGGGATCAGCAGGTGATCTTTGAACTTTGCATTTCTTGCCTGCCTTGTGTGTGCGCCCTGCATCCAGACCGATGTACTTGCTATCGACGTTGATCAGCAGCTTTGCAGCGCGGGGCAGTTCGTAGCTCATTGCGTTTTCTCCGTAACGTGTTGTTTAACCACGTTCTGAGTCTACGTTCCACCATGGTTGGATCAACAGCCAGTTCAGTTGGTTTTCCTAATTGAATCGATAAGGTTCAATAGGAATTCTTTGCTTGATTGGTTGCCACGTGAATTTACCATTTGTACATGGTAGGCAACTTACTGACACAGCAAAGGAGAACGGAAATGGCAAAGGAACTTTCGATGACTGCTAGCGCATTTCAGAAGCGCGAGAAGCGCGCAAAGAACAAGATCGTTGCTGTCGTTGTGGATGCCCCGGAAGCTAGCCAGAACGCCCCAGAAACGCTTGCAGTTGTTGTACGTGATGCAGTAGTTGAACTGACGCCTGCGCAACCGAAAATCCTGAGGGTCGGTCACGCGTTCATCAAGGGAAAAGGCAAGAACGACAAGCCGAAGAAGGACAGCATCTGGGGGATCATGCAGCACGGCGACGTCCTGATTAAGTTCTTCGGTCGTCGCAACGGCGCTATCCGTTTTCAGCAGGAACCCATTGCGTTGCTCGAAGGTGCACTCAAGTTGTACGAGCACAAGCTTGCAGGCACGGACGCAAAGAAGCTGAAACACGAGGATCTGGACGAAGCAGCGCAGAAGCAACTGCTCGGCGAAGACTGGCCGCAACCACTGTTCGAGAAGTACAAAGCTTCGCTTGAAGCTGGCAAGGTAGATGTGCGCAGCGATGTTCGCGCGGAACAGACCAAAGGTGAGGAAGTTCGGGAGCAACCTGCATGGCCGTGGCCTACTGCTGCGATGTTCGAAAATGTATAAGCGGCAATTGCAAACAACAAGGGGAGCAAGTTGCTCCCCTTCATTTCGCGCGTTTTGCGGACACGCTCATCCCGGCATGAGCGTATTGTCTATCACTCGCTGACCCGCGCTGAACCCCGCCATAAGTGCAGCCGCTTCCGTTCCGAACGGCTTCTGATTTTCGTTCATCAGGCGGATAGGAGACACCAGCGGGGTTGGCAACCCCTTCATTCCAATAGACACGATTGCGACAAAGCCGCTCGGAAGCGACGGCACGGCGCTGCCTGTGGGTTCCCACAAGGGTTCAAGGTCGATGGTTACTTCGAAACCTTTGTAGGGGTATGACCTTTGCATATGGTGCAGTGAATTGTTCGCTGGTGGGTCGGCGTGTACGGATTGTTCGCCTCTCAAACATGAAGATAGCATTAAGAAGCGTCGATGGTGAACGCATTTCAAATACCTCGCTTGATGTGTTTTGCGAACTGCTCGACTGACAGTTCCGTTCTGTGAATGATGCGATGACAGTTGGAGCACATGACTGCAAGATCGGCCGTAGTCGTTTTCACAAGCCCATCGGCTTTGTGCAACGGCACGCGATGATGCACTTCGCAGAACCTTTCACCAAGCTTCCCGTAGAATGCCTTGAAATTGAAGCCGCAAGCTTCGCAGCACAGACGACCAGTCTGCTTCAGTACCTCCCGCTTCTTCTGCTCGACGATCTTACGATTGCGTTCTCTCCGCAGATGCGTTGCTAGCTTGCTGTTCCCCTCGGTCGCGCCATCCTGCTCGTCAACATCGACCATTGGCGGAATGCCATGCTTGATGTACGTCGCGACCATTTCAGCCGTGTCTTTGTTCTCCGGTTTGTCCGCATACCAGACAGCACTCTGACCTATGCCACCCTTTCCGCGCGGAATCATGAGATCGTAACGATCGTCAACAGGCAGCAACACCGCATCTTTCGCGTCAGCAACAATGCGATAGAAGGGGACATTGTTTTGCTCGTGCTTCTTGGAGTGGAAACCAAACTGCTGAGTGTTTCGATAGACAGTTGCGTTCGTGTACCAACCAACTACGGCTGTTCCGCCCTCGTCCGGACCTGCTGTCCATACCACGGTCACGCCATCAATAGACTCGTCTGTCTTGGCAGCGCCAAGTCTTTCGATCTTAATCTGCCTTTGATCTGTTACCTGGACGAAACCGTAGACTTTTCCTCGAAAGGACGTGAAGTTGCAAGTTTCGCTTCCAACGTTGGCGTCGTTGAAAGATCCACCCCGCCGCGGTTCGTCCCCCGGCAGACCGTCATAATGTTCAGCCCAACCTACATTACAAAACAGCATTGGCATCGCCTATCCCCTTTTATGGTCCGATCTTCACCGCTGGTTTTACCGACTTGGTGTGATGATATCTCTGCAGATTCTTGACGTAATGTTGTCCAGATACGTGGGCGGAGCACAGCAGCTCAAACAACGAAGGGAGCAAAGCTGCTGCCTTCGGCTACTTTCACCCGAGCTTTAGAGCCAGTTCCTCAGGCCTGGTGTTGTAGTAGATCTCCAGCATCTTGAGGTTGCTGTGTCCGGATATCGCAGCAAGCTCGATGACGTTGGGTATCTTCTTTGCCATGTTGGTGATAGCTTGGTGCCGCAGATCGTGAAAGCGGAAGTCCTTGATCTTCGCTCTCTTGACCGCCCTGCTCCATGCTTGATCGACAACGCGATACGAGATGGGAAACACACGGTTGGATTCAGCTTCAATGCCTTCCAACGGCATCTTCTCGCGCGCTGCTTGTATCTCGTGGAAGACGGCGATTGCTGCACTGCTGAGCGGGACTGTTCTGGGTTTGCCGTTTTTAGTTTTAAGCAGGTAGACAACCCTGCGTTCGGTATCAACGCGATCCCAAGTTAGCTCCAGCATCTCACCGCGTCGCATTGCCGTTTCGAGAGCCAGTCTTGCAAGCGGCAATAGATGCGGGTTTATGTTGTTCTTCGCTTTGCGCGGTTCCCACAGTTCATCACGGCTTTTCAGTTCGACCCAGAGTCGTTCCAACTCTGCTTGTGTGAGTATCCGGTCCCGCTTGCCGTGATACTCAGGCCTTATAAAGTCTGCAAACGGGTTGGGCAGGCTCATGCCCCAGTCTTTTCGGGCCTTCTTGAACAAGCCCTCTAAAACTGCAATCTCGCGCAGCAGCGTACCGGCACAAACAACCTTGAGTCGTTCGTCCCGATATTTCGCAAGCACTTTGGATGTGAGGTTTTCTACGCTGTACGCACCCAGCCGCTCTTTCATATTGAGCAGCCTGTATTTCAGGTACATCGTGTTCTTCGTTACGAGCGGTCCATTGGGCAGGACGTGTAACTTGGGGTCAGAGTCTAGGTAGCGCTCTATGAGTTCGCCAATTGTGACTGCCAGATCTGCTTGGTTGTCTTCAAACCCACCAGATTGCATCGACGCTTCAACTTCTAGCGCCCAACGCTTGCCTTCTTCCTTGGTGTCAAAGCTCTTGCTCTTGTTGGGAAAGCCCTTTCTGACGATACGGACCAACCACTTGTCGCCTCTACGTACGAACGTCGCCATGTTTCACCTCGATGTACACAAAATGTGCACAACCCGAGATTTTTGGGAGAAACTTTGGCTTAAACCGTTGATTCGAAAGGTACTTTTCGCGCTTGTTTACTGCTCGTTCTACGCGACCTATCGCGGCTGCTTTGGCGTGCAGGAAAAGCAGGCCGCGGAAATGCCGGACTCGGGACGCTGACCGGCGGCGCGGTAGTCCTTCAAAGTCAAAACGCAAAAACGGCGCCTTTTGGCGCCGTTTTCATTTTGCCCCGTTAGCGGGGGCTGCATTCCTGCTTAGCCGTAATGGTTCATCCACGACGGGTGGCGCGTGGCCTTCTCGCGATCCATCTTGCGCATGCGGAACTCGAGATCGTAGATATCGACGGACTGCGCGAGGTACGCTTCCTCGCGCTGCTGGCGGCGAGCTTCTGCAGTTTCGGAGAGGAAAAGGAAAAGACGGCTGAGCAGGTACATGATTTGGCCCTTCTTTGACGGGCACGTGCCCGCGAATCGAATGAAGCCATTATAGGGTAAACCCTGTTAAGGGTAAACACCTAAATTACCCGTAGTGGCTTTTAACCAACGTCCTGTGTCAATTCGGCGTCGTAGGCCTCGTCGAAGGCCTCCCGGCGTTGAGCCTCGAAAAAGTCCCAGATCAACGTGCTCGCGTCCGGTCCCGTCGAGGAGTGGAACGGTACGGTGTCGTCGCCGCCGCTCCAGGCGTGGTCGAGGTCCGCCACGCGGCACAGTCGCACGACACTCGCGCCGTCTAGCTCGTAATCCTGCTCGCGATAACCGTCCTTGAAGGTCTCGCGCGACACGACGCCCTGACGCACGCCGCGCGTATCCGCAAGACCGTTCAGACGCAGCAGTTGCAGCGCGACCTGTTCCGCGTTGACGGGCGCGACGACGGCGTCCGCCTCGCCCTGCACGACGATCGCGGGCATGCCCGGATGGATGCGCTCGCCCAATTGGGTATCGACGAGCGCCACTGGATCGTGGTGCACGCCGCGCCGCATCACATCGAGCGCCGTCACGCCCGAGCGCGCCTCACCGAAAGCGGGGCCGGAATGCAGCGCGATGGCGGCGAAACGGCTGGGTGAGCGCACCGCGAGCAGCATCGCGAGCCCTGCTCCCGCTGACAAACCGGCCAGATAGACGCGCGAGCGGTCGAAGCCATGCTCCTCGACGAGCGCATCGACCAGCGAAACGACGGATGCCGCCTCGCCGCCGCCCGCCGCGTCGCGCGAGTCGTACCAATGCCAGCATTGATGCGGATGCGCGCGTTCCGACTGCTCGGGATACACCACCGCGAAGCCATGACGGTCGGCGAGCAGATTCATGCGGGTGCCTTCGGCGAAGGAATCCATCGACTGCTTGCAGCCGTGCAGCATCACGACGAGCGGCATGCCCCGCGTCTTGCGCGCCGTCGGCAGGTACAGCCCGTAAGGCAGGGAACGTCCGGCATGCAGGTCGTTCGCCGGTACAAGGTGATCCGCGCGGCGCCATTCGCCCGCGGCCCAGGCGGCCGCACGCGGACCCACGCGCGACTCGCGCACCGGCGCGCTGCGCGCCTGCCCCGGCGTGACGCGCCTGGCCGCCTGCTCGGCTGCGGCCTGAGCGGCGCGCCAGATTGCCTGTGGCTTGGGTGCATCGATCCCCGCGCCTTTCAGGGCGTCGCGGGTCGCCCGGGTCTGGATGGCGAGCAGACGTCGCATGCCACCTGCCCATAGCTTCGTCAGATTTTTCGTCATCTATGGCCTCGTAAAAGGGTCCGACACATCGTGGCGTTTTGCCGCGATCCGTCGTTGTGCAACGCACAATAACACCATTTGGATGACGCTGCAGATCGAACAGGCTGGGTTCTGTCCGCGCGTTCGTTCGTCGAGGCACGCCTTCGTCTATGCGAGGCAGCTATACTGGATGCGTGTCTCACGCGCGTGTCGGCCAGCCAGGCGGCTCGCGCGTTAAGTCGCTATGAAGTAGCGGTTAAGCACCTGCAACCCCAGGATCCTCTTCAGACAGCCGGCAGCGCGGACCATGCCAGATTTGCCCCTTCACCTTTGGTACTCGATTACCAACCTCGGCGGCGCCGGCCTCACCCTGCCGCTGGCGTTGGCTATCGCGCTGTGGCTGATAGTCGGCTACTCGTGGCGCATGGCGGCGAGCTGGGTGTTTGTGCTCGGTCTGGCAATCGGCCTGGTGACGCTCACCAAGATCGCGTTTCTCGGCTGGGGCGTGGGGGTAAGAGAACTGGATTTCACGGGGATCAGCGGCCATGCCATGTTGTCCACGGCCGTCTATCCCGTCGCGTTTTTCCTGATGCTGCAAGGCGCGCCGTCCTTCGTGCGCGCCACGGGCGTGACCATAGGCCTCGCGGTGGGACTCGCAGTCGCGCTCTCGCGCGTCGTGCTCGACGCTCACTCGCCTTCCGAGGCTGTCACGGGCTGCGTGGTCGGGGCGCTCACCGCGCTCGTGTTCGCGCGCTACTGGTGGCAGGCGCAAGCCCGGCGAATTTCAGCGGCGGCCGTCGCGCTGAGCCTCGCGGCGCTGACTGTCGCCTTGCACAACGTGCATGTGCCCACGCATCGCTGGGTCACGCACATCGCGCTCACGGTTTCGGGTCACGACCGGCCCTACGTGCGTGCCAAATGGAAGGCCAACCGCACCAACCGCGCGCCGGTCGCTCCCGTCTCGCAAACCCGCAACGGCCTCACGCCGCCCGCCCAGCGCCACGCCTGAAGCCGCCTGATGGGCGGCGCCCCGTTCGACGCCGCTCAACCGGCCACGCCTAGCAGCACGCTCGAAGCCTTGAACACGGCCGTCGCCGCTTGCCCTGCGACGAATCCCAGCGCGTCCACGCTCGCTTCGGTCACGATCGCGGCGATCACGGTGCCGCCCGGCAGGGCGAGCGTCACTTCGGCGTTCACGGCGCCACGTTGCACAACCTCGATCGTCCCGCTGAGCCGGTTGCGCGCCGAAAGCTGCTCCGCGTCTGCCGCGCTCGCGACCAGCACGACCGACGTCGCCTTCACGAGCGCCACCACGGGCGCGCCTGCGGCAAGGCCGAGCGCTTCGGCGCTCTCGTGTGTGATCGTGGCCACGATGCCCTCGCCGCCGGGCAGCGCGATCGACACCTCGTCGTTCACCGCACCACGCACGATCCCCGAGACGGTGCCAAAGAGCTGATTGCGCGCGCTCGTGCGCATGGCGAAGCGGCCGAGCACGGCGAGGTCGCGCGCGAACCCGCCAGCGTACGCATCGCCGCCTTCGCCCGAAACGGCCCCAAGCGCGTGCGCCGCACGCTCGATAAAGCGCTGGTGCTCCCTCTCGATAGCGCGAAACGTCTCGACGAGCCGCAGCGCCCGCGGCGTGAGCGTCGTCCCGCCGCCGCCCTTGCCGCCCGTCGCGCGCACCACGAGCGCCTCGCCCGCGAGATTGTTCATGACGTCGACGGCGTCCCAGGCGCCCTTGTAGCTCATGCCGACCGCTTTCGCGGCGCCTGTGATCGAACCGGTTGCATGGATGGCTTCCAGCAGCGCAATGCGCGCCGCGCCGCCAAGCATCTGCTGGCCGGACTGAAACCAGACCGAGCCGCC
The DNA here is from genome assembly GCF_040965735.1 of Paraburkholderia sp. BR10936. Taxonomy (NCBI): domain Bacteria; kingdom Pseudomonadati; phylum Pseudomonadota; class Betaproteobacteria; order Burkholderiales; family Burkholderiaceae; genus Paraburkholderia; species Paraburkholderia sp. BR10936. The sequence continues at coordinate 37,893 of NZ_JBFRCM010000002.1, forward strand.
CAGACCCAGTTCCGGCGCCTCGGTGGGTGTCGATGTATCAGTGGAGCCGGCGTCGGCTTGGCCGGCTCCGGCGGATGGGGAGTTCAGTTCAGTGGGATTCATCATGCGCAACACAAGCCAAAACGAGACGAACGAACGATGGTTCGGCGCGGCTCGCCAAACCGCGAATCCGCGCCAGCGATTATAGAGACGCACGTCAGGCGCCGCGCACCACCCTCGGCGCGCCCAGTTCGCGTAACAGGCGTTCGCCCTCCTTCGCGGTATAGCGCTTGACGGCCTCGCACCAGCCGCGTGCGAACCCAAGCTGATACGGCTCGGCGTCCATGCGCTCGAGATAGCGCAGGGCCACCGCGGCGTCGTTGCCGTCGCCGAGCACGCTCTGCAGCCGTGCTAGCGCGCGCGCCACCTCCATGCGCGTGCGGCGCGACGTGAGCGTGGCGAAGAATTCGATCGTGTAGCGCAAATACTTCGCATTGATGCGCGCGCGATGACGGCTCGCCTCGTCGATGGCCGTGAGCTTTTGCGTGCTCGCGAGCTGCTCGTAGTAGCGCCGCACGCGCTTCTTCGCGTGGCGATGCAGCGAAAACCCGGCGCTGCCGGCGTCGTGCGCGCGTCGCGCGCGCAAGTCGAGCCACTGGAGCCACGCCAGCGCCGCGAGCGCATAGCGCTGCGAGGCCAGCGCCTCGCGCAGCCGCGCGCGCGCGGCGAGCCGCTGCGCGTTGGCCGCGTCGCGAATCGCGTCCCAGCGCCCCGGCTCGACGTCGGCGGCAGCGAGCGCAGGCAGCGTCGATTCGACGAAGACATCGCGGTCGCGCGCATCGCCGAGCAGGCCGCCGAGCCATTTGAGCTCCGGCTCGATGCGCGTCTCCCACGCCTCGTCGCACCAGCGCGAGAAAATGCGCATGGCGGTGCGCAGCCGCCGCTGCGAGACGCGCATCTGATGGATGAACTCGCCGTTCGTGCTGTCGCGCACGCCCGCGTCATTGCCGAACCACTGCACGCTGATGTTGCGCCCGATCGCCACGAGCGCGGCCTCGGCGGTGGCCGCGCCGGCCAGATCCACGGCTTCGGCCTTGATGGCTTCGGCGTCGCCGGTCACGCTGCCAGCGCTGGCGCGCTCAAGCGCGTCGGTCAGCCGCACGAATGCGGGGAGCGCCCCGATCAGGTCGCCGGCACAGGCAAACAGCGCATCGACGATAGGCCGCTCGTCCTCGCCTTCGGGCCAGGGCGCGCTCACGCGCAACTCGTGCAAGGCGGACAAGTCGGGCGGGGGCGCCGCATCCGCGCCGTGAGTGTCCCGAGCCACCATTTCTTGCTGCGCTGCCGACGGCTCGTGCAAGTCTTCGTCGAGCGTAAGCAATACGTCGATGCCATCGCGCGGCCACTGCCAGCGGCTGCGCATCGCCACGAGGGTGGCCGATGGAGCGAGATCGTCCGCGCTGCCCAGCGCCTCGCGAAACGGCTCGGGCGCGGCGTCGAAGAGCGCATGCGCGATGCCGTTCGCATCGAGCGCCGCCTCGAAGATCGGTGCGACCACGGTAACCCCAGGCGTATGAACGCGTCGGCTCGACACGACAACGCGCTGCGTGTCGCCGCGCGATTCGACCGCCACGCGCCAGCCGAGCCCCCGAAGGACCCCGCCGCGGTCGAAGGCGACCGTCGTCACGCGCTCGCGCGCGTCGGGCAGCGCCACGAGCATCGGCAATGCCGCGCCCAGGCTGGCGGCCCGCTCCGAAGGTTTCGGGCTGGCGTGCGCCCTGGACGCCGCTCCCGTGGCGGCGACGGCTTTTGCGTTTTTTCTATCCGGCGCTGCCGGGATCACGACATCCAGCACGATTTCCAGAACGCGATCCATGAACGCTCCAGGGTTCTGTCGGGCGACGGCTTGGAACAGTGCAAGCGGATGGAGAACCAGGAACTGCGACGACGCGATCGATGGTACACGCGAGCGCGCCCCGATGCCCCAGGTAACGTCCCTGACCCTTCGGGCAATCGGAGTCTGATGATGGTCAAGACTGCCACGACCAGACGGTGGAAAAATAACGACCTGCCAATTTCTCCCATTTTGCCTGTCTGTAAGGAGTGTTGAGTGTTCCCTGAGTACAGAGATTTGATTTCGCGCCTCAAGATCCAGGACGACCATTTCGCCCGGATTTTTCATCGTCACAACGAACTCGACCAGCAGATCAAGAACATGGAAGCGGGTGTCGTGGCTTCGCACGGCATGGAAGTCGAGCAGCTAAAAAAGGAAAAGCTTCAACTGAAGGACTCGCTCTACCTCATCCTCAAAAAGGCGGCAAACACCTGAGCCGGCCGGCGTCCAGCACTGGCCGTTAGCTGGACAAGCGGGCCGGCGCTGGCCAGCGGCGCGCAGGCTTTTGCCTCGGCGCCGCCCTGCCAATCAAGCCCCGACGACTTCCCTGCGTGCCATTGCCGCGCGCGCCTTCGATGCATCCGCGTTGAATGCGAGTCACTCCGCATGCACTCCCATCCCCGCATCCGCCGACACCATGCCCAAATCCATTCCCTACCCCGCTTCCGACGCCGCCAGCCCCGCCGCACGACTGCCGCTCGTCACGCCCCACAGCGCCGAATTGCGCACCGTCGACAGTGCCGTCGAATCCGCGAGCGAGACGATCGCAGGCGCTGTCCATGATCTCGTCGCGCGCACTCGCGCCGGGCACAATCCGCCCGCCATGCTGCTCGAGTCGATCGCAGCATTGATGCAAGGCATGTCGCCCGACGAAGCCGCCCAGTTGCGCAGTCTGATCCTCGAAGGCAACCCTGCCGACTGGCGCAACTCGCGCTCGCGCCACCCCGACGAGGAACTCGCCTCCGGCTGGCGCGAAGGCGGCTATCCGTATCGCAACCTGATGTCGCGCCGCGCCTACGAGCGCCAGAAGTACCGGCTGCAGGTCGAACTGCTCAAGCTCCAGGCGTGGGTGCGCGAAACCGGTCAGCGCGTCGTGATCCTGTTCGAGGGCCGCGACGCGGCCGGCAAGGGCGGGACGATCAAGCGCTTCATGGAGCATATGAACCCGCGCGGCGCGCGCGTCGTCGCGCTTGAAAAGCCCACCGAAGTCGAGCGCGGCCAATGGTATTTCCAGCGCTATGTGCAGCATCTGCCTTCGGCCGGAGAGATCGTGCTGTTCGATCGGTCCTGGTACAACCGCGCGGGCGTCGAGCATGTCATGGGCTTCTGCTCGCCGGAGGAATATGCCGATTTCATGCAGCAGGTGCCGGAGTTCGAACGGCAATTGATCCGGAGCGGCATCCATCTGATCAAGTTCTGGTTTTCGGTGAGCCGTGCCGAGCAGCGGCGACGCTTCAAGGAACGCAAGGTGCATCCGCTCAAGCAATGGAAGCTGAGTCCCGTCGATCTCGCTTCGCTCGACAAGTGGGAGGCGTACACCTTGGCGAAAGAGGCCATGTTCTCGCAGACGGACACCGCCGATGCGCCGTGGACGGTCGTTCGCTCCGATTGCAAGAAGCGCGCGCGGCTCAATGCCATGCGATTCGTGCTGCACAAGCTGCCTTATGCGAGCCGGGACGCAGAGGCGATCGGGGTGGTCGATCCGTTGCTGGTGAGTCGGGCGCCGTAGGCGGCCTTGCCGATTCACGGGTCTGCGCGCTTCCCCCAGATCAATGCCTCGGGGTGGCGTTCGAGATAATCGGATAAGGCGTTCAGGCTGGCCAGCGTACGCCGCAACGCGGCCAACGCCTGATGAGCGTCGCTCTGCAACGGCGAATCCTGGTCGAGCATCGCTTGCGCGGAACGAAACGCCCGTTGCGCCGATTCGAGCGTCGAACGCGCACGCGGTACGAGCTCCGTATCGAGCCGCGCAAAGAGGACATTCGACTGCTGCAACGACGCGTCCAGGTTGCGCCCGATCGCCTGAAGCGGCATGCGGTCGAGCCGGCGCACGATATTCGACACCTGGTCCTGAAGCTCCTCGAGTGAATTGGGCACCGTCGGCAATTCGACCGGCGAGCGCTCCGTGTCGACGCGCGCCGCGGGTGCGTGCGGGAAGATGTCGAGTGCGACGTACTTCTGCCCTGTCAATAGACTTCCCGTGCGTAGCTGGCCGCGCAGTCCCTGAGCGACGAGCTGGTGCAGCAGGCTCTTGCCTGCCGTTCCCGCACCGTCGCCGAGCGCGTCGCGGTAGTTGCGGCCGAGCCGGGAGGGATACAGGCTCAGTGTGACCAGCATGTCGAAACGTCCGCTCTTGGGTTGGAAGTCGATAGCGACCGCCGTGACCGTGCCCAACCCGACGCCGCGGAATTCGACTGGCGCGCCAACGGACAGCCCTCGCACCGACTGCGCGAAGCGCATGCGCACCACGGCAGGCGGACCTTCGTTCGCGCGCATCGCGTCAGTGCGGCTTTCCGCGAGCCGGAAATCCTCGACGCTCGTCGCGGACACTGGGCGCACGCTCCCACGCGGCGTATCGAATGCGAGGCCGCCCGCGAGCAGCGCCGCGGCCGGCGGCGTTTCCAGCCGCATGCCGCTGGAATCGAGCTTGAGTTCGACGCCGCTCGATTGCCACCAGCGCGTATCGGACGTGACCAGACGATCGAACGGTCTCCTGACGAAAACGCCGATACGGACGTTGTCGCCACTGGTCACCAGCGAATAGCCGAGCACCTCCCCGACCTGCACACCGCGAAAATAAACGGGCGAGCCGGCATTCAGCGAGCCGAGCGTTGGGGCGCGAATCACGAAACGCGTGCCCTCTGCGTCGCTGGTGATGGCCGGCGGCGTGTCGAAGCCCGTGAATGTGTCGCACGCCCTGGGCGAATGAATGTCGATATCGACGTCGATCCAGGTTCCCGATACGGCGGTCAGGAGCCCGGAGATGTTCTTCACGTCGATGCGCGGACGCACGACCCAGAATTTCGTGCCGCACATGGCGATGTGTGGTCCGGCCGCATCGAGCCTCAGTTCGGCATCCACGCGCTGACCATCCGCGGACAAACGCAGATGCTCGAGCCGGCCAACGACCACGCCGCGATATCGCACCGGCGTTTTGCCGGCGACGAGCCCGGCGCCCGACACGAAGCTCACGGTTACACGGGTGCTGCGTTGCGACAGCGCTTGAGCGAGCATCAGGCCGCCAGCCAGGTTCGCCAAAACCCACGCGGCCCAGACTGCGGCATGCCACCACCGCCGGTCACTCACAACTTCCCCACGACGACATGCCACACGCGCCTCGCAAATCGGGATGCAAAGGCGAGCGCATGGCCAACCGCGCATGCAAAGAAGCTGAAGAGACTCACGGTGCGTTGAAGATCTGGCGAGAAAGTCGATGGGGTTCGGACCGGCGGCGCCCTTTGCGCTCAGGCGGCTTCGCCGTTAGCGCAACTGCTCGACGAGCGCATCGGCGCCCTTGTCGATGCCGGTTTCGGCCGCGCTCAGGGAGCCGAAGGCAGCGGGCAGATTCATCGCGTTCGGGTATTGCTTTGTCACGTAGGCGCGAAGCAGACGCCCCGACGCACTGTCGTACACCTCCACGGCATACGACACCGAGCCGCTAAACGCTCCTTTGCCGCCCCGGATCGCCTGAACGCCGTTGTAGAGATTGCCCGCGATGTCGAAATGCATCGCCTGGCCGATCAGGGCAGTCGTTTTCTCCGCGCCGGTCAACGTGAGTTTCACGCGCAGCGTCGCGGGCGACGGCTGGGTCGCCAGGTCGAAACGCTTCGATAGCGTGTCGGCAAACGTCTTGTGCATGTAGGCGGCGAGCACGTCCTTGTCCGAGTCCGACAGGTCGCCGAACTGATTGTCGGCGCCTTGATACACCGCGACCGGATCGACGATGACCTGCGAGTAGCGCGACCAGAGCACCGGCGCCGCATAGCGGAATGGCGTCTGGGCGGCGTCGTGATCCCGGTTCTCCTTGAGCTGGGAGGACGAGGCGAGGCTGTTATAGGCCACGGGCTGCACGCCCGCACACGCCGACACCATCAGGAGTACTACGCAAGCCGACGACATGTGAAGAAAACGATTGTTGAGCACGAAGGCATCCTTTTAAAAGTTGCCGGATACCGCCTGGCATCCGGCCGAGTTCACGACGAGACGAAGCGTAGCATCGGTCTCGGAGGATGTAAACCGTCTATCCGGTTTGTTTGTGGAACGATGCAGGGGTACAATCGCGCCCATGGATAACCAGACACGTTCCGAGATTTCCCGCAGAAAGGCGATTGACGCGGCGCTTGCGATCCTGACCCGCGACGGGGTCGGCGGACTGACATTCGATGCGCTCGCGCGCGAAAGCGGCATCAGCAAAGGCGGATTGCTACACCAGTTCCGTAACAAACTGGGCGTGCTGCGCGCGCTGCTGGATCGTCAGCGGGAACAATTCGAGCAGATCGCGCAAGATCACCTGGCGGCGGGCGGCCAGGCCCGGGCAGAACCGGTCCTTTCGGCGCAGATCGCGATTTTCAGGGAGTCGATCAACCAGCCGGACTCCGTCGCGCGCGCCGTGCTCGCGGCCCTGGTCGAAAGCCCGGCGCTGCTCGAAGACCTGAAGGCCCAGGACGCGGCCAAGATGGAACAGCTGCAGGTCGAGGCCCGCGACCTCGAACTCTCGTTGCTACGCTACTTCGCCGCGAGCGGCATCGCGTTCAGCACGCTGCTCGGCCTGTCGGCCGTGCCCGACGCGCTGCGGGAACGGCTGTTCGACCGCCTGCTCGACGAGAAGAAGTGGTGACGTGGCTGCCGCGCGGGAGCAATCGCGCGGCCGGCTGACGGCTGCGTCAGGCAGCACGCTCCGCGCTCAGGTCGCGTACTGCGCCACCCCGTTGCCGAACGACCAGTTCTCCCGCGCGACATCCACGAGATTCACGAACACGTCCTCGCGCCTCACTCCCGGATCGCGCGCGAGGTTTTCGGCAATCTGTGCAAACAGCGCCTTCTTCTGATCCTGCCCGCGCGTGTTGTTCACGGCGATCTGAATCATCACCAGATCGTCGCTGCGCTCGATCCCGAGATAGTGCCGGCCGAACACGAAGTTATCGGCATCGTGCTCGGTGATGATCATGAAGATGTCGTCTTCGGGCGCCTTGAACACCTCCATCAGCGCTTGGTGAATGCCCTGCGTGAGCGCCTTGCGATACGTGGCGGGCTTGCCTGCGCGAACCGCGATACGAGTGAACGGCATGTCGATCTCCTGCTTCGGTGGGTTTGACATGACATCAGCTTAGGTGCGATCTATCATAATAAACAGGCATAGATAGATATTTCATCCATTTTCATCTGAAATGAAACCACTGGATCTCGACGCCGTGCGCGCCTTCGTGCTCGTCGCCGAGCTGCGCAGCTTCACGCGTGCCGCCGACGCCCTCGACACCACGCAATCGGCGGTGAGCCTCAAGCTCAAGCGCCTCGAGGCGCATCTGGGCAAGCAGTTGCTCGAACGCACGCCGCGCGTCGTGCGGCTTTCGGCGGATGGCCTCACGTTCCTCGCCGCCGCGCGCGACCTGCTGGGCGCGCATGAGCGCGCTCTCGGGGCGCTTGCGGGCGACGAGCGGCGGCTCGCGCTCGGCCTGAGCGAGCATGTTGCGGACGCCAACCTCGCCCGCCAGCTCGCCCAGCTTCGCGTCCATGATCCGGGACTCGTGATCGAGCTGCATCTGGGGCTCTCGGCGCATCTGCTCGCGCAGTTCGACGAGCGGCGGCTCGATGCCGTCATCGTCCGTCAGGAGGAAGAGGAGGCGCCGCGCGGCGATGCCCGCCGGCTCTTCGCGGAGCCGCTCGTCTGGCTCGCCGCGCCACAATGGCAGTGGCAGCCCGGCACGGCGCTGCCGCTCGCGCTGCTCGCCGCGCCATGCGCGGTGCGGGCCGCAGCGATTCGCGCGCTCGACGCCGCGGGCGTGGCGTGGACCGAAGTGTTCGTGGGCGGCGGTGTCGCCGCGGTGGGCGCGGCGCTGGCCGCTGGTCTCGCGGTTTCGCCGCTGGCGCGCCGGGTCGCGCCGCGCGAACTGATCGACGTCGGCGCTCGGCTCGGTTTGCCCGCGCTGCCGGTTTCGCAGGTCCTGCTTCACTCGCGGGTGCGCGAGCCGCGAACCGCGGGGACGCTGCAATTGTTCGCGTCGGGGCTCGGCACAGGCTAGATAGCGTTCAGCTCAGGATGGGCGGCAGCGCGTGCGGCATGGGAATCGCACTTTTGGACGCGGGCGCCGCGCCGGAAGCGGGATGATGCACACGGGCTGCCGCGTGGGCCTCGCCGGGCGTGAGCCATCAATACACCTGCCCGCACCTCGTCTCTCCCCAAAGCCGTCCCAATGTCCGGCGAGGATTATACCGAGTCAAAACTTGCAATAATCCATATATGGACTAATATCTACTAAAAGTTCAATTCAGGACTCGACCACCATGTCACCCGCCACTGCTTCCGTCACACCGTCGCGACGCCCCCGCGCCGAACCTTCGCTCACCGAAATGTCGGCGGCGGGGCTCAGGGCGTTCTTCAACATTGCGCGCGACTGGGACCTGAGCGCCGAAGAGCAGATTATTCTGCTCGGCTCGCCGGGCCGATCCACGTTCTTCAAGTGGAAGCAGTCCCCGCACACCGCCCGGCTGGGCCGCGACACACTCGAACGCCTTTCGCTGCTGCTCGGCATCTACAAGGCGTTGCAGATTCTCCTGCCCCAACCCACCTCCGCCGACACCTGGATCAAGCGCCCCAACAGCGCACCGCCCTTTGGCGGACGGCGCGCGCTCGACCGCATGCTGGCCGGCAACGTCAGCGACCTCGTGGCGGTGCGCCAGTATCTCGACGCAATGCGAGGCGGCTGGGCGTGACGCAAACGAACTGGCAAGACCGCTGGCGCAGCGCGCATCTCACCTGGTCACCCGCGTTCAGGGTGATTCCCACCCGGTTTCCAGCCGTGAACCTGTTCGACCGCGTGGCTTCCGCGGACGACTTCGAGGCGCTCTACGCGCTCGAAGCGCTCACCAACGACCGGCTGCGCACCGAAACCGGCGACCTCGACCTCGTGCCGCGCGAGGAGCGCCGCTTCGGCCCCGGCTACGGGCCGATCATGGCGGCTTTCACGCATCTGAATCCGCAGGGCAGCCGTTTTTCCGACGGCACCTACGGCGTGTTCTACTGCGCGCGCTCGCGCGCGACCGCCGTGGCGGAAACGCGCTATCACTCGGGGCTTTTTCTCGCGGCCACGAACGAGCCGCCCATCCGCCAGCAAATGCGGCTCTATACGGTGATTGCACATGGCGAGGTGATCGATCTGCGCGATGACCCCGCGCTCGACCCGGGCGTGCTCTCGCCCGACGACTACACGGCCGGCCAGGCGCTAGGCCGCGCCGCCCGCGAGGCGCGTGCGCCGGGCATTGCGTATCCCTCGGTTCGCGACGAGGACGGCCAATGTCTCGCCGCCTTCAGCACGACGCTGCTGCGCGCGTGCCATCACGCGGCGTATCTGGAATACAACTGGAATGGGCACACCATCGACATGGTGTTCGAGTTGAACCGCATCGTATGAGCCGAGCGGCCAACGGGAGACCGGCAGGCGCGAGGCCTCAGGGCAGCACGATCGCGGCCGCGCCGTGCGCGAGCGCCTCGACCTGCGAGACCGACAAGATGCGCGATGTGAGCGCCTCGACCATGGTGAGGCGTCCTTCGGTGATGAACGCTCCGGTGTCGATGAACACCTGCGAGCCGATCTGCCGCACTTCACGCACCGGCGTATGCCCGCAGAACGTGAGCGAGAGCGCATGGCGCGCCGGATCGCCCGTGCCGAGCACGAGATCGCGGCCCCAAAGCATGCGTTCGCGCACGTCGGAATCGAACTGGCCGCTGTCGAGCGCGGCGTCGTCGCCGAAAAATTCAGCGTGAATGATATTGAATCGCTTTTCGCCCTCACCCACCACGCGCGCGAGCGGCAATTGGCGCAGCCGTTGCGCGTAGTGCACGAGTTCGGCGTCGGGCACGCTCTGCGCCCAGCCTCCGCCGATGCCATACCAGCGGTTGCGCGGCATCTTCCCTTCGGCTACGGCGCACAGTGCGTCTTCGTGATTGCCGAGCACGGCGTAGAACCACGGTTTGTCGAGCAGCGCGAGCGCCTGTTCGCACTGCTCGCGCTCGCCGCGGTCAACGAGATCGCCCACCGAAAACAGCCGGTCACGCGCGGTGTCGAACTCGACTTCGCGCAAAAGATAGCGCAACGCCTCCACACAACCATGCAAATCGCCTACTACGAAGTCGCGACCTGCAAGATTGGCGGCATGGTGCTGCACGAGAGCGTCGGGTGTATGCGTCATCACTTCATCATAGCGCTGTGTGAGTGGGCCATATGAGCGCCAAATATCGTATCGGTTGCGATTGCGACAGGCGCGTCACAAAGCAGACAACACGCAAGCGGCGTGCCTGCGTTCACAGCATACGCGTTTGCGGTTATCAGTGCCGCCGCGAGCGCGGCGCAAAGCCCCGGCGTTACGGTGAGTTACTGGGGCTGGGCACGCAGCGCCGCGACCTCGCCGGCCGTGAGCGTGGCCCGCAGATCGCCGAACTGCGTCGTCACGTAGTTGGAAATGGCTGCCACCTGTTCGTTGCTCAATGCATCGCCGAATGCCGGCATCAGCACGTCGCTGTCCTTCGTCTGGCGCCGCACACCGTGCAGGATCACCATCGCGAGGTTGTCCGGGCTCGGCGCGCCTGCAACGCTGTTATGAATGAGCGATGGATACGCGCCCGGCGCGCTTCCCCCCACGCCCTCGCCGGTCCAGTGGTGGCAGCTGGCGCAGTTCGCCACGAAAAGCTGCAAGCCGCTCACGGTCGTGATCGTCGTGCCGCGCAGCGCGGTGATGTCGTTCACAGCGGGCTTGCCCCAGGCATCGCGCGGCCGCGTCACGCCGCCCGAAACCGGCGGCAGCGCGCGCAGATACGCCACGATCGAGCGCAGGTCCTCATGCGTCAGATATTGCGTCGAGTGCTGGACCACGTCGGCCATCGGACCGGCTGCGCTCGCATGACCCGCGGCAATGCCCGTGGAGAGATAGGCGATCAGCGCGTCGTCGCTCCAGTTGCCAATGCCGCTCGTGCGGTCGGGCGTGATGTTGTAGGCCTGCCAGCCTGCTTGCGTCGCGCCCGAGAAACGCTCCGTCGTCTTGAGACCCTGCATGAAGTTGCGCGGCGTGTGGCATTCCTCGCAATGCGCGAGGCCTTCGACGAGATAGGCGCCACGGTTGAATTCGGCGCTTTGCTTCGGGTCCGGCACGAAGCGGCCTTCGTTGAAGTTGAAGAGATTCCACAAGATCATCAGCCAGCGCTGGTTGAATGGAAAGCGCAACTCGTTCGCGGGCGGCGTGTAATGCACCGGCGCGACCGTATTCAGATAGGCGCGAATAGCGAGCATGTCCTGCTCGGTCATGCGCGTGAATTCGACGTAAGGAAACGCGGGATACAGCCGCTTGCCGCCCTTGCCGATGCCTTCATGCAACGCGCGTATGAAGTCGGTATCGCTCCACTGGCCGATGCCGGTATCGGGGTCCGGCGTGATGTTCGGCGTATAGATTTTTCCAAACGGCGTGCTAATGGGCAGGCCGCCCGCAAACGGCCGGCCTGGATCGGCGGTATGGCACGCAACGCAGTCGCCAATGCGCGCTAGATAGGCGCCGCGCTTGATGAGCTCGGGCTTGTCGGCGTCCGCAATGGGCGTCGACGTGTCGTCGCCGCGCGCCGTGGACATCGGCAGTTCGTCGACGGGACGCGAGTTCGACTCGTGCGAGGCGTGCCACGCGATATAGAGCGCGAAGGCACAGAAAAGCGCGGCCGCGAGAGCGGCACGCGCGCGTCGCTCTCGCTCGTGATTCGTGGTGGCCGCTGTGGAGGACTTCGCTGTTTTCATCGTCTGGCTCGTATCAAAGCTCGTGGCGCAGCTTGTCGGCCAGCTTCAGCGACAGCGCGGCAATCGTCAGCGTGCAGTTCACCGAGGCGGCCGAGGGCATCACCGCGCTGCTGGCGACGAACAGATTCGCATGATCGTGCGTGCGGCAATCGGCATCGACGACCGAATCGGCGGCGTTCGCGCCCATGATCGTCGTGCCCATGATGTGATTGTTGGGCGCGAAGGTATCGTCGAATGCGATGTCCGTGCCGCCGAAAAGCTGCGCGATCTGCGCATAGAGTTCATGCGTGTTCGCCGCGCTCTTCTTGACGTAATCGTTGATCGAGTAATAGATCTCGGGCTGTGGAATGCCGAGTCCGTCCTTGTGTTCGCTCGAGGGCAGCACGCGGTTCTGCGACTCGGGCAAATGCTCGTGGAAACTGTTGATGGTGAGCGTGCGCGACGTGCGCTCGCGTATCTCCCGGTCCAGTTCCGCGCCGGTCAAGCCGTTCGCGATGAGCGCGGCCGTCACGGCCATGGTGGGCACCCCGTTCGACAGATGCAGTTTCTTCGCGGCATACGCGGAGCGGAACGCACCGTCGCGGAAGTTCACGACCGAGGTCATTTCCATGGGCCCGCGCCCCGGCCACAGCGGTTCGTTGGCCATGAACGTGATGCCCGTGCCCGGATGATCCATGAGATTGCGGCCCACCTGCCCGGAGCTATTGCCAATGCCGTGGGCAAACGCGGCGCTCTTCGACATCAGCATGAGCTTGGGCGTCTCGATGCCGTTCGCGGCGAGCACGAAGAGCTTGCCGGTCACACGCGTGCTTCTGCCGCCTGGATCCTTGTAGTGGACGGCGGTAACGAGCCCTTTGTTGTCGGCCTCGATGCGATAGACCACGGCCTGCGGCACGAGCTTCGCGCCCGCGCGCTCGGCCTTGTCCGCGTGAACCACGCCGTTGTACATCGCACCGATCGGGCAAATCGGCATGCAGTTGTTGTTGCCGCAGCAGGTGGGACGCGCATCGAACGGGCGGCTATTGCGCGCGACCGGCTCGGGCACCACGTGAAAGCCATTCGCATTCAGTACTTGTGAGAAGCGCTGATCCATCCAGGAAAGCGGCAGCATGCTCATTGGATACGGCTTTGCCCGCGGCGAGCCGAGATCGTACGTCGCGTCCGGACCGGACACGCCCAGTGCCTCTTCCGCGAGCTGATACCACGGCTCCAGCGTCTCGTAGGGATAGGGCCAGTCGCGACCCACGCCGTACTGGGTTTTCAAACGAAAGTCCGCCGGCAGCAAGCGCCACGCGGCGGCGGCCCAGTGCCACGTGGTTCCGCCCACGAGACGCAAATATTGTGAGTTGTACGGATAATCGCCCTTCTGCACGAGATACTCGTTGGGCGGCGCGTATTCGGGATGCGGCGCGTAGCTCACAGACGGATACGGCGTGGCGAAATCGGCCTTGGCGGGCGAATTGCGGAAGTTCTCCACGATCTGCCAGCGCGCAACGCGCGGCCCCGCTTCGAGCAGCACCACGCAAGCGCCGGCCCGGGCGAGCTGGTGCGCCACCAGACTGCCCGCCACGCCGGAACCGACGACGACCACGTCGGCGCAACGTCCTGTCGCCATTGTCGACCTCATCCTTTGGCTTTCGTTGTGGGGGCGTGGCGCGGCCGTGATGTATGTGCCGGTTGCTCCGCTATTCGCCTGCGGGTTTGTGCTTCCAGTGGAACGGCACGTCGCGGCAATACGAGGGAATCGTGAGCACGTCGTTGACGGGGTCGAACATCAATGCCTTTTCGAAGGCCACCACCTGCACCTTCGGCATCTCGCCCACGAGACCGAGATACCACGCGCGCATGATGTCGCCCACCATCGATGCGAGCTCCGGCTGATCGGGCTTGAGCGCGGCGGTCACGGTATCGGAGGGCACGCCGCCATGACCTTGAATCCAGGTGTTGAGCGTCGCGACATTCGCGTCGAACTGACTGCTCGCGTGGCCGAGCGCGGCATAGACGCGCTTGCCGAGCACGGCGTCGAAGCTCGTGCGGCCAGTGAGGCGCTGCGATAGCTCGATGAAGGCGTCATAGCCGGTACCGGATGCGCTCGCCGAGGTGACCGCGAAAGCGCGGCCCACGCCGAAAGGCGCGCGCGAGCGCCCGGCAGCCGCGAAGGCGAGCAGCGCCGCTGCGCACGTTCCCGAGACGAAACGCCTGCGGCCAGGACGGCCGAGGCGCTCAAATACAGCAGGAAGATCGTGCGGCGCCTGAGACATCCCGTGTTGTGTCACCTCTGTCATGGGCACTCCAGATGAGGTCGATCCCGCCAGGTTCCCCTGGCGGGGGGCGAAACACGCTTGCCGCCGGCGCGGGCGGCGCCTGAAAACAGGCCATGCGAAAAACGTTTGCTATCGTCATTCAACGCGGATCAATGCATATGCACCGTCGTTGCGCTGACTGCGAGAGCGCACTTCCGCGTTGCGCAAGCAATATAGCCCCTTATGGCCCGATAAGACAAACCGAAAGCTTGCATGCCCGGCATAACAGTGAACAGCGCGTCACTCCGGCGGACCGCGCACGGTAGAATCGCCGCAATTGATTGCTAACCCGCGCGACCCCGGGCCACGCCATGAACTTCATACCGCTGGTACTGCGCAACCGGCCGCACTTGATGATCGCCATCGCCGTGGGCGTCGTGCTCGGCTTGCTCTCGCCCGCCTCGATCCATACTTCCGCGCGCGTCCTGCTCGGCTGGGACGCCACGGTATGGACCTACCTCGTGCTGATCTGGCTACACATGGTGTTAGCAAACGAAGAGAGCGTGCGCGCGAACGCCCGCCGCGAAGACGAAAACGCGGGGACCGTGCTGTTTCTCATCTGCATCGCAACGGTGGCGAGCATCGTCGCCATCGTCATCGAGCTGGGTACGACGAAGGATCTCGGCACGGCCTCGAAAGTGCTGCATTCGCTGCTCACGGGGCTCACGCTCATCGGGGCGTGGTTCCTCATTCCCACTATCTTCACGCTGCATTACGCGCGCCTCTACTACGGTTCCGATCCCAACGAGCCCGCTCTCGCGTTTCCAGACAAAAAGCTCACGCCGAATTACTGGGACTTTCTGTACTTCTCGTTCACCATCGCCTGCGCGTCGCAAACCGCCGATATCGGCCTGCGCGGGCGCAGCGCGCGGCGCGGTGTGCTCGCGCAATCGATTTTGTCGTTCTATTTCAACGTTTCTGTGCTAGGCCTGTGCGTGAACATCGCCGCGAGCATGGTCGGTAGCTGATCCGTTTTTCTCCGCTGCAACCGATACCGGCAATCGCCGCCGGGTTCTCCGCTCGATTCGGCCGCCTTTGCGCCCGGGCTTTGCGAACATGCGCCTTGCACGCGGCGTCGCGCGCCTGTGTCGCTCATGGGCATGTGCCTTGCTCGACTCCCCCGCAAGTCGCCACGCGGCGCAAGCGGTTTGGTTCCGGCCTGCTCTTGCACTACTCTGAACAGGTGCCTGTCCACCACGCGCAGCGCGGCACGCTCCGGCAGCCCCCGGGCGGCGCGATCGCATTTCGGCTAACCCCGACTTGCATCCCCTTCGCCTGACGTACCTGGAATACGACCGATGGAACCCCCCCACGCCTATGCGCCGCGGATCTACTTCGTCCATTCCGTCCTGGCAGGACCACTCGACGCGTGGCCGGCGCATATCGCCCGCGCGGCGTCGCTTGGCTTCGATCACGTCCTGATCGGCGCGCTGTTCGCCTCGGGCGCGTCGGGCGACGACCGCATTGTCGCCGACCACGCGCGCCTGAACGCAGCCTTCGGCAGCCAGCTCTCCGCCGACGACGCCGTGCGCGAACTCGCGCTCGCGGCGCAATCGCGCGGCGTCACGCTGCTCGCCGATCTCGTGCTCGACCGCAGCGCCGCTGACGGCGCGCTCTACACTGCGCATCCCGAATGGTTCCATCCCTTCGAGCCCGAAGACGCGCGCCTCGACCCACGCCACGGCCACAGCGAAGCCAACGTGGCCTATGCCGATTTCGAGCGCGCGAGCGCGCCGCTCATCGCATGGTGGACGGCGCGCGCCATCGCGCTCGTCGAAGCGGGCATCGGCGGCTTTCGCGTGGACTCGCCGCACCGCACGCCGCCCCACGTGCTACGCGCGATCTTCGATGCCGTACGCGCACGCTTTCCGCAAGCGCGCTGGCTCGCCGCGACACCAGGCCTGCCGCGCGAAGCGATCACGCACCTCGAAGGTGCGGGCTTCGACGCCGCCTTCTCCTCGCTGCGCTGGTGGGACTTCTCGTCGAGCTGGATGGTCGAGGAGCACGCCGCATTGCGCCGCGTGGGCTCACCGATAACGTTTCCAGAAGCGCCCTATGGTGCGCGCTACGCGCACGATCAGGAAGGCGCCGCCGATGCGCGCGCGGTCGAGCGCGCCTATCGCCGCATGCTGCGCGCGGCAGCGGCGCTCGGCACCGGCTGGCTCATGCCGATGGGTTTCGAATATGGCGTGGACGAAGCGACCTCGCACAGCGGCAACAGCACGCAGACGTGGGAAGCAGCGAAAGCCCGCGCGCCCTTCGATCTGAGCGCCGATGTCGCGCACGCCAACGCGCTGCAACGCGAAACGTGGGCGCTGCAGACCAACGGTGAACTGCGCGCACTCAGTGGCCCTGGCGCCAGCGTCGCGGCGCTCTTGCGCGGCGACCGCGCGGACCTGCGCGACGCGCAAGACGCCATCCTCACGCTCATCAATCCCGCGCTCGCCGCGCCTGTGCGCGTGGATCTCGCGCGCCTGCTCGACGGCGTGCCCGGCGGCTTCACGCGCTTCGCGCCGCTCGACGCCGAAACGCTGCGCGGCGCGCGCCTGCCCGCGCCGCGCGACGCGAGCGCTATTCCCGATGCGTTCACGCTGCCCGCGGGTGCATGCTGGATGTTCCGCGCGCTCGCGAGTCCGCTCGTAGTGCTCGCGCCGCCCGAAGATCGCGGCAAGTCCGACACGAGTGGACACAAGAGCGTGCTCGAAGCGATCGCCGCGCCGCGTATTGCCATCGAGAGCGCGCAGCCCTCGGTCGATCACGGCCGCTTCGCCGCGAAGCGCACCGTCGGCGAGCGCTGCGAAGTGCGCGCGGCCATCTTCGCCGAGGGCCACGACCGCATCGACGCCGCCGTGCTCTGGCGCGCCGCCGACGAAACCGCCTGGCACGAGTCGCCGATGACGCCCGTGCCGCCCGCGGGCACCGACCTGTGGGCGGGCCACATTCCGCTCGATCGCATCGGACGCTACGAATACGTCGTGATTGCCTGGCGCGACGACTTCGCCTCGCTTGCGGAACATCTGCACAAGAAGCGCGCGGCGAACCAGCCCGTCGATCTCGAACTGGAAGAAGCGAGCCGCCTGTTCGCGCTCGTGCTCGCCACTGCGGAAACGTCGGGCTCGGGCGACGACGACCAGAAGCGCAACAACGAAACGCTCGACGCCATCGTCAAGCGCTTCATTGCTGCGGACACCGAAACACGCTGCGCGATCATCGCCGCGCCTGCGACCGCAGCGGCCGTGCGCGCCGCGCGCCACCGCCCGTTTCTCTCGCGCGACACAATCGTCAATCGCGTGGATGCGGAGCGCGGCGCCGCACGCTTCGCGAGCTGGTACGAGATCTTCCCGCGCTCGATGAGCGACGACGAATCGCGCCACGGCACCTTCGACGACGTGATCGCGAAGATGCCGCGCATCCGCGAAATGGGCTTCGACGTGCTGTACTTCCCGCCGATCCACCCCATCGGCCTCGCCAACCGCAAGGGGCGCAACAACACGCTCAATGCGCAGCCCGGTGACGTGGGCAGCCCCTACGCGATCGGCGCGGCCGAAGGCGGCCATACCGCGGTGCATCCGCAACTGGGCACGCTCGAGGACTTCTGCCGCATGCTCGCCGCGGCGCGCGAACAAGGCCTCGAAATCGCGCTCGACTTCGCGATTCAATGCTCGCCCGACCACCCGTGGCTGAAGGCGCATCCCACCTGGTTCGCATGGCGGCCCGACGGCACGCTGCGCTACGCCGAAAATCCGCCGAAGAAGTACCAGGACATCGTGAACCCCGAGTTCTACGCGCACGACGCGAAGCCTGATTTGTGGCTCGCGCTGCGCGACGCGATCCTGTTCTGGGTGGACACGGGCGTGCGCATTTTCCGCGTGGACAATCCGCACACGAAGCCGTTGCCGTTCTGGGAATGGATGATCGCCGACGTGCGCGCACGTCACCCCGACGTGATCTTCCTCTCCGAAGCCTTCACGCGGCCGCGCCTCATGTACCGGCTCGCCAAGCTCGGCTTCTCGCAGTCATACACCTACTTCACGTGGCGCGAATCGAAACGCGATTTCACCGAGTACCTCACGGAACTCACACAAACCGAGGTGCGCGACTTCTATCGGCCTAACTTCTTCGTCAACACGCCCGACATCAATCCGCGCCATCTGCAGACTGGCGCGCGTTCGAGCTTCCTGATCCGCGCCGCGCTGGCTGCGACGCTTTCCGGGCTGTGGGGCGTTTACTGCGGCTTCGAACTGTGCGAAGGGCGCGCCATGCCCAATTCGGAGGAATATCTGGACTCCGAAAAATATCAGCTGCGCGCATGGGACTGGCATCGCCCCGGCAACATCGTCGCGGAGATCGCCACGCTCAACCGCATCCGGCGCGCCAACCCGGCGCTGCACACGCATCTCGGCATCACGTTCCTCGACGCGCGCAACGACTCGCTGCTCTGCTTCGAGAAGGCCACGCCCGCGCGCGACAACGTGCTCGTCGTGGCCATCAACCTCGATGCCTTCAACGAGCAGGGCGCCGACTTCGAACTTTCGTGGGCGACGTTCCAGCGCTGGCACCTCGACGACCACGCCCCCCTCAATGTGATCGACGAAACGACGGGCGAGCGCTTCGAGTGGCGTGGGCGCTGGCAGCACGTGCGGCTCGACCCGCATGCGCGCCCGTTCGCGATCTGGCGCATCGAGCCCGCGACGGGCCTGCCGCGCGAAGAGCCGCTGCCTGAACACGCCGATGAGCACATCGAGGGCCATCCCGAACTGGACGCGGACTTCCCGCCCGGAGGAGCGACATGAAACGCGACCCCGCTACCCACGAGCCTGTCGCAACGAACGTGCAGACCGTCACGCGAGACTCGACCGCACACGATCCACACCATGAGGAACGCGGCACGCAACGGCGCGGCAAGGCGTCGATGCTGTCCGACGACCCGCTCTGGTACAAGGACGCGATCATCTATCAGGTGCACGTGAAATCGTTCTTCGATGCGAACAATGACGGCGTGGGCGACTTCCCTGGCCTGCTCGCGAAACTCGACTACATTGCCAGCCTCGGCGTCACGGCGATCTGGCTGCTGCCGTTCTACCCCTCGCCGCGCCGCGACGACGGCTACGACATCGCCGACTATCGCAACGTGCACCCCGACTACGGCCAGCTCGCCGACGTGCGCCGCTTCATTCAGGAAGCGCATGCGCGCGGCATGCGCGTGATCACCGAACTGGTCATCAACCATACCTCGGACCAGCACCCGTGGTTCCAGCGCGCGCGGCGCGCCAAGCCCGGCTCGAATCATCGCAACTACTACGTGTGGTCCGACACCGACCAGAAGTACCTGGGCACGCGCATCATCTTCATCGACACGGAGCCGTCCAACTGGACGCACGACCCCGTGGCCGGCGCGTACTACTGGCACCGCTTCTATTCGCACCAGCCCGACCTGAACTTCGACAATCCGGCCGTGCTGCGCGAAGTGCTGCAGGTCATGCGCTTCTGGCTCGACATGGGTATCGACGGGCTGCGTCTGGACGCCGTGCCCTATCTCGTGGAGCGCGAAGGCACGAACAACGAGAACCTGCCCGAAACGCACGGCATTCTCAAACGGATCCGCGCGGCCATCGACGAGCACTACCCGAACCGCATGCTGCTGGCCGAAGCGAACCAGTGGCCGGAGGATGTGCAAGAGTACTTCGGCAACGAAGACGAATGCCACATGGCGTTCCACTTCCCCCTCATGCCGCGCCTCTACATGGCGATTGCGAGCGAGGACCGCTTCCCGATTCTCGACATCATGAAGCAAACGCCTGACTTGCTGCCAAGCTGCCAGTGGGCGATCTTCCTGCGCAATCACGACGAACTCACGCTCGAAATGGTGACGGACTCCGAGCGCGATTACCTCTGGAACACCTACGCGAGCGACCGGCGCGCGCGCCTGAACCTCGGCATTCGCCGGCGTCTCGCGCCGCTCATGGAGCGCGACCGCCGCCGCATCGAACTCATCAACTCGCTGCTGCTCTCCATGCCCGGCACGCCCGTGATCTATTACGGCGACGAACTCGGCATGGGCGACAACATCCACCTGGGCGACCGCGACGGCGTGCGCACGCCGATGCAGTGGTCGTCGGACCGCAATGGCGGCTTCTCGCGCGCCGACCCCGAACAGCTCGTGTTGCCGCCGCTCATGGGCTCGCTCTATGGGTACGACGCCATCAACGTCGAAGCGCAAAGCCGCGATCCGCATTCGCTGCTCAACTGGACGCGTCGCATGCTCGCCACGCGCCGCGCAAAGCAGGCGTTCGGGCGCGGCACGATCCGCTTCCTGCGGCCCGCGAACCGCAAGATTCTCGCGTACCTGCGCGAGATGCCCGGCGAAGCGCCGATCCTCTGTGTGGCGAACCTCTCACGCGCGCCACAGGCGGTGGAACTCGATCTTTCCGAATTCGCGGGCATGTCCCCCGTCGAAATGACGGCCGACTCCGTGTTTCCGGCCATCGGGCAACTGCCTTATCTGCTGACTTTCCCGCCCTACGGCTTCCTGTGGTTCCTCCTGAGCGCCGGCGATCAGCGGCCTTCGTGGAGCCAGCCGACTTCGGAGCAATTGCCCGAGTTCGTGACCGTGGTGATCCGCGAAGGGCAAACCGGTGCGACGCCCGAAAACGTGCGGCTGCTCGAATCGGAAGTGCTGCCTTCGTGGCTCTCGCGTCGCCGCTGGTTCGCCTCCAAGGACAAGCCGCTGCGCTCCGTGCGCCTCGCGGCGCTCACGACGATTTACGGCGCGGGCTTCGCGTTCACAGAAATCGAGGCCGAGCTGGCGGACGGCACGAGCGAGCGCTACGTCCTGCCGATCGCCATTACCTGGGGCACCGAAATCACCACGCCGCTGCACATTCAGCTCGCGCTCTCGCGCGTGCGGCGCGGCCGCACGGTGGGCTATCTCACGGATGCGTTCTCGCTGCCGTGGTTCGCCTATGGCGTGCTGCGCAAGCTGCGCGAGCGCGCCACGGTACCCACCGTGCAGCAGAGCACGATCCGCTTCGAGCCGACCGAGCGACTCGACGAACTCGACCTTGGCGAGACGCCGGAGGTGCGCTGGCTCGCGGCTGAGCAGAGCAACAGCTCGCTCGTGATCGCGGAAACCCTCGTGCTCAAGATCGTGCGCCGGCTGATGGCGGGCGTGCACCCCGAAGCGGAAATGAGCCGCTACCTCACGAAGCTCGGCTACGCGAACACGGCGCCGCTCTATGGCGAAGTGGTGCGTGTCGATCCCGCGGGCGTACCGCATACGCTCATCATCGTGCAGGGTTTCATCGACAATCAGGGCAATGCGTGGGACTGGGCGCTCGACTATCTGCGCCGCACGATCGACGAACTCGCGCTCGCCGTGGACGACGACACGAGCGTCGACCAGGCGCACGAGGAGGAAGCCGTGCACGGCTATTGCGCGGTGATCGGCGCCATCGGCAAGCGCCTGGGCGAGTTGCACGCGATGCTCTCCCAACCCAGCGACGACGAAGCCTTCGCGCCCGTTGCCGCCACCCCCGACGACGTGCGCAACTGGATTGCCGACACCAAGACCATGCTCAACGAAGCACTCGACATCGTCGCGCAGCATACGGGCGAAGACGAGCAAACGCTCGACGAAGACGCGCGCGACCTCGCGCGCAGCCTGATCGATCGCCGCAAGGCGCTCGTCGCGAAGATCGACGAACTCGTGCCCGACGACACCAAGGCCGCGCGCATCCGCATCCACGGCGATTTCCACCTGGGCCAGGTCCTGCTTTCCCAGGGCGACGCGTATTTGATCGACTTCGAAGGCGAGCCCGCGCGAGCGCTCGACTACCGGCGCGCCAAGACCTCGCCGCTGCGCGACGTGGCGGGCCTGTTGCGCTCGCTCTCGTATGCGGGCGCCGCCGCGCAATCGACGCTCGAAAACGCGCCGCAGCAAGTCGTCGATCGCAAGCGCGCCCTGTTCGAGCGCTTCCGCGGCTATGCGGCCGAAGCATTCCTGAGCCAGTACCGCGCGGCCGTGGCAGAAGGACCGCTCACGCTCGTCAGCGCTTCGCACGAGCAGGCGCTGCTCGACCTGTTCCTGATCGAGAAAGCGGCATACGAGATCCGCTACGAGGCGGCCAACCGTCCCACCTGGCTCGCGCTGCCGGTACGCGGTCTCGCGGCGCTGGCGGCACGCGTGCTCGGACTCACCCCTACGCAGTCCACGCAATCGCATTCCGGCGGAGGTGGCCATGGTTGAGCGCGCGGCCCAAGCCGGGCTGAATCTCCACGACGCCGACGCACTCGCCGGCGCGTACCACTCCGATCCTTTCTCCGTGCTCGGGCTGCACTGGGTGGACGGCGCCCCTTACGTGCGCGCATGGCTGCCGAACGCCTCAGGCGCGAGCGTGGTGGCGCGCGACCGCGCCCACACGCTCGGCGAACTCTCGCTCGTGCACCCGGCAGGCCTCTATGCGGGACCACTCGCGGAAGCGGTGCCCTACCGGCTCGTGGTCGACTGGCATGGCGTGAGCCAGGAAATCGAGGATACCTATTCATTCGGCCCGCAGCTATCGCACGAAGCGCTGGTGCGTCTCGCAGACGGGGACCCCTACGCGGTGCTCGAATGCCTTGGCGCGCGGCCCTTGACCTGCGACGGCATCCCCGGCGTGCGCTTCGCGGTCTGGGCGCCGAATGCGAAGCGCGTCTCCGTGGTGGGCGACTTCAACGCGTGGGACGGGCGGCGTCACCCCATGCGGCTGCGCCACGAAGCCGGCGTATGGGAGCTGTTCATTCCGCGTGTGGCGGCCGGTGCGCGTTACAAGTACGAGATACTCGGCGCGCGCGGCGCGGTCCTGCCGCTCAAGGCCGATCCCTGTGCGCTGCAGACGGAGTGCCCGCCGGGCACGGCTTCGATCGTGGCGCCCGTCGAGGCGATCGACCACTACGCGTGGCGCGATCACGAGTGGCTGCAAACGCGCGCCGAACGGCAGAACGCACGCGCGGCCATGTCGGTCTACGAGGTCCATGCGCCTTCATGGCTGCCCACGCAAGGCGCCGATGCCCCCGCGCCCGACTGGGGCGCGCTCGCCGAGCGCCTGATCCCCTACGCGCAGGGCATGGGCTTCACGCACATCGAATTGCTGCCCGTGGCGGAACACCCGTTTGGCGGCTCGTGGGGCTATCAGCCGCTCTCGCAGTTCGCGCCCACCGCGCGCCTTGGCGCGCCGGTGGACTTCGCGGCGTTCGTCGACCGCGCGCACGAAGCGGGGCTGGGCGTGATTCTCGACTGGGTGCCCGCGCATTTCCCGAACGACGCGCACGGTCTAATCGATTTCGACGGCACGGCGCTCTACGAGCATGCCGACCCGCGCGAGGGCTATCACCCCGACTGGAACACGATGATCTACAACCTGGGACGCCGCGAGGTGAGCGCGTTCCTCGTCGCTTCGGGCCTTGCGTGGCTCATGCGCTATCACGTAGATGCGCTGCGCGTGGACGCGGTCGCCTCGATGCTCTACCGCGACTATTCGCGTGCGCAAGGCGAATGGGTACCCAACATCTACGGCGGTCGCGAAAATCTCGAATCGATTGCGTTTCTCAAGCGCCTCAATCACGAAACGCAATATGTTCCGCAACGCCCCGGCGTCATCACCATTGCTGAGGAATCCACAGCATGGCCGGGCGTCACGGCGCGCCCCGAGGATGGCGGCCTCGGCTTCCAGTTCAAGTGGAACATGGGCTGGATGCACGACACGCTGCACTATATGCACGAAGACCCCGTCTATCGCCGCTATCACCATCACCTGATGACGTTCGCGATGGTCTACGCGTGGTCCGAACGCTTCGTGCTACCGCTGTCGCACGACGAAGTGGTGCACGGCAAAGGGTCGCTGCTCGGCAAGATGCCGGGCGACCGCTGGCAGAAGTTCGCGAACCTGCGCGCGTATTTCGGCTTCATGTGGGCGCACCCCGGCAAGAAGCTGTTGTTCATGGGCGGCGAGTTCGGGCAGATGGCCGAATTCGATCACGACGGCACGCCGCACTGGAACCTGCTCGACGACCCGCTGCACCGCGGCGTGCAAACGCTCGTGCGCGACCTGAACCACCTCTACGCGAGCGAGCCCGCGCTCTACACGCTCGACTCGGAACCCGGCGGCTTCGAATGGCTGGTGTCCGACGACAGCGAAAACAGCGTGCTCGCGTGGCGCCGCGTGGACGGATCGGGCCGCGAGATCGTGGTGATCTGCAACTTCACGCCGGTGCCGCGCCACGGCTACCGCATCGGCATGCCGCAGCCGGGACAGTGGGAAGAGGCGCTCAACACCGACGCCGAAGTGTACGGCGGCTCGAATATGGGCAACGGGGGCCTCGTCAGCACGGAGAGCGTGGTGAGCCACGGCAAGCCGCAGTCGGCCGCACTCGTCCTGCCGCCGCTCGGCACGCTGATCCTGCGCCTGCGCCGCTAAGGCGGCGCAGCGGCGGGATTTGATCAGGAACCCGATGCAAAACGAAGAACAACAGATGGAGCATCGTCATGGCAAACGGTCCGCCTGAGCGCCTGCTGCCCGGCTCCCCCTGGCCGCTCGGGGCGACGTGGGACGGACTCGGCACAAATTTCGCCGTGTTCTCGGCCCACGCGTGGCGCATCGAGCTGTGCCTCTTCGACCCCACCGGCCGCAAGGAGCGCATTCGCTACACCTTGCCCGAATGCACCGATGAGGTGTGGCACGGCTATCTGCCGGGCGCGCATCCCGGCACCGTCTATGGCCTGCGCGCGCATGGGCCCTATCAGCCGCATCTGGGGCACCGCTTCAATCCGCACAAGCTGCTGCTGGACCCTTACGCGAAGCAGCTCATCGGGCAGTTCCGCTGGTCGGACACGCTCTATGGCTATCGCGCGCATTCGAACCGCGTGGACCTCTCGATCGACCGGCGCGATTCCGCGCCGGCCATGCCCAAGTGCGTGGTCGTGAACGACAACTTCGACTGGTCGCGCGACCGGCGGCCCAACACACCGTGGGGCGACACCATCATCTACGAGGCGCATCTGCGCGGTCTGTCGATGCAGCGTTACGATTTGCGCACGCACATGCGGGGCACCTTTGCCGGGCTGGCCGCGCCGCGTTTCATCGACCATCTGCACAACCTCGGCGTGACGGCCATCGAGATCCTGCCGGTACACGCGTTTCTCTCCGAGCGCTTTCTGATCGACCGCGGATTGCGCAACTACTGGGGATACAATTCGGCCGCGTTCTTCGCGCCCGAGCCCAGCTACCTCGTGGGCTATGACACCGACGAAATGCGCATTGCCGTGCGCCAGCTTCATGCGGCGGGTATCGAAGTCATTCTCGACGTGGTCTACAACCACACCTGCGAAGGCGGCGAAATGGGCCCCACCGTCTCGTGGCGCGGCCTCGACAACGCCAGCTATTACCGCTGCGTGCCTGGCGACGAGCGCCACTTCATCAACGACACGGGCTGCGGCAACACGCTCGACTTTTCGCATCCGCGCGTGCTGCAGATGGTCGCCGATTCGCTGCGCCACTGGGTCACGTCATATGGCATCGACGGCTTTCGCTTCGACCTGGGCGTCACGCTCGGGCGCGAGCCCGCGGGCTTCGACCCGAACGGCGGCTTTTTCGACGTGCTGCGCCAGGACCCCGTGCTTTCGCAATGCAAGCTGATTTCCGAGCCGTGGGACGTGGGCCCGGGCGGCTATCAGCTTGGCAACCACCCGCCCGGCTTTTCCGAATGGAACGATCGCTTTCGCGACAGCGTGCGGCGCTACTGGCGCGGCGCGCCGGGCCAGCGCGCCGACCTCGCGGCGCGCCTGACCGGCAGCGCGGATCTGTTCGACAAACGCAAGCGCCGGCCCTGGGCGTCGATCAATTTCGTCACCTCGCACGACGGCTTCACGCTCGCCGATCTCGTTTCGTACGAGCGCAAGCACAACGAAGCGAACGGCGAAGAGAACCGCGACGGCCACAATGAAAACTGGAGCGCGAACTGGGGTGTGGAAGGCCCGACCGACGACCCCGCCATCCTCGCCACGCGCGCACGCGTGGGCCGCTCGATGATGGCCACACTCCTCATCGCGCTCGGCACACCCATGCTGCTCGCGGGCGACGAGGCTTGCCGCACCCAACGCGGCAACAACAACGCGTACTGCCAGGACAACGACATTTCGTGGTTCGACTGGGCGCTCGCCGAAACGCCCCAGGGCAAGGCCATGACGCGTTTCACCGCGCGCGTGATCGCGCTGCGCCGCGAACATCCGCTGCTGCACGAAACGCGCTTTCTGTTCGGCGAGCGCGAGCTGATGCCCGGCGTGCACGACATCGACTGGTTCGACGAACGCGGCGAGCCGCTCTCGCCCGAGGCCTGGCACGACCCGGAAGCGAGCGCGTTCACCATGCGACGCGCCGGAGCGGGACTCCACGGCCAAATGGAAGTATTGTTAATGATGCTGAACGCCTCGCAGGGCGCGGTGACGTTCGTCGCGCCCGCGCCGCGCATGGCATGGGAGGTGCTGCTCGATACCGCGCGGCCCGACGCAGTGCCCTACGCGCTGCCCGACACGACGTACGAACTGGCCGCGCGCGCGCTCGCCGTGCTCTGCGCCCGTCCGGCGCGTGCCGACACGCACCGGCCAGCGGGCACGCGCGGCGACGCGGCCACGCCGGACCCGCGCCGCACGCCGGGCGCCTCCGGGTCGGGCGCCCCCGCGGGCCCGGACCAAGCCGCCGCTGGATAGGAACAGGACGCAACCAGGAATCCACCATGTCCCCGCTTTCGCACGATCCGCACGCCCGCCAGTACATGCATTGCCTGCCGTTCGGCGCGCAGCTGATCGGCGCGGCGCACTCGCAGCCGCATACGCGCTTTCGTTTCTGGGCGCCGTCGTGTCAAACGGTGCAGGTCGTGTTCGAGAACGTGAGAGACGCGCCGCCGCTCGACATGACGCCGACCGGTAACGGCTGGTTCGAAGCGCAGGCGTCGTGCGGGCCGGGCACGCTGTACCGCTACTGCCTCGACGGCCAGCAACGCGTACCCGACCCCGCATCGCGCTTCCAGCCGCAGGGCGTGCATGGGCCGAGCGAAGTGCTGGACCCGCGCGCGTACGCCTGGCAGCATGCGCACTGGCAAGGACGCCCCTGGGAAGAGACCGTGATCTACGAGCTGCACGTGGGCGCGCTGGGCGGCTATCAGGGTGTAATGAAACGTCTGCCCGCGCTGGCGGCGCTCGGCGTGACGGCCGTCGAACTCATGCCGCTCAACGACTATCCGGGCGAGCGCGGCTGGGGCTACGACGTCGTGCTGCCTTACGCGCCGCACGCGGCCTATGGCAGTCCTGACGAACTGAAAGCGCTCGTCGATGCCGCGCATGGGCTGGGGCTGCAGATGTTCATCGACGTCGTGTACAACCACTTCGGCCCCGACGGGAACTGGCTCGGCCTCTACGCCAAACCGTTTTTCCGCCAGGACGTGAAGACGCCGTGGGGCGAAGCGCTCGACTTCGACCGCTTCGAAGTGCGCGACTTCTACTGCGACAACGCGCTCTATTGGCTCACGGAATATCGCTTCGACGGTCTGCGCATCGACGCTGCACATGCGATCGGCAACACCGACTGGTTGCGCGAGCTGGCCGACCACGTGAAGGCGCGTGTCGAGTCCGGCCGCCATGTGCACCTGGTGCTCGAAAACGAGCACAACGAAGCCAATCTGCTCGAATCGCACTTCAGCGCGCAATGGAACGACGACGCGCATCACTGCTTTCACGTGCTGCTCACCGGCGAGTCGGAAGGCTACTATCGCGCCTTCGAGGATTCGCCCATCGGCAAACTCGCGCGCGTGCTCGGCGAAGGCTTCGTGTACCAGGGTGACCCGTCGCCCGTGCACGGGGGCAAGCCGCGCGGCGAACCGAGCGCGCACCTGCCGCCCACCGCGTTCGTGATGTTCCTGCAGAACCACGACCAGATCGGCAACCGCGCAATGGGCGACCGGCTGCGCACGCTGGCCGACGACGACGCCCTGCGCGCGGCCACGGCAATGCTGCTGCTTTCGCCGCAAATTCCGCTGCTCTTCATGGAGGAGGAATACGGCTCGACGCAGCCGTTCCAGTTTTTCACCGCCTTCACCGGCCAGCTCGCCGATGCGGTACGCGAAGGCCGCCGCAGCGAATTCAAGGCATTCGGTGCGTTCAACGACGAAGCGAGCCGGGCGCGCATTCCCGATCCGAACGATCTGCAGACCTTCGTGAATTCGTCGCCGCTGGCCGACGCGCCGCTCGACGGCGAACGGCTCGAATGGATGCACTTCTATAAGTCGGCGCTATGCGTGCGGGCGCACCTGCTCATGCCGCGCTTGCGCCACGCGCGCGCGCTCGGCGCGACCGTGCTCGCCGACGACGCTGCGAACGGTCTCGCCGCGCTCGTCGCGCGCTGGCGCCTCGACGATGGCGAAACGCTCACGATCGCGCTGAACCTGGGCCGCGACGGCGTCCCGCTCGAGCCGCGGCCCGAAGGCATGGTGATATTCGAAACGCCGCCACGTGCGCGCGACCTTGCCGACAATGGCGTGCTGCCCGAGAGCGCGTGCATTGCATGGCTCACCGGCAACGTGCCCGAGTACTCGAGCGAACACGACGCGCGCATCGTGCATCGCGAGGAGCCCAACGCATGAGCACGGCGCGCCGCAGCGACACGCTCGCGACACTCGCCGCACGCGCGGGCTTCGAGGTCGAATGGACCGACGCACACGGCGCCGTGCAGCGCGTGCCCGACAGCACGCTCTCCGCTCTGCTGGAATGCGCGGGCCTGCCTTGCGCCAACGCCACGCAAATCCGCCAGAGCACCTCCGCACTCAATGCGGAACAGTCGACGCGGCGACTGCCGCCGCTCATCACCGCCGAATACGACAGCGCGATCGAACTGCCGCCTTCTGCCGTACGCGCGGGCAGCCACTATCGGATCGACCTCGAAAGCGGCGAGCACATCGAGGGCCGCTTCACCTCGCCGCGCGGCGAGAGCGCGTTGCTCGCGCCGCTTGCGGAGCCGGGCTATCACACGCTCACCGTCAATGACCATCGCCTGACGATCGCGGTCGCGCCGCCGCACTGCCATACCGTCGCCGACGCCTGGCGCGCACGTCACGGCGACAGCGGCACAGTGCCGCCGCTGTGGGGCCTCGCCGCGCAATTGTACGGACTCCGACGCAACGGAGACGGCGGCATCGGCGACTACAGCGCGCTCGCCGCGCTCGCCGCGCAAAGCGCGCGGCGCGGCGCGCAGGCGCTCGCGGTGAGCCCGACCCACGCGATGTTCAGCGCCGAGCCGGGTCACTTCAGCCCCTATTCGCCGTCGTCGCGCCTGTGGGTCAATGTCGCGCACATCGACCCCGCTGCGGAATTCGGCGCCAAGGCCGCGCACGACGCGAGCGCGGCCGCGAATGCGCTCGACGCGTGGCGCGAACTCGAAGCCGCGCCGCTCGTGGACTGGCAGCGTGCGTTGCCGCTCAAGCTCAAGGTGCTGCGCGCGCTGTTCGAGCGCTTCGACGCCGACGAGCGCGCGAGCGGCTCGCCGCGTGCCGCCGCCTTCGCCGCGTTCTGTGCGCAGGGCGGCGAGGCGCTCGAAGACCACGCGCGTTTCGAGGCGCTGCAGGAAGCCATGCTGCATGGTCCCGGCGGCGAGCGCCACTGGCGCGACTGGCCCGAGCCGCTGCGCGACCCGCGCAGCGCCGACGTGGCGACGTTTGCGCAGGAGCACCGGCGCGAAGTCGACTTTCACCGCTTCCTGCAATGGCTCACAGCGCTCGGGCTCTCGGGCGCGCAGCGCAGCGCGCACGAGGCCGGCATGGCGATCGGCCTCGTCGCCGATCTCGCCGTGGGCTGCGACGGCGCGGGCTCGCACGCGTGGTCGCTGCCGCAGGACATGCTGCAACGCGTTTCGGTCGGCGCGCCGCCCGACATCTTCAACCAGGCCGGGCAAAGCTGGGGGCTCACGACGTTCTCGCCGCGCGCCATGCACAACAACGGCTTCCGCGCGTTCATCGACATGCTGCGCGCGGCCTTCGCCCATGCGGGCGGTGTGCGCATCGACCATATTCTCGGGCTGCGCAGGCTCTGGCTCGTGCCCGAAGGCGAAAGCGCGCGCCACGGCGCGTATCTGCGCTATCCGTTCGACGACCTCGTGCGGCTCATCGCGCTCGAATCGTGGCGGCATCGCGCGATCGTGATCGGCGAAGACCTCGGCACCGTGCCGCCGGGGCTGCGCGAGCGGCTCGCCGCGCACGGCCTGTATGGCATTCGCGTGCTGTGGTTCGAGCACGACGGCAAGGGCTTTCTCGCGCCCGCGCGCTGGGACCCGCACGGCGTCGCGACGACCACCACGCACGATCTGCCGACCGTCGCGGGCTGGTGGAGCGGCGCGGACATCGACTGGCGCAACCGCATCGGCCAGACGCTCCCGCGTGCCGACGGACGCGACCCCGTCGCGCTCGACCGCGCGCGGCGCGCGACGGATCGCGTCGCGCTCTGGCATGCGTTGCAGCACAGCGGGCTCGCGCCGCGCGACACCGAACCGCCGCCGGCCGACGAGCCGCCCGTGAATGCCGCGCTCGCCTATGTCGCGGCAACGCACAGCCCGCTCGTCACCTGCCCGCTCGAAGACCTGCTCGCGTTGTCCGACCAGCCGAATCTGCCCGGCTCGATCGACGAGCATCCGAACTGGCGCCGCCGCCTGCCGCTGCCCGTCGAGACGCTGTTCGCCGATCCGGCCGTCGCCGCGCGCGTCGAAGCCGTCGTACGCGCACGCGGGGCCGTTGCGCGCACGCGCGCCGAGCCGAGCGCCGGTGCAGGCGCGAGCGACGCCAACTCAACCGCGAACTCAACCGCCAGCTCGGCGCCAGGTGCGACCGAAAAGAAGCCGACGCCATGACACACCCTCGCGCGACGCTGCGCCTGCAGCTCCATCACGGCTTCACGTTCGCCGACGCGCTCGCGCAGCTCGACTACTTCGCCGCGCTCGGCGTGAGCCATCTCTACCTTTCCCCCGTCACGACCGCGCAGCCCGGCTCGATGCACGGCTACGACACCGTCGACTACGGCACGGTGAGCGCGGAACTGGGCGGCGAAGGCGCGCTGCGCCGCTTCGCCGCGAAAGTGCACGAGCGCGGCATGGGCATCATCGCCGACTTCGTGCCGAATCACATGGGCGTGGGCGGCGGCCACAACGCCTGGTGGCTCGACATCCTCGAATGGGGACGTCACAGCGCGTACGCGCGCCACTTCGACGTGGACTGGCACTCGCCCGACCCCGCCCTGCGCGGCAAGGTGCTGATGCCGTTTCTCGGCGCCCAGTACGGCGAAGAACTCGCCGCAGGCCGCATCGAGCTGAAGTTCGATCCCGCCGCCGCGCG
The DNA here is from genome assembly GCF_040965735.1 of Paraburkholderia sp. BR10936. Lineage (NCBI taxonomy): Bacteria > Pseudomonadati > Pseudomonadota > Betaproteobacteria > Burkholderiales > Burkholderiaceae > Paraburkholderia > Paraburkholderia sp. BR10936. Next base: position 69,464 of record NZ_JBFRCM010000002.1, read on the forward strand.
CTTTTATGTGCAGTACGGGCCGCACGTGTGCCCGATCTGCCCGACCGATTACGCGACGCTCCTGCAGTCCGCGAACCGCGCCGATCTCAACACGCTCGCCGGACCATTCCAGGGCCTCACGACCCAGCCCGACGACCAGGCGCGCGCCAGCGCCGGTCGCGACGCGCTGCGCGCGTTCGTCGAGCGGGTCGGCACGGACCCCGTCGACTTCGTTCTGGAATCCTATGCAAGCGGCGACCCGGTGCCGCGCGAGCGGCTGCACCGCCTGCTGGAGCGCCAGCACTTCCGGCTCGCGTGGTGGCGCACGGCCACCGACGAGATCAACTGGCGGCGCTTCTTCGACATCACCGCGCTCGCCGGCGTGCGCGTGGAACGTCACGACGTGTTCGAGGCCGTGCACAAGCTCGTGTTTCGCCTTTACGCCGACGGCGTGATCGACGGCCTGCGCATCGACCATATCGACGGGCTCGCGGACCCGCGCGAGTACTGCGAACGCCTGCGGCAGCGGCTCGCCTCGCTGCGCGCCACGCCGCCCTACATCGTGGTCGAGAAGATCCTCGCGCAAGGCGAAACGCTGCGCGACGACTGGCCCGTGCAAGGCACGACCGGCTACGACTTCATGAACGACGTGGGCGCCTTGCTGCACGATCCTGCAGGCGCAGCGCCGCTCGCCGAGGCGTGGGCCGCCATCTCCGGCGACGACCGGCCGTTCGCGGCCTACGCGCTCGACGCGCGCCGCGAGATGCTGGCCGCCTATCTGCCCGCGGAACTCGACCACGTGACGCGTGCGCTGCACCGCATCGCGCGCGAACTCCCGGGCACGCGCGACACCACCTATGCGTCGGTGCATCGCGTGGCTGCCCATCTGGCCATGTACTTCCCGATCTACCGGATCTATCCGGCGAACGGTTTGCGCAGCGCGCTCGACAACCGTTATTTCGACGTTGCGCTCGACGCCGCGCGCCGTGCACTGCCGCGCGCGAGCCTCGCGGCGCTCGACCTCGTCGACGGCTGGCTCGGCGGTCGCGCCCCCGAACCTGCCGCGAACAACGCCAGCGGCGGCGGCGGCAACAGTGGAGGCAGCGCCGCCAGGACGCCACGCGCCGCGCCAGCCGGGGCGAACGCGGGTGCGGGCGGCAACCAGGGGAATACGCCGCTCAGCCACGCGCTCATCGCGCAGCGCACAGCGCTCGCGCTGTTCTCCCAGCTCACCGCGCCGCTCGCGGCGAAGGCCACGGAGGACACGGCGCTCTATCGCTACGGCCGCCTGCTCTCGCGTAACGAAGTGGGCGCGGACCCCGACGATTTCGCGCGCACGCTGCATGACTTTCACGCGACGAACCGGCTGCGCCAGCGTCGTCCTTATGGGCTGCTCGCCACGGCCACGCACGACCACAAGCGCGGCGAGGACGTGCGGGCGCGGCTCGCCGTATTGAGCGAGATGGCGCTCGACTGGAGTGCCACGCTGCGCGCCTGGTCGACGCTGAACCAGACGCATCGCCGCAACGAAGGGACGGCCGGCGCGGCATGGTCGCCGGGACCGGCCGCCGAGGCGATGCTGTATCAAACGCTGGTGGGCTGCTGGCCGCCCGAACTGGACCCGGGCGACGAAGCGGGCGTGCATGCGCTGGCGGAGCGCGTCTCGACGTGGCTGCTCAAGGCGTTGCGCGAAGCGAAGCTGCGCACGAACTGGCTCTCGCCCGACGAAACCTATGAGGCGGAGTGCCAGGCATTTCTCTTCGATATCCTCGCACCGCAACGGCGCGACGGCTTTCTGCAGGCGCTGGCCGAATTCGTCGCGCGTGTGGCGCCCGCTGGCGCACTCAATACGCTGCTGCAAACGGTGCTGCGGCTCACCTCGCCGGGCGTGCCCGACCTCTATCAGGGCACCGAACTCTGGGACTTTAGCCTCGTCGATCCGGATAACCGGCGGCCCGTCGATTACGCCGCCCGCGCGGCCGCGCTCGATGAGCAGGCGCCCGCCGCGAAGCTGAAGGACTGGCGCAACGCCCAGGTGAAGCTGGCCACCGTGCACCGCCTGCTCGCGCTGCGAGCGCGCGCACCCGAACTGCTGCGCGAAGGCGACTATCTGCCGCTTACGGTGAGCGGCGCGCAGGCCTCGCATGTGATCGCTTTCGCGCGCCATCACGGCGACGCGTGGGCCATCGTGATCGGCACACGCTTCGCGGCGGGCTTGCTGGATGGCGACACCCCGCTCGTCGCGCCCGAACGCTGGGAAGATACGACCGTCGAGTTGCCCAAAGGATGCGCGCCAGCCACGCTGCACGACTGGCTCAGCGACGCCACGCACACGGTGCGCGAAGGCGGGACGCTCGCACTGCGCGACATCCTGGGTGCAATGCCCGTCGCGGTGCTCGCCACACTCGCGCGCAGCTAGGCCGCACGCGAGGCGCGCTTAGCCGCCCTCGTCCTCGAGATCTTTCGGATACACGCGCACGAGCACGATGCGCGGCCCCTTCATTTTCTTCACGACGATATCGAAGCGGTCGAACCCGACGCGCTGCCCTTCGGTGGGCAGGTCGTTGAGCGCATGAATCACGAGGCCGCCCACCGACTCCGCGCGCCCTTCGTCGATATCGATGCCGAGCGCCTGCTCCAGCGACACCACCGGCAGGCTGCCGCGGCCCATCAGCGTGCCGTCGTCCATGCGGGTCCAGTCGGTGTCGGCCTGGTGAAACTCGTCGTGAATCTGGCCCACGAGCGCGCCGAGCAGGTTGTCGAGCGTGAGAAAGCCGACGGGGCGCGCGTTCTTGTGCCCCACCAGCGCGAAATGCGGCGCGCCCTTGCGAAAGCGGCGAAACAATGCCAGTGCGGGCGTCTCGGGCCGCACGTATTGCACGGGGCGCACGAACTTGCCGAGATCGCTGAGGGCGTTACCCGCCTCTCGGGCGAGCAGCAGGTCCTTCAGGTGGATGAGGCCTGCCACGCGCTCGCCCGCGGCGTCTTCGAACAGCGGGTAGCGGCTGAAACGATGGCGCGCCACGATCTGCATGTTCTCGCGCAGCGACAGGTCGCGGCGCAGGCCCACCATCTCGTGCGTCGGCCGCATGAGGTCGGAAATGGTGAGGCGCGAGAAGTCGAGCGAATGGGCAAGCGTGTTCCATTCGTCGGCGCTATAGGCGTTCGCGGCGGGTGCGGGCAGCAGCGGCACCGCGCCGTTTGCACTCTTTGCGCCGCGCGGCTCGTGCGTCGCGTCATGCGCCTCGGCCTCGGCCTGGGCGGCGGCGCGGCGGCTGCGCAGGATCAGCTTGAGTTCGTCGGTCGAATAGTGCGTGTCGTGGCCGTGCTCCGACGACAGGCCCGCGAGACGCAGCACCGCGTTCGCGCTCGTATTGAGCACCCAGATCGCGGGATACATGGTCCAGTAGAAGCCGTAGAGCGGCATGGCCGTCCACAGCGAAATCTTCTCGGCCTGGCGGATGGCGAGCGATTTCGGCGCAAGCTCGCCCACCACGATGTGCAGGAACGAAATGACCGTGAACGCGAACACCAGCGAGATGGCGTGCACGAGTTCCGCCGATTGCACGCCGAGCAGTTCGAACACCGGCGCGAGCAACTGCGCGAACGCCGGCTCGCCGATCCAGCCGAGGCCGAGCGAAGCGAGCGTGATGCCGAGCTGGCACGCGGAAAGATAGGCATCGAGCTGGCCGTGGACCTTGGCGAGCAGTCGGCCGCGCAAGCCGTGCTGCTGAGCGAGGGCCTGCACGCGCGTGGCGCGCAGCTTGACGAGGCCGAACTCGGCCGCGACGAAGAAACCGTTGAGGGCAACGAGCAGGAACGCCCCGATGAGGGCGAGAAGCTGGCTCAAGACACAAGGCTCCGAGGGACGAAGCGCTCAGTATAAGGCTGCAAGGTGGATGAAAGATGCGGCGGGCTCAAGCCGGCCCGCCGCTCACGCGGCAGTCGGTCAGAGGCGATCCGGCTCGACCCTGCTCACGCGCCGCTCAGCGGCACATTCAGTACGAGCACCATCTCCTCGCCCTCGCCCACGAGAGCCGGCGCCTCGAAGCGTCCGCCATGCGCCTCGGCCACGCGATGGCACAGCGCCAGCACCCAGGCGTAGCGACCCGCTTCCTGCTGCTCGCTCGCCTGAGCGCGCGCGAACGGTTCCAGCACGTGCGCCAGCGCGCCGTCGGTGAGCGCCGCACGCGTGGCGCGCCATTGCACTTCGAGTTGGGCGGCAGTGGCGCTCGCGCTCGCCGCGAGCGTCACGCTGGCTCCCTGAGCACTCGTTTCCGCCGCGAACACCAGCATCAGCCACAGCGCCTGCGCAATGCGCTCCCGGTCGCCGTCGAGCGTCGCCGCGCCTGTCGCGTCCTGCACGGCGAATGTCACGCCGCGCGCATCGCCGAGCGCGGCGCGGGCGTCATCCACGGCTTCGCCGAGCAGCGCCGCGACGGCGAACGGCGCGCGCTCGATACGCAGCTTGCGCGTCTGCGCGCGCGTGGTATCGACGAGCGTTTCGAGCAGCCGGACCTGCTGCTCCACGCCCGTGCGAATGCCGCCGAGCGCACGTTGCGCGGAGGCGTCGGCGTTGTCGATCTTGCGTTCGAGCACGTAAGCCCAGCTATGAATTGCATTGAGCGGACTGCGCAGATCATGCGAGACGCGCGAGAGCACGTGGTCGCGCATGAACAGCGCTGCTTCGGCGCACAGGCGCGCCGTGCGCTCGGTACGGTTTTGCGAAGTCGACATCTGATTCCTCGTGTTTCGCCACAAGCCGGGCGAGCGGTCCCCATTATAGGCAGCGCGTAGTGAGCAACCGGCGTGCCCGACGAGCCGCCGCCCGCCCGGCCCTGCAAAGCGCCTACAATAACGGGTCCAACCTATCCGAATCAGGAGTTTTTCCATGTCTATCGTGACCACCGAATCCGGCCTCAAGTACGAGGACCTGACCGAAGGCACCGGCGCCGAAGCCAAGGCCGGCCAGACCGTCAGCGTGCACTACACCGGCTGGCTGACGGACGGCCAGAAGTTCGATTCGAGCAAGGACCGCAACGACCCGTTCGCGTTCGTGCTGGGCGGCGGCATGGTCATCAAGGGCTGGGACGAAGGCGTGCAGGGCATGAAGGTGGGCGGCGTGCGCAAGCTGACGATTCCGCCGCAACTGGGCTACGGCGTGCGCGGCGCGGGCGGCGTGATTCCGCCGAACGCGACGCTCGTGTTCGAAGTCGAACTGCTCGACGTCTGATGCCCGCTTGACGCTTCACGGCGCTCGCCTTATTTGCAATCGCAACCGGTCATCATGAATCCGCATCACCACGCTCCCGTCACCGCGCCCGGCGTCGAACTGCGCCGCTACGGCGCGATCGAGGAAACCGATCTGCACGATTTTCACCAGATCGTGCTCGGTCTCGACGGCGAAATGGAGATGACCGTGAACGGCCGGGGCGAGCGCATCGACAGTTGTTCCGCGTGGCTCATTCCGGCGGGCGCTCGGCATGACTACATGGGTATTGGCGATAACCGCCAGCTCGTGCTCGACCTGCCCGCGGCAACGCTCGCGGTGCCCGAACGGCTGTTCGACACCGCGCGCGCCGTGCGCCTCGACCCCGCGCTCACGCAGCTCGTGAATCAGATCGCGCAGCGCGCCGCCGCAGCCACGCCGCCGCGCGACAGTGCCGACCTGCGCGCGCGCCGCTTTCACTGGGACGCCTCGGCGCGTCTGTGCGCGGCTTTCATTGCACAAACCGGCGTGGCGGCCAGCGCCCAGTTCAGCGCGGCTGCCGGGCTGGACTTCGCGCGCATCGACCGGTGGCTGCGCGCGCATCTCGCCCAGCCGCTGCGTATTGCCGATCTCGCCGCGCATTGCGGCTTCGGCATGCGGCGCTTTCATCAGCTTTTTATCGAAGCGTTCGGGGAGACGCCGCATCGCTATTTACAGCGGCTGCGGCTCGACACGGCGCTCACGCTGCTCGCCGACCCGCGCGCCTCGCTCACCGACATCGCGCTCGAAGTCGGCTTCGGCGACCAAAGCGCGTTCACGCACGCATTCACGCGCCGCTTTGGGCTCGCGCCCGGCCAGTGGCGCGCGCTGCCGTCACACTGAGCGCGCAAGCGCCCCTCAATCGTCGAAGCGGTATTCCCACTCGGCGCGTGCGCCCACCGTCACGTGCTTGCCCGCGCCCGTCACGACCATCGCGTTCTGGCCGAATGTGAGGCCGCCGTCCACGCGCGGATCGGCGCGGAACACGGCCAGCGTGTCGAGCGGTTCGGTGGGCCATTGCGCGTCGCGCTCGCCCGATAGCTGATCGATCGTCGTGATCGGGCAGCGCGCGCAGGGCTTCACGAAACGCAGCACGACCTCTTCGCCGCCTGTAGCCGATTCGATGGTGAGCGTGTCGATGAAGTCTTCCTCGAATGCGTCGCCAATGTCACCGACGACGATGTTCGGACGAAAGCGCGCCATCGGCACTGGCGGCGCGCCCTTCGCCGCGAGGCGCTCGTTGAGTTGCGCGAGCGACGCCTCGCTCGTCACGAGAATCGGAAAGCCGTCGGCAAATTGCGTGGGCGCGTCTTCGCCGTTCGTCCACTTCTTGCTCGCGAGACGCGTCACGTCATGCGCGAAGCGCAGCAGCCGCACCGGCACGCCTATCGCCTGCGTGAACCACTGCGCCGCGTGATCGCCTTCGTCGAGCGCCTCGAAATCGTCGTCCCAGACCGTCGCCGGCACGCGCGCCTCGCCGCCGCGCTGCGCGAACGGCAGATGGAGCGCTTCGCTCATGCCTTCCATGGTGAGGCGCACGCCGTCTTCGACGAACGCGGGCACGATGCGCGCCATGGCGGCGTACTGGCGCTGCGTGACGAACCGGCCGTTCTCGTCGGCGACCATCCAATGGCGGTCCCACTCGATGCCCTTCAGGCCGAGCTGCGCATCGTCGAGCGCGATCGCGCCGCATGACTTCACGGGATAGACGAACAACGCACGAACGATGGGCATGGCGAACTCACGGGAAAGAAAAAGGAAATGGGCCGGGCAGCGCCCGACCCACGATGATACAACCCCTGCTTAAAACTACTTACTGCGCCGCATCGAGCCCGCGTGCGAGATCGTCCGCGAGCTAAGGTGTCGTCGATGTTCGTGTTCTCCGTGTGCTGAACAATCAGGCTTCGATCCTGCACGCGCAGGCGCAAAAAAGCCCGCTTTTGCGTCGGCAGAAAGCGGGCTTTCGGAATCGGCGCAAACGCGAGCCTCACGCTCGCGTTTGCCGAAGGGATCACTCCACCGAGAGCTGCAGGTGCAATTGCGAGCGGGAGCCGCCGTCCATCGCGTCGCTCGCGGCGTCGCGGTCCGATTGCGCCTGGGGCGCGAGGCGCGCGGTCTCGATGTTGTCGAGGTAAGTGCTGGTGATGTCGCCGGTGATGTAGTCGCCGTCGAAGCACGAAGCCTCGAACTGCTTCAACTCCGGATTGATGTCGCGCACTGCCTGCTTGAGCGAGTCCACGTCCTGATACACGAGGTAATCGGCGCCGATGATGCGCGCCACTTCGTCATCGGTGCGGCCGTGCGCTACGAGCTCGCCGCGCGTGGGCATGTCGATGCCGTAGACGTTCGGGTACTTCACGGGCGGCGCCGCCGAAGCGAAGATCACCTTGGTCGCGCCGGCGTCACGCGCCATCTGCACGATTTCCTGAGAGGTGGTGCCGCGCACGATCGAGTCGTCGATGATCAGCACGTTCTTGCCCTTGAACTCGATGCCCATGGCGTTGAGCTTCTGGCGCACCGACTTCTTGCGCATGGCCTGGCCCGGCATGATGAAGGTGCGGCCCACGTAGCGGTTCTTGAAGAAGCCTTCGCGATATTCCACGCCGAGCTTGTTCGCGACCTGCATGGCCGCAGGGCGCGACGAATCGGGAATCGGCATCACCACGTCGATCTTCACGTCGGGCAGCTCGCGCTTGATCTTCTCGGCGAGATAGTCGCCCATGCGCAGACGCGCGTTGTACACGGGCACGCCGTCGAGGACCGAGTCCGGACGCGCGAGATACACGAGTTCGAAGATGCAGGGGTTGAGCGTCGGCGCCGTGGCGCATTGCTGCGAGTAGAGGTTGCCGTCGAAGTCGATGAACACCGCTTCGCCCGGGCGAACGTCGCGCACGAACTCGAAACCGATGCCTTCGAGCGCCACCGATTCCGATGCGAGCATCCATTCGGTGCCTTCCGGCGTTTCCATCTTGCCGATGCACAGCGGGCGAATGCCGAACGGGTCGCGGAACGCGAGCAGGCCGTAGCCGGAGATCAGCGAGACGATCGCGTACGAGCCACGCAGGCGGCGGTGCACACCCGCAACCGCCTTGAAGAGCGCGGCCGGGTCGAGCTCGAGGCCCGAGGTCGCGAGCTGCACTTCGTGCGCGAGCACGTTGAGCAGCACTTCGGTGTCGGAATGCGTGTTGATGTGGCGGCGATCCACACGGAACATCTCTTCCTTCAACTGTTGCCAGTTCGTGAGATTGCCGTTGTGAGCGAGGACGATGCCGAACGGCGCGTTCACGTAGAACGGCTGGGCTTCTTCTTCGCTCGACGCCGAGCCGGCCGTCGGGTAGCGCACCTGGCCGATGCCGCTGGTGCCGGGGAGGCTGCGCATGTTGCGCGTGCGGAACACGTCGCGCACCATGCCGTTGGCCTTGTGCATGTGGAACGTGCTGCCGTTCGCGGTGGCAATGCCGGCCGCGTCCTGACCGCGGTGCTGCAGCAGCAGCAGCGCGTCATAGAGGAGCTGGTTGACGGGAGAGCGGGAAACTACGCCTACGATGCCGCACATGGCAGGTCCTTCAAAAAAGCGAAATCGGTCGCGGGTCACCCGGCTTCATTCACACCGGTCGAGCGCCGCAAATGGGCAGTGTTGCCGGGAAGCTGCGCCTCGCATCGCGTCCGATCAGTTTCTGATCAGACGTGAACGTAGGCCGCGAGCGCCTCGGGCAACAACGGTTTCAGTTCGAGCACGCCCTGCACGGCATAAGGCCGAAGCAGCGCGTGGCGCCAGAAGTCCTGCTGGGGCAGCTCGGTCAGCCCGCCGAGGACGACGAGGATCAGCACCAGCACGACGCCTCGCACGAGGCCGAACATCATCCCGAGCGAACGGTCCACGCCGGACAATCCGCTCACCTGCACCAGACGGCCGATCAATGCGTTGCCCACGCCGGCCACGAGCACCACGGCAATGACGATCAGCGCGAAGGCGATCAGCCACTGGGTCAGCGCCCCGCCCGGCCAGTTCGCCGGAATCCAGGGCACTACGTGATCTACGTAGCGGCAGGCCACGAGCAACGCCGCGATCCAGCCAATCAATCCAAAAATCTCGCCGATCAAGCCCCGCCATGCGCCGCGCAGCGCCGACAGGCCCATCACCGCCATTACAGCGTAGTCGAATGCGGTGAACATCGACGGCTTATTCCGCGTTGGCGTTCGAGCCCGCCATCAGGCCGGCGCCACGCACCTTGGCGATCGCCGCCGTGGCCGAGGCGCGGTCCGGGACCGGGCCCGCGCGCAGCAGCGTGCGCGTCGTGCCGTCTGCTTCCTTACGCTGTTCGGTATATGCGGGTACTCCCGCCGCTTTCAACTTCGTTACCCAATTGTTCGCCGTCGTGCCGTTCGAGAACGCGCCGAGCTGCACCGCGAAACGCGCGCCCGGGGGCGTCGCCGGGGCGCTGGACTCGGCCTTCGCGCCATTTGCGCCGCCGGTGTCGGCGGCGTCGTTTGCGGCAGTCGTCGGCTTGCTGTTCGCGGCGACGGTCGCGCTGGCCGACGCGGCCGGCTTGGCAGCGGGCTTTTGCGTTTGGGCGGTTTGCGTCGACTGGGCGGGAGCGGCTGCCGCCTGTGCGGGCCTTTTGGCAGCCGGTGCCGGCGTGTTGACCGTGCTTTGGGCGCTCTGCGTGGCCGCGGCGCCCGAAGCGGCCGCGAGGCCCGACGCACCTGGCGTCGCTTCAGCGGCTGCGGGATTGTCGGGCGCGACGCCGGCCTGCGTGTCTTCGGCGTCGTGCTGGCGCGCGGCGGCCTTGTCGACCGGGCGGCTTGGAATGTCGATGGCGATGTCGTCGGTGACGGGCTTCGGGTGCGAATCGAGCACCATCGGCAGGATCACGATGGCCGCGAGCACGAGCGCGATCGCGCCGACGAGACGCCGGCGCGCGCGTTGCTTTTCAGGGAGTGTGGGGTCGAGCAGCATCGCCTCGGCGTCGCCCGACCGGTCCGGCCGGCGGCTGCGCCGCTCCACGCGCGTGCTTTGGTTGCTGCGCCGGCTGGAGCCGGACTCGGTGCCGCGCCGGCGGGGCGCGTCAGCGTCATCTTTCTTGCCGAACGAGAAAATTCCCATGTATGGCTTGCTGTTGGCCTACCTGGCCTGTCTTACGTGGGCGGCGTACGGTGCCGGGCGGTCAGTGCTGCTGCGACTTTCGCCAGGCCATCACCCCGGCAACCGTCAGAAAACTTCCGAAAACAATAATTCTATCATTTTCGGTTGCACGTTTTAGCGCATCTTGGAACGCGGCAGCGGGATTTTCATAGCGTGTGACGCTGCTGTCGGCGCCGTCCGTCACGCCCGCATCGCGCAGCACTTCTTCGAGCTGTTCGGCCGTGGCCGCCCGCGGCAGCGGCAGGTCGGTCACACACCAGTGGTCGATCTCGCCCTTCAGGTGCTCGATCACGCCTGCAATGTCCTTGTCGCGCATCGCGCCGAACACCGCGTAGGTGTACGGGAAATAGCCCATGCTGCCGAGGTTTTGCGCGAGCACGGCCGCCGCGTGCGGGTTGTGGCCGACGTCGAGGATGATCGAAGGCTTGCCTGGCAGCACCTGGAAGCGCCCTGGCAGTTCGACGTTGGCGAGGCCGAGGCGGATGTCTTGCGCGGAAACCGGCAGGCGGTCGCGCAGCGACTCGAGGCCCGCGAGCGCGGCCGAGGTGTTGATCAGCTGGTTCGCGCCGCGCAGCGCCGGATAGGCGAGCGCCGAGCGCCGCATCGTCGGGCCCACGTAGCTCCACTGCTGGCGCTCGTTGCCGGGCTGCCCTTCGTAGCGGAAATCGCGGCCGAAGAGCCAAAGTTCGGCACCGATCGCCTCGGCATGGTCGATGAGCGACTGCGGCGCCATCGGATCGGCGCAGATCGCAGGCTTGCCCGCACGGAAGATGCCGGCCTTCTCGAACGCGATCTTCTCGCGCGTGTCGCCGAGATATTCCGTGTGATCGAGGTCGATGCTCGTGATGATCGCGCAGTCGGTGTCGAGCACGTTGACGGCGTCCAGACGCCCGCCCAGACCCACCTCGAAGATCACGGCATCGAGCCCGCGCGAGGCGAACAGATGCATGATCGCGAGCGTCGTGAACTCGAAGTACGTGAGCGTAACGGGCGTGGCGAGCGAATTGCGCGCGGCTTCCACGGCCTCGAAGTGCGGCAGCAGCTCGGCGTCGCTGGCCTGCTGGCCGTCCACGCGCGCTCGCTCGTTGAACTCGAGCAGATGCGGCGAGGTGTGGCAGCCCACGTGATAGCCCGCCTTGAGCAGGATCGTTTCGAGAATCGCGCAGGTCGAGCCTTTCCCGTTCGTGCCGCCCACCGTGATGATCGGGCAGTCGAACTTGAGGTCCAGCGCGTCCTTCACCTGACGGATGCGGTCCAGCCCCATGTCGATGCCGACCGGATGCGCAGTTTCGAGGTGCGTGAGCCACGCGTCGAGGGTGGGAAAGGTACTCATCAGGATAGAAATTGCCAGGTGCTGCGCGTGAGACGCCGCCAACGGCGGAGGGTTCACGCGAATGATCCGCTTCGAAAGAACGGCATTATCGCGGAAATGACAACGCGCCGCTTGCTTTCGCTCGCGGCGCGTCGGGTAAAGCGTTGCGGCTTGCGGCGCACGCAGCGCCGCAGATCGCTCAAAGCCGGGTTCAAGCCACCGCGTCGGCAGGCTGACGCTGCAGCAGCGCCAGCATTTGCGCGATTTCGTCGCGCAGCTTGCGGCGGTCCAGGATCATGTCGATCGCGCCCTTCTGCAGCAGGAATTCCGCGCGCTGGAAGCCTTCCGGCAGCTTTTCTCGCACGGTCTGCTCGATCACGCGCGGGCCGGCAAAGCCGATCAGCGCCTTCGGCTCGGCGATGACCACGTCGCCAAGGAACGCGAAGCTCGCCGAAACGCCGCCCATCGTCGGGTCGGTCAGCACGGAGATGAACGGCAGTTTGGCTTCGGCCAGCCTGGTCAGCATGGCCGTGGTCTTGGCCATTTGCATGAGCGAAAGCAGGCTTTCCTGCATGCGCGCGCCGCCCGAAGCCGTGAAGCAGATGAACGGCACTTGCTGCTCGAGCGCGTTTTGCGCGCCGCGCGCGAAGCGCTCGCCCACCACCGAACCCATCGAGCCGCCCATGAACGAGAACTCGAAGCAGGCCACCACCACGGGCAGCGTGCGGATCGCGCCGCCCATCACCACCATGGCGTCGGTTTCGCCGGTTTCGTCCATCGCCTCTTTCAGGCGGTCCGGGTACTTGCGGCTGTCCTTGAACTTGAGCGCGTCGACCGGCAGGATCTCCTGGCCAATCTCGTAGCGGCCTTCCGGATCGAGCAGGCCGTCAAGACGCTCGCGCGCATTGATGCGCATGTGGTGATCGCATTTCGGGCAAACGTGGAGATTTGCCTCGACATCGTTGCGGTACAGAACCGCTTCGCACGACGGGCACTTGATCCACAACCCTTCCGGAATGCTCTTGCGGCTCTTCGGATCGGTTTGCTTGATCTTGGGCGGCAGCAGTTTATCGAGCCAGCTCATTGATGTTCCTTCCTTGACCTTCGTGATGCGCGGGCGCGGCGGACCGTTTCATCGCCCGATCGGTAAAACCGACCGGGTTCCGACCCCGACCGCGCATGGCGAAAAGTGGATTTTACAGCAGTCTCGAATCTAGCCAACTACGCTAGCCTGCCAGCTCTACCCGGCGGAGACTTCGTCCAGCGCCGACCGAATGCCCGTGATGAACTCCGTGAGGGTATCGGCGGCCGTCTCCGGCGCGGCCTGTTCGAGCAGTTGAACGATTCGGCTGCCGATCACCACGGCGTCCGAAACCTGCGCGACGGCAGCGGCCGTTTGCGCGTCGCGAATGCCGAAGCCCACGCCCACGGGCAGCGAGACATGCTTCTTGATCGCCGGGATTTTACCCGCGATGCTCGAAACGTCCAGATTCGCGGCGCCCGTCACGCCCTTGAGCGAGACGTAGTAAACATAGCCGCTCGCGGCGCGCCCTACTTCGGCGATGCGCTCATCGGTCGAAGTCGGCGCGAGCAGGAAGATCGGATCGATGTCGGCGGCCTTCATCTTCGCCGCGAACTCGACCGACTCCTCGGGCGGGTAGTCCACCACGAGCACGCCGTCCACCCCCGCTTCCTTCGCGGCCTGCGCGAACGCATCGGCGCCCATGCGCTCGATGGGGTTCGCGTAGCCCATCAGCACGACGGGCGTCTTGTCGTCGGTTTCGCGGAAGCGCTTTACGTCGGCGAATACGCTCTTGAGCGTCACGCCCTTCTCGAGCGCGCGCTCGGAAGATTGCTGGATCACGGGGCCGTCGGCCATCGGGTCGGAAAACGGCACGCCAAGCTCGATGACGTCGGCGCCGCCTGCGGCCAGCGCATGCATGAACTCGACGGTGCGCGCGGGGTCGGGGTCGCCGGCCGTCATGAACGGGATCAGGCCTTTGCGGCCATGGGCGGCAAGCGCCTCGAACGTGGTCTTGATACGGGACATTTCAGGGTCCTCAGCTTTTAGGCGTTACTGCGCGTGGGTCCGGCGGCGGCGCATCAGGCGCCGGCCGCAACGGCGCTTGCGGCGGCCGCGCTGACGCGTTCGCGCGCGATCGCGCAGTAACTTTCGTTAATTTCATAGCCGACGAATTCGCGCTGCTGACGTGCGCAAGCGACTGCCGTGGTGCCGCTGCCCATGAACGGATCGAGCACGCGGCCGCCCGGCGGGCAGCTCGCGAGCACCATGCGCTCGACGATTTCCAGGGGCTTCTGGGTGGGATGATCCACGCGCTCCGCGTGCTGGCGATGCAGCCGCGAGACGGACCAGACGTCCTTGGGGTTATAGCCGAGCTCCAGCCACCTGCTACCTTCGAATATTTTCCGCGAACGCGCCTTCTTCGTGGCGGCATCATACGGGATGCGGACAGGATCGAGATCGAAGTAGTAATTCTTCGACACCGCGAAGAAACCGATGTTGTCGTGCACCGAGGTAAAGCGGCGCGTCGTGCCACCCATGCTGGGTACGCGACGATCCCAGACGATCTCGTTGATCATCGTGAGTTTCGACTTGAGATAGACGAAGATCTCGGGCGCGTACTGCCACGTGCAGAACACGTAGAGCGAGCCCGTGGGCTTGAGCTTCGGAATCGCCAGGTCGAGCCATTCATACGTCCAGGCGAGGAAGTTCTCGCCCGAGCGCATGTCGGAGTCGTTGCCGTAGTCCTTGCCAAGCCCATAGGGCGGGTCGGCGACGATCAGATCGATCGAGGCGTCGGGCAGGTTGGCTGCATCGGTCAGAAAATCGCGGTTCAGGAGCCGGATGGTCTCCGGCACCGTGGCGAGTATGGGTAACTCGGCGGCCGCGTTGGCGACCGCCTCTGCGGCCTCCAGAGCAGCCGCTTCGGCGTTCACCTCGCCCACGGGCGCCGGCATCTGCGGCTCGTCGAACTCGTCACGCATCGCTTGTGTCGCTCCGGGCGCTCAGAACTGGATGCCCGATCGCTCAGCGACCGTGTGCATGTCCTTGTCGCCGCGGCCCGACAGGTTCACCAGCAGGATTTTCTCCTTCGGCAACGTCGGTGCGAGCTTCGCCGCGTACGCGAGCGCGTGGCTCGATTCGAGCGCGGGAATGATGCCTTCGATGCGGCAGCAGTCGTGGAAGCCCTTGAGCGCTTCCTCGTCGTCGATCGTGACGTACCGCGCGCGGCCGCTGTCCTTGAGCCACGCGTGCTCGGGACCGACGCCCGGGTAGTCGAGGCCCGCCGAAACCGAATGCGTCTCGATGATCTGCCCGTTCTCGTCTTGCAGCAGGTACGTGCGGTTGCCGTGCAGCACGCCCACGGTGCCCGCCGCGAGCGAGGCGGCGTGACGGCCCGTGTCCATGCCGTCGCCGGCAGGCTCGACGCCGATCAACTGCACCGAAGTGTCGTCGATATACGGGTAAAAGATCCCCATCGCGTTCGATCCGCCGCCCACGCAGGCGATCACGGAGTCGGGCTGGCGCCCCGTCATTTCGGGCATCTGCACGCGGCATTCGTCCCCGATCACGCGCTGGAAGTCGCGCACCATCATCGGGTACGGGTGCGGGCCCGCCACGGTGCCGATGATGTAGAAGGTGTTTTCGACGTTGGTGACCCAGTCGCGCATGGCTTCGTTGAGCGCGTCCTTGAGCGTACGCGAGCCCGACTCGACCGGCACCACAGTGGCGCCCAGCAGCTTCATGCGATAGACGTTGGCGGCCTGACGGCGCACGTCCTCGGCGCCCATATAGACCACGCACTCCATGCCGAAGCGCGCCGCGATCGTTGCCGTTGCCACGCCGTGCTGGCCTGCACCGGTTTCGGCGATCACGCGCGGCTTGCCCATGCGCCTGGCGAGCAGCGCCTGGCCGATCACGTTGTTCACCTTGTGCGCGCCGGTGTGATTCAGGTCTTCGCGCTTGAGATAGATCTGCGCGCCGCCCAGGAGTTCGCTCCACCGCTGTGCGTGATAAATCGGCGACGGACGGCCGACAAAATGCTTCAACTCGCGCTCATATTCGGCGCGGAAGCCGGGATCGTCCTTGAATTTCGCGTAGGCGTCGCGCAGTTCGTCGATCGCCTGCATGAGGGTTTCGGCAGCGAATACGCCACCATAAGGGCCGAAGTGGCCGCGTTCATCTGGCAAATTGTACATAAGTCACTCGCTCGGCCGGGCTTGGAAGGACCCGCGTTGCGCGGGCCGTCCCGGCCAAAGGGGCATGCGCCCCGGATTTCATCCCGCGTCCGCTTCGCGCACCGCGCGTACGAACGCCGCCATGCGGGCGTGATCCTTCACGCCCTTTGCGCCCGGCACTTCGATGCCACTGGAGACATCGACAGCGAACGGACGCACCTGGCGTATCGCATCACTGACGTTTTGCGCGTTCAAGCCACCACTCAAAACGGCCCGACGCGCGAGCCCTGCGGGAATAAGTGACCAATCGAAGACCTTTCCGCCGCCGCCGTAACCTTCGACATGGGTGTCGAACAACAGGCCGCTGGCTGATGAATAACGATTAGCCGATTCTATCAAATCGGCCTGCCGAGTATCGGCCGCGACTCGCAGCGCGCGCAACCAGGGCAAACCGGCAACGGAAGCCAGCGACTCGCACTGCTCGGGCGTTTCGTCGCCGTGGAACTGCAGCATGGTGAGCGAGACATTGCTGGCCACTTCGCTCATCCACTGCGGCGTGGCGTTCACGAAGAGGCCCACGACCGAGACGAACGGCGGCAGGTCGCGCGTGAGCTCGACCGCCTGCGCCACGCTCACCGAACGCGGGCTGGGCGGATAGAACACGAAACCGACGGCGTCGGCGCCCAGGTCGATGGCGTGCGCAACCGCCTCGGGCGTCGAAAGTCCGCACAGCTTGATGCGGGTGCGGTGCGCGGGGGGGAGTTGCTCGGCTGACGTCATGGTTCTGGATGCGGTGTTGGTCTCGATGCTTCAATCGCAACGTGATTGACTGGGGCGATTCGCGGTGCGGGCCGCTTCAGGCACGGCCTTCGGGCGCGTCGCTCCAGATCGCGCTCCACGGCACGCTCGCAGTATGCGGCGCGGGTACCGCGAACTCATCAGGATAGCCTACCTGGGCGAGATAGAGGCCATCGGGCATGAAGGTCGGCGCGGCGGCGGTGCGGTCGCGGCCCGCCAGCACCTCGGCCATCCACGCGGCCGGATAGCGCCCTCGCCCCACGGCCACGAGGCAACCCATGAGGTTGCGCACCATATGGTGCAGGAACGCGTTGGCGCGAAAGCGGAAGTGGATGAAGTCGCCCTGCGGCCGGATGTCGATCTGGTACAGATGCTTGACCGGCGTCTTCGCCTGGCATTCCGACGAGCGGAACGACGAAAAATCGTGCTCGCCGATGAGGCATGCCGCCGCCTCCCGCATGGCATCGACGTCGAGCGACGCATGGATCCAGCCCGCGCGGGCCGCCAGCATCGGCGATCGCACCGGGTTCACGTAGAGCACGTAGTAGTAGGTGCGCTCGAACGCCGCGAAGCGCGCGTGGAATGCGTCGGGCATCGGCTTGGCCCACTGCACCGCCACCGTGGAGGGCAGGAACGCGTTGGTGCCGCGCACCCACGAGAACGGGGTGCGGTCGAGGTCGGTGTCGAAGTGCACCACCTGGCCGAGGCCGTGCACGCCGGTGTCGGTGCGGCCCGCGACGATGGTGGACAGCGGCACGGTGGCGAACTCGCGCAGTGCGCGTTCGAGCGCGTCCTGCACCGTCTTGCCGTGCGGCTGCGACTGCCAGCCGCAGAACGCGGCGCCGTCGTACTGGATTCCTAGCGCGATACGCATACGGCTTACAGCAGCGTCACGAAAGCGGAGCGAGCGTCGACAGCAGCGCCTGCGCGTCGCTGCGCGTGGCGGGGTCGTTCGACTCGATCACTTCGTTGATGAGCGAGCGGGCGCCGGACACGTCGCCAAGCGCGATGTACTCGTGCGCGAGGTCGAGCTTGTTGCGCGCGATGCGCGCGAGCTGCTCGGGTGTGAAGACCGGCAGCGGCTCGGCCGAATCGGGCGGCAGGTTCAGGTCGAAGTCGAGCGTGAGCGCGCCAAAGCGCGGCGCGCCGAGGCCCGCGAGCGCGCCTGCGCCCGCCGTACCCGCTTCGATGGCCTGGCCCGCCAGCGGCGGAGGCGGGTCGAAAAACGGCGAAGAAAGACGCGCCGACGCCTCGGGTGTGGCGGCCGGCTCGGTCGAGAGCGGCGCCGTGGGCATGACCGGCTCCCCGATACGCGGCGGCAGGGGCAGGTCGAGGCCACCCAGCGCGTCTACTGCATCTTGCGGGAACGCGATCGGGACTTCGGCGTAGCTCGTGTCCTCTGCGGTGACTGCGGGTGCTGACGGGATTTCAGGTGCGGTAAGCGGCGCCGGCGGGCGCTCGAAGGCTTCGGTGATGGGCGGTGTCGCGACGGGCGATTCGGCCTGCGGCGCCTGCGCGGCTTGCTGCGGTTGCGCGGCTTGCGGTGCGCCGTCGCCGAAGTCGAGCGCGAGATCGGGCGTAGCAGGCTTTTGGGCGTGCGCCGGTTCCTCCAGCGTGCGCGCCAGCGCTTCGGCGTCTTCGGCTGTGCGCGGCGCGCCGAGACTTTCGGGCGGCAGCGCATCCGCGCCCAACTCCGCCGCTGCGGCGAGGCTGGCCGCGTTGGTCGCGTCGGCAAGCGTCTGCGGCTCCGCCGGTTCGACGTCGTGCGGCAGTTCGGGGGCCGCGTGAGCTTCCTGCGCTGCCGAAGGCGCTTGCGCAGGGGCCGGGTGCAGTGTGTCGGTGAGCGTCGGCGGCAGCGCTTCGTCGTGTTCGAGCGGCGCGGCAGTCACGGCTGGGGTGGGCACCGGCGTGATCGCGACTTCGTTCGCAGCGGGTTCAGCCGGCGCAACCGGCGGCACAAACTCCGCTTCCTCGAGAGGCGCGACTTCGTTCGCGCCCGGCTCATCCCCGGCGCGCGAAATCGGCTCGTGCAACACCGGCGGCTCGTCGGCCACAGGCGCGGCGGCAACGGCGGCAGCAGCCGACCCAGACGGTGTCGGCTCGTGCGCTTCGGGCGAAACCGCAGGCGCCTGCTTAGCCGGTTTCTTGCGTTTGCGCGTAAGCAGGCGCACGAACAACGCCAGCAGCGCGACGACGATCGCCGCCACGGCACCCATGGCGATCGGCGAGACTTCCGGTTGACCGCCAGCCGGGCCGGCGTTCGCCGCACCGTTCTGCTCAGGCGCGCCGCCTTGGGTAGCAGGCGCACCCGCGGACGCGCCGCCCGCCGTTTGCGCCGGCTTGCCGATGCCGTGCTGCTGCAACGCCATCAGCACGCGGTTCTTCAGTGCGAGGAGCTGCTGCAGGCTGGAGACGGTCACGGACGCCTTCGCGCCTTGTGCCGATGCGCCGCTGGCCGGGGCCTGCTGAACCGCACCGCTCCATACGTGCGAGTCGCTGGCCGCCGACGCCGGCGCCGCGGCGCTGGCGCCCGCGGCAGCGGCACCAGAAGCGCCTTGCGCCGGCGCTTCGGGGCCGCTCGCTGCGACTGCCGAGGCAGCCCCCGCAGTCGTCGCGGCAGCACTTGCCGAACTCGCGCCGCCCATTGCGGCAGCAGCCGCCGACGATGCAGGCGCTACCGCCTCGGCAGCGCCGCTCGAAGCAGCGGCCGGTGTGCTGGCAGGCGCAGCAGGTGCGGTCGCCGCCGTGGCGGCAGCGCTAGCAGCCGAAGCTGCAGCCCCACCCGATGCCGCCGTCATGCCCTGCGCCTCACTCGAAACGTCCGGCGTGGCCGGCACGTTCAGCGTCGCACCCACGCGCATGCGGCTGGGATCCTGCTTGATGAACGCACTGGGGTTCGCATCGAAGAGGGCGTGGCTCATGCGTGCGAGCGTGCCCTTGTCGTGCGACTGCGTGAGGTCGACGGCCACGTCATGCAACGACTGGCCGGGACGAACGGTGTATTGCCCCGCGATGCTCACCGCCGCCGCGGCGGACGATGCAGCACTGGGGGCACTGGCACCTGCCGCGCCTTGCGCCGCACTCGCGCCGCCCTGCGCAGCGGCGAGGCCGCAGAACAGGAAGCTCGCCGCCGCCACGGTGGCGCGGATGGCGCGCCGCCCTTGGGCGCGCTTCGCGCGAGGCGCGGCGGAAACAGAATCAAATCGAACGATCATCAGTTGCCCTGGCATACCGCTCTTGCGGCTGTCGATCAAATAGGTGTGTGCTTCGGGGCGATTGCATCGATGCATGCAATAAAAAGCATGCAATAAAAAAGCGCCGCGACTGGCGCGGCGCTTTTCACCCTGTCTACGCGTCATTAGCCGCGTAGTTTAATTCATTCACTTGTCGAGCAGAATGCGCAGCATGCGGCGCAGCGGTTCAGCCGCGCCCCACAGCAGCTGGTCGCCCACCGTGAAGGCCGACAGATACTCGCCGCCCATGGCCAGCTTGCGCAGACGGCCAACCGGCACCGACAGCGTGCCCGTCACCACGGCCGGCGACAGATCGCGCATCGACGCCTCGCGCTGATTCGGCACGACCTTGACCCAGTCGTTGGCCGAAGCGAGGATGCCGTCGATCTCGTCGAGCGGCACGTCCTTCTTCAGCTTGATCGTGAGCGCCTGCGAGTGGCAGCGCATCGCGCCGATACGCACGCACAGGCCGTCGACCGGAATCGAGCCCGGCTGGCCCATGGCCGGCTTGCCGAGAATCTTGTTGGTTTCCGCGCCGCCCTTCCACTCTTCCTTCGACATGCCATTGCCGAGATCCTTGTCGATCCACGGAATCAGCGAGCCCGCGAGCGGCACGCCGAAGTGTTCGGTCGGCATGGCGTCGCTGTTCATGGTGGCCAGCACCTTGCGGTCGATGTCGAGGATCGCCGACGACGGATTCGCCAGATCGCCCGCAACCGATGCGTTGAGCGCGCCCATCTGCGAGAGCAGTTCGCGCATGTTCTGCGCGCCCGCGCCCGAAGCGGCCTGGTAGGTCATGGCCGTCATCCAGTCGACGAGGTTCTCGCGGAACAGGCCGCCCAGCGCCATCAGCATGAGGCTGACCGTGCAGTTGCCGCCGACGAAGTCCTTCTGACCCTTGACCAGCGCATCCTTGATGACGTCGAGGTTGACCGGGTCGAGGATGATGACGGCGTCGTCCTTCATGCGCAGCGCCGAGGCGGCGTCGATCCAGTAGCCGTTCCAGCCTGCCGCGCGCAGCTTCGGATACACCTCGTTGGTGTAGTCGCCGCCTTGGGCAGTGATGATGATGTCGCACTTCTTGAGCTCGTCGACGCTGTTCGCGTCCTTGAGCTTCGTCTCGTTTTTGGCGAACGACGGAGCCGCGCCGCCTGCGTTGCTGGTGCTGAAAAACACCGGTTCGATCAGGTCGAAATCGCGTTCTTCCTGCATGCGCTGCATCAGCACGCTGCCGACCATGCCGCGCCAACCTACGAGACCTACGTTCATGACTAACCCTTGAGATGGACACTTCCCCGCTTCGCTCGCCCGGCGTGGCCGCGCGGGGAAGATGAGCGGGCACGACGAGCGATCAACGAATGGTGATCGTTTTGATAATCGTCGTTTTCGTGGTGATGGCGAGCGAAATCGCACGGGCTTTCATGCCGTGGATGTTCGTAACAGTCGTGATCTGGGAGATCTTCGCCATCGAAGCAATATACACGAAACAGTTAATTTGCGCGGAAAAACCATGCTTTCCGCTATTTGGACGCCCGTTCAGGCGCGCGAAACAAAAAAGGGCACGCCTGAAACGGCATGCCCTTCGTGCGACTTTACAGCGCTGCGATCACCGCATCGCCCATTGCCACCGTGCCGACCTGCTTACAGTCCGGCGTGACGATGTCGGCGGTGCGATAGCCTTGTTCCAGCACCTTCTTCACCGCGCTCTCGATGCGGTCCGCCTGTTCCGGGCGGCCCAGCGAGTAACGCAGCATCATGGCAGCCGAAAGGATCGTGGCGAGCGGGTTGGCGATGCCCTTGCCCGCGATATCCGGTGCCGAACCGTGCGACGGCTCGTACAGACCCTTGTTGTTCTTGTCGAGCGAGGCCGAGGGCAGCATGCCGATCGAGCCCGTGAGCATCGCGGCTTCGTCCGAGAGAATGTCGCCGAACATGTTGCCGGTCACCACCACGTCGAACGCCTTCGGCGCCTTCACGAGCTGCATGGCCGCGTTGTCGACGTACATGTGCGACAGTTCGACGTCCGGATATTCCTTCGAGACATCGATCATGATGTCCTTCCAGAACTGCGACGTTTCGAGCACGTTGGCCTTGTCGACAGAAGTGAGCTTCTTCTGGCGCTTTTGCGCGGCCTGGAACGCCACGTGAGCGATGCGGCGCACTTCGGGCTCTGCATAGCGCATCGTGTCGAAGCCTTCGCGCGCGCCCTTGAAGTTGCCGTCCGGCGCTTCGCGCGTACCGCGCGGCTGGCCGAAATAGATGTCGCCGTTCAGTTCGCGCACGATGAGGATGTCGAGGCCCGAAACGATTTCCGGCTTCAGCGACGACGCTCCCGTGAGCTGCGGATAGCAGATCGCCGGGCGGAAGTTCGCGAACAGTTCCAGATGCTTGCGCAGGCCGAGAATGGCCTGCTCGGGACGCAGCGCGCGCTCGAGCTTGTCGTACTTCCAGTCGCCCA
Source organism: Paraburkholderia sp. BR10936 (assembly GCF_040965735.1). Classification (NCBI taxonomy): domain Bacteria; kingdom Pseudomonadati; phylum Pseudomonadota; class Betaproteobacteria; order Burkholderiales; family Burkholderiaceae; genus Paraburkholderia; species Paraburkholderia sp. BR10936. The sequence goes on from NZ_JBFRCM010000002.1 coordinate 91,838, forward strand.
CGGCGCCGAACAGGATCGCGTCGGCCGACTTCGCCAGCGCGAGCGTTGCCTCGGGCAGCGGATGGCCGCTAGCCTCGTAGCCCGCGCCGCCAACCGGCGCCTCTTCCAGCTCGAACTTTTCGCCGAGTGCATTGAGCACCTTGACGGCTTCCTTGACGATCTCGGGACCGATGCCGTCGCCCGGCAGCACTGCAATCTTCATCCTGTGATTCCTCGCTGTTTGTTCAGTGTGCGTATGTGCAGTTATCAGAGCACGCGGTTGTTCAGCCACGGCTGGCGCGCGAGGCGCTCGGCTTCGTACTGGCGGATCTTGTCGGCGTGACGCAGCGTGAGGCCGATGTCGTCGAAGCCGTTCAGCAGACAGTAGCGGCGGAACGCGGCCACTTCGAACGGATATTCCTTCGAGCCGTCCGTCGTGCGCACGACCTGCTTGTCCAGATCGACCGTGAGCTGGAAACCGTTGAACGCGTACGTCTCGTTGAACAGGTGATCCACATCCGCTTCGGAAAGCACGATCGGCAGCAGGCCGTTCTTGAAGCAGTTGTTATAGAAGATGTCCGCGAAGCTCGGCGCGATGATCGCGCGGAAGCCGTACTGGTCGAGCGCCCACGGCGCGTGTTCGCGCGAGCTGCCGCAGCCGAAGTTCTTGCGCGTGAGCAGCACCGAGGCGCCCTGATAACGCGGCTGGTTCAGCACGAAGTCCGGGTTGAGCGGGCGCTTCGAGTTGTCCTGGCCAGGCTCGCCGTGATCGAGGTAACGCCATTCGTCGAAGGCATTCGGGCCGAAGCCGGTGCGCTTGATCGACTTGAGGAACTGCTTGGGAATGATCGCGTCGGTATCGACATTCTCGCGATCGAGCGGCGCCACGACGCCGGTGTGTACGATGAATTTTTCCATGATCCGTATAGCCTCTGCTCAGCCCAGCTTGCGAATGTCGACGAAATGGCCTTCGATTGCCGCAGCGGCTGCCATGGCCGGGCTCACGAGGTGCGTGCGACCGCCCGCGCCCTGACGGCCTTCGAAGTTGCGGTTCGACGTGGACGCGCAGCGCTCGCCCGGCTCCAGCCGGTCGGCGTTCATCGCGAGACACATCGAGCAGCCCGGTTCGCGCCATTCGAAACCGGCTTCGGTGAACACCTTGTCGAGGCCTTCGCGCTCGGCTTGCGCCTTCACGAGACCCGAACCCGGCACGACCATCGCGAGGCGGATGTTCGGCGCCACGCGGCGGCCGAGCTTCTTCACGACGTAAGCGGCGGAGCGCAGGTCTTCGATGCGTGCGTTCGTGCACGAGCCGATGAAAATCTTGTCCGGCTTGATCGACTCGATCGGCGTATTCGGTTCGAGCGCCATGTACTGCAGCGCGCGTTCCATCGCGTCGCGCTTGACCGGGTCCTTCTCGCGCTCGGGGTCCGGCACACGGCTGTCGACTGCCGTGACCATTTCCGGCGACGTGCCCCACGTGACCTGCGGCACGATGTCGGCCGCGCTCAGTTCGACCACGCGGTCGAAGTGCGCGCCTTCGTCGGTGCGGAAGTTCTTCCAGTACTCGACGGCCTGATCCCACTCCGCGCCTTGCGGCGAGTACGGACGGCCCTTGAGGTATTCGATCGTGGTGTCGTCCACGGCGACCATGCCGGCGCGCGCGCCGCCTTCGATCGCCATGTTGCACACGGTCATGCGGCCCTCCATCGTGAGGCTGCGGATCATCGAGCCGCCGAACTCCATGGCGTAGCCCGTGCCGCCCGCCGTGCCGATCTTGCCGATGATGGCGAGCACGATGTCCTTCGCGGTGCAACCGCGCGGCAGCTGGCCCTCGACCTTCACGAGCATGTTCTTGCTCTTCTTTTGCAGGAGCGTTTGCGTGGCCAGCACGTGCTCGACTTCAGACGTGCCAATGCCGTGCGCGAGCGCACCGAACGCGCCGTGCGTGGACGTGTGCGAGTCGCCGCAGACGATGGTCATGCCGGGCAGCGTCGCGCCCTGTTCCGGACCGACGATGTGCACGATGCCCTGACGCTGGTCGGCCATCTTGAACTGCGTGATGCCGAAGGCGTCGCAGTTCGAATCGAGCGTGTCCACCTGCAGCTTCGAGACCGGATCGGCAATGCCGTGGCTGCGGTCCGTGGTCGGCACGTTGTGGTCGGAAACGGCCAGATTCGCGCTGATGCGCCACACCGGGCGCTCGTGCAGTTTCAGGCCTTCGAAAGCCTGCGGACTGGTGACTTCGTGCAACAGATGACGGTCGATGTAGAGAATCGTCGTGCCATCGTCTTCCGTGTGGACCACATGGGTGTCCCACAATTTGTCGTAGAGCGTCTTTGCCATGATGTGCGGGGAAATGTTTGACTGCGGGGCAATACAGTGTGAATCGATTATGCCACGCGAAACCCGCTCACCACAGGACCCCTTCCGAAAAAAGCGATAAAAAACAGGGAGTTGGGAGGTAGTCGCGATACCTGTATCAGCGTTACCCGGCGCGCGCGTCGTCGGCGCGCAGGGGCGCCACGCCGTAGCGGGCGCCGCTCGGCCGTGCGTCAAAAGGGTTCGGGGATACAAAAAAGGGGATGCGCCGGCCCGACCACGACCGGCGCAAGTTGGTGACCGCTGTGAGAACGGTGCAACATGGGCTTCGGGTTCCGCGACACAGGGGGGCCGCATCGCCGAGGTCCATAGCTGTCTAACGGCAAATCGGCGCCAAGGTTTAATCGGGTGATTGCGGCGCTCCAGAACGGTGCGCGGAGCCTCCGCAATTCAATTAGGTTTCCTGATCATCAAGACTCGTTTCACGCTTTCGACGGCCATCGCCACCGGGGGGCGCGGCGAGTCGCCGGGGCGGACGCCGCCCGGTCATGGACAAGCCAGGCACGAGGTTTGCTCGACGAGCCCGGCCGCGCGGAGTTCCATTGTGAGTGCGTCGCACTCAACGAACGACGCCGCGGCTCACCAGGCAAACCCGGAGGCTTCATGCCACTCGCAATCCGCACTGCGCAACAACGAAAAAACAGAATAAAACCATCGGCGCCGCGCCGCTCGCGGGCCACGCAGCGTGTGTCTCTCGCCGCTGCGGCATGCGCTCTCGCCGCGCTCGCCCCGCGTGCCGAGGCGCAGACCCCCTCGCCGCTCGGCGAATGGCAATATTCCGCGGGCATTCCGCTGGAAAAGATGTTTCAGCCGAACCGTCCCGACTTCGAGGCGCGGCTCGGCGTGGGCGCCACCTTCGAACCGCGCTACGACGGCTCGGACCGCTATCACACGCTGGTCGGGCCGAGCATCGATCTGCGCTACAAGGACATCCTGTTCGGTTCGACGGGCGAAGGCTTCGGCGTCAACGTTCTGCAGGGCCCGAACTGGCGCGTGAGCGTCGCCGGGGCCTACGACCTCGGACGGCGCGGCCAGGACGACCCGACGCGGCTGCACGGCATGGGCAACATCAACCCGGCGCCCGAATTGAAGATCGCCGGCGAGTACGTGATTTCGAAGGACTTTCCGCTCGTGTTCCGCACCGCCTTCACGCGCAGTTTCGGCGGTTCGAACGGCTGGACCGCGGATCTCGGCGCCTATATGCCGCTGCCCGGCAGCAACCAGAACTTCTACTGGTTCGCCGGCCCCTCGGTCACATTCGCCGACTCGAACTACATGCAGAGCTGGTTTGGCGTGACGCCGCAGCAGGCGGCCGCGTCGGGTTACCGTCAGTACGACGCGAGCGCGGGCCTCAAGTCGGCCGGCTTCGGCATCACGATGGTCTACTTCGTCAACAAACATTGGTTCGTGAGCGCGGACGGCGCCATCAAGCGCCTGCTCGGCAGCGCCTCGCACAGCCCGATCATCCAGTCGAAGACGGGCGGCGTTTGCGACGTCTCGATCAATTACCAGTTCTAGTGTGGCCGGCCGCCTGACCGGCGTCAGGCCGGCGCGCTCCTCATTCTTCGCTCATTTTGCTCTGTCAGGATGGTTTCCATCGAGGCCGCGTTGCCCTTCAGGCAAGACGGCACGGGCCTCGATGACCTGTCACTCATCACGGAGCGCATCATGAAATGCCCCAACTGCCCTGACGTCACCCTCTCGCTCACTGAGCGTCAGGGCGTCGAACTCGACTACTGCCCGCAGTGTCGCGGCGTCTGGCTCGATCGCGGCGAACTCGACAAGCTGATCGAACGCAGCGGCAACCGGCACTATCGCAACGAAGGCGATGCACAGGCATTCCGCCAGCACGGCTCGAAGCACAGCGCGCAACACGGCGACTATGCCCCGCGCCGCGCTCACGAAAGCTACCGCGGCAACAGCCACCGTCGCAAGTCGTGGCTGCAGGACATCTTCGACTGAGCCGCTGCTGCGCCTGCCGTTTTATCGACATCACGTTTGAAGAGGATTCCTGACCATGCGTACCTATACCTGCAACAGCCCGCAAGCCGCGGGCCGCATCGTCGCCGTCGCGCTGCTCGCAGACGGCCACCTGAGCAGCGAGGAGCTTGCAGCCGTCCATCGCGCGCGCCTGGCCGACCGGCTCGGCCTTGCGCCCGGCGAATTCGGCGACATCCTCAAGGGCCTCTGCGAAGACTTGCAGACCACTTCGCACCTGAACTGGAGCGATGCGTGCAAGCTCGACTCCGACGTGATGCAGCAGGTGATGCGCGAGCTCGACGATCCCGCGCTGCGTGCCGAAGTGCTGAATCTGTGCCATGTGGCCGTGTATTCGGACCGGCACGTGGCCGAAAGCGAAGTCGCGCTGCTCGCCTCGCTTAGCCGTGCGTGGCAGAAGGAACCCTGGCAGCGCCTGCTGGCGTAAGTTCGAGCGCGATGCGTGACCTTCCCCCGCGCATCGCGCCACGCGGCGAGCCCCGCGCCCGCCGCGGTTTTTACAGCGCGCAGCTTTTTGCGCGCTTTTTTCTTCGATTGCGCCGACGCTCACACGCACACGGCCCAGCCGAGCCCGCGCACATTGCGGATCACCGCGTGACCGAACTTGCGGCGCACGCTGTAGATTACGGCGTCGACCGCGTTGCTTTCCACTTCCTCACCCCAGCCATAGAGCCGCTCCTCGATTTGCTGTCGCGACAGGATCGCGCCCGGCCGCTCGAGCAACGCGAGCATGAGCGCGTATTCGCGCGCGGAGAGATCGTCGGACTGACCGTCGAACGTGAGGCGGCGCGCGTTCATGTCGAGTGTGACGCGGCCGCTGCCCATGGTCGGCGAGGCAAAGCCCGACTTGCGTCGCACCACGGCGCGGATGCGCGCGAGCAGCTCCTTGCTCTCGAATGGCTTCACGAGATAGTCGTCGGCGCCGAGATCGAGGCCTTCCACGCGCGTGTCCACGTCGTCGCGCGCGGTGATGATGAGCACGGGCGTGGCGTCCTGCGACTCGCGCAGCGTGCGCAGCACGTCGAGCCCGCTCATATCGCCGAGACCGAGGTCGAGCAGCACCGCCGTATACGAGCCGTCGCGAATGGCGTCGCGACCGCTCTCGCCCGTGCGCACCCAGTCGACGCTGTATGACGCGTCCTTCAACGCGCGCAGCAGCGCTGGGCCGATCAGCAGATCGTCTTCGATCAGCAGAATGCGCATCGTGTCCGTCCCTTGTTTCGCATGCTTCCCCGGATTTTGCCTGACCTGTGCTCGCTAGATCGACGCGGTGCTCACGCGCGCGGCAGCTCGCGCGGTAATTCGATACGCGCGACGATTCCGCTTTGCCCATCGCGCCGGTTCGCGAGCGTCACGCACCCGCGATAGCTGCGCGCTACCGCCTGCGCGATGGCGAGACCAAGGCCGCTGCCGTGCGAGTCGTGCTTACCACGCGGGTCACCCCGATGACCACCCGCGCGAAAAAACCGGTCGAACACGCGCGGCAAATCGGCCTCGGCGATGCCGGGTCCGTTGTCGATCACGTCGATGACGACACTTTTGTCCTCGCGACGCACCGCCACGTCCACGTTCGCGCCTGCGTGGCTATAGCGAATCGCGTTGTCCACGAGGTTGCGCACGAGCACGCGCATGTCTGTTTCGGTTGCGCGCACCGTCACGTCGTCGAGGCGCGTCACGCCCAGATCGACGCCGCGCGCGTCGGCGAGCGGCAGCAGGTCGGCCAGCACGTCAGTGACGACTTGCGCGAGCGGCACCTCCGCCAGCACGCGTTGCGTGCTGCCGATTTCGGCACGCGCGAGACCGAGCAGCTGCGAAACGAGCGCCCCGGTGCGCACGATGCCGCGGCGCAGTTCCTCGAAGCGCTCCGGGTACTGTTCGGGCGGCGCGTTGTGCAGGTTGTCGATCTGCAACTGCATGGCGGAGATCGGCGAGCGCAGTTCGTGCGCGGCATCGGCGATGAACATGCGCTCGGCATTCACGAGCACGGAAAGGCGCTCGATCATACGATTGATCGACTCGACGAAGGGTCGCAGCTCGACGGGTGCCTGCCGCACTTCGAGCGGCTTGAGGTCGTGCAGATCGACCTTCGCCGCACGCCGACCGACGCGCTCCAGCGGCCGCAGTGAAACGCGCACCGTCACCGCGATCGTGAGCGCGAGCAGTGGCAGCAGCGCGAGTACCGGCAACAGGCTCCAGAACGCCACGCGCAAGGCGTTGCGATTGCGCATGCTGCGCGATTCGGCCACCTGAATGTATTCGTCGCCGGCGGCGAGTGCGAACACGTCCCATGACTCGCCGTCGTATTCGACCGACGAGAAGCCGCTTGGCGCGCGCGGCAGCGCGACACGCGCGTTGCTCGTACGGCTCGGGACTTCGCCGTCGTCGGCGGACCAGATCTGCACGACGAAATTGTCGGCGGCGTCGCTGTCGCCGCGCGGCTCGATCGCGCGATGCGGCACGCCGGTCTGCACGTGCGCGGCAGCATCGCGCAGCGTCGTGTTGAACTCGGCGGCGAGACTGCGCACGACGAGGAAGGTGCCGAGCGCACCCAGCACGCCGACGAGGATCGCGAGCGTGCCGATCGCAATGCTCAGGCGGCGATGCAGGGAATGCGCGGCAAAAAACATGGAGCGTCTCGGGTGGGAAGGCGCGCTCCATCATAAAGGATTCGCCGTAGCGCAAATCAGGCCGTGCGGTATGTTTCAGCGATGCGAGCCGCCATGCATGCCACCCGCCCCGCTCCAGACGCCGCCGTGACCACCGTGGAAACCGCCATGAAATCCGCCGTGCATGCCTGGCCCCGGATGCATATGCGGCCCGCCCGGAAAGACGTGATCCATGTGATGAAAGTGATGGAAGTGATCGACGAACACGAACGAGCCGCCCACGAACACCGGCGGCCACCAGCCGTACCATGGACCGGCGTACCAGGTCGTCGCGTCGGTCCATGCCACCGGGTAGACCAGCGTGCCGTCGTTACCCTGCACGATCTGCCAGGTGCCGTCGGGCTGCAGGCAGGCGAGACCGCTGATCACCTGCGGCGCGCCGTCGATCTCGGCAGTGCCGGTGACGGTGCGGCAGTCGGGCGGCGGGTAAGACGACGCGTCCGCGGGCTGCTGCGACGTGGCCGACGTCGTGCAGGCGCCCAGACAGGCCAGCGCCGTGAAGACGAGAAGTTTGCGCATGATGTCGCCCCTCTCGACGGACCGGCCTCGCAGCGCACGGGCTGTGCGCCTTGGCCGTGAAGACTCCATCGGTACGCCTGGCACGCAGCGCGTGAGCGGGCTCGTGCCGGCCGCGTGTCATCTGCAAAACGAGGGGCGCGGGGGCACTATTCCTTTGCGCCCGGCGCGAGCGGCCGTGCCCTGATTACGACTTGTATCCGCGGCGTGGTTCCGCTAACTGGCCGTGTCGCGTTTCATGCCTGCCACCGCTTGACGAACTCCCGGATATCGTCGTTCACACGGGCGGCGTGGTTGAAGTACATGCCGTGCGTGCCGCCCTCATAGACCTTCAGCGTCGCGTGTTCGAGCGCGGCCGCCGTGGGACGTCCGGTTATCTCGAGCGGCGCAGAGGCATCGCAGTCGCCGTGCAGCACGAGCGCCGGCACGTCGATCGCGGCCAGTTCGCGGCGAAAGTCGGTGACCATCTGCACGCGCGACAGCTGCGCCGCGCCGTACAGCGACGCGTTCAGCATCATGTCGGCCGTCCACTGAATGACCGCGTGCGATGTACCGGGGCTGAAGTAAGCCTCGGCGCGCCGCGAGATCCAGTCGGGAAACGACGTGAGCATCTCTTCGATGGACGCTTCGAAAAGGCTCGCATCGAGGCCGCCAGGATTGTCAGCAGTCTTGAGCAAGCACGGCGTCGACGCCGGCGAAAGCAGCACAATGCCTGCCACGCGGCGCGAGCCGTAGCGGCTCAAATAGCGCACGATCTCGCCGCTCGCGAACGAATGGCCGACCAGCGTGGCGCGTTCCAGACCTCGGGCGGCAAGGACGGCTTCGAGATCGTCGGCGAGCGTGTCGTAGTCGTAGCCGCGGCCCGGGTCGCTCGAGCGGCCATGCCCGCGGCGGTCGTAGGCCACGCAGCGAAACCCCGCGGCCGCGAGCGGCGCGCACTGGTAGTTCCACATGTCGGCGTTGAGCGTCCAGCCCGAGAGGAACACGAGCGGTGCGCCATCGCCCCAGTCGCGATAGTGCAGCGCGGTATCGTCGTCGATGCGGATGTAGCCGGGTTGGCGGGCGTTGAAAGTTGCCATGGTCGTCGCTCCTTGCGGGTGGGGTGTGCCGATGAGCGACATCGTCGTCGATGCCGTGCGGGCTGACGATTACGTGGGAGGTAAAGGCCGGGCGTGGGCGCGCTGCGCGCAATCGCACCACGCTGGTGCTAGATTCGTCACACGTACTGCCTGGGAGACAAGCATGAGCAATATCTCGCCGCGTCCGGCCTTCGGGTCTGCCATCTACTATCGCGATCCGTTCGCCGCGCTCGACTGGCTCGAAAAGGCGTTCGGCTTTACGCGCCAGTTCGTCGTCACGTCGCCGGACGGGAAGCTCGGTCACTCGGAAATGCGCTTTGGCGACGGCTACGTGATGATTTGCGGCGGCTGGGCCGGCATGCCCTACACGAGCCCCGCCGAACTGGAAGGCAGGAACACGCAGTCGGTCCACGTGCAGCTGAAAAGCGGCCTCGACGCGCATTGCGAACGCGCCCGCGCCGCCGGGGCAAAGATCATCCGCGAGCCGGCGGACCAGTTCTACGGCGACCGCGTCTATGTGGCGTGCGACCCCGAAGGCCACGTATGGAGCTTCGGCGAGACGGTGCGCGAGGTCACGCGCGAGGAGGCGGAAGCGGCGAGCGGGCTGAAGATCGACGGCTGGATTTGAGCGCGGCCGCGGCCTCAAATAGAAAACGCCCCGACGGGCGATAACCCGTCGGGGCGTTTGCATGAGAGCTCGCACGCGGCGCGCCATCGAGCGCGCGGCGTGGCAAAGCGAAACTGCTTAGCGTTGCGAGATCGGCTTCGCTTCGCGCGGCGTTTCGCCGATGAACAGCTGACGCGGACGGCCGATCTTCTGCTCGGGGTCGGCGATCATTTCGTTCCACTGCGCAATCCAGCCCACCGTACGTGCCATCGCGAAGATGCAGGTGAACATCGAGGTCGGGATGCCCAGTGCGCGCTGCACGATGCCCGAGTAGAAGTCGACGTTCGGGTACAGCTTGCGCGACACGAAGTATTCGTCTTCCAGCGCGATCTTTTCGAGCTGCATGGCGAGCTTGAAGAGCGGATCGTCGTGCAGGCCCAGTTCGTTGAGCACTTCGTAGCACGTTTCGCGCATGAGCTTCGCACGCGGATCGTAGTTCTTGTACACGCGGTGGCCGAAGCCCATCAGCTTCACGCCCGAGTTCTTGTCCTTCACCTGCTTGATGAACTCAGGAATCTTGTCCGGCGAGCCGATTTCTTCCAGCATGTTCAGTGCGGCTTCGTTCGCACCACCGTGCGCCGGGCCCCACAGACAGGCGATACCCGCAGCGATACACGCGAACGGATTCGCACCCGACGAACCGGCCAGACGTACGGTAGACGTCGAAGCGTTCTGCTCGTGGTCGGCGTGCAGGATGAGGATACGGTCGAGGGCGCGCACGAGCACGTCGTTGACCTTGTACTCTTCGCACGGGTTCGAGAACATCATGCGCATGAAGTTCGCGCTGTACGACAGATTGTTCTGCGGATACACGAACGGCTGGCCGATCGAGTACTTGTACGCCATGGCGACGAGCGTCGGCAGCTTCGCGATCATACGGATCGCCGAAACTTCACGATGCTTCGGGTTATTGATGTCGAGCGAGTCGTGATAGAACGCCGACAGCGCGCCGACTGCGGCGACCAGAATCGCCATCGGGTGCGCGTCGCGACGGAAGCCGCGGAAGAAGAACTGCATTTGCTCGTGAACCATCGTGTGCTGCGTGACGGTCCTCACGAACTCTTCCTTCTGCGCCGCGTTCGGCAGTTCGCCGCGGTACAGCAGGTAGCAGGTTTCGAGGAAGTCGGCGTTTTGCGCGAGGTTGTCGATCGGGTAGCCGCGGTAGAGCAGCTCGCCCTTGTCCCCGTCGATGTACGTGATCGCCGAGTTGCACGACGCCGTCGACATGAAGCCCGGGTCATACGTGAACTTGCCGGTCTGACCGTACAGTTTGCGGATGTCGATCACATCCGGGCCCATCGTGCCCTTGTAGATCGGCAGTTCGACGCTCGGCGAATTGTCGCTGAACGATAGCGTGGCTTTTACATCAGACGGGGTCATAGCACATCCTCAATCGAAGATAAACACGGGATTCGATAGTTTTGTACGTCGGGCGCGGCGCCTCCATATTGCCGCCGCGCTCAGACGTTCCGAAGCAGCTCCAGCACCCGCTTCACGTCCGGGTCGGCAAGGTCGCCTTCTGGTTCCTTGCGCGCGAGCAGCAAGTCCATCAGGTCGTTATCGCTCAGCTCGAGCAGGCGCGTGAGAGCGCCCACGTCGGCGTCGCTGAGTTCATGCTCATAGCGCTCGAAAAACCGCTCAAAAATCAGATCGTTTTCGAGCAGGCCGCGCCGCGCGCGCCAGCGAAGGCGCGCGCGACGATGGGGGTCAGACTGGTGCGATTCCATTTCAGAACAACAACATCAAACCGCGCGGCGGAACATCAGTTCCTTGATCTTGCCGATCGCCTTCGTCGGGTTCAGGCCCTTCGGGCAAACGTCGACGCAGTTCATGATCGTATGGCAGCGGAACAGACGGTACGGGTCCTCGAGGTTGTCGAGGCGCTCGCCGGTCGCCTCGTCGCGGCTGTCCGCGATGAAGCGGTAAGCCTGCAGCAGACCTGCCGGGCCGACGAACTTGTCCGGGTTCCACCAGAAGCTCGGGCACGAAGTCGAGCAGCTTGCGCACAGAATACACTCGTACAGGCCATCGAGTTCGTCACGCTGCTCAGGCGACTGCAGACGCTCCTTCTCGGGCGGCGGCGTGTCGTTGATCAGGTACGGCTTGATCGAGTGGTACTGGTTGAAGAACTGCGTGAAGTCGCAGATCAGGTCGCGCACGACGGGCAGGCCCGGCAGCGGACGCAGCACGATCTTCGCCGGCAGGTCGTTCAGGTTCGTGAGGCACGCGAGACCGTTCTTGCCGTTGATGTTCATGGCGTCCGAACCGCACACGCCTTCACGGCACGAACGGCGGAACGACAGCGTCTCGTCCAGTTCCTTGAGCTTGACCAGCGCGTCGAGCAGCATGCGCTCGTGCGTGAGTTCCAGCTCGTACGTTTGCATGCGCGGCGCCGCGTCCTTGTCCGGGTCGTAGCGATAGACTTCAAAAATGCGTTTGGCCATTTCCAATTCCTTTTGACTGGCGTGTGCCTTAGAACGTACGCGCCTTCGGCGGCACGGACTCGACGGTCAGCGGTTGCATGTGGACCGGCTTGTAATCGAGTCGGTCGCCTTCGCTGAACCAGAGCGTATGGCGCAGCCAGTTTTCGTCGTCGCGGTGTTCGAAGTCGCTCTGTGCGTGTGCACCACGGCTTTCCTTACGGGCTTCAGCCGAAACCATCGTTGCGCGTGCAACTTCGATAAGGTTCGCCACTTCGAGCGCTTCCACGCGCGCCGTGTTGAACACCTTCGACTTGTCCTTCAGGTGAATGTGCTTCGCGCGCTCAGCGATCTCCGCGATGTCCTTCACGCCGTCTGCCAGCAGCTTCGACGTGCGGAACACGCCTGCGTGCTTCTGCATCGAGCCGCGGATGTCGTTCGCGACGCTTTGCGCGTACTCGCCCGAGGTCGACTTGTCGAGCTCGGCAAGGCGCGAGAGCGCGAAGTCGGCGGCGTCGGCCGGCAGCGGCTTGTGGTCCTTGAGCTCCTTGACGTGCTTGACGATGTGGTTGCCAGCCGCACGGCCGAACACCACGAGGTCGAGCAGCGAGTTCGTGCCGAGACGGTTTGCGCCGTGCACCGAGACGCACGAGCATTCGCCCACGGCGTAGAAGCCGTTGACGACTTCTTCGTGACCCTTGGGCGTGCCAACGACCTGGCCGTTGATGTTCGTCGGGATGCCGCCCATCTGGTAGTGGATGGTCGGCACGACCGGGATCGGCTCCTTGATACAGTCCACGTTCGCGAACTTGAGCGCGATTTCGCGGATCGACGGCAGACGCTTCATGATCGTCTCGGCGCCGATGTGCGAAAGGTCGAGCAGCACGTGGTCCTTGTGCGGACCCACGCCGCGGCCTTCCTTGATTTCCTGGTCCATCGAACGCGAAACGAAGTCGCGCGGCGCCAGGTCCTTCAGGGTCGGCGCGTAACGCTCCATGAAGCGCTCGCCGTTCGAGTTACGCAGAATGCCGCCTTCGCCGCGCACGCCTTCCGTGATCAACACGCCCGCGCCGGCCACGCCGGTCGGGTGGAACTGCCAGAACTCCATGTCCTGCAGCGCGATGCCCGAACGGGCCGCCATGCCGAGGCCGTCACCGGTATTGATGAACGCGTTGGTCGATGCCGCGAAGATCCGGCCCGCGCCGCCCGTGGCGAACAGCGTGGTCTTGCCTTCGAGGATGTAGACGTCGCCCGTTTCCATTTCGAGCGCGGTCACGCCGAGCACGTCGCCGTCGGCGTCGCGGATCAGGTCGAGCGCCATCCATTCGACGAAGAACGTGGTCTTCGCCGCGACGTTCTGCTGGTACAGCGTGTGCAGCAGCGCGTGGCCGGTACGGTCAGCAGCAGCACAGGCGCGCTGGACCGGCTTCTCGCCGTAGTTGGCCGTGTGGCCGCCGAACGGGCGCTGGTAGATCGTGCCGTCGGCGTTACGGTCGAACGGCATGCCCATGTGTTCGAGCTCGTACACGGCGTTCGGCGCTTCACGGCACATGAACTCGATCGCGTCCTGATCGCCGAGCCAGTCGGAGCCCTTGATCGTGTCGTAGAAGTGGTAGTGCCAGTTGTCTTCGCTCATGTTGCCGAGCGAGGCGCCGATGCCGCCCTGGGCCGCCACCGTGTGCGAACGCGTGGGGAATACCTTCGAGAGCACACAAACCGACAGGCCAGCGCGCGCGAGTTGCAGCGAAGCGCGCATCCCCGAGCCGCCAGCACCGACGATGACCACGTCGAACTTGCGACGCGGCAATGAATTCTTGATTGCAGCCATTCTTTTACACTCTCCAGAGAATCTGAGCGGCGTAGCCGAGGCTGCCCAGCAGCCATGCGATCGTGAGGACGTCCAGCGTGATGCGCAGGCCGACCGGCTTGATGTAGTCCATCCAGATGTCACGCACACCGACCCACGCGTGCAGGAACAGCGCGATCAGGGTGACGAACGTCGCGAGCTTCATCCACTGCGCGGCGAAGATCGAGGCCCAGCCGTCATACGAGAAGTCGTGCGCGCCGAAGAACAGCACGAGCAGCACGATCGTGTAGATCGCCATGATCACGGCGGTGGCGCGTTGCGCGATCCAGTCGCGAATGCCGTAGTGAGCGCCGACGACAAGGCGCTTCGGACCGATACCGTTATTAGCCGACATTTTTTAGAACGCTCCGAAGAGTTTTGCCGCAAAGGCGATCGTGAGGACCGTGGAGATGATCACGACGACGAGGGAGGTCGACTTGCCTTTTTCCTTGCTCACGAGGCCATGGTTGAAGTCCATGCACAGGTGACGCACGCCAGCGCAGAAGTGAAACAGGAACGCCCACCCGAGGACCAGCACGATGAGCTTGACGATGATGTTGGAGAGGAAGCCCTTGAATACCTCGAAGCTAAGCTCCGAAGTGAGGCTCTGGTCCAACAGGAACAAGATGAAAGGCAGGAACAGGAACAACAACGCACCGCTGACGCGGTGGCCGATCGACACACGACCGGCCAGAGGCAGGCGGTATGCGAACAATATCTGCCCAAGCCCGATGTTCCGGTATTCCGGCCTCGGTTTTTTTGCGGCTTCTGCCATGCTAGACCCCTACTATGTGTTAACACTAATTCGCAATTTTAGCGCCTTTTCATATCGCGCTGCAGCGAAATCCACGTCGGGTACGGCTGGTGGTGCGCGCAAGCAAAGGCACTCTGGGGAAGGCTCCGCGCCTCTTGCGCGGTCGCCCGTCAACTCAAATCGTTCTGATAGTAGTACCCGGTTGTGACATACCATCCGCGGCGGACCTCGACCGGCCGGTCTCCATAGGTATAGGACACGCGCTCGACCGACAGCAAAGGAAAACCTGCGGGCACCTTGAGAAGATCGGCCACTGAGGGCTCCGCGGCCACGGCGCGGATCTTCTCGGTCGCACGAATCATGCGCGTGCCGAATTCCGCTTCGAACATGGCGTAGAGCGGGCCTTTGTACTCGGCGAGGCGCTCGCTCGTGAGCCCGCGGAACACCCCGCCGGGCAGCCAGATTTCGTCGAGCACGGTGCTCTCGCCGTCGAACTGCAAGAGACGCCGGATCAGCACCACCGGGTCCGAGGGCTTGAGGTCGAGCTGCCGCGCGATCTCGGCCGAAGCGCGCAGGCGCCGGCACTCGAGCAGCTTGCTCACGTGCGGGTGCTCCGCGCCGTCATCGGCGAGTAATCTAAGAAAGCGAAACTGGGCGCGCTCTTCGTTGTGCGTTGCAACAAACGTGCCCTTGCCCTGGCGGCGCACCAGCAGATTGTCGGCAGCCAGCTCGTCGATCGCCTTGCGCACGGTCCCCTGGCTCACCTTGTAACGGGCGGCCAGTTCGACTTCGCTGGGGATGATTTCGCCGGGCTTCCATTCGCCGGACTCGAGGCTCTGGGTAATGAGCCCCTTGATCTGCTGGTACAGCGGACTGAAGGTCGGGGACGGCGGAACCGCGGGCGCAGACGCTTGAGCCCCGCTCTCGGGAGCGGTGGAATTCGCGTTGCTGGCCGGGTTTGCACTCATGGCGCGCATTTCAACATAAAGCCCCCTACGCATCAAGCATTTTGCCTGCAATAGTTATGTCTTATATAAGACATAAGATACTGTTGACTTTGACCCTGACGACTCCTACACTCCCGATCGAGCAAGGGTTTGCGGGCGGCCTGCATGCTAATTTCAGGACATGAAAACGGCATGACGAAGAGGCGCCGCCGGCTGCATCCACCTCGTGGCGAATGCGCCGCGAGCCGCCTTGCACGATGCTGTTCCCTCACGCAGTAAACGCAGTAAAGGTTTCGATCCGCCCAGCCGGCACGCGTGAGTCGTTGCGCGCCGCGCGTCTGTGGTAGAGCCCGAGCGAGCTGTTGCAGGAGTCGGCACACGCGAAGCGGCCAGCGTCTGGTGTCCCTCGAAGGGCGCCCCGTTCACCTCTTGCCATGTTGCACAGGTTACCGGCACGGCGGTCCGTGCCGGCGGCGCACGCTTCACGGCTTGTCAGTCATGGTCGTTCCAGTGAAGCGCGCACGCCGGCGGTAAAGACCGCCTGTTTCACCTACGCTTCGTGTATCGCGCATATAGAATGGCGTTTTACCCTGGCGTCTAACGCATCTTCCTGGAGATTTTCAATGGCTAAGCCCGCAAAGCGCGTTGCCGTCACCGGCGCCGCAGGTCAGATCGCTTACTCCCTGCTGTTCCGCATTGCGAATGGCGACCTGCTCGGCAAGGATCAGCCCGTCATCCTGCAACTGCTCGACCTGCCGCAAGCGCAAGCCGCCGTCAAGGGCGTCGTGATGGAACTGGACGACTGCGCATTCCCGCTGCTCGCGGGCGTGGTCATCACCGACGACCCGAAGGTCGCGTTCAAGGACGCCGACGTCGCCCTGCTGGTTGGCGCACGTCCGCGCTCGAAGGGCATGGAGCGTAAGGACCTGCTCTCGGCCAACGCCGAAATCTTCACGGTTCAGGGCAAGGCGCTGAACGACGTCGCCAGCCGCGACGTGAAGGTGCTGGTCGTCGGCAACCCGGCCAACACGAACGCCTACATCGCCATGAAGTCGGCTCCGGACCTGCCGAAGAAGAACTTCACCGCCATGCTGCGTCTGGACCACAACCGCGCGCTCTCGCAACTGGCCGCCAAGTCGGGCAAGCCGGTCGCTTCGATCGAGAAGCTCGCCGTGTGGGGCAACCACTCGCCGACGATGTACCCCGACTTCCGTGTCGCAACGGCGGAAGGCCAGTCGCTGACCAAGCTGATCAACGACGACGAATGGAACCGCAACACGTTCATCCCGACGGTCGGCAAGCGCGGCGCGGCGATCATCGAAGCGCGCGGCCTCTCGTCGGCAGCTTCGGCCGCCAACGCTGCAATCGACCACGTGCGTGACTGGGTCCTCGGCACGAACGGCAAGTGGGTCACGATGGGTATCCCGTCGGACGGCTCGTACGGCATCCCCGAAGACATCATCTACGGCGTACCGGTGACCTGCGAAAACGGCGAATACAAGCGCGTGGAAGGCCTCGAAATCGACGCGTTCTCGCGCGAGAAGATGGACGGCACGCTGGCTGAGCTGCTCGAAGAGCGCGAAGGCGTCGCTCACCTGCTCGGCAAGTAAGCCAGCTGGACGAACGGAACGCGCGTTTGACGCCCGTTCCGTTCTGCTTTATGGCACGCGGGGCAGCCTCCGCGGCCCGCCTCTACCGGATCCGCATGCGCCTTGCCGGCAGGGCGCATGCGGATCCGGTATCTCCTACAAAACTCGACTCCCGACGCCGAAGATGCGCGCCATTCTGCCAGCCGAAGTGCTGTTTGACGGCGAAGCGCCGCCCGCCATCCTGCCCGCATGCGACCACTACGCGGGCAGTGAGAAGCTGATGCTCAAATCGCTCGCGCTGCAGCAACAGTTGGGCCCGGTATTCGACATCACGCTCGATTGCGAAGACGGCGCGCAGGTCGGCCGTGAAGCCGAACACGCCGAACTCGTGGCGTCGTTCATCGGCGGCGAACACGACCGCTTCGGCCGCATCGGCGTGCGCATCCACGATTTCCATCACCCGCACTGGCGCGACGACGTGCGCATGATCCTGCGCGCCGCGAAGCGCGCGCCGGCCTTCATCACCCTGCCGAAGATCCGCGCCGTGGGCGACGCCGCCGAAATGACGGCGTTCATCGAGGCCACGCGCGTCGAGATGGGGATCGACAAGCCCATTCCCGTTCAATTGCTCGTCGAAACGCATGGCGCACTCGCGCGCGTGTTCGACCTCGCCGCGCTGCGCGGCGTCGAGTCGCTGAGCTTCGGGCTGATGGACTTCGTCTCCGCGCACGACGGCGCGATTCCCGACACGGCGATGCGCTCGCCCGGCCAGTTCGACCACCCGCTCGTGCGCCGCGCGAAGCTCGAAATCGCAGCCGCGTGCCACGCGTTCGGCCGCGTGCCCTCGCACAACGTCAGTACGGAAGTGCGCGACATGGACGTGGTGGCGAACGACGCGCACCGCGCACGCAACGAGTTCGGCTACACGCGCATGTGGAGCATTCACCCGGCGCAGATTCCCGCAATCGTGGCCGCTTTCGCGCCGCGCGACGAAGAAATCGCGCTGGCCGCCGAAATCCTGCTGGCCGCGCAGCACGCACAATGGGGTCCGACACGCCACGGCGACACGCTGCACGACCGTGCGAGCTATCGCTATTACTGGTCCGTGCTGCGCCGCGCGCGCGCCACGGGCCGCGCCGTGCCGACCGAAGCGGCGCCGCTGTTCGCGAGCGGGGAGCCGACGCGGGAGTCGGCATGAATGCGCGCCGGGAAGGCGCAGAAAACGTTTTCAACCTACTGCGCCAAGGCAAACAGGCGCATCGCGCGCCACCTGGCGCAGCGACGGCAGTCACGGACAGTTACAGGCAGTTACTTGCGAACCACGGCGCAAACAACACCGGGCCGGAGAAATTGAAGTTCATGGCGATAAATAGGTGAAAATAGCGTCCGCTGCGCGCTTTCGGGGCGCGCGCAGTGCAAACGGCGGTTGCCTGTTCAACCGCGCACTGATCAACCGCTTTTAGATAGATAAAGGTTTGACACTCATGAAGAAACTGCTGATCGCCGCTGTCATCGGCACGCTGTCCTCGACGCTGATGCTGGCTGCCACCGACGCCGCCGCACAAGGCACGTCGACCACGACCGCCAAGAAGCCGGCTCCGAAGCATCGCATCATCAAGCGCAAGGCCAACCCGGCCAAGGAAGCGAAGATGGATCCGGTCCCGGAAGGCTCGGAGCACTGGAGCTGCGCTGAAGGCGCACAATTCGACCTGAAGGGCGACATGGCGCGTGACCAGATCGTCACCGTTCACTGGGCGAACAAGAACTACAACCTGCCGCGTCAGGTCACGACCACGGGCGCCGACCGCTTCCACGACGCCGCTACCGGCCTCGATCTCGTCGTGATCCCGACGAAGGCCATGCTGTTCTCGGACAAGGACAGCTCGCGTCTGGCCGACGAGTGCAAGACTGTTGCAATGCAGCAAGGCGCAATGGCGCCGACCCAGGCTCAAGCGCTGAACCCGGCTAACCGCGCTCCGGCAGCCGCCAGCGGCGCCGCGGGCCAGTAAGGACCGCAGGATCGCCTCGATGTCCGCCCTGATCTCCAACGTCAGGCCGCAGCCGGACCAGGTACTGGTCGATATCGTCGACTACGTGCTGGGCGGGTTTGCCAAAGACGGGGTTGACAGCGCGCTCGCGCTGACGACGGCCCGGCATTGCCTGATCGATACCCTCGGCTGCGGACTCGAGGCGCTCTCCTACCCCGCCTGCACCAAGTTGCTGGGACCGATCGTGCCGGGCACGATCGTCCCGCACGGTGCGAAAGTGCCGGGCACGCCATTCCAGCTCGATCCGGTTCAGGCCGCGTTCAACATCGGCGCGATGATCCGCTGGCTCGACTTCAACGACACCTGGCTCGCCGCCGAATGGGGCCATCCGTCGGACAACCTGGGCGGCATCCTCGCGACCGCCGACTGGCTCTCGCGCACCGCCGTCGCCCAGGGCAAGCC
This sequence comes from Paraburkholderia sp. BR10936, assembly GCF_040965735.1. Lineage (NCBI taxonomy): Bacteria > Pseudomonadati > Pseudomonadota > Betaproteobacteria > Burkholderiales > Burkholderiaceae > Paraburkholderia > Paraburkholderia sp. BR10936. Next base: position 111,131 of record NZ_JBFRCM010000002.1, read on the forward strand.
GCCGCTCACCATGCAGCATGTGCTCGAAGGCATGGTGAAGGCGCACGAGATCCAGGGCTGCATTGCGCTGGAAAACTCGTTCAACCAGGTCGGGCTCGACCATGTGCTACTGGTGAAGCTCGCCTCCACCGCCGTGGTCGGACAAATGCTCGGGCTCACGCGCGACGAGCTGATCAACGCCGTTTCGCTCGCGATGGTCGACGGCCAGTCGCTGCGCACCTACCGCCACGCGCCCAATACGGGCTCGCGCAAGTCGTGGGCCGCAGGCGACGCCACCTCGCGCGCCGTGCGCCTAGCGCTCATGGCGAAAACGGGCGAGATGGGCTATCCCTCGGCGCTCACGGCAAAAACGTGGGGCTTCTACGACGTCTCGTTCAAGGGACAGCCGTTCAGGTTTCAACGCCCCTACGGCACGTATGTCATGGAAAACGTGCTGTTCAAGATTTCGTTCCCCGCCGAATTCCACGCGCAGACCGCTGCCGAAGCCGCGATGACGCTGCACGGCATGCTGGCGCAACGCGGCAAGACGGCTGGGGACATCAAACGCATCACCATCCGCACGCATGAAGCGGCCATCCGCATCATCGACAAGAGCGGCCCGCTTGCCAACCCGGCCGATCGCGACCACTGTATCCAGTACATGGTCGCCGTGCCGCTGATCTTCGGCCGCCTCACCGCCTCCGACTACGAAGACGACGTCGCGAGCGACCCGCGCATCGACGCACTGCGCGCGAAGACGGTATGCGTGGAAGACCCGCAATTTACGAAGGATTATCACGATCCGGACAAGCGCTCGATCGCGAATGCGCTCACCATAGAGCTCATCGACGGCACGACGCTCGACGAGGTCGTAGTCGAGTACCCGATCGGCCACAAGCGGCGCCGCGAAGAAGGCATTCCGCTGCTGATCGAGAAGTTTCGAATCAACCTCGCGCGCCGCTTCCCCGCGAAGCAGCAGCAGGCGATTCTCGATGTCTCGCTCGACGAGGCGCGGCTTTGCGCCCTGCCCGTCAACGAGTACGTCGACATGTATGTGATCTGAGCAATCAGGCAGGTATCAGTGATAGCAGCAAACGAGCAGTAAGCGTTATTTCCGCGATTAAACGAAGGAAAACACTATGGCCCACAATCTCCACAAAACGCTAAAAGAATTCGACAGCGGTTCCGGCAAAGGCAAGTTCTACTCGCTGCCGCAACTCGGCAAGCAGCTTGGCGTGAAGATCAATCGTCTGCCGGTCTCGATTCGTCTGGTGCTCGAGTCTGTGCTGCGTAACTACGACGGCAAGAAGATCGCGGAAGAGCACATCGAGCAACTCGCGAACTGGAAGCCGAACGCCACGCGCGTCGACGAGATCCCGTTCGTGGTCGCCCGCGTCGTGTTGCAGGACTTCACCGGCGTGCCGCTGCTCGCCGACATCGCCGCCATGCGCGGCGTGGCCAAGCAGGTCGGAAAGGACCCGAAGGTCATCGAGCCGCTCGTGCCGGTGGATCTCGTCGTCGACCACTCGGTCCAGATCGACTACTTCCGCCAGAAAGACGCGCTCGACCTGAACATGAAACTGGAATTCCAGCGCAACAACGAGCGTTACCAGTTCATGAAGTGGGGCATGCAGGCGTTCGACACGTTCAAGGTCGTGCCGCCGGGCATCGGCATCGTCCACCAGGTGAACCTGGAATACCTCGCGCGCGGCGTGCACAAGAAGGCCGAGGGCGGCGATACCGTCTACTACCCGGACACGCTCGTCGGCACCGACAGCCACACCACGATGATCAACGGCATCGGCGTGGTGGGCTGGGGCGTGGGCGGCATCGAAGCGGAAGCCGGCATGCTCGGCCAGCCGGTGTACTTCCTCACGCCTGACGTGGTGGGCGTCGAGCTCAAGGGCAAGCTGCGTGAAGGCTGCACGGCCACCGACCTCGTGCTGACCATCACCGAAATGCTGCGCAAGGAGAAGGTCGTCGGCAAGTTCGTCGAGTTCTTCGGCGAAGGCACGGCGTCGATCGGCGTGCCCGACCGCGCGACGATCGGCAACATGGCGCCGGAATACGGCGCGACGATGGGCTTCTTCCCCGTCGACGAAAAGACGATCGACTACTTCAAGGGCACGGGCCGCACGCAAGCCGAAATCGAGGCGTTCGCGAACTACTTCAAGGCGCAGGACCTCTTCGGTGTGCCGAAGGCCGGCGACATCGACTACACGAAGACGCTCGTCCTCGACCTCGGCACGGTCGCACCGTCGCTGGCCGGTCCGAAGCGCCCGCAAGACCGCATCGAAATCGGCAACGTGAAGTCGACCTTCACGGACCTGTTCTCGAAGCCGGTCGCGGAAAACGGCTTCAACAAGAAGGCCGCCGACCTCTCCGCCGAATACGCGGCGGGCGACAAGGTCAAGCTGCACAACGGCGACGTGCTGATCGCCGCGATCACGTCGTGTACGAACACGTCGAACCCGAGCGTGCTGCTGGCCGCCGGTCTGCTCGCGAAGAAGGCCGTGGAAGCGGGCCTGACGGTCGCGCCGCACATCAAGACGTCGCTCGCGCCGGGATCGCGCATCGTCACCGAATACCTGACGAAAACGGGCCTGCTGCCGTACCTCTCGAAGCTCGGCTTCGAACTCGCGGCATACGGCTGCACGACCTGTATCGGCAACGCCGGCGACCTGACGCCCGAACTGAACGAATCGATCGTCAAGAACGATGTCGTCGCGGCTGCGGTGCTCTCGGGCAACCGCAACTTCGAAGCGCGTATCCACCCGAACATCCGCGCGAACTTCCTGGCCTCGCCGCCGCTGGTGGTCGCATACGCGATCGCGGGCAACATCACGCGCGACCTGATGACGGAACCGGTGGGCAAGGGCAACGGCGGCCGTGACATCTACCTCGGCGACATCTGGCCGACGAGCGACGAAGTCAACGCGCTACTCAAGTTCGCGCTCGATCCGGACGCGTTCCAGAAGAACTACAGCCAGCTCACGAAGAAGGGCGACCTGTGGAGCAAGATCGAAGGCGAAGAAGGTCAGGTCTACGACTGGCCGAAGTCGACCTACATCGCCGAGCCGCCATTCTTCGGCAGCGATTTTTCGATGACGCCGTCCTCGGGCGTGCCCGAAATCAAGGGCGCGCGCGCACTGGGCATCTTCGGTGATTCGGTCACGACCGACCACATCAGCCCGGCTGGCTCGATCAAGGAAGACTCGCCCGCAGGCAAGTGGCTGAAGGAAAACGGCGTGCAGAAGGCCGACTTCAACAGCTACGGCTCGCGCCGCGGCAACCACGACGTGATGATGCGCGGCACCTTCGCGAACGTGCGTATCAAGAACCTGATGATCCCGGCGAAGGCCGACGGCACGCGCGTGGAAGGCGGCCTGACGATCCATCAGCCGAGCGGCGAACAGCTCTCGATCTATGACGCAGCGATGAAGTACATCGACGCCGGCACGCCGACCATGGTGTTCGCAGGCGAAGAGTACGGTACCGGTTCGTCGCGTGACTGGGCAGCCAAAGGCACGCAGCTGCTGGGCGTGAAGGCCGTGGTCGCACGCAGCTTCGAGCGTATCCACCGCTCGAACCTCGTTGGCATGGGCGTTCTGCCGCTGCAGTTCAAGGGTTCGGACAGCGTTCAGTCGCTCGGCCTGACCGGCGAAGAAACGTTCGACATCGAAGGCCTGACGGACGACTTCAAGCCGCAACAGGACCTGACGCTCGTGATCCACCACAAGGACGGCAAGGACCAGCGCGTGCAGGTGCTGCTGCGCATCGACACGCCGATCGAAGTCGACTACTACAAGCACGGCGGTATTCTGCCGTTCGTGCTGCGCTCGCTGCTCGCGGCGTAAGTACGCAGTTTTTTGCAGGTGCCGCGCCCGGCAACGGGTGCGGTCACACTTGGAGCCCGACGCAAGTCGGGCTTTTTTTTCGACTGGGCTCCGGGTCGAGCTATTCGATCAGCTTGTTCAACGTCGCAAACTCGATCAGCGCCGCAAGCGACGACACGCCGAGCTTGTCCAGTACGCGGGTCTTGTAGGTGCTGACGGTTTTATCGGAAAGCCCAAGCCGTGCCGCGATACCCTTGTTGCTCAAACCGCGCGCTAGATACTGCAGGACTTCGACTTCGCGAGGCGACAGCCCGTTGAGCGCGACGTCGCGTCCGCCGCCGCAGCTACCCGCCGGGAAGCAGTCGTAGCCGAGCAAGACCGCCTTGACCACACCGCACAGTTCCTCCACACCGCGATTCTTGTTGACATAGCCGTTCGCGCCCGCGACGCGCGTGTGATTGGCCATGACCAGCTCGGGCTTCGCAGAGAGCACGAGAATGCGTGCGCCGGGCTGCGTCGTGCGAACGCCGCGGATCACGGAAAGGCCGTCGAGCTTTGGCAACTCGAGGTCGAGAATGACCAGATCGGGATGCAGTTGCTGGACGAGGCGCAGGCCCGCTTCGCCGTCGCTGCACTCGCCGACCAGTTCGTACTCCGTATTGAGCACGTTGGCGAGCATCTTCAGCACGATCGGATGGTCGTCGATGACGACGACGCGTTTCATTTTTTGTTCCATGGTGGCGTATTCGTTTGACCCTTCAGCGTGAATCTCACAGCCTGAACGATCTGGCGGCAATTGTGTATAGGAAAGTTCTGAAAGAACCCGCAAGAAACTGTCGCAGGGTTAACCCATTGCTCTCATAGTTTGAATTTAACTAACGCGTGAATTAAAGTAGAACGATGATCACGCGCACCCGCACCGCTGCTGCTGCGGCCCGCCCGCGAGGCCGGCGCCCCGCCGCCGCCGACCTCGACATGCGCGAGCGGCTGCTCGCCAGCGCCACGCAACTGTTCGGCGAGCAGGGCATCGCGGCCACCACCATGGCGCAGATCGCCGAGGCCGCCGGCGTGACGTCCGCGATGGTTCACTACTACTTCACGAATCGCGAAAAGCTGCTCGACGCCGTGGTCGAGGAGCGCATCGCGCGCTCCATTGCCTTCGTGTGGGAGAGTGTGGATAGCGCTGACAGTGATCTCTCGCAAGATCCTCACGCGCTCGTGGAGGAACTGGTCGCGCGGCTCTTCGACGTCACCGCGCGCATGCCCTGGCTGCCGCCGCTCTGGCTGCGCGAAATCGTCAACGAAGGCGGCCTGCTGCGCGAGCGCATGCTCAAGCGTCTGCCCACCGAGCAGTTGCAACGTTTTGCCGCGCGCGTCAACGAGGCGCAGCGCGATGGCAGCGTCAACGCCGAACTCGAAGCTCCGCTGCTGTTCATCTCGATTCTCGCGCTCGTCATGCTGCCGCTCGCCACTTCGAAGCTCTGGCAAAGTGTGCGCGGCTTTCCGAAGATCGAGCGCGAGGCACTGCATCGGCATGTGAGCGCGCTGTTGAGCGCGGCCTTGCGGCCCGCGCCGCAGGCCACGCGTGCGCGCCGCGCGACGGGCTCGACGGGGAGCCGCAAGGGGGACGCGTCATGAAGCGCCTCATTGCCGTCATATGCACTGCGTTGCTCGTGTTAGCCGCGTGTTCCAGGCATGGACCGGCTGGCTGGCAGGGCTATGCCGAAGGCGAGTACGTCTATCTCGCTTCTTCGCAGCCGGGCACGCTCACACACCTCGAAGTGCAACGCGGGCAGACTGTCGCCGCCAATGCGCCCGCCTTCGCGCTCGACTCCGTCGAGGAAGCGGCTGCGCGCGACGAGGCGCAGCATCGGCTGACGGCCGCACAGCAGCAGCTCGCCGACCTCCAGACGGGCAAGCGTCCGCCCGAAGTGCGCGTGACCGAGGCACAGCTCGCGCAGGCCGAGGCGAACGCGCGCAAGGCCGCGCTCCAGCTCACGCGCGACGAAACACAGCTTCGCGCGGGCGGTATTGCGCAGGCACAGCTCGACGATTCGCGCGCGCAGGCTGCCTCCACGGCCGCCCAGGTGCGCGAGTTGCAAAACCAGGTGCGCGTGGCGAATCTGCCGGGACGTAGCGCGCAAATCGCCGCCCAGGCCGCCGACGTCGAGGCCGCGCGCGCCTCGCTCGCACAGGCGCAGTGGCGGCTCGACCAGAAGCGCGTGAGTGTGCCGAGCGGCGGCCTCGTCTACGACACGCTATTTCGTGTAGGCGAGTGGGTGCAGGCGGGCAACCCCGTCGTGCAGATGTTGCCGCCTCAGAACGTGAAGGTGCGCTTCTTCGTGCCGGAAACGATCGTCGGATCGCTCGCGCCAGGTCGCAAGGTGAACGTGCGCTGCGACGGCTGCGCCGCCCTGGTGCCCGCCACCATCACGTGGATTTCGAACGCCGCCGAATATACGCCGCCCGTCATCTACAGCAACGAGAACCGCGCGAAGCTCGTTTTCATGATCGAGGCGCGGCCTTCCGCAGAAGACGCCGTGAAGCTGCATCCGGGCCAGCCGGTCGAGGTGACGCTTCAATGAGCACACCAGTTCGATCCGCCGGCGACTACGCCATCGACGTGCGCAATCTCAACAAGCGTTTCGGCAGCAAGCATGTCGTCAACGACGTGTCGCTGCGTGTGGCGCGCGGCGAGATCTTCGGCTTTCTCGGCCCGAACGGCAGCGGCAAAACCACGTCGATCCGGCTCATGTGCGGGCTGCTCACGCCCGACTCGGGTTCGGGCACTTGCCTTGGCTACGACATCCTGCGCGAGAGCGCGCAAATCAAACGTCACGTCGGCTACATGACGCAGCGATTCTCGTACTGGGAAGACCTGACGATCCGCGAGAACCTCGACTTCGTCGCGCGCATCTACGAGATGCCGAACCGGCGCGAAGCCGTCGACCGCGCGCTCGAATCGCTCGGGCTCGCCAGCCGCGCGAGCCAGCTCACGGGTGCGCTTTCGGGCGGCTGGAAGCAGCGGCTCGCGCTCGCGGCCTGCATGCTGCACGAGCCCGAATTGCTGCTGCTCGACGAACCGACAGCGGGCGTCGATCCCACCGCACGCCGCGACTTCTGGGAGGAGTTGCACCGGCTCGCCGCGCGGGGCATTTCGGTACTCGTGAGCACGCATTACATGGACGAAGCCGAGCGCTGCCACAAGCTCGCCTATATCGCCTACGGCAAGCTGCTCACGCAGGGCACCGCGGCCGAGGTGATCGCTGAACAGAACCTCGAAACGTGGGCGATTCATGGCGAGCGGCTCAGCGCACTCGCCGCGCAGCTGCGCGACGCGCCGGGCATCGACCAGACGGTGGTGTTCGGCTCCGCGCTGCATGCGAGCGGACGCGATCACGCAGCGCTCGCCAAGGCGGTCGAGCGTGCCGTAGAAGGCCAGCCGCTGCGCGCGGAACGCATCGACACTGGTCTCGAAGATGTCTTCATCTACCTGATGAGCCATGCTCAGGACAATTACGGGGTCACGTCGTGAGCGCCTCGTTCCCGTTTTCCGTGGCGCGCTGGTGGAGCATCGTGCTCAAGGAGTTCCTGCAGCTCAAGCGCGACCGCATCACGTTCGCGATGATCGTGGGCCTGCCGATCATCCAGCTCACGCTGTTCGGCTATGCGATCAACACCGACCCCAAGCATCTGCCCACGGCCATCGTCGTGCGCGAAGACAGCGTGTTCGCGCGCAGCTTCGTCGCGGGCATGCGTAACTCCGCCTATTTCGACGTGATCGAAACGCTGCCTGACGAAGCCTCGGCGCGTCATGCGCTCGCGCGCGGCACGGTGCAGTTCGTGCTCAGCATTCCTGTCGATTTCTCGCGGCGCCTGCTGCGTGGCGAACGACCCTCGCTGCTCGTCGAAGCCGACGCGAGCGATCCCACCGCCATCACCACCGCGCTGGCGGCGCTGCCCGGGCTTGTCGCGCCGGTGGCCGCGAAGGACCTCACCGGCCCGCTCGCGCATCTGAACGGCACCCCCGCCGCGTTCGACGTGCAGGTGCACCGGCTCTACAACCCCGAGGGCATCACGCAATACAACGTCGTGCCCGGGCTGATGGGCGTGATCCTCACGATGACAATGGTGATGATGACGGGCCTCGCCATCACGCGAGAGCGCGAGCGCGGCACGATGGAGAACCTGCTCGCGACGCCTGTGCTGCCCATCGAGGTGATGACGGGCAAGATCATTCCGTACGTGGCGATCGGGCTGATCCAGGCGACCATCATTGTGCTCGCCGCGCGCTACGTCTTTCACGTGCCGTTCGCGGGCGGTCTCGTCACGCTCTATCTTTCGGCGCTGCTGTTCATTGCCGCGAATCTCACGGTGGGCATCACGCTGTCGTCGCTCGCGCAAAACCAGTTGCAGGCCATGCAGCTGACGATGTTCTATTTCCTGCCGAGCCTGCTGCTCTCCGGCTTCATGTTCCCGTTCGGCGGCATGCCGCGCTGGGCGCAATGGCTCGGCAATCTGCTGCCGCTCACGTATTTCAACCGGCTCGTGCGCGGCATCCTGCTCAAGGGCAACGGCTGGACCGACTTGTGGCCGGCGGTCTGGCCGCTCGCCGTCTTTACGGTCGCGGTCATGGCGATCGCCGTGCGCTTTTACCGGCGCACGCTCGACTAGCGCGAGGCACACGACCATGACGCGCGACGCCACCGTTGCCCTCCTGCTTGTGCTCATGCTCGCGGGCTGCACCGTGGGCCCCGATTTCCACCCGCCTGCCGCGCCCGATGCCACGGGCTGGACGCGCGAGCCCGTGCCGGCATCCACCGCCAGCGCCACCGGCCCCGGCGGCGGCGCGCAGACCTTCACGGCCGTGGAACACGCCTCAAACGATTGGTGGAAACAATATGGCAGCGCGCAGTTGAATGAACTCGTCGATCAGGCCTTGCGCGCGAGTCCCACGCTCGACTCGGCGCGCGCCAGGCTCGTGGAGGCGCGCGAAAACTACAACGCGCAGGCAGGCGCGACGAACTTTCCCTCTGTCGATCTGAAACTTTCCGGCACGCGCCAGAAAGTCGATCTCGCCGCTTTCGGCATTACGCAAGTGCCGAATCCGCCGCCGTTTACGCTCTACAACGCTTCAGTCAGCGTCTCGTACGTATTCGACTTGTTCGGCGCCAACCGTCGCGCGCTGGAATCCACGTTCGCGCAGGTCGATTATCAGGCGTACGAAATGGAGGCTGCGCGACTTTCGGTGGCCGCCAACGTGGTGTCCACCGCCATCCGCCGCGCATCGCTGCAACGTCAGATCGATCTCACCACGCAACTCGCGCAGACGCAGGCGCGCCAGCTCGCGATCATGCAGGCACGCTACGCGGCCGGCGGCGTCGCGCAGATCGACCTGCGCAGCCAGCGCACCCTGCTCGCGCAAACGCGCGCCTCGCTGCCGCCGCTCGAAACGCAGCGCGCGGCTGCCGAGCATCAGCTCGCCACCCTGCTGGGCGTCGCGCCCGCGCAGTTCGCCGCGCCGCTCGATGCCCTTTCTCTCGATACGCTGCATCTGCCCGATACGGTTTCGCTCATTGTGCCTTCCACGCTGGCCCGCGAGCGTCCCGACATACGCGCCGCCGAGGCGCTGCTGCACCAGGCCGGCGCGAACGTGGGCGTAGCGACGGCGAATCTTTTTCCGCAGATCTCGCTCTCGGCAAGTATCGGGTCGGAGCGCACGCGTATCGAGGACGTCATCAGCGGACTGAACATCTGGAACGTCGGGCTCGGCCTCACGCAGCCGCTGTTCCATGGCGGCGAATTGCGCGCGAAGAAACGCGCGTCAGAAGCCGCCTATGAAGCCGCTTTCGCCGACTATCGGCAGACCGTTCTGGAGGCGCTGCAGCAGGTCGCCGACTCGCTGCAGGCGCTCCAGAACGATGCGACCGAACTGCAGGCGCGCGACGACGCCGCTCGCGAGGCCCAGGCCAACGCGGCGATCGCACAAACGCGCTACAACGCGGGCGGCGTGAGCGAGTTTTCGCTGATCGATGCGCAACGCCAGGCACTCCAGACCACGCTCGACCGCTCGCGCGTTCATGCGGATCGCCTGACCGACACCGCGGCGCTCTATCAAGCCCTCGGTGGCGCCCCGCTCCCCGGCACCGCGCCGCCAGGGCAAGGCAACGACACATCGGCGCCTGCCGCGACCGTCCGGTAACCTGGCCGCCCCACGCGGCAACCATCAACCCGCGGCGGCAACCATTCGTTTCCTTTCGCTTGCTCCGCGCCTGCGCGACAATGACCTCCCCTGCTCCATCCGCAAACGAGAGACACGTATGAACCAGGCATCGCTGTCCCCCGCAAGTCTGTCCCCCAACGATCTCGTCGCGGCCGACGCGCTTGAGCTTTCGGAATGGATACGCCTGCGCAAGGTGTCCTGCCGCGAAGTGATGACGGCGTTTCTCGACCATATCGAGCGCGTGAATACGCCGGCGAACGCCATCGTCTCGCTACGCGAGCGCGCCACATTGCTCGCTGAAGCAGGCGAACGCGACGCCCAGCTCGCGCGAGGCGAGTACCTTGGCTGGATGCACGGTATGCCGCAAGCGCCGAAGGATCTCACGCCTACGGCCGGCATCCCGTACACGCAAGGCTCGCCGTTGTTCCGCAACGAAGTGCCCGCAGCGGATTCCCTGATGGCCGCGCGCATGCGCGCACAGGGCGCGATTTTCATCGGCAAGACGAACACGCCGGAGTTCGGCCTGGGCTCGAACACTTACAACACGGTCTTCGGTACCACGCGCAACGCTTACGATCCCACGCGCAGCGCGGGCGGCAGCAGCGGCGGCACGGCCGTGGCGTTGGCGCTGCGCATGCTCCCCGTGGCGGACGGCAGCGACATGATGGGGTCGCTGCGCAATCCCGCGGGCTGGAATAACGTGTTCGGCTTTCGTCCGTCGCAGGGCCGCGTGCCCTCCGTGCCGGCGCACGAGCTGTTCTTCCACCAGCTCGGCTACGCGGGACCGATGGCCCGCAGTGTGCCCGACCTCGCGATGCTGCTTTCTACCCAGGCGGGCTACGACGCGCGCGCGCCGCTTTCCATTGCCGAAGATCCCGCGCAGTTCGCGGGCTCGCTCGAGCGCGACTTTGGTTGCGCGCGCATCGGTTGGCTCGGCGATTACGACGGCTATCTGCCCATGGAAGACGGCGTGCTCGCACTCTGCGAAACGGCGCTCAAGGACTTCGAATCGTTAGGCTGCAAGGTCGAAGCCGCGCGCCCCGACTTCGCCATGGAGCGCGTGTGGCAAACGTGGGTCACGCTGCGCCATTTCTCGTGCGCGGGCACGCTGGGCGCGCTCTATCGCGCCCCGGAAAAGCGCGCGCTGCTCAAGCCGGAAGCGCAATGGGAAGTGGAAGGCGGCCTGAAGCTCTCGGGCGAAGACGTGTGGAACGCCTCGGTCACGCGCAGCCAGTGGTACAACGCGCTGCTCGCGCTGTTCGAGCGTTACGACTACCTCGTGCTGCCCAGCGCCCAACTCTTCCCGTTCGACGCGAGCGAGCATTGGCCGAAGTCGATCGCGGGCCGCACGATGGATACCTATCACCGCTGGATGGAAGTCGTGATCGGCGGCAGCCTCGCGGGGCTGCCTGTCATCAGCGTGCCCGCGGGCTTCAATGCGCAAGGCCTGCCGATGGGTCTGCAGGTGATCGGCAAGCCGCAGGCGGACCTCTCGGTGCTGCAACTCGCCCACGCGTACGATCAGGCCACGCCGTGGGTCAAGCGGCGTGTGCCGCCGCTGCTGCAGACGTAGTGCGCAGAAGCAAAAAAAGGCAGCGCCACGGCGCTGCCTTTTTTTCATCGACATCTCAAGCCATCACGCCTTCACCGCGCGCGCTGCATTCCTGCCGCGCAGCCATTCGAGCGCGAGCAGCAGACACGTGGAGAACACGATCAGGATCGTGGCAAGCGCAGCGATCGTCGGGCTGATGTTCTCGCGGATGCCCGTGAACATCTGACGCGGCAAGGTGGTCTGGTCGGCGCCCGCGAGGAAGAGCGTCACGACGACTTCGTCGAACGACGTGGCGAACGCGAACAGCGCGCCCGAAATCACGCCCGGCGCGATGACGGGCAGCGTGATGCGGAAGAACGTCGTGACCGGATTGGCCCCGAGCGAAAGGCTCGCACGCACGAGATTGTGATTGAACCCCTGCAGCGTTGCCGCCACCGTCGTCACGACGAACGGCACGCCCAGCGACGCGTGCGCGAGGATCAGGCCGAGATACGTATTGGCGAGGCCGAGCGGCGCGAAGAACAGATACATGCCCACGCCCACCACCACCACGGGCACGATCATCGGCGAAATGAGCACGGCCATGAGCAGTGTCTTGCCGCGGAAATCGGCCTTGGTGATGCCGATGGCCGCGAGTGTGCCGAGCACGGTCGCCACGACTGTGGCGGCGGGGCCCACGATGAAGCTGTTTTTCGCGGCCATGCGCCATTCGTCGGACATCACGAGGTTTTCATACCAGCGCAGCGACCAGCCCGGAATCGGGTAGACGAGGAACGTGCTCGACGAAAACGACAGCGGCACGATCGCGAGCACGGGCAGGATCAGATACAGCAGCGTGAGCACGACGAGCGCGCGCAGCGCGAAGTACCACACGCGTTCGACGGCCGACGTATGCGGCGCAAAAAGCGGCTTGGCAAATTTCATGATCGCGCCTCCCTTAGCCAAGGCTCAGTTGCGTGCGCGTGAAGCGCCCGTAGACGAAATAGAGCACCGTGGTCGCCGCGAGCAGCAGCGCGCCGAGCGCGCAGGCCATGCCCCAGTTGATCGACACGTTGGTGAAGTACGCCACGTAGTAGCTGACCATCTGGTCGCCCGGGCCGCCGAGCAGCGCCGGCGTGATGTAGTAGCCGATCGAGAGAATGAACACGAGCAGCACGCCCGCGCCCACGCCGGGGTACGTCTGCGGCACATACACGCGCCAGAAGGCCGCGAACGGATGGCTGCCGAGCGATACGGCCGCGCGCTGGTAAGTCGGCGGAATCGACTTCATCACGCTGTAGAGCGGCAGCACCATGAACGGCAGCAGGATGTGCGTCATCGAAATGTAGACGCCCACGCGGTTGAACAGCAGCGCGAGCGGATGCGAGATGAGGCCCGAGCCCATCAGCGCCTTGTTGACGAGGCCCTCGCCCTGCAAGATCACGATCCACGCCGCCACGCGCACGAGAATCGACGTCCAGAACGGAATCAGCACGAGGATCATCACGAGATTCGCGCGGCGCTCGGAGAGCGTCGAGATCCAGTAAGCGAGCGGGTAACCGAGCAGCAGCGCGAACACCGTGACGAACACGCTGATGACGAAGGTGCGCGCGAACACGTCGAGATAGATCTGCTGCTCGGGATCGGCGGCCACGATGCGGCCGAACGCATCCTGACGATGATCGAGCGAGGCGAGCAGATAGAACGGCGAGATGCGCGAGCTGTTCTTCGCAATGGCTTGCCAGTAGGTCACGTCGCCCCAGCGGTCGTCGAGTTCGACGATCTTGGCGCGCGTTTGCGCGGGAGTGAGCGTAAGCGGTTTGCCGTCGTCGTCGGCGAGCGGCATGGCGCGCGCCGTCTTCGCGACGAGCGAGCGGAAGCCCGCGATTTCCACGTTCAGGCGGCGCGCCAGCGCGCCCATCGCATCACCTTCCTTTACGACGGTGAGGTCCTGCGCAAGCGCAGCGTAAGCCGCGTCGGGTGGCGCGCTCTTGCGGTCCCAGCCGCGCAGCGCCGCGATGGTATGCGGCAGCGCTGTCGCCACTTCGGGGTTCTGCACCGCACGCGTGAGCAGTGCCGCGATCGGCACCACGAAAATCAGCAGCAGAAAGATCGCGAGCGGCGCGATCAGCATGAGCGCCATCGTGCGCTTCTTCGCTTGCGCCACGCGCAGTTCGCGCTTCAGCCGCGCGGTCTCCTCGCGTGCCGCGCCGGCAACGTTGGTCACGGTCGTCATCGTAGTCACACCTGGTCTCCCCCTGCCATGCTACAAAACGCTCCGGCGCTCGCACGCCGGAGCGTCTAGCCCACCCTTACTTCGCGGCCCACGAGGAGAAACGCTGCTCCAGTTCGTCGCCGTGGTCGGTCCAGAACGTGAGGTTCTCCTGGATGGCGTTCTTGCCGTTGGCCGGCGAATTCGGCAGGTTGGCGAGCGTCTTCGCATCGAGCGCCTTGATCGCGTTCGCGTTCACCGGGCCATACGCGATGTGCTGCGCATACTCCTGCTGCGGTTTCGGCGAAAGCGTGTAAGCGATGTACTGCTCGGCCAGCGCCTTGTTCGGCGCGCCCTTCGGGATCGCCCAGTAGTCGAGGTCGTAGATGCTGCCGGTCCACACTACCTTGAGGTTCTTGCCTTCGCGCTGCGCGGCGTCGATACGGCCGTTGTACGCCGTGGACATCACCACGTCGCCCGCGACCAGGAACTGCGGCGGCTGCGCGCCGGCTTCCCACCACTGGATGTTCGGCTTCAGCTCATCGAGCTTCTTGAACGCGCGGTCCTGACCGGCCTTCGTCGAGAGCACCTTGTAGACGTCCTGCGGCGCTACGCCGTCGGCCATCAGGGCGAATTCCATGTTGTACCGTGCGCCCTTGCGCATGCCGCGCTTGCCCGGGAATTTCTTCACGTCCCAGAAGTCGGCCCAGTTCGTGGGCGCGGTCTTGAGCTTGTCGGCGTTATAGGCGAGTGCCGTGGACCACACGAAGAAGCCTGCGCCGCAGGGCTGCTGCGCGGCCTTCATGAAGTCGCCCTTGTTGCCGAGCTTGGCCCAGTCGAGCTTCTCGTAGAGACCTTCGTCGCAACCGCGCGCGATGTCGCCGGTTTCGACTTCCACCACGTCCCAGTCCACGTGCTTCGCGTCGACCATGGCCTTCACCTTGGCCTGCTCGCCGTTGTACTCGACGGCGGTGATCTTGTTGCCCGTCTGCGACTGGAACGGCTCGTTGAACGCCGCCTTCTGCGCATTGCCATTGGCGCCCCCAAAGTTCACGACGGTCAGCTCCGCGGCATTCGCCACGCCGAACGAGAGTGCGAGCGCGGCCGCGACCGCTGCAACGCGCATGTTGCCGATCTGCTTCATGGTTGAGTCCCTTCTCCTTGGTGGTTTGTCTTGCCGGGCCCTTCGATGCGAGAAACGTGGCCCGATCGTCGAGACGCCTGCTTCGCGAGGCGACGGCGCGCGAGATTGCGCGCCGCGCCCGCACGCCTCAAGCGAACACGCGCAGATGCTCCGGCGCGAATTCGAGTGCGACCGGCTGACCGGGCGCGAAACCGTCGAGCGCCTCGGTGCCGAGCGGCACCTTCACGAAGCACTCGTCCTGCTGGGGCAAGCCACAGCGCATGCGCACGTGGTCGCCGAAATAGATCAGGCCGCGCGCTTCGCCCGCCAGCGCGTTCGCACCGTTACCCCTCGAGCCGTTCGCGAGCTTCATGCGCTCGGGGCGAATGCAGGCGATGGCTGAGGCGCCCGCCTGCGCACCCGCCACATTGCGGCCCTTCAGGCGCGTGCCGTCGGCGAGATGCATTTCGCAGTACTCGCCATCCACGGCGGCAATGGTGCCGCGCAGCCGGTTGCTGTCGCCGATGAAGTTCGCCACGAACTCGTTGCACGGCGACTCGTAGAGCCGGTCCACGCTGTCAAGCTGCTGCACGATGCCCTTGTCGAACACCGCCACGCGGTCCGACATCGTGAGCGCCTCGCCCTGATCGTGCGTGACGTAGACGAATGTGACGCCAAGCTTCTCGTGCAGCGACTTCAGTTCGTACTGCATATGTTCACGCAACTGCTTGTCGAGCGCGCCGAGCGGTTCGTCCATCAGCACGAGCTTGGGCTGGAAGACGAGCGCGCGGGCAAGCGCGATGCGCTGCTGCTGGCCGCCCGAGAGCTGCGCGGGATAACGCTTGGCGAAACCTTCCATGCGCACCATCTTGAGCGCGTCGTTCACGCGCTGCGCCCGCTCGGCGGTCGGCACCTTGCGCACGCCCAGCGGGTAGGCCACGTTCTGCTCGACCGTGAGATGCGGGAAGAGCGCGTAGTTCTGGAACACCATGCCGATGTCGCGCTTGTGCGGCGGCACGTTGTTGAGCAGTTTGCCTTCGAGACGGATCTCGCCGCCGGTGGGAAACTCGAAGCCGGCGAGCATCATCAGGCAGGTGGTCTTGCCGGAGCCGGACGGCCCGAGCAGCGTGAGAAACTCTCCCTGGTAGATATCAAGGTCAAGTTGTTTGACGACCAGTGTTTCGCCGTCGTAGGTCTTGCGCACGCCGCGAAAGCTGACGATCACATCCGAGGTCTTCATTCGCCCTGTCTCCTTTGCTTGCTCTTTTCCCGGCCGGCCTTCTGACGCGATTAAATAAATACGTCACAGGCATTAACCGAACCTGACGTGCGAATTACTATAGATGGTCCCGGCTCTATTCAATGGAGCCATTTCATTATTATCGATGGAACCACTTGGCCCATGGTCATCCTGTCCGAATGGCTCGCTGCGCAACTCGACAAGGAAAGCGCCGAGCCCGCCTACCGTCAGCTGCTCCAGCTCATGCAGCAGGCCATCCTGACGGGTCGGCTCGCGCCCGGCACCAAGCTGCCCAGCTCGCGCACGCTCGCGGTCGACCTCGGCGTGGCGCGCAACACCGTGCTGCACGTCTACGACCAGCTGAGCGCCGAGGGCTACGTGATCTCGACCACGGGCAGCGGCACCTATGTCGCCGACACGCGCCCCGACTCGGCCGCCGTGAGCACGCCGACGCCAGCGGCCGCCCCCGCCGGCGAGGACGACGAGGAGAACGGCGCCTCCCCGCGCGGCGACATGTCGATGCGCGGCCAACGGCTCATCGACGAGGCGGGCGTGTCCGCCAGGCAGTGGGGCGCCTTCATGCCGGGCGTGCCCGACGTGGCCGAGTTTCCGGCGCGCACGTGGAGCCGCCTGCAAGCCCGCCTGTGGAAATCGGCGAATCATGGTTTGCTTACCTACGCTCCCGGCGGCGGCTACCGTCCGCTGCGGCGCGCGCTTTCGGACTACCTGCGGGTGGCGCGCTCGGTGCGCTGCACGCCGGACCAGATCATCATCACTACGGGTATTCACCAATCCATCGATCTCGCTGTGAGGCTGCTCGCCGACCACGGCGACACGGCGTGGGTCGAAGAACCGTGCTACTGGGGCGCGCGCAGTGTGTTGCAGTCCTCGGGATTGAAGCTCGCACCGATTCCCGTCGACGACGAAGGGCTCAATCCGCGTGAGCAGGACCTGCGCGACCCGCCGCGCATCGCGCTCGTCACGCCTTCGCATCAATATCCGCTCGGCATGGTCATGAGCCTCGCGCGCCGCCGCACGCTGCTCGAATACGCGCGCCAGCACAAGGTGTGGATCATCGAGGACGACTACGACAGCGAGTTCCGCTACGGCAGCCGGCCGCTCGCCTCGTTGCAGGGTCTCGACGAATCGGACCGCGTGATCTACGTGGGCAGCCTTGGCAAGCTGCTGTTTCCCGGCCTGCGCATCGGCTACATGGTCGTGCCCGAGCGGCTCGCCGCCACATTCCGCACGGGCGTGGCGGAGCTGTATCGCGAAGGCCAGCTCATGCAGCAGGCCGTGCTCGCCGAATTCATCATGGATGGCTATCTCACTTCGCACGTGCGCCGCATGCGCACGCTCTATGGCGAGCGGCGCCAGTTGCTGATCGACGCGGTCACGCGCCACTTCGGCGATGCGCTGCCCGTTATGGGCGACGAAGCGGGCCTGCACTTCGTGCTCGGCCTGCCCGACCATGCCGACGACCGCGCCGTCGCTGCGGCCGCCTACGACGCAGGCGTGATCGTGCGGCCGCTTGCGGCCTACTATAGCGTGCGCCAGGACCGCAAAGGATTGCTAACGGGTTATGCGTGCGTGCCGCACGAGGAGATCGCGCCGGCCTTTGCGACGCTCGCGCAGGTCATCGAGGAACACGCGTTCGCGAGCCCGAAAAAGCTGCGGCGCGCCGGTTAGACCGAAACGCGCCGCTGCATCGAATCGCCAAACCACGGCTTATTTCAGCCCGAAATCCACTCGCGTCGTCGCGCCCTTGTCGTCGATGCCCTTGGCGTCCAGCTTCGGCGCCACGATGAACACGCGGCTCGGATCGACCTTGCCTTCGAAGTACTGCTGCACCGCCTGCGCACGATCCTGAGCGAGATTGCGCAAGGTGGCGTCGTCAACGGGTGCGTGGTCGGCCAGCGCCTGCTTCATGTCGTCCACGGGCAGCGTCTTCGTGAGGCCGATCATGTTGTGCGGCTTCTTGAAGTCCGCATCCTTATAGGCCTTGGCGAGGTACTTCTCGTACTCCTTGTCGTCCACCTTGACCTGCGAGGTATCGACGCTCTCGCCGTTGCCCACCGTGTCCTTCACCTTCTGGAGCCGCACGAGGCGATCCACGTATTGCTCGCGCAGTGCGGGCGTGTCCACGGCCGGATCGACGCGGCCGATCAGATCGATCTTGATCGAAGGCTTGTCGTCGAGCGCCTTCACGATCGTGTCGAGCTTCTTCTGGTCGGCATCGGTGAGCGTTGCCGTGCCGGCCGCGAACTCGACATAGCCCAGGTCTTCGCCGCCACCCCCGAACGCATTGGCGAGCAGCGTGAACGGCGCGGTCACCGCCTTCGCGATGAGGTTGAGCACCGCCTTCCAGATCAGGCCGCCCAGGCTGAACTCAGGGTTGGAGAGCGAGCCTGACACCGGGATGTTCACATCGATTTCGCCCCTGCGGTTCTTGAGCAGCGAAATCGCGAGCCGCACCGGCAGCTTGGTGGCCGTGTCGTTGTCGATGTGATCGCCGAACGTGAGCTGGTCGATGAAGATATGGTTGTTCGCCGTGAGCTCGTCGTTCGCGAGCTGGTAGTGCAGATCGACGTTGAGCTTGCCCTTCGTGATCGGGTAGCCCGCGTACTTCGCCGAATACGGCGTGAGGTTCGTGAGCTCGATATCGTGCGCGCTGGCCGTGAGGTCGAGCGACGGCTTGTCGATGAGCGGATTCACCGTGCCCTTGATCGAGAGCGGACCGTTCGCCGCGAGCTTCGCGGAGACATCCACGGGCGCAGGCGTGGTCGACTGCGTGCCGAACGCGCCCACCGTGCCGTGGATCTGCACGAGATCGGCGGAGTAGTTCGGCTTGATGAAGTTGTCGGTATAGTTCACGCGGCCGTCCTGCAGCACGAGCTCACCGAAGTGCAGGCGCACGGGGTTCTTCGGCGGCTGCGCGGCCACGACCGTTGCCGGCGCGGAAGCCGGCACCGGTGCGGAAGCCGTCTGCACGGGCGCGCTCGCCGCCTGCGGCGTGAGCGGCACCGGCTCGCGCTCGCCAGGCTTGCCGCTCTTGTCCTGCGTGAGCGACTGCGCGGCGCCCGTTTGATGCGCGACTACGTCCTTGAGATTGAGCTTGCCTTGCGCGTCGAGCAGCACGCGGCCATAGAAGCCTGCGAACGTCACGCGGCTCGCGTCCACGTCGGTGCCGCGCGCGTCGTCGTAGTTCGCCTTCAGGTTCGTGAGCGCGAGCGAGCGCCAGCCCGCGAACGGGCCGGATGTGGCCTTGTCGAGCATGCGCACGTCCACGAGCGCCGCATCGCCGCGATAGTTCGCCTTGAGCGCCTTGCCCTGCTCCACAGAAAGTTGCCCGTTCATGTTGAGCAGCGCGCTCGCGATCACCGCGTTGAGCTGATTGCCGAAATAAGGCTCGAACGCGGCGGCGTCGAGCCGGTTCGCGTCGATTTTCAGCTGCGCCGTGAGCGGCGTCGGGTTGATCTTGCCGCTCAGCGCGAGTGTGCCCTTACGGTTGACGGTCGCCTTCAGGTCGATCGGCAGCGGGTGCCTCAGGTCGTCGCTGATCTGCTGGATCTTCAGGTCGAACGGCGTAATGGCGAGCTTTACCGGCCGCGGCGTCGAATTGTCCGTAAAGTTGATCGTGCCGTTGTTCAGCGTGAAAGCGTCGATCGTGTAGCGCCAGGCCGGCCCTTCCTGCACCGACTTCTGCGCGGCGCGAATTGCCGTGCGCTCGGGCACCGCCTGCTGCGTGGAGGCGAGTTGCGCCAGGTCGACCTTGCCGTCCTTCTGGCGCTCGGCGTTCACCACGAGGCCGGTCACGTCGACCGATGCAATCTGCGCCTTGCGCGCATTGAGGTCGATACCGCTTACCTGCACCGTGCCGCGGTCGAGCGCGATGGCAGGCGCCTTCGCGCCGCGCGCAGCGAGCTTGAGCGATTCGAGGCCGAGCGTGCTCTGGCCGACCTGCACGACGGCAGGCTGCTGCGCCCAGTCGGCCTTGAGCGTGGACGTGAGATTGAGCCTGCCGTCCAGAATCTGCGCGCTGCTGAGGTTGTCGATATACGGCTGCGCTTGCGGCAGACCCACGCGCTCGAGCGCGATGTTGGCTTCGGCGTTCTTGCCCGCGAGGCTCACCGTGCCCGACGCCTTGATCGTGCCGCCGTCGGTCGCATTCGTCGCAAACGTGAACGGCGCGCCGGCTTTGGCAGTCGTCGAGAAGTTCGTAAGCGTGGTGGAAAGCTGCGTGAGTTCGACGTTCACCGGCCGCGCGGGCAGATCGTCGGCAATGTGCACGGTGCCGTTCGTGAGCGCGAACTGGCGGATCGAGACATCGAGCGGCGCGGGCTTCGCTTCCTCGGGCGCCGCCTGCGCGCTCTGGGCGCCCGAGGCCGGCGCGGCGCTCGCGGCCTTGTTCGCGGCCGGCGCGTTTTGCGCGGCCGGCGCGCCCATCAGCTTCTCGATGCTCAGCACGCCTTGCTTGTCACGTGCGACCCACACGGTGGGCGCGTCGAGATGGATGTCGTCGAAACGATAGACGTTGCTGAACGGTTCGAGCGAGGCCGCCGCCACGTGCAGACTGCGCGCGCCGAAGAACGGCGCATTGGCGTTGTCGGTCGAGTCGAAGTCGTTCAGATCGGTCGTGCCCGCCACACGCAGCGTGGGCTTCTCGCCCGACATCACGAAATCGAGCTTGAGGTTGGTCGAGAGCTTGCCGCTCTTCACTGTGACAGGCAGCTTCGTCGGCGCGTAGGTGAGGAGCTTCGGCACATCGAGGTCGGTCAGGCGCAGCTCCACTTCCGACTCGCGCGTCGCGGAAAAGGGCTTGGTTCTGCCGTCGATGGCGAGCGTGCTCGCCCCGTCGATGCGCGCGCGCAGCATCGGCTGAACGAAGATATCGGTCTTGGAAGGCAGCGTGGCGATGAACGGAATGCCGAGCGACCAGCGGTCGATCACGTGCTTTTCGTTGAGCAGGCGATCGTCGAAGGTGATCTGGCCGTTCTCGATGCGGATGTTTGAAACCGAAAACTGCGTCGGCTTGCTGCCGGGCTTCGAGGGCGTCGAGAACTTCTCGATGAGGTCCGAGAAGTTGAAGTGCTGCGCGTCGAGCCGCACGATCGTGGCGCGCGGCGAGTCGAGCCGCAGTTCGTCGACGATGGGTGCCGCGCGAAAGATCGACGACCACGACGCCTGCACGACGGCGCGCGAGACATCGAAGAAGTCGCCGTTGCCGCCGCGCTCGCCGATATGCACACGGTCCGCTTCGAGACGCAGCGTGTACGGATTGAGCGCGATGCGGCCGATCGTGACGGGCCGGTCGAGCTGCTTGCTCAACTGCTGCTCGGCAACATGGCGAATGATCGGCGGCGCGGCAAAGAAGCCGACCAGACCGAACACAATCAGAAAGATGACGACACCCGTGAGGATGTGCCGGGTGCGGGGCGCACGCGCGACCGCGCGCACCGACTGCAAGGAAGAGTTGAGCGACGCTTTGTTGAGGCTTGCCATGCTTGCTTGCGGATGAGGCGGCAACAGGCCCGCCGCGGGATGTGGGTCTGATGTCGGAAATCCGGGGATGCCGACAGCCGGAAGTATAGGTCCGATAGAAGATCGGACGACGGGAAAACGCCGCCCGCGGCGCAGGTATTGCGCAACAAGAAGTAACAGCGCAAAGGCGATGGCCCGGCGATTGCGTAACGTGCGCCGCGCGTATTGCGCGATGCATGAAAACGCGGGCGGAAAAGCCGGGCGTGGCGCGCTCGAGCGGGCTTATACGGCGCAAAAAAAACGTTGGCGGGACAGCGCCCCGCCAACGCTTCGTTCAGGCCGGTTCAGCGATTACTGCCGCTCGACGGCGGGCGGCTGCCAGCTGCCGTCGGTCGCTTGCGGCTTCGCGGCGTAGAGGCGCATCACGAGCCGGAAGTCGCCATGCGGCGCCGGCACCCAGTTCGCGCCGCCGCGCGGCCGCTCGGCGCTCACCTGCACGTCGAGCGAGCCGTCGCGGTTGCGCCGTGCGCCGCTGCGGTCGCCGAACGCTACGCGCACGGGCGCGTCGGCGTCGAGCGCGCCGTCGGTGGTATAGGCCGTGATCGACCAGAAGCCGCGCACCGGCGGCAGCTGCTTCGCCGTGAAGTGAATCGTGTAGCGGTTCGCGCCGTTGAGCGCATGCCCGTCGCTGTCCTGGCTCACGCGGGCGCGCACTTCGTCGCGGGTCGTCGGCAGACCCGGCGACGTGTACGCCGCGTAGGCGCGCAGCGAGTAGTCGGGGCCGTAGTTGCCTGCGTCGTCGCCCACCCAGAGCCAGCCGTTGCCCGCCAGCAGGTTGGACGGCGGCGTCGCGGCGCGCGTGCGGCCATCGGCGAGACCCGCCTTGATGACCGCGGCGTCCTTCGCGCCCGAGGGCAGCTGCGCCGGGTCGCCCGGGTGTACGCCAATGTCGCCGAGAATCTTGAGCGCGTGCGCGTCGTCTGCCGTGGGCGGGTTGTCTTCCAGCGCCAGGGCGAGCCGGTCGAAGAAACCGTGCGCGTCGAGCGCCGCGACCTGGGCGGACGGTGTGCCCGGCGCCACCGGATCGCCGCTCTGCGTGGCGCCGGTCGGCTCGTTGCCGCGGCCGCCGCGAGCGCCGGCCTTGCCGCGCGCGCCGCGCTCGTCCCACCCGGACAGCGCTGTGACCTGCAGCCCGTGCTGCAGCCGCCGCACGGCCGCGAGGTCGGCGCCGCCGCGTGTCTGGATGCGCGCGAGGAACCACACGTAGCGCGTCGACACGTCG
Organism: Paraburkholderia sp. BR10936; assembly: GCF_040965735.1. Lineage (NCBI taxonomy): Bacteria > Pseudomonadati > Pseudomonadota > Betaproteobacteria > Burkholderiales > Burkholderiaceae > Paraburkholderia > Paraburkholderia sp. BR10936. The sequence continues at coordinate 134,038 of NZ_JBFRCM010000002.1, forward strand.
ACGCGCTTCACGCGCGCGGGCAGCGTGCCCTTCCAGCCGGCCGGAACAAATGCAATCGTTTGCGCTTTCAGTCCGCTGACACGTTCACCCGACTGCGCGGCGGCGGTCGACCAGACGACGTTCGTCCACATGTCGAGCGCGCGTGCGTCCATGTAGCGGCCGTGCGTGTCGGGCAGCGTGACGAGCACCGGCTCGCTCGATACGTCGAGCCAGCCGCTGGAAGTCAGCGTGTCGAGGTTGGGTTCGAGCGGGCTCGAGGCCCCGACGGGCGGCAGCGACTGCGCGTGGCGCAGCGTGTTCGGCGCGGCCTGGCCGGGCCCGCTGCCGGTGGCGGATTCGCGCGCCACGTCCATCAGCACGAGCGGATAGCCAAACACATAGGAGTCGGAGACTTCGTCCTTCATCCAGCCGTTGCTCTTCGGCGCAACGTCGCCCGGCGCCGAGGCGCATCCGGCAATCAGGGCAAGGCAGGCGAGCGCGGAGCAGCTACGGTACGTAGAGAATGCTCGATGTATTGTTGTCATTTGTTGGTTGTATTCGGTGCGGGCGGTCCATGAAGTGACGTCGACCGGCTGGCCACTCCGCGCGGCCCCCCCAGGGCCGTAGTGAAATGCACGCGGCAAGGCGCCAATGCCGCCGGTTGGTATCGTATCGCTCGCGCATGGGCCTGAAAAGACTGTGGCGTGGAATATTGCCTTACAGGCAGAGAGCTTGCGCTCAGGACTTCCCTCTGAAACGAAAGGGGCGTAGTGTCGCGCCCCTTGACCTTCCCATGATGGGAACGTAGATACTGCGTAACATCGATGACAGCCAGTGCTCGCACCCCATCATGAATGAACCCCTCGTAGCAGAACGCACCGATACCGCCGTGGCCGAACTCGAAGTCCACGGCATGACGTGCGCCTCGTGCGCCATGCGCGTCGAGAAAGCGCTTGCCAAGGTCCCGGGCGTCACGCGCGCCTCGGTCAACCTCGCCACGGAAAAGGCCACCGTCGAGGCCAGCGGCGGCGTCGCGCCCGCCGCGCTCGTCGCCGCCGTCGAAAAGGCCGGCTATGAAGCCGTGCCCGTCGCCACGGAAGCCACGACGCTCGCCATCGGCGGGATGACTTGCGCGTCGTGCGCGAACCGCGTCGAGAAGGCACTCGCGCGCGTGCCCGGCGTGGCTGGCGTAAGCGTGAACCTCGCCACCGAGCAGGCCACCGTCAACACCCGCTCGCCGCTCACGGGCGAATTGCAGGACCTGCTCGTCGCCGCCGTCAAGAAGGCCGGCTATGAAGCCACGCCACTCGCCGCCGACGAAGGCGCCGCCGCCCCGCAGAAAGGCGCCGCCGCCAGCGACGAAGCGCGCCGCGAATGGCGCGCCGTGCTGATTTCGGCCGTGCTCACGGCCCCGCTCGTGCTGCCGATGTTCGGCCACTGGCTCGGCCTCGACTGGATGCTGCCCGCCGCGGCACAGCTGGCGCTGGCGAGCGTCGTCCAGTTCGTGTTCGGCGCGCGCTTCTACCGCGCCGCGTGGAAGGCCGTGCGCGCCGGCGCGGGCAACATGGATCTGCTGGTCGCGCTCGGCACCTCGGCCGCGTATGGCGTGAGCGTCTATGCGATGCTCGCTCACCCCGGCGACATGGCCCATCTGTATTTCGAGGCCTCGGCGGTGGTCATCACGCTGGTGCGCTTCGGCAAGTGGCTCGAAGCGCGCGCGAAGCGCCAGACCACCGACGCAATCCGCGCGCTCAACGCGCTGCGGCCCGATCGCGCGCGCATCCGCGTCGATGGCGCAAATGGCGCCAACGCAGAGGAGCGCGAAGTGCCGCTCGCCCAGGTTCGCGTGGGCACCGTGGTGGTCGTGCGCCCCGGCGAGCGTGTGCCCGTGGACGGGGTCGTGCTCGAAGGCCGCAGCCACATCGACGAATCGCTCATCACGGGCGAAAGCCTGCCCGTGCCGAAAGCGCCCGACGATCCCGTCACAGCCGGCTCGATCAACGGCGAAGGCGCGATGGCCGTGCGCACCACGGCCATCGGCGCGGAAACCACGCTTGCACGCATCATTCGCCTCGTGGAAAGCGCGCAGGCCGAAAAGGCGCCGATCCAGCGTCTCGTCGACCGCGTGAGCGCCGTGTTCGTCCCGGCGATTCTCGTGATCGCGGCCATCACGTTGGGCGGCTGGCTGTTCGCGGGCGCGAGCGCCGAAACGGCGATCCTCAACGCTGTAGCCGTGCTCGTGATCGCCTGCCCGTGCGCGCTCGGCCTCGCCACGCCCGCCGCGATCATGGCCGGGACCGGCGTGGCCGCGCGCCACGGCGTGCTCATCAAGGACGCCGAAGCATTGGAGACCGCCCACAACGTGAGCGTGGTCGCCTTCGACAAGACCGGCACGCTCACGCTCGGCCAGCCCTCGCTCACCGCGTTCGATGCGGCCGAAGGCCTCGAGCATGGCGAGGCGCTCGCGCTCGCCGCCGCCGTGCAGCGGCACAGCGATCACCCGCTCGCGAAGGCCGTGGTGCAGGCGTATGACGCCCAGGCCGAAGCCCAGGCGTCAGCCGCTTTGGCTGTCGCCGCCCATGCGCGCGCGGTGCCGGGGCGCGGCGTGGAGGCCGAAGTGAACGGCCGGCGCCTCGCCATCGGCAGCGGCCGCTGGCTCGACGAACTGGCGCTCGCCGTACCGCCCGCGCTCGCGGACCGCGCGCGTTCGCTCGAAGAGGCGGGCAATACGGTGTCGTGGCTCTTCGAGCCGCACGGCGGGGTGCTCGCCCTGCTCGCTTTCGGCGACACCGTGAAGCCCACGGCGCGCGAAGCCATTGCGAGCCTCGAGGCGATGGGCATCCGCAGCGTGCTCGTGACCGGCGACAACGCGGGCAGCGCGGCGGCCGTGGCCGCGCAGCTCGGTATCCGCGAAGTCCATGCGCAAGTGCTGCCCGACGACAAGGCGCGCACGATCCGCGACCTCAAGATCAGGAGCGGCGGTATCGTCGCGATGGCCGGCGACGGCATCAACGACGCGCCGGCGCTCGCCGCCGCCGACATCGGCATCGCCATGGCCACGGGCACCGACGTCGCCATGCACGCGGCAGGCATCACGCTGATGCGCGGCGACCCCACGCTCGTTGCCGCCGCAATCGATATTTCGCGGCGCACGTGGCGCAAGATCCAGCAGAACCTGTTCTGGGCATTCTTCTACAACCTGATCGGGATTCCGCTCGCCGCCTTCGGCCTGCTCAACCCCATGCTCGCGGGCGCGGCCATGGCGTTTTCCAGCGTGAGCGTCGTGACCAACGCGCTCTTGCTCAGAACGTGGCGAGCCCGCCGCTGACGGCCGCGCAGAGGATTGCACAGCGCGAGCGACGTATCGTGAGAAACATAACGAAAGGGCGCTTCATGCACCCTTTCTTTGTGGTGGCGTTATTTTGGGTTCCGAAATATCCCACAATCTGCACACCGAAAATGGCGTAATCCATCGGTAATCTTTACGCGATTGTAAGGTTTTTCGGTTCTAGCCCTAAAGGATCGCGCGCGCGCGCCGTAATGCGTCATGCCAGCGCCTCGAAGGCGCAGGTTCCTTCTTTACAAGCTCTTTCCGGAACCGAATCCATGCTTTCACGCTTATCAAGCCGCGCGAGTGTCGGCGTGCGCCTCGCCTTGCTATCGTGCGTGCTCGTCGCAGCCATATTTGCCGCCTTCACGTGGGCGATCACGCATTCGGCGGCGACGCAGGTCGGCCACCAGGTGCGCTCGCGCATTGCCGAAAAGGATCAGGCGGTCGCCTCGTCGATCTCGCTCATCAACGGCGCGCTCGAAACCGAAGTCGACCGTGCCATGCAGCTCTTCGAGAGCTTCCTGCCCGGCGCCTTCACGCTCGACCCCATGCAAACGGTCGACATTGCCGGCAAGGCCACGCCGGTCTTCAAGTCCGGCGATCACGTGCTGAATCTGGACTTCACGATCCCCGACCAGTTTCTCGCGCGCAGCGGCGAAATCGCCACCGTTTTCGCGCGCAGCGGCGACGACTTCGTGCGCGTGACCACGTCGCTCAAGAAGCAGGACGGCTCGCGCGCGATCGGCACGCTGCTCGACCGCAAGGGCCCGGCGTATGGCCCGGTGATGGCCAACCGCACCTTTACCGGCCTCGCCCAATTGTTCGGCAAGCAGTACATCACGCAGTACAAGCCGATTCTCGACGCCAGCGGCCACGTGATCGGCGCGCTGTTCGTCGGCGTGGATGTGGGCGCGCAGATCGATGCGCTCAAGAGCGAGATCGCCAAGCTCAAGATCGGCGAGAGCGGCTACTACTTCGTGATGGACGCTTCGAACGGCCCGACGCGCGGCACCTTCCTCGTCCACCCGAGCGCCGTCGGCAAACACTACGACGACGCCGACGCGCCCTGGTCGCGCATGCTCGAAACGCGCGAAGGCACGCTCGACTACACCTCCGCCGACTCGACGCGAGGAGAAGGCGACGCGCGCGCCAAGTTCGTCTCGTTCGTGAGCGTGCCGCAGTGGCAATGGCTCGTGGGCGGCGTCGCCGTGCGCGACGAAATCATGGCCGACGTGAACGCCACGCGCGACCGCTTCGCGGCCATCGGCCTCGTGCTGGTCGCGCTGTTCGCCGCGCTGTCGATCTACGCGGCGCGCCGCCTCGTGAGCCGGCCGCTCGACGCCGCCGCGCACGCCGCCGGCCAGCTCGCCGCGGGCGACCTCACGGTGCGCATCGGCAACGACAGCCGCAACGGCATCGGACAAGGCGATGCAGCGCACGCGCAAGGCACGGCGGGTGCGGACGAGATCGGCCGCCTCACGCGCGCCATCGACGGCATCGGCGTGGGCCTCGCGCAGATCGTCGCGCAAGTGCGCAGCGCCACCGCGCAGATGAGCGAGGACACCTCGCGCATCGCGCAAGGCAGCGGCGAGATCGCTTCGCGCATCGCGAGCCAGGCGAGCAGCCTGGAGGAGACGGCGGCGAGCATGGAAGAGCTCACGTCCACCGTGCAGCAGAATGCCGATCACGCGACGCGTGCCAACACCGTGGTGACGAGCGCAGCCGAAGCCGCGCTCGACGGCGGGCGCGCCGTGAGCCGCGTCGTGGAAACGATGAACGACATCAGCCGCGCATCGCAGAAGATCGCCGAGATCACGGGTGTGATCGACGGCATCGCGTTCCAGACCAACATCCTCGCGCTCAACGCGGCCGTGGAAGCCGCGCGTGCGGGCGAGCACGGCAAGGGCTTCGCGGTGGTCGCGAGCGAAGTGCGCGCGCTCGCGCAGCGCAGCGCGGCGGCCGCGAAGGAAATTTCGGCGCTGATCACCGAATCGTCGTCGACGGTCGAAACGGGCTACCGGATCGCCGGCGAAGCGAGCACGACCATGCGCGGCATTGTCGCGCGCGTGGATGAAGTGCGCTCGATCATCGGCGAGATCAGCGTGGCCTCTCGCGAACAATCGGGCGGTATCGAGCAGGTCAATATCGCGGTTTCGCAGATCGGCGCGGCGACGCAGCAGAGCGCCGCGCTGGTGGGCGACGCCGAGCGCGCCGCCGCCGCGCTCAACGATCATGCAGCGGCGCTCGCCGAACTCGTCTCCGTGTTCAAGGTGCGCGAGTAACGCACGCGTATGCTTCGGCGCGGTCTGTAACGCGGCTCAATGCGTTCGACCGCGCTCGAATAGATTCCTGACCCCAATGCGCGCTGCGTCGGCGGAAATCGTTGAGCCCGGTTTCCACTGGATATGCTCGTTACCGAACACACCCCCCATCCCCAGGGCCGATACCCTTGCGAGCACAAGCGATAAGAAAATCGCAAGGGGAACGAGTCATGCAGGGTACCCAGCCGGGATCGAGATACGCCACGCTAGACGGCCTGCGCGGCGCTGCTGCGCTGCTTGTCGTCTTCGTACACTTTCCAATGCTGTGCCACGTGCGTGCCATCGAGCACGGCTATCTGGCGGTCGATCTCTTTTTCATCATGAGCGGCTTCGTCATTGGGAGTGCTTACGACTGTAAACTCGCGTCGGGCGCCTTGAGTTGCCGTCAATACACTCAACTGCGACTGGTTCGCCTGTACCCGCTTTACGGCGCTGGCCTCGTGCTCGGTCTCGTTGCCATGGGGCTGCGTCTGCCCGTATCGAACTGGAGCGAGATCGCTTCGGCGCTGCCGGCAAGCGTGCTGATGCTGCCGTCACACGTCGGCTTGCCTACGTTCTATCCCGGGCCGACGGTCTGGAATTTTATTTACCCGCTCGACTTTCCGGCCTGGTCGCTGTTCTTCGAGTTGGTGGCGAGCCTTGCCTACGGTGTGTTCTTTCGCGATCTGACGACGCGCACGCTCGTCGCCATCATGTGCGTATCCGGCCTCTGTCTCGTGTACCTCGCCTGCACGTCCTCCATCAGCGGCGGAGTGGCCTGGGACACCTTCGATTCGGGCTTCGCCCGCCTTGGCTACGCCTTTCCCGCTGGCTTGCTGCTCTATCGATTCGGCCGCCCCGTGCGCGAGCGCAGACATCCTGCGGCGCTCGCGGTCATCGTGCTGGCGATCGCACTGCTCTGCATCCCCTGGCCAGCAGCGCATCAAAACGCGATCGATCTGTTTCTCTCGCTGGTGGTCCTTCCTGGAATCGTATGGGTGGCGTCCCGCGTGGAGCCGCCGGCGCGCCTGCTCCCGCTTGTCGCCTTTTCCGGCCTCGTTTCCTACGGCATCTATGTTCTTCATGTGCCGCTCGGATTCATCGTTCAGGACCTCGTGTCGCGCATTCACACACTGAGCCATCCGTCTCGGGTCATCGCCGCCGTGCTCGTACCGGGCATCGTGCTGCTTGCGTGGGTCGCCAGTCGCTACTACGACGCGCCCGTGCGCCGGGCGCTGCTCGCTCACCTGCGCGCGCGGCACGCGGCGCGCCCTGGCGCTAGCGGCGCGGGAGAAGCGCGCGCGACTCGCTGAGCCGGCCGCGCGACGCCCCGCTCATTGCCCCTGCTGCGGCTGGGCCACGGGCGGCGTGTAGCTCGCGCTCGCGCCCGGCGTGTCAGGGTCCGCCTCGTCGGGCGTCGGAGTCGGTGCAAGCGCCGGCGCCTGCGCCGGATACGAGGGCTGCGGGGCTTGCGCCGCCGGCGCGCTGGACGGCCCGATGATCGGTGGCAGGCCCATGATCGCGCGCGCGGCCGATTCCGCAGCCGCCGCCGACGCTGCAGACGGCGCCGATGCCTCCGCTGGCACCGATGCCCCCGCCTCGGAAGCCGCAGCCGGCACGGATGCCGGTGCCGGCGCAGTGACGCGCGGCGGCGGCGCATGCCGCACCGGCGGGGCGGGAGGCAGCGCTTCGTGCTTGCCGAACAGTTTGTCCATCCACGCCCGCAGGTTCTCGCGGAAGGTTTCGAACGCGCCCGGCCTCACCTCGGTGTCGAAGCGCGCACGCGGATCGACGAGGCGCGAGCGCAGCGCACGCTGAAAGAAGTCGCCGACGATCGGCAGTGCGCTGCGTGCGCCCTGCCCCCAGTAGTCGTCGAGCGTCACGCGGCCGTCGTCGAAGCCCACCCACGCGCCCGCCACGAGTTGCGGGTCCATCAGGATGAACCAGCCGTCCGTGTTGCCCTGGGTCGTGCCGGTCTTGCCTGCCACGTCGCCGCGTATGCCGAAGCGCGTGCGGATGGCCGAGCCCGTGCCGCGGTTCACGACGTCGCGCATCGTGTCGAGCAGCGTGCGGTCCGCCTCTGCCGAAAGCGCCCGCTCGGGCGAAGCGCTCTCGAACTGCGCGAGCACGTTGCCCTTGTGGTCCTCGATACTCGTGACCATGCGCGGTTCGAGGTACTCGCCGTCGTTGGCGATGGTGCTGTACGCGGAGACCATCTCCTTCAACGTGACCGGGCTCGTGCCGAGCGCGAGCGACGGCACCGGGGCGAGCTGGCTGTCGCGCACGCCCATCGCGCGCGCGAGCCGCGCGACCTTGTCCGGGCCCACCGTCTGCATGAGCTGCGCGGTGATGCGGTTGCGCGAGAACGCGATCGCGTCGCGCAGCGTCATCGGACGATTGCTCGGCGGCACGTCGTCGGTCGGCTTCCAGATTTCGCCTCCCGCCAGCGGGATTTCCACCGGCTGGTCGATGAACGTGTCGCTCGGCTTTGCGCCCGCCGCGTAGGCCGCGCCGTACACGAACGGCTTGAACGTCGAGCCCGGCTGACGGCGTGCCTGCTGCACGTGGTCGAACGGTTCGTCGGTAAAGTCGCGGCTGCCCACCCACGCCTTGATCTGCCCGCTGCGCGGGTCGATGGCGAGGAAGCCCGCCTCCACCGCGGTCTTGCTCTTGCAGAGGTTGCGCATGAAGGTGCGGTCGCCAGCGAGCCGCTTGAGCGCGTCGGCGTCGTTCGCACCGGCGTCGCGTGCGCTCTTGTAATCCTGCGTTTCGCGCATGAAGGTCGCGAACAGGTCGTTGCCGGCCATGCAGCCGTTGCGTCCGCTCCATGCGCCGTTGGCGATACCCTGGAGCTGGTTCGTGTGCTGGCGCAGCGCGGCGGTGGCCATTTGCTGGAGGCGCGAATCGATCGTGGTGCGCACCACGAGGCCATCCGAATAGATGTTGTAGTCGTTGCGGTCGGCCCACGAAATCAGCCACTTGCGCAGTTGCAGCGCAAAGTGCGGCGCGGGGCCGGGCGGCTCGGTCTGACGCTCGAAGTCGAGGCGCAGCGGCTTCTTCGAAAGCGTGGCGTACTGCGCCTCGCTGAGCTTGCCGTACTTCACCATCTGGCCGAGCACGGTGTTGCGCCGCGCGAGCGCGCGCTCGGGGTTGATCACCGGGTTGTAGTAGGCGTTGCCCTTGAGCATGCCGGTGAGCGTCGCGGCTTGCAGGATGTCGAGCTGATCCGCCGACACGCCGAAGTAGGTGCGCGCCGCCATCTCGATGCCATAGGCGTTGTAGAGGAACGGCACCGTGTTCAGATACGTCTCGAGAATCTGCTGCTTGCTGTACACCGCCTCGATCTTGAACGCCGTGATCGCTTCCTTGATCTTGCGCGTGAGCGTGGGCGCGCGGCCGATTTCATCGGGATAGAGATTGCGCGCGAGCTGCTGCGTAATGGTCGAGCCGCCCTGGCGCTCGCCCGAGAACGTGTGCAGCGCCGCGCCCGCCGTGCGCTTGAAGTCGATGCCGTGGTGCTCGTAGAAGCGGTGATCCTCGGTGGAAATCAGCGCATCGACCATGTGCGGCGAGATCTGCGCGAGCGGCACCCATTCGCGATTCGAGGGCTTGAACTCGGCGAGCACCTTGCCGTCGGCGGACAGAATCTGGGCCGGTTCGTCCACCCGCGCCTTGCGGATGTCGCCAATGCCCGGCGTGAACGGAATCAGCACGAGCACGTAGAGCACGACGAGCGCCGGCAACGCGCCAATCGTCATGAGCACACCGCGCCGCGTGGGATGTCGCAGATGGTGGAGCGCACGCGCGAATGCGGGACGGACAAACCCGCCCAGCCGCGCGGCGGCAGGCCTCAGGCGGGACAACGACATCGCGATTCGATCGCGGATCAACGGCACGTAACGCTTCACGCGGCAGGTAGGGTCGGCTGGCAAAGCGTGAATCGTACCAAACTCGCAAGGCCGCTCCTGCTTCGGGCCGGGCGCAAGCCCAGCATCGCCCAAGTCGATGCCGAGTCGATTTATGACAGAGAGATGAAATCATCCTTCCAGATCGAGGAAGAATCCTCTCCAGTCACAGCCGGTTTTTCCGGCGCCTGTCACTGCCTACACTCCTGTCGCTGTTGCAAACCCGCTTTTGCATACGCCGCGAAACAACAACGCTACAGGAACCTCGAATGAAGAACACCCTCTCGCTCACCACCGCTGCCGCCGTGATCGGCGCCCTCGGCACGCTCGCCGCGCCCGCCGTCCACGCGCAAAGCTCGGTCACGCTCTACGGCCTGATCGACGCCGGCATCATGTACACGAACAACGTCGCGAGCGGCAAGTCGGGCGGCGCGCTCTGGCAAGCAACGAGCGGCAACGTGAACGGCAGCCGCTTCGGCGTGCGCGGCAGCGAGGACCTGGGCGGCGGCCTGCATGCGGTCTTCGTGCTCGAAAACGGCTTCAACGTGCAGAACGGCAAGCTCGGCCAGGACGGCCGCATGTTCGGCCGCCAGGCCTACGTGGGCCTCGCGAGCGACCAGTTCGGCTCGCTCACGCTCGGCCGCCAGTACGACTCGCTGGTCGACTTCGTCGCGCCGCTCTCGGCCACGGCGGGCACCTTCGGCGACACGGGCTTCGCGCATCCGTTCGACAACGACAACCTGAACCACTCGCTGCGCATGAGCAACGCCGTCAAGTTCACGAGCAACACGTATAGCGGCCTGAAATTCGGCGCGTTGTACGCGTTCTCGAACCAGACCGACTTCGCCGTGAACCGCGCCTACAGCTTCGGCGCCAGCTACATCAACGGGCCGCTCGCCATCGCGGCCGGTTATCTGCAGCTGAACGGCACCCAGGGCGCGACGGCAAGCAGCCCGGGCGCGGTGGATCTCGCGGAATCGACGGCCAACGGCAAGGGCGGCTTCGCGCTCGGCGCCGACCGCCTGCGTTCGTTCGGCGGCGGTATCAACTACACCTTCGGGCCGGCGACGGCGGGCTTCGTCTTCACGCGCAGCGAGTATGCGGGCACCAGCTCGTTCGGCTCGCAGGGCGGCGACATGAGCTTCAACAACTACGAAGTGAACGGGAAGTATCAGTTGAACCCGGCGTGGAGTCTCGGTCTCGCCTACACCTTCACGGACGGCCACGTGAGCAACACGACGACCTACGGCGCCGATCCGAAGTGGAATCAGGTGGACGCGCAGGTCGTGTACCGCCTCTCGAAGCGCACCGACCTCTACGGCGAGGCCATGTACCAGCACGCCTCGGGACACAACTATGTGGCGTTCATCAACACGGCGGGCGGCGCGTCGACGACGGCCAATCAAGTGGTGGGCACGGTGGGGTTGCGCGCCCGCTTCTGATCGCGCTTCTCGTCACAACACGAGCGACAGCGCGATCGACACCCACACGGCAGCCGCGCCGCAGAGAAAGGCGCGGCGCGCCATCAGAAAGCGCGACTCGTCGTTGGGCTTCGCGGGCGAGGTGGCGAGCCAGGGCACGCTGCCGAGGCACGCGAAGCCCGCGAGCGCGATGCCGACGACCACCCGGTCGCCGATGCGCCAGGCAGACGGCTCGTGCAGTCCCCAGTAGCCCAGCGCGATCAGGCCGATCGAAAACATCGTCGAGGCGGCAGAACTGAGCGCCACCACCGATCCCGTCGGAGATTGCATGGATTGCCTCCCTGCGCGCTTCGCGCTGTCGGGCCATTATCGGCGGGCGGGCAGCACGCGGCAACGCCGCGACCCGTTCATCCCGAAGCGCACGCCCGCAGCGGCTTACGCGCTCGGCCGCACCATCTGGAACATCTCGCCGATCTGCGCGTAGTCGGCGCGATAGCCCGCGCGCATCACGGGCTGGGCCGCTTGCGTATCGAACAGGCCGTCCTTCAGGAATTCCTCGCGAATGTGCACACCCACCACCTGCCCCAGCGCGAGCCAGTTGTCCATGGGCGCGCCGTCCAGCGTGTTGAGCCGCACGACCTTCAGCAGCTTGCATTCGAGCGCGGCAGGCGACTCGGCCACATGCGGCACCGCCACGCTGCGGCCCGGCGCGGCCGTGAGGCCCGCGAGCGCGAATTCGTCGACGTCGGCGGCGACCGGCGCGGAGGTGCGGTTCATCTGCGGCGCCAGCGCCTTCGACGTGAGATTCCAGACGAACTCACCGGTCTCTTCGATGTTGCCGATGCTGTCCTTGCGGCCTTCGCTGCAGAACCCAATGATCGGCGGAAACGTGGCGAACGCGCCGAAGAAGCTGTAGGGCGCGAGATTGAGCGCGCCGCTTTTTGCGCGGCTGGAAATCCAGCCGATCACGCGCGGCGCGACGATCGCCTTGAATGGATCGTGCGGCAGGCCATGGCCCTGGGCGGGGTCGTAGAAGTAGGTATTGGACATGATGAGGCTTAGCGATTTCGAGGCGGCATCACTATGACACGAGCCGCGCGCGACTGCCGACAAGCCAGTGGCTTGCAGCCGCCCCAAAACGCAGCAAGGCCGGCTCTCTTGCGAGAGCCGGCCTTGCTGAAGACCTCGCGGTCTGACCGGAGAAACGCGTTGGACGGCGCGCGCCGCCCGAAGCGTTTCAGCTTCGATCAGTCACGCGGCATGCCGAACGGCATGTAGTGCGAACGGCGAACGCGCTCGGCTTCGCGGTGGCGCGCTTCGTACGAGTATTCCGAATCCATCGGCAGATACGGCGACGCGAAGAGGTCGCTTACCTTTTGGAACAGGGCAAAGATGAAGCTCATGGCGACTCCCAGTTAGGCTGCGGTTCAGGGTTTTCCCTAAGACAGAACGAATTATAGGGTTTTCCCTAGAGCAGCGCTAGTGCAGCGCAGCAAAAAAACTGCGACGCGCCGTCGCACGGGGTCGAGCGCAATCGATGCGTTGCAGCAATACAACGCATCGAAATTTCGGGTACAGGGGCAGGATCGCGGGGCGAAGCCGGTCAGCGCGTGGCTTTCTGGGCGCTTTTCGCGTGAGCCGCACGCGTGGAATGGGCCGCTGCGCGGTGCGCGGGCGCGGGCGAGGCCTTGGCGGCCACCGCCTTGGAAGACATACGTGCGGGCGGCGGCGCCGGGGTTTCCGCGGCGGCGGTAGCGGCCGCAGCAGCCGCGGCGGCGGCGGTTTGCGCGGCCACGCGCTGCGACAGGTCGTCGAGCGTGGACTGCTGCTTCAGGATGAATTGCTCGAGGCGCGCCTCGTCGGCGCGGGATTCGTTTGCGAGGCTGTCGAGCCGCACCGACTGCGCGATCCCGAACCCGACCGATGCGAGCACCGCCATCGACGCGGCGGCGAGCATCCACTTTTGTTGCCGCGACGAGGCGACCGCCATACGGCGCTGCTCGGCGAGCGCGCCCTGGAGCGCGTCGAGGCGCTGCGTCAGCGCGTCCGGCTCGGGGGCCGCGTGAGCCGCTTCGGACGCGAACCCGATGGGCTCCACGCCCTCGGCGGGGCCGGCGGCAAACGACGGCTCGGCGACAAAGGCTGCGGGACCCGGTTCCTGCACCACTCCAATGCCCGGCTCCACCGCTTCGGCCACGGCAGGAGCAGCAACTCGTTTCGCCCGCGGCGCGCGGCGCGCAGTCGTTGCAGCCGCAACAGGGCTCGTCGCGCTGGCTTCGTCGACGGGCATTGCCACCGCTTGAGCCGACTCCGGGCTTTCGAAGCCGCTCAGCGTGCCCTGACGCACGGCGGCATCCGCTTCGGCAACGGCCGCGGGCCCGTCGACGGCAAGCGCGTGCGGAGCATCGGATTCGACAGCAAGCGGGGATTCAGTCACGTCGGACGGCGCGGACGTCGCGTGGGGCTGCCACGGCGCGTTGCGTTCGGGATGCGAAGAGCTCAAGGATGCGGTATCTGCGTAATCAGCCATGTGTCAGCGATGCGGTTCGCGTCGCGCGCCGGCCGGTCACGGCCGCTTGGCGACGTCCTCGTGTTCTGGTTCGAACGCGCATTGTCGCATGCCGGAACGCACGGCCAAGGGCTCTTCCCCGACTTACCCAGCCGGCATCGACCGACACCCCGCGCAGGTCAGCCAGGTGCGCAGTCGTGGGCGAGCGTGCTGCGCCGCCTGGAATGTCCCGCGTAGTTTGCGAATGCGTACAATCGCCGGCATTGCTCTTTCGATGCGACGCGCTTCGCCGCAACTTTTCGCCATGAACACACCTACGAGCGCAGCCAGCCTGCGCGAGCATTTCGACCGCGTCGTCCTGCCGATGTGGCGCGGCCCCGGCTTCAATGCCGAACTGCGCCTGCCCTACGAGGCGCTCGATGCGGCCGGCGCGACCCCGCTGCCCGTCACGCGCTACCGCGCGATGGCGTGTGCCCGCCAGCTCTTCGTTTTCTCCCAGGCCGGCGACGCCGCGCACGCGCAAACGCTCTTCGAAACGCTGCGCCACACATATCGGGACCCGCAGCACGGCGGATGGTTCTATAGCGTCGACGCAGCCGGCGCGCCGCTCGACACCACCAAGGACCTCTACACGCACGCCTTCGTGGTGTTCGCCACTGCGGCCTACGGCCAGCGCTTCGGCGCGACCGAGGCGCTCGACGTCGCGCGCGAAACGTCCTCGCTGATCGTCGACCGCTTCGCGGCCCGCGACGGCCTGCTCAACGCGGCGCTCGACGGGTCCTTCGCGAGCGTTACCGGCGGCCCGCTGCAGAATCCGCTCATGCACCTCACCGAGGCCTGGCTCGCGGCGAGCGAGGCGACCGGCGACAGCGCGTTCGACACGGCGATCACGCGGCTCGTCGAGGCCCTCGCGCGCGGCTTCCTGCACGCGCCGACGGGCTGCATCGCCGAATTGCCGGTCGGCGCGGCGGACAACCGCCTCGAGCCCGGTCATCAGTTCGAATGGTTCTGGCTGGCTTCGCGTGCGGGCGCCCGGTTGGGCGCGTCGGGACTGGACGAAGCGCTCGCGCGCGCCTTCGTCTTTGCACAGAAGCACGGCGTCGACCCGGAAACGGGCGCCGTGGCGGCCGCGCTCGACGAGCAGGGCCGGGTGATCGATGCGACGCAGCGTATCTGGGCGCAAACGGAATACTTGCGCGCGCTCGCCACGCACGGCGACGCCGCGGTGCGCGCCGCGCTCGCGCCGCAGATCGGGCGCTTCGCGCCGCGCTTTCTCACGCCGCAGGGCTGGGTGGAATGCCGCAGCGCAAACGGTGACGTGGCGCGCGCGGACATGCCGTCCACGACGCCGTATCACCTCTTGACGGCCTATCAGGGCATGGGCGTTTGAGGCACAACCACGCGAAGCGCCGAGGCAGACGGGCGCAAGCCCGCCGCCAAGGCGCCCAGACCGCTCGAGTCGCTTAGGCCGCCAGCACCGCCGGCGAAATCTCGAACGCCGCCACGGCCTCGGAAAGCTGGCGCGTCTGCTGATGCAGCGAAGCCGCGGCAGCCGCGGCCTCCTCGACGAGCGCCGCATTCTGCTGGGTCATCTGGTCCATCTGCGAGACGGCCTGATTCACCTGATCAATGCCCGTGCTCTGCTCGAGCGACGAGGCGCTGATACCCGCCATCATCTGCGTGGCGCGCGAAATCGAGTTCGACACCTCGCGCATCGACTCGCCCGCGCGCTCCACCAGCTCCGAGCCGCCGCGGATCTGCGAAACCGACTCGCTGATCAGCGTCTTGATCTCCTTGGCCGACTGCGCGCTGCGCTGCGCGAGCCCGCGCACCTCGCCCGCCACGACCGCGAAACCCCGGCCCTGCTCGCCTGCCCGCGCCGCTTCCACGGCCGCGTTGAGCGCGAGAATGTTGGTCTGGAACGCGATGCCGTCGATCACGCCGATGATTTCCGCGATCTTGTCCGAGCTTTGCGCGATGCCGCGCATGCGCTCGACCACCTCGCCCACCACGGCGCCGCCGCGTGCGGTCGCGTCGAGCGCCGCCTCGGCCAGCGCGTTCGCCTCGCGCGCGTTGTCGGCCGTGTTGCGCACCGTGCCCGTCAGTTCCTCCATGCTCGCCGCCGTCTGCTCCAGCGACGCCGCCTGCGATTCGGTGCGCGCCGAAAGATCGGCGTTGCCGGTGGCGATCTCGTCGGCGCCCACGTTGATCGAGCCCGCCGTTTCGCGCACGGTGTGGACCGTGCGCGCCAGGCTCGACTGCATCAGCGCAAGGCCCTGGAACAGCCGGCCGATCTCGTTCTCGCCGCGCGCGGCGATGCGCTCGTCGAGGCGCCCGCGCGCGATGCGCTCGAAATGGCGGCCCGCTTCCTCGAGCGGCTCCACTACGCCGCGGCGCAGCGCGAGGTGCACGCCGGTCGCGAGTGCGATCAGCAGGACCAGGATGACGATGCCGACGATCTGGAAGAGCGCGAGGCGCGAGTCGATCGAATCGAGCGAAGCGCGGCTCGCCGCGGCGTTGAACTGCGTGAAAGCGTGCAGCTCCGCGAGATAGGCGTCCTGGTACGACTGCGTCGGCTGATCGAGGAAGGCCTGCAGATTGTTGCCGTTGAGGTCATCGATCAGCTCGCCGAGCGCCTTGCGGTACACCTGATAGCGCTCGCCGAGCGCGGCGACGCGCGCGCGATTGTCGTCGTTGATCGGCGGGACGGCCATGAGCGCCGCGAACGTGGTGTCGGCGGCGGCCAGCTGGTCGCGCGCGTGATTGACCATATCGGTCGGCACCGTGCCGCCGCGGACCATGCGCGTGCCCGCGCGCGAGAGATTGATACGGGCGTCCATCAACTGCTGGGTGATGACGTTGGCGGCGCTAGCCTGCCGCAACGCCACTTTCGAGAGGTCCGCCACGTCGTCGTGCGTGCGCGTAAGCGACCAGTAACCAAGTCCTGCCGTCACGAGCTGTAGTACGCAGAACGCGACGAGGACACACAACAGGCCGGATGCGACCTTGATCTTGCTGAACATCGGGACACCTGGATGGCAGTGAATGAGTGAGGCGCGAGCATGTGATCGCTCGGGCCCGCACTGCGTTTACGGCCACGCAAAGCCGGTTTTTGAGCCCTAAACGGTGAAAAAATGCCCCAAAATGCGCAACGGATCATTTCGGCAATGGTTACACGGTCATTCCATGCATTTCTCGCAACAATAGAATGCCGGCTGGACGCTTACGGCATATCGGATGAGGCCGCCGTGCTGCATGCCGACAAAGCCTGCCCGGCGACAACTTTCAAGGCGCTGAAGCAGATGAAGCCGTCTGGGCAAATGGAGGCTGTCGAGCTCATGTGGGCAGGGAAACTTAACGGCAGCCTTTGCGCGGGCGATTGTTGCTGCCACTCCGCCGGAGCAACTCGAAATTGATGCTGGTACTCGTGGGAAACTGGGCAACGAAGTGTCAGAGCAGCTCGCTCATCTCGACCGTGAACTCGCAACGCTTCAAACTGGTGTAGCACAGACCGATGAACGCCATGGCATCGAGCAGCTACATCTCACGGTGTCAGCCGCTTATATTGCAACACTCCTCAGCAATGAGCGCGTGAGCCGTTGGCTATATGAGCATCATCGCGACTTTGCTGCGCAATTCGAAACCATCAGCCTGGAAGCTCGGAATGAACGCTTCAGGTCGGATTCGAGTGGACCACGGTCGAAAAATTTTCGCCGTATCGGGGAAAAGCGACCTGGTGTTTCCTCGCAAAGGTAACTTGCATCGCCGTGTTAGCGCCAGTCGTTCGGCGTGAGTCGAGCGACTGGGCTACCCTCTGGCCGCAATTCACTTGGGGCAGTGCGAGGCACGTACCCAGCCAAGTCACCTCTTTGGACGATTAGTACCACGGACGGGCGACGCAACCAGAGAATTATCAGGACTCGGAGACAGAGCTGACGTCCTTGACGCTTTAACGGTCCGCCCTCGAAGACGCTTTCCCTTGCCCCTCCGTAGAGCACTACAACTGCTTACAAATCTCACACTGGCCCGGTGCACCGCTGTGTCGATTGCGGCGTTCTTGCTGACACACCTCAACGGAGCGCGACATGAGCACCAATCTGAATTCCGGTTCACCGCAGCGTAGTCGCATTCATCCTTTGGTTGCTGGCGCAGCCGTGGCAGTCATCCTGGCCAGCGCTACAGGTATCGCGGCGATGACAGGCGTGCTTCCGACATCCCGAGCTGTGACCGCTCCTCCGACGCAAGCTATTCCGGTCGCTGCACAAGTCGCGAGCACACCGGTCGCTTCACCGCAATCGAGCGCGGAGCAGCGCGTGACCAGGGAGGAAGCGCCCGCCCAGCCGCGCGTCCATCATCACCATAGCGTGCCAGTTGAGCAGCCCCCGCGGTATGCAAACAACGACACATATCAATCGTCGGCACAACCGGCTCCGAGACCAGTCGCCGTTGACCCGTACGCCGGAGAAGTCGTCGCAGTCAATACGGTCCAGGAACCCGAGCCGACAACGGGTCTCGGAGCCGTAGGCGGTGCAGTCGCCGGCGGGCTGTTGGGAAATCAGGTCGGCGGAGGGCGCGGTCGCGTTCTGGCAACGATTGCCGGCGCCGTCGGCGGTGGCCTTGCAGGCAATGGCATTGAGCATGCTGTTCGCAAGGCGACGAGTTACCAGGTGCAGGTCAGAATGCAGGACGGTAGCTACCGGAACTTCAACTATTCAACGCAGCCGCCGGTCCAGGTCGGCGAGCGCGTTCATGTCTCGGGTGACTCCCTGAGCGCGTCGTAATCAGCCTGTGTTATCCTGGCGACCTGCGATTACCTGCTCAAGGATTGCATTCAGGGCGAGCACAACTAGATGGACGGACGAAAACGCGAAAGCATAGTGCCCTATCTTCGGCGCAAGATGGCTGAGCTCGAAATCGACCCAGAGGATGTCGCCGCGTCGATTGCCGCGGACCAGAAAAACCAGAAAAGAATGCGAGCGGCAAAGTATCACGACGCATTTGGCAACACCTGGGACGGCAAGGGCAATACCCCTCAGTGGGTCGTGCAGGCGACGAGCGCGGGCCAATCGCTCGAGCATTTTGCAATCCGTGCGCCGGTAGAACCACAATCGGGCAAGCGCGCTGACGTAGACTGGCGACAGGACCCGTTTGCGGGTACCAGACTGGCCACGGTCCGGCCCGAGCCACTTCACGCGTAAGAACTGTGCGTAGCGTCTCGTGCGAGGTGGCTTCGGAGCACGCTCATCGTTCAGAGAGGAAATCGGTGGTCTCGAAGAGCTCTTCCAGCTTCCTCTTGAGTGGACGCTCACGCATCCAAACTTCATTGGTCGCGATCTGCACGGAGTGTTTCACTGTCGACCCGTTGGCTATTCGACGTTGACGACGTCTGAGCAGCGATGGGAGCCCGGCGTAATAGCGATGTGCTTCGCAATGGTCGAGGATTGCCCGCAGAGGTCGGTCACCTTAAGCTTGGAAAGGTCGAAGACGAACTTTTTCCCCTTCCTTGTCACCAGAATCTCGCCAGCGCTCGTGGAGAAAGACTGAACGCCCGGTGCAGTGTCAGACACCGTCGCTACATTGGAGTCGACAGAGCACGAGTTGATGCTCTCCTCGGCCGGAGTGCCTGCCGTGTAGCTGAACTTGCTCACCTTCTCGTCGTCGACGGTCACATGCAGGTAATGGCTAACAATATTCCGGTCCGCCGTGCATCGGTACGTGACAGGTTTGGCCTGGCTCGTGCCAACGGCGGACGCAAGTGCCGGGACCGCCACGGCGAGGGTCGAGACAGTCCTCTGTATCAGGATTCGGGTCATTTTTGAATCGCTTCCCGCTCGCGCGTGGGCGGGGTGTCTGCGATTTCACGCAGTCAGCACGCGGATAATCTTCCGTTGATTTGCTGACGCGCCCAGAAATCTACTTCCGTACGCAGCGTGCCCTTGCTGACTGAACTCACCTAGACCTCAGGCTTTACGTTCGAACTCCCACAGCGCCGGCTGTGATCGGTACGCGCCATTCCGGTCGGGTGCGAAGACATCCGGCATCGCATCCCCCTGATTTACCAGCACACCAGGTACGTTGTGGCCTCGTGCTTTCCAAACGCCGGTTTCCGGACACGTCTGCCCCGTTCGTACCGTCATTGGTCCACTATCCCGGCGTATTGGCGCGCCGTCTTCCGCTGCATCGAAGTTGCGCGCGAAATCAGCGAGGTCCTTCGGATACAGCAGATGGTCGCGGAAAGAGCTGTCGTCCAGCTGCAGCAGAAATGCGACCGCTGCCGCCTCAACTGCCCAGTAGCCGACGTAGGTACCCTTGCCATTCTTCTGGGCTTCCAGATGTCCGTCGTGCCATGGAGCTGCGGCCATTCCCGGATACCAGGCTTCGAGGTATTCCGTCATGTCGTCGACAGATTCCTTCTTCGTCTCGCGATAGAGACTGAACACGAGGGGCCGATACGGCACGTCGTGATACCAGCTATCTACGTTGATTCGACCATCGAGTTCGTAAGCCAGCAGGTCCTCATACAACGTGTCCTTCCCCCGATAGGAGGGGTCAAACATCTCGACGATGCGCGGCAGCAGGTCACGTCGATGCAGCAGGTAGCAAAAGCCGATGAGCTGCATCGCCGTTTCATATTCGCCAATTTCTTCAAAGACCAATGGCGGTTCGCCGGCATCCTGTCGATTCAGCCGTTGAGCTTTCGCGTACCGTTCAAAGGCTTCGAGAACCGGCTCAAGTTCACCACGCAGCAGCTTGAGGTCCGCTCCACCTGTATACAGGAGTAGGAAGCGTCGATAGACATCGGAAACGAGGTAGCGCTGCGTCAGCGCCTTCCGCTCGTTCTCATTGCTGCCGGTTGGCGCAGTATTTTCGGACCAGTACGCGATGCCGTCATCAAGGAGGTCCAAACGCCACTTGAAGTAGTCCTCGCCAAGAAAGCGTTGCCGCCGTGTCGAATCGAAGTCTTCGTTCATATCCATAATCTCTTAGCCCTAGGCTATCTTATCCTGCTCGCTTTCAGCTTGACCGCTTCTTCAACCTCTCCCTCCTTGTAGTGATGGGTGAAGGGAAGGTCGTGGTCAGTATGGTCGTGTTCAGCGCCCGTCGTGAGCGCTTCGACGTGTTGCACGGCGGACGGAAGGTAGAACGGGACGTACAGCAGATGTCGCGAGTACCCGGACCTCAAAATCGTGTTGACCAGGCCTTGGTCCGAAACGGCTCCGGAGAGCTTGGCTTCAATCCACTCGTGACTCATCTGGACCCGGGCGATTTTTGCACTGCTCGGTCCGGTCGCGGTGGTCTTGTCCTTCGGCGTTGTGTCCGCTGTCGGCGGTGCGGAGTCGGCTTGCTGCTTTCTCGCAGGACTGCTCTCATTTGCGGAGCCACCTGGTGTTGGTTTTCCACCGCCAGGAGCGGGCTTACCGCCGCCAGGCTTGCCGCCACCTTTGGTCGGCAACGCTGGTCCCGCGTCGTCCGGCGGCTCAAGCAGGTCCTGAGCAGGAGGGCGCACCGCCTCCTTAATCGTTCCGAGTTTGCTGGCGATATTGTGCTTCGCGTTCGGGTCTTGCAGCTTTCGCGTTGTCGTCGACGATTTCATTTCGACGATGGCGAAGTCCTTCATCTGGTTGCTAAAAGGGGCGGCACGCCAAACACCGTCGATGCCGTGACCACGTGCCTTGACGTCGAAAAGCTTGTTCAGCTTGCCCTTATCGTTGAGCTTGCCCATAACCCGCAGCCCCGGCTGCTCACTCCACTTGCCGCTCAGGCCTTTGTCGTGGTCCTTCCAGCCATTTCCCCATTTAAGCTTTTCATAGCAGTAATAGTCGCCGATGTGCTCACCCAGAATGCCCGTGATATTCGTCGTGATGTCGGTGACAGCGAGCTTGGCATTGACGACGCCGCGCGAGGGCGTCGGCACAGGTCGGTCCTGGCCTGTTTTGGCTTCTTCGCCCTTTGCACCTGGCTTGTCAGTCGTTCGGTGCTCCTCGAGCGTGCTGACGGCTGACGAGTTCGGCTGCTTTTTGCGCCAATGAAGCAGCTTGCGCTGGACGAACTGCGCGAGCCAGTATGGCAGGTTAGTTTCTACAAAGGCCAGTGCCTGCATGAACGTGGCTTGAACACTCGTAGGCATCTCGCGATACAGCCAGGACTTCTGGATATGTTCACGAGCCTCCGTGAGGTACGTCTTGACGCCCGTTGCATCGAACAGCTTGTCGATGAGCGCATCCGGGCTGGTCTGGAGGTGCGCACGCTGAAGCACCAGACGCAGAATGTCGAACAGCAGTGGGCCATATATTTCGGACTTGTGGTTGACCAGGCGAAACGTCCGCTTGACGCCGGCGCCGACGACAGGAACCCAACCCACGACGGCGAATACCAGGTCGATGCCGGCCTCGATTTTCGTTATCTCGTCCACACTTTCGCGAGCGTTCCAGACGGTCCAGACACTTTCCGTCGTGTCGTAGACGTTCTGCGCGACGTAGAAAAGCGGGAAGGCGTTAGACGCCATCGACAGCCCAATCTCCTTGGCCGCATCTTCGATTGCCTGCTGGTCGTTTGCGTTCATGTCACGTCCGGTCGGCCAGAGAATTTGTTGAACAGGCTGAAGAGGTTTTCGTCCGTGATGCCTTCATGGCCGCCTGCGTGGAGTTCCTTGAGGATGTCTTCCTGCTCAAGCGCCTTCGCAGCCTGCACGGGCTGCAGGGTGAAGGGTCGCGCGTCTTCTCCGAAGAAGACCTTGGCGGGCCCGTCGGGCACGTCCCGAAGCAGGGCATGCCCGTTGCCGTCGAGCTTGCCCGCCATCGTCGTGCCGTTTTCGAACGCCACCTTGTAGGGTGCATTGGGCACGGCCTTCAGGTTGTCGTCCATCAGGTTCAGCTCGAGCTTGTTGTGCAGGTCGCCCTTCGGCAATGTGGGCAGGTCATAGGGACTGCTCGTGGGGCCGTTGAATGCATGCTGCGCACCCTTGATGTCTATCTGCCCGGGAGCATGAATCTCGATGTTGCCATCCTTGATACGGATGTACGCGCCCCCGGCGGTCAGCAGGACGCCCTGGCTCGCAGCCACTTCCACGTTTTCGGAGGCCGACAGCACCTTCACTGTCTTCTGCGCGGTCAGCTCGACGTTGTCCGAGTGCGCGCGAATCTCGAGCTTGCCCTTCGCGGCAAAGAGCTTCATCCCTGCGTTCTGGACGAAGAGGCTGATTTTGTCGGTCACGCTCGCAAGCAGCGACTTGCCAGTGGCGATGTGCGTGCTTTGACCGCTGACCAGGGTGAGCTGCTCGTCCGCGCTCATGTGCAATGATTGCTGCGTCGAGACGCCGATTCCCGCCGGGCTCGCCGCCAGGAGAATGGGCTCCTTGAACGCATTGGCGGAGCCAGTGCCGCCGCCGGCTGTGCGCCCGCTGCTTGCCTGGCCCTGGGCGCTATCAGTCGACGCTGCGGTGAAGGCTTTGAGCGCGTCCTGGCCTGCTTGCAAGCTTTCGGCCTGATGCGTCGTGCTCGCGCTGTTGAGCGATTCGAGAAGGTTGCCTGCGCCTGACAACTGCCCTCGTGCGGCGCTTACGTCAAGTTGCTGCGCGTTCGTGCCTGCGGCTGCGTGAGTCGAGAGGAACAGCCCGCGGTTCGCGCGCAGCGCGCCGTAGGCATCGGTGCGTAGTTCGAAGCCGCTGCCGAGATAACTGCCACGCGTGTTGCCGTCCTGGGCAATGAGGTAACCCATGTGCAGCATGGAGTTGCCTTGGGACGATAGCAATTGAAGCCGATTCTGGGCTGTTGCGTCGTCCATGACGAGCTGGTTGTAGCCGCCCGCGCCACCGTATTCTCGCGACCGAAAGCCAGAGAGGATGCCATTCGAGTGCCAATGCGGCTGCGTCGCGCCGTTATAGACACGCCCTGTCGCGATGGGCCGGTCGCAATCACCGCCGACCCAGTCGATGGTCACTTCTTCGCCGATGCGGGGCACGTGGACGCTACCGTAGCCGCTTCCGGTGTCCGAGAAGGCGGCGCGCACCCAGCATGTCGAGGCGGACGCCTCACGTCGGTCCCAGTGCATGCGCACGAGGATGCGGTTGAGCGAATCGGTGTAGACCTCTTCGTTCTCCGGGCCCGTCACCGTTGCCGTCTGAAGGTGCATGACCGGCTTGCGGTGTTCGAACGGGCTGCGAAACGGAACCTTCAGTCGCTGCGCCTCGACCTCGACGAGAAAGAAGCCATCGCTGCCATCGCCGACGGAATCTTCGACCGAGAACGTAGCTGCGCACTGCTCATAGGTAGCGCGAACCGCCGCCAGACGTTCAGAGAGGCTATGCGGGAACGCGTGAGTCTCGCTAACGGGGATATTGTTCCGGATGTACCACGAGGCTTCGATGACCGCGAACTTCCGGTCCTCGCCGTCGTCCTGTTCGTGAGCAGGATGGTTATCCAGCGAGAACCAGCGGCCGACGTCGATGCTGCGCAGGCCTCCGACGCCAAAAAAGCGCTTCGCGCGCGACTCCCACTCTTCCAGCTTGAGCTTGGTGAGCTTGTCGCCACGGTCGCTTTCCTGCCAGCTATAGGCGCCTGTGTATTCGTAGACCTCCGCCTGTTCCGGCAGGTCGCCCTGATTCGCGACAGTCGGAAACGAAGTCTCCTTGGTGGTACCAGGATTCTTGTAGTCAAAGGTGCGCGAGCTGTAGCTCGTGCTTTGAAGCGTGCGCGTGCCGGACCACTGCACAAGCGCTTCCGTCTGGCTGGAGCTGCCGGCACGGTAGAAGTCGACCTCCTGGGGCGACATGGCCTTGAGCGAATAGAGGTCATCGGTCACGACAAGCGTGTGCGACTTACCATCGTCGGCATGCTCGAAGTAGTAGAACCAGCCTTCGGACTCGAGCAACCGATGCACGAAAGTCCAGTCGTCCTCGTACTGAACGCAGAATGACCGAACCGGTGATGCGTTTTGAATGTCAAACCGGAACGCCCCGGCCGCCTGCGGATGCATCTGAAAAACAGATTCGAGGATAGCCTCTACTGACTTGTCCTGGAAAACCTGCGCGTCCTTGCGGAACTTGAGGAAATGCAACCATGAGGAGTAGCCCAGTTGGTAACTCGTTAGCTCCCCGTCGGCGCCAAGCCGGCGCGCGGTATGCACGTAGCCATGCTGCGGGCGATAGGACTTGTCGGCACGCTGAAGCCAGAGCGTGACCGGTTGCGCAACAAGGGACTTCAGCTCAAGCGAACCGTTCGTCGATACAGCGTCGATGACGTATTCGAAGTTGCGGCCAAGGCGTGATGTGCCCATCACGGTTTGCGGCAATAGCGCATTCGCCCCCGCAGGGGAGTCGAGTTTTACGAGCCGGTCAGTCTGAAATAATGCAGACTGCATAAATGAGATAATGTCCTGCGCTCCCATTTAGATTTTCCTTGTCGGGGCATCCCTTAAAGTCGACCGAAATCATAAGGGGATTTTTCCGGCTCGACAATTCCGGCTGGTTGAGACTCTCCGCATTTAACACTCCCTGATGAAAGCGTCATGACCGCCGCGCTCACCTGCGGGCAATCTTCTGCAGTCTTGCCTGATGTATCGCCATACGCCACGCGTTGATTGGCACGCCTCAACCAGCTTCGCACGGTCATTTTGATATGGCGGCACTCGTCGATGTAAGAGCGGTTGAATTGGGGCACACGGCAGTGATGGAACGCGTTGAAAAATCACCGCATCTCGCTAGCACCTCAGATTTCTTCATTTTCGTCTTCCCCCTTGAATAATCACCCGGAGACGCAACTATTCCCGTACTTTGCAAGTCCATCACACAGCCATAATCTAACTTCCAGGAACTGGACCGTGCGCCTGATTTTCCGAATTGGCCTAATCTTGCTGTCAGTACTCGCCGCGCTAGTTGTTGCGGGAACAGGCTACGAAGCGCTCCAGCGGTACCTCGCGGCGAAGAACCATCAACCGCCGGGTGAGATGGTGAACATCGGCGACCGGCGCATACAGCTCAACTGCACTGGCAATGGCTCTCCGACGGTGGTGTTCGAATCCGGCTTGGGCATTAGCGGTTCGCTGGACTGGTCGGCCGTCCAGCCATCCGTTTCGAAGGTCACCCGCGCCTGTTCATATAGTCGCGCAGGAATCATGTGGAGCGACCGCAGCTCAGAAGCACAAGATGCCAAATCGGTTGCTGAAGATTTGCATCGCGCATTGCAGGTCGCTGGGGAACGCGCCCCCCTCGTGCTAGTCGGTCAATCGCTCGGTAGCGCTTACATCATGACTTATACAAGGAGCTATCGCGTTGCAGAGAACGTTGGACGTTCCACACGGAAGACGTTAATCTGGAAGCACTTCATGAACAGTCTGACCACCGTCAAGGAGCTGGCACATGGAAGTGAGCACCGAAGCGCTTGTTGAGATGCTGTGTGAAGTCGAGGCAGAAGACCCAATCGACTATGCGGACCTACCGTTCGGCGAACAGGAGCTACGACGCCTTGTCATGTGCTCGCTGGTAGAACGGCACCACGTTGTAGAGGCGGCGATGTCGGACTCGGACCTCCATGCGATGTACCTGCTGAGCACCGCGAAGCTTGTTCTCGAGAACACGGTGCTCCACGCTCGTCTGCTTTTGCTTCAGGGACAACAGGTCGACATTCAGTCGCTCCTCGCTCCGTTCACCCTCAAGGGCAAAAAATAACGAGGCGGAATGCGTACCGAGAGAAGAGCTCGTTTTGTCTCCTCCTCAGTACGCAGCCAAGGCACCGCCTTCGCAAACCTAGCTGTGCAGAAACCGGTGCACGGCCCGTCAAACGCAGTATGCGAACCCTGCCGCGAATACGCTAGTCCGAGGTCGTCTCTTGAGCCCTGAGTTCAATCCATGTTGGCTGGTGCCTGACGCTCGCAAGAAACACGGCGAGGTCACCACGGGCTATAGATGCCGTCACATCGCTTTCCCGCGGCGCGAGACCTGGATAAAAAATGGCCCACCGGTAGTGGGCCTAGTCCATTCCACGTGATACATGGAGGAGACGCTTGAAAAGCGAGTATCGCCAGCGTACGCATCTCCTACACGCGAACGCCTGCTGACCAGCTGACGTTTAAGTCAGCCACTGTTTGATGTTGGCCGCCATGACATTTGTCGAAATGCCATAGCGGTCGTGGAGCGTCGGCAGTGCACCGGCGTCGAGAAACTCGTCGGGCAGCGCGACCTGTTTGAACGTACACGAAACGCCAGCGCTCAAGAGCGTGGTTGCGACAGCTTCACCCAAACCTCCTATAACCGTATGGTTTTCAGCGACGACGACCATGCGCCCCGTCCGCTTCGCCTCGCGGATGATGGTCTCCGTGTCGAGCGGCTTGATGGTCGGAACGTGCAGCACTGCAACGTCCACCTTGTCCGACGCCAGCGCTTTCGCAGTTTCCAGCGCACGCA
The DNA here is from genome assembly GCF_040965735.1 of Paraburkholderia sp. BR10936. Classification (NCBI taxonomy): domain Bacteria; kingdom Pseudomonadati; phylum Pseudomonadota; class Betaproteobacteria; order Burkholderiales; family Burkholderiaceae; genus Paraburkholderia; species Paraburkholderia sp. BR10936. Next base: position 160,882 of record NZ_JBFRCM010000002.1, read on the forward strand.
TTGTCATGATGCCCGACGAGATGATGAGGACGTCGTTTCCGTCACGCAGCATTTTTGCTTTGCCGAGTTCGAACCGGTAGTTGTATTCGTCGAGCACTGCCGGCACGTTGCCCCGCAGGAGACGAGCATACACAGGTCCTTTGTGTGCAGCGATGGCCGGTACCATCTGCTCGATATCAAGTGCATCGCAGGGGTCAATCACCGTCATGTTCGGCATTGCTCGCATGAGTGCCAAGTCTTCGGCGGCCTGGTGGCTTGGCCCATAGCCGGTCGTCAGGCCCGGCAAGGCGCAAACGATTTTGGCATCGAGGTTGTCCTCCGCGATGGTCTGGTGAATGAAGTCGTACGCCCGCCGCGTCGCGAATACTGCATAGGTGGTGACGAACGGCTGCGCTCCTTCGTGGGCGAAGCCAGCGGCGGCACCCATGAGAAGTTGCTCTGCCATGCCCATCTGGTAGTACCGCTGCGGAAACTCCTTCGCGAAGATATGGAGGTCGGTGTACTTGCCCAGGTCGGCCGTCATGCCAATGACATTCGTCTTCGCGCGAGCCAATTCGACAAGTGCATGCCCGAACGGCGCGGAGCGTGTCACCTGGCCTTCGCCGGCGATGGACGCAATCATCGCCGAGGTCTTCAGACGAGGCTTTTTATCGACGACCGAGTTCATGCTTTGCTCCTTGCAAAAGTTTCATCAAGTGCATCCAGCGCCAGCTTCCATTCATGAGCGTCCACCCGGATGAAATGGTTCTTCTCCCGTTGCTCGAGGAACGGTACGCCGCAGCCCATCTTCGTGTCGCACACGACGATTCGCGGCTTTGCCTCCTTCAGGTTTCGAGCGTTGTCGAATGCCGCCTTCACGGCATTGATGTCGTTCCCGTTCACGCGTTGCACGTACCAGCCGAACGCTTCGAGCTTCGGAACGAGCGGCTCGAAGGCCATGATTTGCGTCGACGGGCCGTCGGCCTGCTGGTTATTGACGTCGACCATCGCAATCAGGTTGTCCAGCTTCCAGTGCGCTGCCGAGAGGAGACCTTCCCAGATGGCTCCTTCGTCAAGTTCACCGTCGGAGAAGAGCGTGTACACGAACGATTTAGAGCCTTTGCGCTTGAGTCCGAGACACCGGCCCACGGCAATCGTTAGCCCCTGGCCGAGCGACCCACCGGACATCTCCATCCCCGGGGTGTAGCTCGCCATTCCGGACATGGGCAGACGGCTGTCGTCGCTGCCGTAGGTCTCCAGTTCTTCTTCGGGAAGAATGCCCGCTTCGAACAATGCAGCGTAGAGCGCGATCGCGTAATGACCATTCGACAACAGGAATCGGTCCCGGTCCTCCCAGTCTGGCTCCGCCGCGCGGTAGTTCATCGCGCCGAAATATGAAACGGCCAGAACGTCAGCGATGTCGAGCGCTTGGCCGATATAACCCTGGCCCTGTACTTCGCCCATTAGCAAAGCGTTACGGCGGATGCGGTATGCGCGCTCAGCGAGCGACACATCCTCGATGACGGTTGTACTCATTTACTCGTCTCCTGGAAAGAGTTCGTTCAGCGATTGACAGTCTTTGCGGGCACGAAGAACACCAGAACCGCGCCCAGAACGACAGCCGTCGAAATGAAGATGAGGCCTGCTGTCGCGTGGCCGGTGAAGTCATTTAGCCATCCGACAATGGCGGGCGAGAAAAAGCCGGCCAGATTCGCGAAACAGTTGACCGCGGCAATTCCGGCCGCAGCGGACATACCGCTGAGAACAGCAGTAGGAAGCGCCCAAAACAATGACGACGACGCGAGGATGCCGGCAGCAGCGATGCTCACGCAGATAATCGAGGGACCCACGCTTCCGAGCATCGGCAGTGTGGCGAAAGCGGCGGCAGAAACCAGCATCGGAATCGCCAGATGCAAACGGCGTTCGCGGCGCTTATCGGCGCTACTTCCGAGTAACGGCAACGCGATGATGGCGCAAATGTACGGAATCGCGGTCAGGACACCAACCCACAGCGGGTCCGCGACACCTGTGCGACGGATGATTGTCGGCAGCCAGAAGGTGAGGCCGTATTGACCGAGAACTACACAGAAGTAGATTCCAGCCATTAGCCAGAGACGACGGTCGCGGACAAACGCACGGATGGACACGTGCTCGGTGGCCGCCGTACGGTCGCTTTCCACGTTGCGCTTGAGAAGTGCCTTTTCGTCATCGGACAGCCATTTCGCACTGGCGATTCCGTTGTCGAGATACAGAAGAATTGCGATGCCAAGGAGCAACGACGGGAGTGCCTCCAGCATGAAAAGCCATTTCCATCCTGCAAGTCCCTGGGCTCCCTGGAAGGAATGCATAATCCAGCCGGAAAGCGGGCCACCGAGGATGCCAGCCATTGGAATCGCCATGAAAAACATCGAGAGCGCTTTTGCGCGCCGGGCGGCCGGGAACCAGTAGGTCATGTACAGAATCACGCCCGGCGCGAACCCCGCTTCCGCGACGCCGAGCAGGAAGCGCAGTACATAAAACGTGGTCGGCGTCTTCACAAACAAAAAGCTTGCGGAAATCACCGCCCAGGTCAGCATGATGCGCGCGAGCCAATTTCGCGCGCCAACTTTGTGCAGAATGAGATTGCTCGGGACTTCGAAGAGGAAGTAGCCCAGAAAGAAAATGCCTGCACCGATGCCATAAATGGTTTCAGAGAAGCGCAGGTCGTTGAGCATCTGCAGCTTTGCAAAGCCCACGTTCACCCGGTCGAGATACGCGCCGAGGTAACAAAGCATCAGAAAGGGAATGAGGCGACGGGCGACTCTTGCGTAAGTTCGCGCCTCAAAGTCTGATGAGTCGCTCGAAGCCGAGAGGTCTGCACCGATTCCCGGTGTGGCCAGTCTGGATTTCATGGGTTGTCTCCTGTCATCTGAGCTCGTCACGGTGACGGGCACAGCGCCATGTCTCTGTGCCGCTTTGGCGGCAAGACGCCCCGGCTAGGCCAAGTGCGTCGTATGTTTATGCAATGTCGGAAGCGAAAGAGGGCACGTCACTTCAATGAATCAGCATGCCGCCGTTGACGTCGAGAGTGATGCCGGTCAGATAGGTGGAGAGGTCGCTTGCCAGGAACAGGCAGGCATTGGCGATGTCGTTTGCCTCGCCGAGACGCCCCAGTGGGATGCCCTTGATGATGTCTGCGCGCATCTCAGGGGTCAGCTTGTCGCCCGTGATGTCCGTCTGGATAAGGCCGGGCGTAATGGAATTGACGCGGATATGGTCGCCGCCGAATTCACGAGCCATCGCCTTGGCAAGCCCGAGAACGCCAGCTTTCGCTGCGCTGTAGTGCGGGCCGCCGAAAATGCCGCCGCCGCGTTGCGCGGAAACGGAAGACATGCAAACGATGCTGCCACGCTGCTGCTTCTTCATGTGCGGGATGACGGCCTGTGACATATACAGCGTCCCCAGCAGGCTCACGCCGACGACTGCGTCGAAGTTGTTCTTCGAGATTTCGAGTGTCTTGATGGGCTGCGTAATCCCGGCGTTGTTTATCAACGCGTCGATTCGGCCGTATTTAGCAGCGACAGCATCTGCTGCGGCGACGCAGGCTTCCTTGTCGGTGACGTCGCACGCCAGACCGAGATGACCTTCCCCGAGGTCACGCGCAGCGCTTTCCGCGTCCGCCAGGTTCAGGTCCAGAATTGCAATGCGCGCGCCGTGTGCTGCCATCGCCTTTGCCGTCGCTTTACCGATGCCGCGTGCCGATGCCGCGCCCGTGACGATAACGACTTGATTCCCGAGCAACATGTGGGTGTCTCCATTGATGAACTAGGTGTAGGCGAAGTTTGTCCGCCGGCGAACCTTGCATCAACGCAGTTCCCCTCAACCGTAGCTGAGAAATTTTCAGCCCCCAGGGTTATCCCTGTGAGCCCACCTTGCAGCGTTCAATTTCCTCTTCAATCCAGGTCAAAAATTTTGCAACTCGGGGCAATTCGGCGTTCTGGCTAGGGTAAACGAGATGATGTGCGCCAACCTCGACCGAATGGCTATTGTCGAAGACCTGCACAAGTGCGCCGTCCTTTATCTTTTGCGAAGCCATCATCACGCTTTCCAGAGCAATTCCGAGCCCTAGCGAAGCTGTCTCGATGGACATGTAGGAACGGTCGAACGAGAAGTCGAACGTCTTGTTCGCACCAGCAACCCCGGCCCGCCCAAACCATTGCCGCCACTGAACGAGAGGCGTCTCCGAATAGACCAGCCGCTGGGCCAGCAGGTCATCTGGAGTCTTCACCGGATGCCGCTCGAGATAGGCCGGCGACGCCAGCGGGGCAATGAATTCGCCCCGGACCGTGCGCACTTCAAGGTTGCTCCATTCTCCATAGCCATGACGAATGTCGATGTCGTAATACCCGTTCGAAAACGATACGTTCTCGTATGAGCAGGCGACGTTCAACTGAACGTCGCCATTTGCTTCCTGAAACGAGGATAGCCGCGGCAATAGCCACATCAGGCCGAAACTCGGGCTCGAATGCACGCGCAGGATGTCGACTTCCTTCTGGCTCGAGGCACGCTCAGTTGCCCGGCTGAGGTCTGCCAGCGACCCCGTCACATCGGCAAGATATCGCTCCCCGGTCGGTGTCAGGACGAGACCACGACCTGTCCGTTGAAACAGGGATTGGCCAATCATTGATTCGAGGTTGCTTAACTGATGGCTGACGGCCGACGCCGTAAGGTCAAGCTCTTCCGCTGCCCGGTTGACGCTCTTCGTGCGTGCAATGCTCTCGAAAGCAATGATGGCCTTCAACGGAGGAATTCGCATGGTCAAATTTTTTTCAGTCGCGATTGAACAAAACTGCATTGCCTTCGGACGGTGGTCGCTGCCATCCTCGACATCAACGATACGGACAGGAAAACAGTTGAAATGTTACCCCGTGTCAGGTCACCCAGTGGCCTAAAACATTGCCTCATATAAATATGGCGCGGTGCAGCAACCGCACAGGAGACGTAGATGAATACCCTGAATTCCCCTCCCAGCAAGCGATGCGTCCGTCGCTACTTGGTCGCCCCCAGCTAAGGAGCGCGACCGGCACTGAGTTCGGCTCGCTGCATTTGTAGCCACTCAGTTAAGCCTCCGAAATTTGTCACTCACTGCAGGCGGCTCTCGCAACCTGCGGTTGGAGCCGTTCGTTCGCAGTTTTCGCGACGGAGATGCGCAATGTCTGAACAACCTACGTTGTTGCTCGCGAAGTCAATCGTCAAAAGCTTCGGGGCTACCAGCGTCCTCAAGAGCTTCGACCTGTCTGTCCGTCCTGGAGAGGTGCACGCGTTCCTTGGTGGGAACGGAGCCGGGAAGTCGACGTTCATCAAGATTATCTCTGGCCAGCATCAACGGGACGGGGGCACGCTTCAATTCGCCGGACGCGACCTCGGTGGCTCCTCTGCATCGCCCGCTGACACAGGGGAGATTGCGGTTGTGAACCAGGAGCTGGCACTGCTGCCGCATCTGTCGGTCGCGGAAAATATCGCCATGCCCCGGATGCAACGCGCGCTCGGGACCTATAGCGAGCGAGCATCACGTGCTCTCGCGATTGATGCTCTATCGCTGATTGACCCGCAGTTCGCACGGGAATCGGTTATCCGTCTGGTGGGTGAGCTATCGCTTCACGAGCGACAGCTCGTCGAAATCGCTCGAGCACTCCGCTCTGGCGCGAGGCTGCTACTGCTTGACGAGCCGACAGCGAACCTCACTGCTGCCGAGACTGGGCGTCTTTTTGCGGTCATTCGAAGGCTGGTAGCGGAGACAAGTCTTGCCGTCCTGTTCGTATCTCATCGCATGCGCGAGATACGTCAGATTGCTGACGTTTGCACCATCATTCGCGACGGAAAAACAGCCGTCGACCGTGCGCCTCTCAATGCCATCACGGACCGCGAAATCGTCGACTATATGGGGCAATCCGTCGAGCCTGTCCAACAAACCGAGGTCAGCCTGGAAGCTGCATCGGATTTGCGGGAAGGTCACGACACAAGTCACGACAACGGTGGCACCGCGGAAAGGCCCATCATTGTCCGCCTCGACGATATCGAACTCGAAATACGTCCGGGGGCCATTGTGGGACTCGCGGGCGCTCCGACCGGTCCTCTGGCTCTCATTGAGGCCCTAACGGGACTCGGGCCAAAATCTCGATGGGATATCGAGCGCGCTGGCGAACCGGTCAAGCATCGCGGGCCGTCAGGCGCGGCTCGCGCCGGGGTCGGCTATATATCTGGCGACCGCGCAAATAAGGGCATTCTCGCAACGCTTCCAATCATCGACAACCTGATGGCAGCGCGGCGCATCGTCGAGCGAAAAAAGATAGCTCGTGACGAAGAGCTTCGGCAGGGGCAAGCCCTCCTCGACGCGCTCAAGATACGTGCTGGTTCCCTATGGCACCTCCCTTCAACTTTGAGCGGTGGCACGCAGCAAAAAATCCTCGTTGCGCGCTGGCTGAATCTGAAACCGAAACTGCTGGTGCTCGAGGAACCCACGCGCGGAGTCGACATTCGGACAAAGCGGGAAATCTACGCACTCGTTCGCAAGCTCGCCAGACAGGGTACGGCAGTCGTCTGGTGGTCGACTGAGTACCTGGAACTGGTCGAACTTTGTGACACGGTGCTCGCATTTGACCTTTCCGGGCGGCCGACCGGCATTCTTCGTCACACAGACGTTAGTGAAGAGAGCCTTGCTAGCGCTACAGGAATGGCCGCCTGAAACATTGAACGTTTCGGACATCGAAGATTAAGTCAGGAGACAAAGCATGAAAGCAGTGACGCATTCAATACGGAGCGGCTCGAAGGATTCTGGCGGTGGTATCCGGCGCATACTGTCGACCTATCGTACCGAAATTGCTATCGCGATTGCCATTGTTGTCATCGAATTTGCTGTCGGCATGGTCGTTCCGGCTGCGCTATCGATGGGAAACTTAGCGAACGTTACCCAGGCTGCGGCACCGCTCGTCATCATGGCGTTCGGTGTACTCCTCGTGATTATCACGGGTGGTATCGACCTGTCAGTCGGCTCAGTCTTTTCCCTGACAGGCATGGTCACCGGTCTCGCGATGTCACATGGCTATGGCGCCGTCGTCAGCAGCATCGCAGGCCTGGCTGTCGGTTTCATCATCGGTTCGATTAATGGCGCACTCGTGACCTTCGTAGGTCTCGCGCCATTCGTCGTCACGCTTAGTACGTATGCCATCGCTGGAAGTCTGTCGTTCATCGTCACCGACGGCCACTCGCTTCCTATCAACGACCCGAACTATTGGATTCTCAATTCTGGGACGTTGATTCCTGGCGTCATGAATTACGTGCTGTGGTGCGCGCTGCTGCTGATTGCTATTGAGTTCTGCCTGCGCAAGGTTGTAGCAGGGAGATGGCTCTATGCGGTGGGTAGCAGCAGCTCTTCCGCTCGTGTCATCGGTATCCCTGTCAACCGCGTTCGTCTGTCCGCCTACGTAATTTCTGGGTTGCTTGCGTCTTTCGCGGGCATCGTGAGCATCTCGTATATCAGCAATGCAGAGGCAACGGCAGGGTCCAGCCTGATGCTTCAGGCAATCGCGGCGGTGGTTATCGGAGGCGCAAGCCTCTTCGGTGGCACCGGGTCCGCAATCGGTGCACTCCTCGGCGCGCTGATGATAACGATTATCCAGAACGGCGCGAATCTCATTGGCGTGAACAGTTTCTGGCAAGGCACCGTGACAGGTGTCGTGATTCTCATCGCGGTGCTTGTCGACCGCGTCACCAAAGCACGGCGATAAGCCGGCGGCACAACACTCAGCAAGGAGACAATGATGAACGTCTTTCGACTCGCCAAATTTCACCACCTTGGGAAGCCGTTGACCACGATGGCTGTCTGTAGCGCGCTGGCTTGCGTCGCGATGGCATCACAGTCGGCGCTCGCGCAGGCCAAACAGACGGTTGCGTACATCGCACCGTCCTTGGACATTTCGTACTGGCAATGGGTCGCGTACGGAGTGAAAGAGCGCGCGAAAGAACTGGGCATGAACTACGTGGAATTCACCTCCGAGAATTCTCCTGCCAAGCAGATGGACAACGTAAAGACGGCGCTGACGCGAGGCGTCTCCGCTATTGTCATGGGGCCCGTCAGTTCGACGAGCACGCCTCCGGTATTGAGGCTGCTAAAGGAAAAGTCTGTCCCCATCGCGTTTGCTGGCATCGGTCCACAGGCTGGACAGACCGACTATACGTCGGCGGTCACCGCCAATAATTATGAAACCGGCAAGGCACAGGGCTCGTATGTCTGCAAGCTGGCGAAGGAGCGCGGCGGTAACAAAATTGCGATGCTGTCGCTTCCGCAAGACCGCGAGAACGCGCAAAAATATATGAAGGGCGCAAAGGAATCGTTTGCTGCGGACGGTTGCGACCTGGTTCAGGTCCTTGAGACCCACGGTCTGACCGTCAACGAGGCCGTTTCGCAGGCGAACGACATTCTGACCGCCCACCCCGACGTTAAGGCCATCTACGGGATGTACGATGAGGCGGCGACGGGCGCGGCCAAAGCGCTTCAAACGCGGGGACTCACAGGTAAGGTTGCCGTTGTGACGGCGGATGGAAGCCCGACCACCATCAAGCTGTTGCGTGATGGTGCCGTCCAGGGAATTTTCCTGCAGGAAGCCGTTGGCCAGGGTATCGACGCCACCACTCAGGTGAACAACGCTTTGAACAAGAAGCCAACGACTCAGGAGCTGGCGCTTAAAGAGCCGCTCGTTACGAAGGAAACGATTGACCAGCCCACCACCCAGGCTACTGTGAAGCGCGTTTATCCGCCGTCGGCCGGCAGCTACTAAGCGCATTTGCTCGTGCGACAGCCGCCTGTGGACGAACGGGCGGCCACGTGCCTTGATTCAAACGTATTCGGAGACATTGTGGACAACCTTCCCATCATTGACCCGCATCATCATCTTTATGACCTGAAGAACGGCGACTATCCGTGGCTTCAGGGGCCCATGCTTGAGCGCGTTTTCGGTGATTACTCGGCGATTCGTGAGGACTATCTGATTGGAAACTTTCTGGCCGACATCAAGAACCAGAATGTCGTCAAGACGGTCCACCTACAGGTCGAATATGACCATAATGACCCGGTGGCGGAAACGCGGTGGCTCCAGGGCGTGGCAGACAAGCACGGTTATCCGCACGGAATCGTCGCCTTTGCAGACTTGTCGTCACCGAAGGTCCAGGAGGTCATGGAGGCACATCTCGAATATCCGAACGTGCGCGGAATCCGACAGTGTCTTAATTTCCATCGTGACCCAGTCAAGACGTTCATTGACAGTCCGCACCTCATGAGCGACCCGCAATGGCGAGCGGGCTACTCCCTCTTGCGACGCTACAACCTGTCCTTCGATTTGCAACTGTACTGCACGCAGATGGAAGAAGCGACGGCGCTGGCCCAGGCTTATCCCGATACTCCTGTCATTCTCAACCATACTGGCATGCCGGTGGACCGTACGCCCGCCGAAGTCGAAGGCTGGAGAAAAGGGATGAGGATGCTGGCATCCGCGCCAAACGTTTCGTGCAAGATTTCGGGGCTCGGGATGGCGGACTGGAAGTGGACAGTCGACAGCATTCGGCCGTTTGTTCTCGATGCAATCGATGCATTCGGCGTCGAGCGATGCATGTTCGCGAGTAACTTTCCTGTCGACAAGTTGTTCAGCAGTTACGATGCGGTCTTTGATGCCTTCAAGGCAATTACGAAGGACTTCTCTGAATCCGAGCGTCGTGCACTGTTCCACGACAATGCAGAGCGCGTCTATCGACTCTGATGGGCTACCGAGCATCTTTGGGGCGCGGTTTGCTGGCTCGCTGTCCTGGCACAGCCATCCGAGTCATCATGACCGGGTTTATGGTCGGCACCGCAGCAATAGTTTCGGGCCATGCTTCGCGCCCCAGTAGGCTCAAGACCAAAATGGGTGTGTGACGCGAAGAGCGCATGCAGTTCACGCGGTCGACGAGCTTGTGGACACCTAGACTCGTGGCAGCAGACTTTAACCGCAAGCTGTGCAACTGCAGGCGTGAGCCCGGCCGTTTTGTCCAAATAGTGTAAGTTTGTGTAATTGACGGCGGCAAGCCATTTAAATGAAGCTCGTGTCCTGAGCAAGGTGAGAAACGCTCTCCGACCGAGCGTTCATCGTGTCGAAGACGCGCACCCCGGGCGGGATATGCTTGCGCGGGCACCAAACCGAGGAACACAAACGGCCCAGCGAACCAGCGCAGCGGCGAAGACTGCGTTCATACGGGGGGAACCAGGACGCAAATGTTTCTCAACGTCGTCGAGTGCAAGTTTTAGAATTAAATCCCTAATAGTTGTTCACGCAACTACATCGGTTGCACGCGTGACGTAATACACTCTGACTATTGTTCAAGACACTTTCGCAATCAGTTTTGGAAGAGTTCGGATTGAGCAGAACGGACTTCCGTGGCCTTCTCCTCGCGGTCCGCTTGCGGGGGTGCCTGCATTGGCGGCACAAACAGGTATTTTCCGCAGACGGTCCACAGAACTAGAGCCGTCCAGCATGGTGCCCCGTAAAGTTTCGCCGTTCCTGGCCGATAAATGGATTCGTGAGGCAGCAAGGCGTCTTGCTTAACGTGCCTTCCTAACATGCACATGGGCGCCGCGCATCCATCCGGGATGCAAGCGAAGATCAAGAATACAGAGAGATAAAGATGGGGAATTCGGCTGCTCGCCGCTCGCCCGATTTGCGAGCAGATTCGCGGTCGTCAAGTCTTGCCAGCCACCCTGCGGACGTCTGGCACCTATTGCTAGCGTTCATGGTAACAACGCTCACCTGTCTCGCCAGCGGAGCGCTCAAAACCATGGCGGGAGAAATCGCGCCAATATGGCTAACCAACGCGGTGCTGCTGTCACAACTGATGGTTGCACCGCCTCGGCGACGGTATTCGGTTTTCGCCGGCGGTGTGCTTGGCAATCTGGCTGCCAATCTTTTCGTGGGCGAGAGTTTCGGCGTATCTGCGTCCTATTCGTCTGCCGACATCGTTGAGGTACTTATCGCCCTTGCCTTTGCACCACGCATCTCGACCGTTTCCGAGATGGTTCGGGCGAGGCCGCTGACGAGATTTGTGGCGGGCGGCGTACTGCTTGCGCCTGCGGTGTCGGGCGTCCTTGCGATGACGCTACTGCATGGACGACTAAGTGGGCGGCTGCTGCCTGACCTCGCCAACTGGTTTATTTCGGATGCCCTGAGTCTCGCCATCTTCACGCCTGCCGCGCTTGTTTTCTGGACTGGTGACGTGGCTCATTTGCTGCGCGCCGACCAGCGCCGCAAGACTGCGTTCCTGTTACTGGTGGTTTGCATTGCCACGGTAGGCGTGTTCGGCCAAAGCCGTTTTCCGCTCCTGTATTGGGCGCTCCCGCCCATTGTCCTGCTCGCATTTCAGGCAGACCTCGCAGGTGTCATGGTTGGCCTGCTTCTGTGCCTCGCAATCGCCGTCTCTTTCACCCTGCGCGGAACGGGCCCGCTATGGGTCTTCCCCTATGAAACGATGCAAGGTCGTATCTTCGGCCTGCAGCTTTTCCTCGTCGCCGCATTGGGCATCGCTTTGCCCATCACCGCCACCCAGGCCCAGCGCAACCGGCTCTTCATGATGCTGCGTGACGGCGAACGTCGATATCGGGTGCTCGCCGAAAACGCGACTGATATCGTCATGAGTCTCGGGTTGGACGGCAGGCTGACCTACGTGTCCCCGCGTATCACCTCATTGTTGGGGCACTCGCCCGAGCACCTCACCGGTACACACCTGACCGACCTGGCGTTAGCCGATGACCGCGATGCGCTCGCAGCGGCCATAGCGAAAGCAGCCTCGGGTGAGGTCGAAGCTTCTGAAACCAGTCGCCTCCGACACATGAACGGTAGCGTTCTATGGATGGAGGCCCACCTGCGCTGCGTAATCGAACCGTTCTCGGGAAAGCCCGATTCTCTGACCGCTACGGTCAGAGACATCACTGAACGAACGCTATTGGAGAAACGTGCCGCTGAAGAAAGAGCCGAGTTACGCGGCCTCGCCTTCCGGGATGGACTGACTGGACTGTTCAATCGGCGCCATTTCGACCGCGAGCTGGCGCATCACTGGCAACAGGAGTCGCGTGCCGACAAGCGGGGATATCTGGCCGTCATCATGACGGACGTTGACGCGTACAAGAGCTATAACGACTTCTACGGCCATCAACGCGGCGATGAATGCCTGCGCATCGTTGCCGGAACAATTGCATCGTCGGCCGCGCGCTTTACTGACACCGTAGCGCGATATGGCGGCGAAGAATTTGCGTTGATATTGCGCGACACCGACCGGGATGGCGCACTAGTCGTAGCCGAGCGAATCCGACAGGCGGTAGAAAGCCTCCGTCTTCCGCACCGGGGGAGCAATTCCGGGATTGTTACCATCAGCCTCGGTGTCGCCGTCCTCCACACGAGCGATGGTCACGACCCGACGCTCCTGGTGGCTGCAGCGGACCGGGCGCTCTATGCCGCCAAACGACAAGGTCGCAATTGCACCTGCGTGGCAGATGGAGTTGACGAGGCGTCGGTAGACATCTAGCTTGCTCGAATACGCAGACAATCGTTTGCACGCGTGTTTGAAGTCCTGCGAACGCGCGACGACGTGGATTGGAGGCGGATGGTATGCCGAGCTGCGCAGCGTGACAGCCGGTGCTGAAGGTTCTCATACAATCGGCGTTGGGTTACCACGTCGGGCGAGGCCGTTTGCACATGGAGCAGGAAGAGTACAAAGGTTACGTGCTATGGGGGCACGCCATCGCGCAACAGAACTCCTTGCCCCGGTGCGTTATGCCGCAAGCGGCCCGATTACTCGGGAGCACAGACCGGTCGAGGCTTCCGTCATACTTGGCATCTTCGGCACGCCAGACGACGCGCAGGTGGCGGGACTGGCTTAGGCTTGCGCGTGGGTGGACTCGCACGGGTAGCGTGTGCCCGTGCAGACAAGCGCTTGCGGCGCTCAAAAGAACGTTTCGCGGCGTATAGCGGCGACGCTCGCGCCTAGGCGCAACAGGCTCGTGGACTGCTGCGCCGGGTCAGGCGCCAGCTTGATGACGGTACCCTTGCGCAGCACGACCCCGTCGGGCTCTGCACGAGGGGCGGTCGTCACGCGCATGACTTCGCCCTGCGCGCTGAGCTGCACGAGCCCGGCACCGCGAAGCGCAGGCAGTGGACGCGGTGCGTCCGGTGGCGGCTGGCCGACATCCTGCGCAGATAGCCAGGCTGCGACGGTTATCGATTCGCTGAGACGCAGAAGTTGAAAAAGCCCGGCGCCGCGCGTAACCGGGACCTTAGCCCATCGCGGGCGCGTCGGCGTCAGGTCGCGGTGCCGTGCGCGTCCAGTAGCCGGCCGATGACATGAAGCAGGCGCCCTATCGGCGTGTGCTTCATCTGGAGGACGTCCCATAGGTTGCCTGTCGGACAGGGCGGTAGCGCAGCCGACAGCATCACAACGGGAATGGTTGCCGTCGCAGGGTCGGCCTTCAGCCACCGGCAGAAGGCAACGCCATCGACCGCCGGCATCATCCAGTCGGTGACGATGACGTCCGGGCGTCCGGCTGCCGTGACAGGCATGGCCGCGAGGCCGTTCAGCGCCGTGAGCACACGATAGCCCTCCGCCTCGAGGAGTATCCGAAGCGGAGGAAGGATGTTCGGGTCGTCATCAACCAGGATGAATCGAGGCCATTGCACAATGGAAGCAGAGGATACTGATACTCTTGAATTGTCTGCGCAAACGGTCTGCCGCCCGCCGCGGCGCACAAGCGCGACAGCGGAGCGACAGGGTTCCCGTGCCGGGCATGCCGGCGAGCTGGCGTCTGGCCGCTCTACGAGCAAGTCTTCCGAATCTTCGTCAACGCTATCCGGGCCGCTGTCAGCAGTCCGCGATGGAGCGGGGGCAGCCACTATGCGCGTCAATGGGAGGGCATGGCACTCGCCCACTCGACGGTCTCGCAGTTGCATGCCGCTAGTATGCTCAGTGTCGGTAAGGCGCCCCGTCCTCGATGGACGATGATGGGCTGTCGCTCGGACCTCCCGCAAACAATCTTGCACCTATGCCTTGAGTGCGGAAGCCAAGACACAGCACACAGGAATCCGAAGTTCCCCGGCATCGCGCCGATACGTCTGTCGACCATCGCGACCGAGAAATCCACGCCGGCGACGTCCGCACCACGGCGCCTGGCTGCGGCAGCGAGGTAGCCAGGCCCGCATGCGACGTCGAGAAAGCGCGTGCCACGCCCCACGCCAAGCGTCTCGAGCATCGCGCGGTTCGACTGGGCAGTCAAATCGCCGAAATACGTTTGATAGGCCTGCGCGACACGTTCCCAACCTTCGTGCTCGAATGCGCCGAAGTCGGCTGGTCCCATTTTTGTCTCCACTCTTTCAACACCTTAGCGCGTTGGGGCGCAGGGCTTCATGTTCCTCGCAAGGAGGATGGCAGCGCTTGAGCTGACGGGCTGACGGCCTGACGACCAGCGAAAATCACGCCGTGTTTGCAAAGAATTGACGACCAAGATGGGAAAATGGCGCCAAATGGGCTAGTTCCGTATACATTTTGCAATCAAATGCTTGCTGACAGGGGAGTCGTTCGTATACGTAATTGAGCCCTTTTTGTATACGCAACTAATGTAAGTTGGCAGCTCGATTCGATTCACCTTGACTCGACGCTAAGGCTTCCTAGAGTGGTTAGGAAACCACTCGGGGATAGACCCAGGGAATGCGACGATGACAGATCTTGTGGACCGCGCACGCGGCGCTTTGCATGCCCAACCGTTCAGCGTGCTGCTCGGAACGGAACTGACACACGTGGGAGCGGACGAGCTGACCCTGCGCCTGCCGGTACGCGACGACCTCAAGCAGCAGCACGGCTACGTGCATGGCGGCGTGATCAGCTATCTCGCCGACAACGCGCTGACCTTTGCCGGCGCGCTGGCCCTTGGGCCGCGGGTGGTGACGGGGGAATACAAGATCAACTATCTGCGCCCGGCGCTCAAGGGCACGCTGATGGCGCGCGCCCGTGTAGTGCACGCGGGGCGCCACCAGGCCACCTGCCAGTGCAGCGTGTACGTGATGGAAAACGGCGACGAAAAGCTCGTGGCGCTGGCGCAGGGGACGGTGAACCGGCTCGCGGAAGGCAGCGGGCCGGAAGACAAAAGTCCGACGAACTGAAAAGTCTGCGCCGCAAACAAAGCGCGCGAGGTGAAGCGGGTTTGTCCCGCCTCCCCTCGCGCGCTTTTTCGTGCGTCAGGCGCGCTTACTCTGCCGCGCGCGTTTTCTGCTGCTGCTCGCCCAGGCCCTCGATGCCAAGGCGCACCGTCTGCCCCGCCTTCAGGAACACGGGATTCGGCTTCACGCCCATGCCCACGCCCGGCGGCGTGCCGGTGGAGATCACGTCGCCCGGCTGCAGGCTCATGCACTCCGAGAGATAGGAAACCAGCTTCGCGACCGTGAAGATCATCGTGCGCGTGCTGCCGTTCTGGTAGCGATGGCCGTCGACTTCGAGCCACATGGAGAGGTTCTGCGGATCGGCCACTTCGTCGCGCGTGACGAGCCACGGGCCGGTCGGGCCGAAGGTGTCGAAGCCCTTGCCCTTGTCCCACTGGCCGCCGCGCTCGATCTGCCATTCGCGCTCGGACACGTCGTTGATCACGCAGTAGCCCGCCACGTAGTTGAGCGCATCGGCCTCGCTCACGTTCTTTGCGTGCTTGCCGATCACCACGCCCAGTTCCACTTCCCAGTCGGTCTTCTTCGAGCCGCGCGGGATCTCGATGTCGTCGTTCGGGCCGACGATGGCGCTCGTCCACTTGTTGAAGACGACCGGCTCGCTCGGCACCGGCATGCCCGACTCGGCGGCGTGATCGGCATAGTTCAGACCGATGCAGACCATCTTGCCGATGTGGCCCACGCAGGGCCCGATACGCGGATTGCCTTCGACGAGCGGCAGCGTTTCCGGGTCGATCGTGCGCAGTTGCGCGAGGCCGGCGTCCGAGAGCACGTCGCCCGCAATGTCGGCCACGTTGCCCGAGAGCGCGCGAATGCGGCCTTCGGCGTCGAGCAGGCCCGGTTTCTCGTGGCCCTTCGGGCCGTAGCGAAGCAGTTTCATCGTCTGTGTTCCTCGTGTGTCTGTGCGTTGCAGTCGGTCAGAATCGCCTGGGGCGATGGTTCGGGCTAACTAGTTCGACCATCCGCCGTCGATCACATGCGCCTGGCCGGTCGTGAATCCGGATTCGTCGGAAGCGAGGTAGAGCGCGAGCGCCGCGATTTCCTCGGGCTTGCCCACGCGCCCCATCGGCTGGCGCGCGACGAACGCGGCGCGCGCCGCGTCCACGCTCGTGCCCTGCGCCGCCGCCTGCGCGGCGATGCGCTCCTCCAGCGACGGCGACGACACCGTGCCCGGGCAAATCGCATTGCAGCGGACGCCGCGCGTCACGAAGTCCGCGGCCACAGCCTTCGTCAACCCTATCACAGCGGCTTTCGAGGCGCCGTACACGAAGCGGTTGGGCACGCCCTTCACGCTCGACGCCGCCGACGACATGTTGATGATCGACCCGCCGCCCTTCGCCAGCATGCCCGGCAGGAAGGCGCGGATGGTCCGGTACATCGCCTTCGCGTTCAGATCGAACGCGAAGTCCCAGTCTTCTTCGCTCGCTTCCAGGATCGAGCCCGCGTGCACGAAACCCGCGCAGTTGAACAGCACGTCGATCGCGCCCAGTTCCTGCGCGAGCGCCGTGATGGCCGCGCCGTCGAGCACGTCGAGCTTGCGCGCCTCGACCGGCAGCGCTGCCAGCGCGTCGATGCGCAGATCGGTGGCGATCACGCGTGCGCCTTCGCGCGCGAACAGTTCGGCGGCCGCGTAGCCGATGCCCTGGCCCGCCGCGGTGATCAGGGCCGTTTTGCCGGCCAGTCTTTGTACCATCTGCCACTCCAGTTGGAAGCGCGGCACGGCGATACCCCGTATTGCAGCAGGCCCCCATGCCGCGATCGAGCGAAGAAATCGCGGGAAGAAGTTGGGATGACGCAAACGGCCATTATGGCGACGCAGGCGCGCCTCGTGGCGTTCGACGGACCTTTTCTAACCGGCTGGATGGTCCCCGAGCCCGGATTCAAGCCGATAGAAAGCCGCAGCGTTGCCGCCGAAAACGGCGGCGCGCTCGTCTGCGGAAAGTGCTTGTGTAAGCTGCTGCGCACTCGCGTACCAGCGTGCGTAATCGCCATTGAGGTTCAGCACCGGCCAGTCGCTGCCCCACATGAGGCGTTGCGGCCCGAACTCGGCAAGCAGATGCGCGACCCACGGCGCCAGCGTAGCGTCGTCCCAGCCGGGCGCGGCTTCGGTCGCGAGCCCCGACAGCTTGCAGTGCACGTGCGCAAACTGCGCGAAGCGCGTGATGGCGTGCGCCCACGCCGCAAAGCCGCTCTCGCCGCCCGCCGCGATCGGCGGCTTCGCGCCGTGATCGATCACCACGCGCAGCGCGGGATGCCGCGCGAGGAACGTCGCGAGCGCATCCGCGTGGCGCGTGAACACGAGCGCGTCGAAAGCGAGATCGTGCGCGATGAGCGCTTGCACGCCGCGCGCGGTATCGGCTTTCGCGATCCAGTCGTCGTCGGGCAGATCCTGCAGCATCGGGCGCACGCCGCGCAGCTTGGGCTCGCGCGCGAGTTCGGCGATCAGCGTGGCGACGTGCGGATCGTCCAGCGGGACCCAGCCCACCACGCCCGCAATCGACGGCTCGTTGCGTGCAAGATCGAGCAGCCAGCGTGTTTCCTCGATAGTCGGCGCGGCCTGCACGACCACCGTGCGCGCCACGCCGCACGACGCGCGCAGCGGCGCGAGATCGGCGGGTCCGAACGCGCGATACAGCGCGGTCATCGAAGGGGTGAGCCAGCCGTAGTCGCCGCGTGCCGGGTCCCAATAGTGCTGATGGGCGTCGATCCGTTCGATCGTAGAGATGGTAGTCATGGCTCAAGCCTGCGGAAGCGGCGCGCGCGGATCGAGGAGACCTTTGTCGCGCAGCGCGAGCCACAACTCGCGGGGCAAATTCGTCTCGAACGAGGCGACGTTCTCGCGCACCTCCTGCGGGCTGCGTGCGCCGTTGAGCACCGTCGCCACGGCCGGGTGCGCATAGGGAAACTGCAGCGCCGCCGCCGCGAGCGGGGCGTCGTAGGTCCGGCAGATCGTATCGAGCCGCGCCACGCGTTCGACCACGTCCTGCGGCGCGTCGGCGTAGTTGAATTTGAGTTCGCCGAGCAGTCCGTGCGCGAGAATGCCCGAGTTGAACGCGCCGCCCAGCAGAATGCTCACGCCCTTCTTCTCGCACTCGGGCAGCAGGTCGTCGAGCGGAGCCTGTTCGAGCAGCGTATAGCGGCCCGCCAGCAAAGCGCAGTCGATGTCGAATTCCTGCATCGCCTCGCGTATCACTTCGCGCTCGTTCACGCCGAAGCCGATCGCCTTGATCGCGCCCGCCTTGCGCAATTCGTCGAGCGCCTTGAAGCCGCTGTCGCGCAGTTGCCGCCAGTAGTGCTCGTTGCGCTCGCCGTGCGTGTAGCGGCCGATATCGTGCACGAGCAGGATATCGATATCGACTAAGCCGAGCCGCTGCTGGCTGTCCTCGAACGAACGCAGAATGCCGTCGCGCGTGTAGTCGAAAATCGCTTCGAAGGGCAGTGGGTTTTGCCAGCCCTCGCTGCCGTCGTACTCGTGCGTGCGCGGCACGAAATGGCGGCCCACTTTCGTGGAAATCACGTACTCGTTGCGCGGATAGCGCCGCAGCGCCGCGCCCAGCCGGTGCTCGGCCTTGGTGTGGCCGTAGTGCGGCGCGGTATCGAAAAAGCGGATGCCGGCTTCCCACGCGGCGTCGACGGTGGCTTGCGCCTCTTCTTCGGACAGGTCGCGATACAGGCCGCCGAGCGGCGCGGTGCCTAGACCCAATGCGCTGACTTCGAGCGCCGTGCGGCCGATACGGCGCCTGCGCGCCACCCTGGGATGCTGTTCTTGCGCCATGGCTCGTCTCCTCCTGGAGATGGTTGTTTCCACAACGAAATCATCCGACTGCGCGGTTCAGTTCGCGGCTTCGACGATCGGCACGCGCGCACTGGCGGGCAGGCATGCGGGGCCGACGGGCTCGAAGCGCTTGTACGTGAGGATAAACTCCTGGTGCCCGAGCGTTTCCGACTTCGAACGCTCGCCGCCCGCTACGGCCAGCGTGCGGTCGAACACTTCGCGCCCCACTTCGTCGAGCGTCGCGCGCCCTTCGAGAATGCGGCCCGCGTCCACGTCCATGTCGCCGGCGAGGTTGCGGTAGGTCAGCGGGTTTGCGCACACCTTGATGACCGGCGCAAGCGCAGAGCCCACCACCGACCCGCGCCCTGTCGTAAACAGGATCAGGTGCGCGCCGCACGCGATCAGCTCCGCGATTTCCGCATTGTCGCTGATATTCGGAAAGCCGAAGCGCGGCTCGCCATCGGGCACCACGTCGAGCAGATAGAGACCGCCCGTGGGCGGCACGTCGCCCGGCTTCACGATGCCCACGATCGGCGAGGCGCCGCTTTTTGCATACGCGCCGAGCGACTTCTCTTCCTGCGTGGTGAGGCCGCCGTCCGCGTTGCCGACGGCGAACGAACCGTGGCCCAGAATCGAGTAATAGCGCGCCGCCTTGGCCACGCACGCGACGATCGCCTCGCCCAGTTCAGGTCTTGCGGCACGGCTTTTCATGTGGAATTCGCAGCCCACCAGCTCGCCGGTTTCCTCGAAAATGCAGGCCGAACCCGCTGCGATCAGCTGATCGAAGGCGCGGCCCACAGCCGGGTTGGCGGTGATCCCGCTCGTGCCGTCCGAGCCGCCGCAAATCGTGCCGACCACGAGTTCATCGAGGCGCATCGGCACTTTCTGTTGCGCGGCGAGTTGCGCACGCGCTTCGCGCACCCAGTCGAGACCGTACTGAATCGTGCTGCGCGTGCCGCCCTTTTCCTGGATCGTCAGGACTTCTACCGGACGGCCGCTCGCGCGCACCTGCTCCACGAGATAGTGCTTGTTCATGCTCTCGCAGCCGAGCGAAACGAACAGCACCGCGCCCACGTTCGGATGCGTGGTGAGCTGCTTCATCATCTTCTCGGCGTAGCTGTTGGGGAAACAGCCCGGAAAACCGATCAGATGCACCGGCGGCGCTTCTGGCTGCTGCAGCGCGGGCGGATCGTCGAACGCGCCAAGGGGTTCGCGGAACTGCGCGACGATTTCCTGCGCCACGTGGTGCGCGCATTCCACGAGATAGGCCACCGCAACCACGTTGCGTATGCCCTTGCGTCCGTCGTTGCGCAGCCAGCCTTGGAGCATGGGCGCGGCGGCTCGTGAAGGGGTGACGTTGCTATCGCTCATAACATGAATCCTGCTCGCGGCGCGTGCCGCATCATGGTGGCGTTACTTGTGCGGCACGAATTCGTGCCCCGCGTCGTGCGTGTAGGTCGGCAAGTAATCGCTTTCCAGGTTGTGCGTGTGCAGATGCTCGCCGCGCGCCACCGGCTCGCTTACGTGGCCGATGCGCGCGCCATAGCGCAGCACCTTCTCATCTTGTGCGAGCGCGCGGCGCGCCACCTTGTGACCGAGTTCGATCGTCCTGGCGAGCGTCACACGCTCGCCTTCTATCTCTACCGTTTCGCCCGCTGCCAGACGCGCTGCCGCGATCAGGCAGTTGTCCTCGGGCGCGAGCAGAATCAGGCGTGCATCGGTATGGGGTGCGTTGCCGTTCACAGATCGTCTCCGCGTTTAATCCTGCGCCCTTGTCGCCATCGAGCGAAATGCCGCCGCGCCCGCGACCTGTTGCAACTGCCTTTTCCCAACCTGACGACGCTGGCGTTTATTCACCAGTGAATGCATTATTCATATACGCACATCCCAAGGTCAAGCGATGTGCAGTGCAGCATGGGTCCGTGATTTCCCTGGGGACGATCGAATGGAAAAGAACACGAAGAAGAGCCAGATGGACAACGTGCCCGAGGAAGCCGACGAGAAAGACGACGCCGATCGCTATCGCGCGCCCGCGCTGGACAAGGGGCTCGACATCCTCGAACTGCTTGCGGAACAGCGCGCCGGCCTCACGCGCGCCGAGATCACGAAGGCGCTGGGACGCAACGCGAGCGAGATCTACCGCATGCTGGAGCGGCTCGTCGCGCGGCAATACGTTATCCGTTCGGAAGGCGGCGACCGCTATGCGTTGAGCCTGAAACTCTTCGCGCTCGCGCATCGTCACCCGCCCATGGAGCGCCTGATCTCGGAAGCGCTGCCGCTCATGCAGCGCTTCGCCGACGAAGCCGAGCAGTCGTGCCATCTCACCGTCTACGACCGCGGCAACCTGCTCGTGATCGCCCAGGTGGACGGGCCGGGCACATGGGGCATCGCGGTGCGGCTGGGTTCGCGCGTGGGTCTCGTCGACACGAGTTCGGGCCGCACGCTGCTCGCCTGGCAAACGCCGGAGCAGCGCGCGCACATGCTCGCGGAGCATACGAAGGTGAAGGGCGAGGTGGCGATCGATCACGCGGCGCTCGAAGCCGCGTGCGAGCAGGTGCGCGAGGCGGGCTTCTCGCGCAAGGACAGTCAGCAGATTTTCGGCGTGACCGACGTGACGTTTCCGGTGCTCGGGCCTTCGGGTCAGGCGATCGCGGCGCTCACCTGCCCGTTCCTCAAGCGCATCGACGACTATGTCGCGCCCTCGCTCGACGAGGCGACGCAAATGCTGAGCGCGACCGTGCAGACCTTGTCGATGTTCCGCGAGGACGGCGCAGCCTGACGCCCGGTGGACTCAAGCCGGCCACGCAAAACGGTTAGAATGGCGGCCCTCTCAAAAAAACCTGTGCGCCGCGCGCGCTGCCGCAAACCGGCGGGCAAGCGGCTCACGCGCATTCGAAACCCATGGCGAAACTCCTGACCGATCAAGAATTCCAGCGCTTTTCCGAGCTTCAGCAGAAACAGGCGAGCTTCACGATCTCGGCTGACGAAGCCGACGAGTTGCGCGATATCGTCGCGCGCGCGCAGAAAAAGCGCGACGACCGCGCCGACGCGATGAAGACCGTCGAAACCGCCATCGCGCAATTCGAGATCGCTCCCGAGGAGCTGTTCACGGCCGAGCAGATCGCCGAAGCCGCGCGCAATTTCGGCCTGATTCCGGCCACGCGCAAGGAGCGCGTGCTGCCGCCGTCGCTCACCTTCAACGGCAAGACGCATCAGTGGACCACGCGCGCGCTGCCCGACGAAATCCGCATGCCGCTGTTCGAGGCGTTCCAGGGCGGCCAGTCGGTGAAGGCGTTCATCGCCACGCCCAAGGACGCCGCGCGCTGCGCTGCAACCATCGCGCGGCTGGAGAAGGAAACCGGCGCGCAGTACGGCGAGGCCTGGCTTGAAGAGCTCGCACTCACGCGCGGCCAGATCGACGACGCGCTCGCGAAGCTGGCCGCCTAAGCAGCGAGGTGCGCCGGCTCAGTCGAGCGGCATGCGAAAGCCGACCACGCCCGGGTCTTCCGTGGGCGTGACGGTGAAGCCGCAGGCGCGCGCGAGGCCGATCATCGGCGCGTTCTCGCGCAGCGCCTCGCCGAGCAACCAGTGCGTGCCGCGCGAGCGCACGTACTCGATGATGCGCGACATCAGCAAGCGGCCAAGGCCGCCGCGCTTGAGATTCGACAGAATCGCGACCGCGAACTCGGCGGTCTCGTTGTCCGGATCGGCCACGGCGCGCACCACACCCAGCGTGCGCGGCTGGCCGTCCTCGCCATGCACCACCGCAATCAGCGCCATCTCGCGGTCGTAGTCGATTTGCGTCATGCGTGCGAGTTGCGTGTGATCGAAGCTGCGCACCGCCGAGAAGAAGCGCAGGCGCAAGTCGTCGGGTGTCATCGACTCGACGAACGTGCGGTGCATCTCCTCGTCTTCGGGACGGATCGGGCGGATCGTGAGGCGCTCGCCGTGCCAGTCGATGGTTTCTTCGAGCCGCCGCGGATACGGCATGATCGCGAAGCGGCTGCGCTTTTCCGCGAGCTGCAGGCAGGGCGCGACGACCACGACCGCCTCGGGCAGCACACGCAGCGTCAGACGCAAGCCCACGATTTCCCGCACCTCGCACACGAACTGCGATAGCTCGGTGAGCGCGGCCAGCGTCGGCTCGGGCGCCGCGTAGCGCGCATAGGGCGAGTGCGCGACGATGTCGCGCGAGAGCACGGGGTTCAGTGGCGGCAGGCTGTACACGCGCAGCGGCGGCGAAAAGTCGTCCGGCGAAGGCGCGGCGAAACGGAACACCGGGCCGAAGTTGTCGTCGTCGCGAAACTCGACCGACACATCCACCACGGGCTTCACACCCGGTTCGTCCTGCGCCTGCGTGACAAGCCCGAACAAGGCCAGCAGTCTGCCCGCCTCCTCCCCTTTCAGTTCCGTGCGCCCGGCCGCCAGCGCCGCGCGCGCTTTGCCCTGCGCGGCCTCGATCGCAGCCGGGCCCTGCGCGGGCATCGTCTCCGGCGTCTGCATCAAGAGCTCGCGGCCCAGCCGGTAATCGACGAGACGGGCGAACGCGCGCGCCAGGCGCCGCGGCGTGGTGTGTACCGGAATGCCGTGCGCGTGCAGTTCGTCGCGCGTGGTTTCGTCCACCCCGCCGAAGAAGCACGCGAGCATGCCGCGATACGCGAAACGCTGTTGCTCGATCAGCGTGCGCGCCACCGCGTCCACCGGCGCGCTGTGGGTGGGCGCGTGCACGACGAACGCCGTGCCGCTCGAGCGGTGCGTGGCGAGCGTTTGCAGCGCGAGGCCGAAGTGCTCAGGCTTCGCGGTGTCGCCGAGCACGAGCGGATTGCCGGCCTGCGCGTGCGGCAGCGCGGCCTGGACGGCCGCCAGCGCTTCGTCGTTCCAGCGGGCGAGCGTGTCGCCGGCTTTCATGAAGGCGTCGCGCGCAAGTGTCGCCACGCCGCGGTCGCTCGTGATGAGCGTGGCCGTGTCGCTCGCGGCCACGCGACCCACGCCGAGCGTTTCGATTTCGTCGAGCAGGTCGTCGAGCGTGTCGACGCGCACGAGACCCGCGCGCCGGAACGCCGCCGTGTAGAGCGCATCGCCCTTGTCGTCGCGGCCGCTTCTCAGCGCGAGCACAGGCTTGTTGCGCGCCGCCGCGCGCGCCGCCGACATGAACTTGCGCGCCGCGCGGATCGTGTCCACTTCGAGCAGGATCGCGCGCGTGCTCGGGTCGCTCGCGAGGTAGTCGAGCACGTCGCCCACGTCGACGTCGGCTTCGTCGCCGAGCGCGATCACGTGCGAAAAGCCCAGGCCGCGCGGCGCGGCCCAGCGCAGCACCGCGTTGGTGAGCGCGTTGGACTGCGACACCCAGGCCACGCCGCCCTTGCGCGCAATCGACGCTGCCGCGCCCAGCTGCGCGTTGAGCGCGGGGGTGAGCGCGCCGAGACTGCCGGGGCCGACGATGCGCAGCAGATGCGGGCGCGCCGCCGCCAGTGCGTGGCGCAGGTCGGCCTGATCGGCCTCGTCGCTCGCCTCGCCGACGATGATCGCCGCGCGCGTACCCATGCCGCCGAGGCGATGCACGAGCGCAGGCCACGTGGCGGGCCGCGTGCAGATGATCGCGACGCCGGGCGCCTCGGGCAGGTCGCTTGCGTCGGCGAGCACGGGCCGGCCGTCGAAGGCTTCGAAGTCGCCCGCATGGCGCGGATTGACGGCCCACAGCGGGCTCGTGAAGCCGCCTTCGATCAGCCGCCGCCATACCATGCTGCCGATGCTGCCGGGGCGCTGCGAAGCGCCGATCACGGCCACGGATTTCGGCTGGAACACTGCATCGAGATTGCGTACGGTCACAGGCACTCCTCGTCGGTCGGACAGGCGCTTGCCATAGAGGCGAACGCCGGTTTGTCGTCTTTTACCGTTACGAGAAGAGGATAGGGCAAGCGCGCAGGCGCTGCGCGTATTTCGCCCGGCGCCTATGAGCGCAGATGCGGCGGCATGGCGCCGCACGCCGCCCTGGGCGTGTGGCACCACGATGCGCGAGAAGGACTTTGCCTGGTTTGTGAACGCGGCGCGAGCGCGCCGTGTGTGTTACATCGACTTGCGGAACGGCGCGCCCGAATGCTCGCGCAGCTCGTTGAACACGATCTTCGGCCACGCCTTTTGCGCGACCTCGATTTCGGAGACGTGCGAGGCGAGATAGGTCGGCGCGTTCGACGCGTCGTAGGCCATGCGGGCCTCGTACGAATCGGTGAAGCGGCGCAGCTCGGCGGGATCGTCGCAGGTCACCCAGCGCGAGAGGCGATAGCGCGCGGGCATCAGGCGCACGGCAACCTTGTACTCGGCCGCGAGGCGGTGCGACACCACTTCGAACTGCAGCTGGCCGACCGCGCCCAGGATCGTCGCGCCGCCGTGGATCGGGCGGAACACCTGGATCGCGCCCTCTTCGCCAAGCTGCTTGAGCGCTTCGCCCAGTTGCTTCGCGCGCATCGGATCGACCACTTCGATGGTCTGGAAGATTTCCGGCGCGAAGAACGGCAGACCCGTGAATTGCAGGTCTTCGCCTTCGGTGAGCGTGTCGCCGAGGCTCAGCGTGCCGTGGTTAGGAATACCGATGATGTCGCCAGGGTACGCCTCGGCCACGGTCTCGCGGCGCTGCGACAGGAAGCTCACCACGTTGTTCGCGCGGAAGGTCTTGTTGTTGCGCGTGACCTTCAGCTGCATGCCGCGCTCGAAATGGCCCGAACACACGCGGATGAACGCCACGCGGTCGCGGTGCGCGAGGTCCATGTTGGCCTGCACCTTGAACACGACGCCCGTGAACTTCGGCTCTTCTGGCGAGACCGGTCGCTGCACGGCCATCCGCGGCGACGGCGGCGGCGCGAGATCGACCAGCGCGTCGAGAATTTCCTTCACGCCGAAGTTGTTGATCGCCGAGCCGAACAGCACCGGCGACTGCTCGCCCGCGAGGAAGGCGTCGCGATCGAAGGTGGGCGTCGCGCCCGTGATCAGCTCGACTTCTTCCTTGGTGCGCTTCCAGTGATAGCCGAAGCGCGCTTCGCCATCGGCGTCGCTGATGTGCTGCAGCGTTTCCACCGCGCCGCCCAGCGACTCCTGACCCGCGCGGAACACGCGTACCTGGTCGCGCTGGATGTCGTACACGCCCTGGAACTCCTTGCCCATGCCGATGGGCCAGGTGAACGGCACGGCAGCCACGCCCAGGTGCTGCTCGATTTCGTCGAGCAGGTCGAGCGGCTCGCGCACTTCGCGGTCGAGCTTGTTGATGAAGGTGAGAATGGGCGTCTTGCGGCTGCGGCAGACTTCGAGCAGCTTGAGCGTTTGCGCTTCCACGCCGTTCGCGCCGTCGATCACCATCACGGCGGCGTCGACCGCCGTGAGCACGCGGTACGTGTCTTCCGAGAAGTCCTCGTGGCCCGGCGTGTCGAGCAGATTGATGACCGCGTCGCCGTACTCGAACTGCATGACCGAACTGGCGACCGAGATGCCACGCTGCTTTTCGATCTCCATCCAGTCGGAGGTCGCGAAGCGGCCGCTCTTCTTGCCCTTCACGGTGCCCGCGATCTGGATCGCGCCCGAAAACAGCAGCAACTTTTCGGTGAGCGTGGTCTTGCCCGCGTCCGGGTGAGAAATGACCGCGAACGTGCGGCGGCGTCTGAGTTCGGCTACTGACATGGATAGGGCGGGTATCACAGATGAATTCGGGCAACCGGGCCGCGCGGCGGGGGTTGCGGCGAGCGCGGCGGCGCTTGCGGGCGCGTTTTCAAGCAACGCTTACGGCGCGTGCGGCGAGCAGTGCGCTGCCTGCGACGCACGGCAAATAGCACGAGCGATCGGGAATGTCCCGCGGATGCCCGCGCAAAAAAGCGAAAAGGCGCCGGGACCGAATGATACACGGCATTCGCCCCGCCGACTAAAGGTTTGATGGGGTTCGAACGGGTTAGACGCGCTGGTTCGCGCCGCGTTGGCAAAGGTGAGCTTTTACAGGACCTCGATGCGAGCGCACCGTCGACAGCTTCGTGCACCCGCCGCGCTCGCGAGACGCCCCCGTTTTCACGAGAATTTCCTTTCGCCACAGACATGCAAGCGCTGCGTGAGCGTCCTGGTCCCGCTCGTTGCGGCATGCCGCTGCGCGCCGCGCGGGACCTGAGGTGAGCTTTTTCGGGACTCGATACGGTGCGGCCGTCTCGGCGGGTGCTGCGCATCCCCTGGTGCAACGGCCTGGCAGGAATTGGCCCGTTATTCCTTGATGAGGAAGCGTTCGCGGTTCTTGCCCGCCAGCCAGCCCGGCGCGCGGCCACGGCCGCTCCAGGTCTCGCCGGTTTTCGGGTTCATGTAGCGGGCCGGCAGCGCCTTCTTGCGCGCGGGGCCTGCACGTCGGCTCGTGAAGCCCAGTTCTTCCGCGGTGATGTCGTACTCCGCGATTTTTTCCTTGATCTCGGCGATCGCCTGGTCAATTTCCTTTTCACGCGCCGCAGCCACTTCCTTGTGAAGCTTCTCCAGCTGGGCGGTCAGTTGCTTGTAGCTCGGCATGAAAACGCATCTCCAGTTCGGTCAAGAGAGTGCCATTGTGACCGGTTTGGAGCCCGTGCGACGATGCAGGCGCGCATTTTTACAACGCTATCGCAAACGTTGGCGTTACCGTTCGCGTTGCCCAAGCGATTCGTGCGACAGACGGCTTTCGAGCGCGCGCAGCGCTTCGTTGAGCCGCTTCACGCGCTGCACCTGCGAAGGCACGAGGTTCTCGCCGGAAACCGACTCGAGCCGGCCGCGCCAATAAGAGAGCGGAATACGGTCGCGCCCCGAGAGCCGCCCGATGATATGTTCGAGATGCTCAATGTCCTTTTCGAGTTGGTGATGATTCATCGCTGCCCCCGGTAATGACAAGTTTTATCGAGCGCGCACAAATAGCGCGCACTCACTTTCGTCGCATCGCCGCTTTTCCGCACGCCGCGGATAATCGGTCGGTTTGGTAATCGCGCCGGCTGACCGTGCTAAATGCACGCCGCAGCGGATTGACTGCTTTTGTTCGTACTGTCAGACCAGAATAAAGCCAGCGCGACCGGCTATCCGTTGGATACCGCACGGAATTCCAGAGGCCGCTCGTCCACGCTCGCGGTTGTATCCGCATCCATATCGAAAGGCAGATTAACGGGGGCTATTGCGCCTGTATATTCCTCAATTGTGGAACGCTATGCGGAGCGCATTTTGCTGCCATCAGTCTTTCACAATACGAACAACGAGAATGGCGTGAAAACAAACGAATCACAATACGATCGCCTGCTGCACCTTATTTACGACACCCTCGATAATCCTTGCGCCTGGAAGGATTTTTGCGCGCAATTGCGCGAAGCGACTGGAGTGGCGTCAGTTCATCTGTATGCCTTTGACCGGCAGCGCGATCTATTTTCCTGGAGCGACGGTTTCGCACTCACCGGCGCGGAACCGCTGGAGCGCATCCGGCCGCTGTACCGCGACGATGCGCGCCTGGCATGGCTGCGCGCTTACCCGCCGGGCAAGTGGCTGATTTGCGGCATCGAGCTCGACTGCGCGGACGGCGACTGCTCAGCCGGGTTCGAGCTCTGCCCGCTCGAGGCAGGCCATCGCTACGCGGCGCTGTGCAAGCTGATCGAACAGAACGGGCTCGCCGTTATGCTCGCGTGCCGCGTGGACGCCCAGGCCGGGCCGCTCCCGGGCGAGCACCGCGAACTGCTCGAGCGGCTCACGCCGCACCTCGTGCGCGCGGTGCGCCTGTACCTGCGCCGCTTTGCCTTGAACGCCGACACGCTTGCAAACCGCTCACGTCCGCCAGCCATGCTCGTGAGCGCGCTGGGCGAGGTGCTCCATAGCAACGAGGCCGCCCAGCGGCTCCTGAAGGCGACCTCGCTCGTGCGGGTGCGCGGTCGGCGCATCACGCTCGCGGCGCCCTATCACGCGCGCCTGCTCGAGGACATCGCCGTGAGCGAGGCGCGCCTGCGCAACCGCATGAGCGGCGCGCGGGCTGCGGCGGCGCGCTTTCGCGCGTTGCGTATCGTAGGGGCCGCCGACGGCACGCTCGCGCCGGATGCGCCCGATGCTGCGGCCGCAACGGACCCGCACGGCCAAACCCATGATGGGCGGGGCCGCGCGCAGGCCTCGGCGAGCCAGCAGGAGGTGCTCTACGCGTTCTACAACGTGGTGACGGCCGACGACGCCTCGGCCGCGGAATTGCGCGCTTTCGCGGCGCTGACCTTCTATCACCCGCGCTCCGCGCCGCTGGTCGACGAGCGGGTACTCGCGACGGCCTTCGATCTCTCGCCGGCCGAATGCCGTATTGCGCTGCTGCTTGCGGAAGGTCTCACGCAAAAGGAAATCGCCGCGCACGTCGGCGTGAAGCACGACACCGTGCGCAAACAATTGCAATCGATCTTTCAGAAGACGGCGACGCGCCGCCAGCCCGACCTGCTGCGCCTTTTGCTGAACCTGCCGGCGCGCGGACCGAGCGCCGCCGCCGAGGGCTGAGCGGGGCGCGAGAGGCTTATTGGGCCTTGCGGCAGGCGAACACGAGCGTGTAGTTGCCGTTGTCGGTCGAGGTCGCGACGGTGTCGTAGCCTGCGCCGGCGCAGCGGGCACGCGCCTGCTGCGCGCAGGAATCGCGATCGCCCGAGGCCGGGCATTGCACCTGGATCGTCGGACGGCCGTCCGACAGGAACAGCGGCGGGCCGCTGCTGCACGCAGCCAGCCCTGCGATCAAGGTCAACGCACACGCCGCGAACGGCAATCTGTGCAAACGGAACAACGACGAACCAGGACGAGTCATTTGGAGCACCCCAACGGGCTTCTAGTTTTTCGACGTTGCGATTGTGCCACGCCGCGAGCCATGTGCGATGCATCGCCGCGAGCGCCGCGTGCAAGCGCTCAGGGCGCGGTCGAGAGCGTCTTGTACGGCAGCGCGCCCTGCGGGTCCGAACTCACGCGTACGAAGACCTGCTCGACGTCGGGAATCGCGGCGAGCCGGCGCTCGAGCGCCGCACTGTCGAAGCCGGGGCCCGCGCAGCCCTCCGCGTAGACGAAACGGCGCTGCACCGTGATCCAGATGCTCGTGCCCGCAAACAGGGCATCGCCTTGCAGTTGCTGGCGAATCGCCGCTGCAATGTCCGCATCGTAAAGATACGAGTTCGGCTTCGAGCACTTGTGCGCGAGCCAGCAGGTCGTGCCGCGCTCCACGCGATAGTGGGCGTCGTCGTCGGCTTCGGCTTTCGTCATCAGCGGGCCGAGCGGCTGCGGACAGGCGCTGATCGCGTTCGACAGCGCGAAGAACGGGTCGTTGTACCAGTTCTTGCGCTGGGTATCCGGCGCGTTCGTCGTGTTCTCGGCCTTTGAGCCGGGCGCGGAAGCGCCGGCTTGCGATCGTGCGAACGCTGCGCCCGCCCAAATGCCCGCCCAGATGCCCGCGAAAACGCCCACGCAAACAAGCGCCGCCGCAAGCCGCGCTGTCTGCACCGCCCGCACGCGCCACGCACCTGGCCCGCCATTACCGATTGCACTCATCGACTGGCACCTCTGCGGCTCGCTCTTCTGCGCAACGATAGGACCGAGCGGCCACGCTCGCAATAACGAGATAAATCCTTTCGTTACAATCGCTGCGACGCACCACGGCCTCGCCGCACGAAAGGACGCAGCGAAAGCCATCACACACGCAGCAAGCTGAATCGCGCAACGCGATCGATCCGCAGGAGACTCCATGTCGTTTGTTATCGTTCTCGCCGCCCTCGCGTTCCTCATGCTTGCCGCGTACCGCGGCTACAGCGTGATTCTCTTCGCGCCCATCGCCGCGCTCGCCGCGGTCCTCCTCACCGAACCCGCCGCTGTTGCACCCGTCTTTTCGGGCATCTTCATGGAAAAGATGGTGGGCTTCGTGAAGCTCTACTTTCCTGTGTTCCTGCTCGGCGCGGTATTTGGCAAGGTGATCGAACTATCGGGATTTTCCGAGGCAATCGTGCACGCCGCCATCCGCTATATCGGCCGCTCGCGCGCCAACGCCGTGATCGTCGCCGTCTGCGCGCTGCTCACGTACGGCGGCGTTTCGCTCTTCGTAGTGGTGTTCGCCGTCTACCCGTTCGCCGCCGAACTCTATCGCCAGAGCGATATTCCGAAGCGCCTCATGCCGGGTGCCATCGCACTCGGCGCCTTTTCGTTCACGATGGATTCGCTGCCCGGCACGCCGCAGATCCAGAACATCATTCCCACGACGTTCTTCAAGACCACCGCGTGGGCCGCGCCTGCGCTCGGCGTGACCGGTTCGCTCTTCATCGTCGTGGTGGGCCTCTCGTACCTCGAATGGCGCCGCCGCAGCGCGATGTCGAAAGGCGAAGGCTACGGCACCTCGCTCCTGAACGAACCGGAACACGTCAAGACCGAACACCTGCCCAACCCGCTGCTCGCCGTCGCGCCGCTCGTGCTGGTGGGCGTGGCGAACTTCCTGCTCACGCACTGGATTCCCGTCTGGTACGGCGACACCGTGACCGTGCCGCCCGAAGTGCTGCCCGGCATTCATACGCCGGTCACGGCCACCGTCAAGCAGGTCGTGGCGATCTGGGCGGTTCAGGGCGCGTTGCTCGCGGGTATCGTGCTCGTGATCGTCACGGCGTTCGGCCGCGTGAAAGACCGCTTCGCGAACGGCACGAAGGCGGCCGTGGCCGGGGCGCTGCTGGCTTCGATGAATACCGCCTCGGAATACGGCTTCGGCGGTGTGATTGCGGCGCTGCCCGGATTCATCGTCGTGAGCGATGCGCTCAAGAGCATTCCGAATCCGCTCGTGAACGCCGCCGTTTCGGTGAGCGCGCTCGCGGGTATCACGGGGTCGGCATCGGGCGGCATGAGCATCGCGCTCGCGGCCATGTCGGATCTCTTCATCAAAAACGCACAGGCAGCGCATATTCCGATGGAAGTGCTGCACCGCGTGGTGGCCATGGCCAGCGGCGGCATGGACACGCTGCCGCACAATGGCGCGGTCATCACGCTGCTCGCGGTTACGGGGCTCACGCACCGCGAGTCGTATCGGGACATTTTTGCGGTGACGGTGATCAAGACGCTGGCCGTCTTCTTCGTCATCGCCGTGTACTATGCGACGGGGATTGTTTGAATTTCTTTCTCCGGAAACTCAAGTTGCAGCGTGTCCATATCTTCTGAAACAAGGGCGGCAAACCCGTGCCGCCCTGCCCGCCCCGATTTCATTCAGAAAAGTCCTCCGGAATTTCCTTTGCCGCGCTCTGATAAAGAATCATCACGAGCGGAATTCTGGGCTCTGCCGTGGCGTCGGTTCGTCGTCCCGTCACCTCGCCCGTGACTTCGGTCGTATACTCCGCGACCACTTCGCCAAAGGTATTGCGCTGGATTGCCACTTTCTGGCCCGCGTTGACCTTGTCATTGACTTTGACCAGCAGTTCGACGAATCCACCGTGCGTCGACATGACTGAGTGGCCGCTGTTGCCGACGAAGGTCCCGACGTCTCGCCCAGTGCGCCCCATCGGACCCGATACGATGTTGTAGCGCTTGAGCACGTTCATCGTGCCTTCGACGAACGACGGAATCATGTCGAAATCGAAAACGCGCGCGGAACCGATCTCGGGCGTGATTGCGGGAATCCCCACGTTGATGAATGCATTGGCAAGCAGCGTGGGATAGGCGGGGTTGTCGAAGATCTGCTTGATCGGAAAAAGCTCCGCCATGGCTCGCGCCTCCGGCAATTCCATTCTGGCCAGATTGAAGGACGTCAAATCCATGCCGGTCGTGGCCGTATGAAAATCGAGTGCGTAGTCGGTGTTCGGCCTCAACAGCCGGTTGAACAGCAGTCCCGCATGCCGGCTCGGCGCGCTGCCGCCATTCTCGTTGCCCGGCCATTCGCGGTTGATGTCGATGAGGCCGATTCCAAGTGCGGAATTGGGCCATCTGCGCTCCATGGCCTCGAGCGCGGGGCGCGATACGTCGAGCACTGCCAGCACGGTGCCTGACATCTGCGCGGGGTCGAGCTGGCTTATCACGCTGTGGATGGTATGCACGGGGCTCATTTCATCGCCATGCACCCCGCTGATCAGCGCGACGCGCTTGCCCGGCTTCGCACCGTGGACAACGATCACCGACACATACCAGTTCTGCCCCGTCGGCATTTGCACGCCCTGAAAGTAGAACTTGTGTGTCTTGCCGCGCTCGAGGTCGCCGACGTCGAGCGCGCTGATGACCTTCTTTGCCTGGATCACATCGCCGGTATAAACCGTCCCCGTCCCTTGCGGGCCCCCGGCGGTCGGCGCATTGGCGCCTTGGGCATTTGCGGCCTCGCTTTGCGAGACCAATGCGGATGTTGCGCCGACCAGCGCAACGGCCTTCTTCATGAAGTCGCGACGAGCGACAACATCTTCCGATTCGTCTTGCATGATGGCGAGGTCCTGACGTAGTGGGAGAGATCAGTCAACGGCGCCTCACGGATTACCGGTTACCGCGAATGGCATTGCGATAATGCCGGCTACGCTGGCGGCCGCCAGGCACTCTGTGGGGACTCGTGCCGCCGCCGAGTACGGCGACTGTCGGTCAGTTCAGAACATCTGCTAACGTCTGCATTCGTTTCCGACTAGTGACTTCGAACAGGCCTGCTGCTCAGCCCTTCGAAGCTCGCCGCCAAAACCGCGCTCCCGCCTTTCGCACGTCTGCGAGGGCGCGTCGACATGCATTCTCCCCCGAAGCGCGGAAGCTTGCTTCCCCCATGCGAAAGCGCCCTCAGAGCAGTTCAGCTGACCCGCCGGGGCCCCTGCGGCCCACTTCAGCACTGCCGCCCCTGTCGTACGTGCGCCTTCGTACATTCCTGACCTCGCAATCCGGAACGCAGAAGCTATATTTGTAGACCTGATGTTCGGCACGCGCATCGCACGCCATGCCGCATCGGCTGAGTTAACGCACCGGACAATAATCAGGATAGCGAACAAATGTTCCGTGGATAGCGACTGAATTGCCTGTGAGGAGCCGGCGATGTCCAAAACGATAGTCTTTTGCGCAGACGGCACGTGGAACGGCCCCGAAGATCCGGCAGGAAAAGGCGACGGTGCCGCGCCTGACGCCGCGGCAGGGTGCCAGCCGGGACTGACCAACGTATGCAAGCTTTTCGCGTGGCTCGATGGAAACCTGATGCCCGAAGGAAGCAACTGGGGTGGCCTCGAGATGGAAAAGGCGCTTGCAGACGCCAACGGCACACCCGTACAGATCGCGAAATACATTCACGGCGTCGGAAATTCCCAGCAACTGCTCGATAAAGTCGCTGGCGGCGCATTCGGGGTCGGCGTCGTCGCTCGAATCGCGCGCGGCTATACGTATATTTCGCGCAATTTCGAGCCCGGCGACGGCATCGTGATCGTCGGATTCAGCCGCGGCGCGTACACTGCGCGAGCCCTTGCGGGACTGATTGCGGGACAGGGTCTGCTTCGGCCGGATCTCGCCGCGATCGACGATCAGAAACGTTACGACACCGCGGTGGCAGCGTGGTATCGATGGAGACACGGCCACGAAACGACGTTCCAGAAGATCGCAGACGGCGTGACGGAGTTCTTGACGATCCATCGCGCCTTCTCCAACCCGAAGCCTTTGGACGCCAACTCGTTCGTGAACGCAAAAGTCACCGCCGTGGCGGTTTGGGATACGGTCGGTTCGCTCGGCATTCCCATCTACTACGAGGGTTCCGCCATCGATCTGTTCCGGTTCTGCGATCTGACGTTGAACCCGGACATTGGCCTCGGCGTGCACGCGGTTTCGCTCGACGAGCAACGCAGACCGTTCGAACCGACCTTGTGGAATCCCAACCCGAACGTGACGCAAGCGCTCTTTCCCGGCGGTCATTGCGATGTCGGCGGCGGCTACCCCGATCACGGCCTCTCCGACGGCCCGCTAGTCTGGATCGTCGACAGGTTGCAGCACACTGACGTGGGATTGAAGTTCGCCCTTCATCCGCCCGTTGCCGTGCAGTCCAACCCCTTGGGGCCGCGACACCGCGAATGGGTAGAGGACCGTGCCTGGCTGGCCGCCGGAGTGGGACCGCGGGCATTCCCGGCAGGCATGGTCGTCAACGACAACATACGGCAGCGGATGAACGGTCAACCCGAAGATCTTTTTGGAGCCAACGGCCAGCAGCCCAACTACTCACCGGGTAACTTGCCCGCACGCTAAGCGCAATGTCTTCCGCAGACCGAACGCTCGAAGCGCGCCCTACACTTCGAGCCATTCCTGGCGAACGCGCACATCGGCCTTCAACTGCTGCGGCGTCCCCTCGAACACGATCTGGCCGTGCCCCATGACGTACACGCGCTGCGAGATATCGAGCGCGATGGCCTGCTTCTGCTCGACGAGCAGCACCGAAATGCCGCGCGCCTTCAGCGTCTTCAGGTACTCGCCCACCTGCGCGACGACGAGGGGCGCGAGCCCTTCGGTCGGCTCGTCGATGATGATGAGGTCGGGGTCGCCCATGAGCGTGCGGCACAGCGTCAGCATCTGCTGCTCGCCGCCGGACAGCAGGCCCGCTGGCGTGTCCTCGCGCTCCTTCAGGCGCGGGAACATCCGGTACATGTCGTCGAACTGCCAGCGCGGCTTCTGGCGCGAACGGCTGCGCTTTTCGCCGAGCATCAGGTTCTGGCGCACGGTGAGCGTCGGGAAGATATCGCGGTTCTCCGGCACGTAGCCGATGCCCCGGTGCGCAACCTCGAAGGTGCGCAGTCCGCGCACTTCCTCGCCGCGCAGCAGAATCTGCCCCTCGCACCGCACGAGCCCCATGATGGCTTTGGCGAGCGTCGAGCGGCCCACGCCGTTGCGGCCGAGCAAGGCGACGATCTCGCCCTCGCCCACCTGCATCTCGACGCCCTGCAGGATATGGCTCTTGCCGTAGTAGGCATGCAGGTCGCGCACCTGAAGCATGGAATTCGCGGTCGCCATCAATGTGCACCTGCGGGTTCGTCCAGCGTGGTGCCCAGATAGGCTTCCTTCACGCGGCGGTTGTTACGGATGGCTTGTGGCGTGTCCGTGGCGATCACCTCGCCGTACACGAGCACCGAGATGCGGTCGGCGAGGCCGAAGACGACGCTCATGTCGTGCTCGACCATCACCAGCGTCTTGCCGACGGTGACCCGGCGAATCAGCTCCACCGCATGATCCGACTCCGAGCGGCTCATGCCCGCCGTGGGTTCGTCGAGCAGGATGACTTCGGCGCCGCCCGCGATCGTGATGCCGATTTCGAGGGCGCGCTGCTCGGCGTAGGTCAGCAGTCCGGCAAGCGTGTCGTGGCGGCCCTGCAGGCCGATCAGTTCGAGCACTTCTTCGGCGCGCTCGCGCGCGTCGCGCAATTGCTCGAGCCGATGCCAGAACGAATACCGGTAGCCGAGCGACCACAACACGGAGCAGCGCACATTCTCGAACACCGAAAGGCGATGAAAAATGTTCGTCACCTGAAAGCTGCGCGAGAGCCCCATGCGGTTGATCTTGTACGGCGGCAGCCCGCCGATCTCGACGCCGTTGAGTTTGACCGTGCCTGAACTCGGCGCCATGCGCCCCGAAATCAGGTTGAACGTGGTCGACTTGCCCGCGCCGTTGGGACCGATCAGCGCATGACGCTCGCCCTGCGCGATACTCAGGTCGACGCCGCGAATGATCTCGGTACGCCCGAAATTCTTGCGCACGTCACGCAATTCCAGTGCGGCCGTCATACGTTGCTCCCCGCGATTTCTCGTTGCACGCCCTCCCACGCGTCGCGCACCCGCGCGCCCGCGAGGCGTCCCGCCTGTGCGCCCACGGCCCACAGCACCGCGGCGACGGCCCAGGGCTTCCACGAAGCCGCATCGAAGTTCAGGCCGAAGAACGCCATGGCCGTGCCGTTGTCGCTATCGATCTGCACCTTGTAGACGAGTTCGACCGTCAGCACGAGCGCCGCAAGCAGAATCATCCCGGCGCCCAGCGCCGCCGCATAGGACGGCAGCATGCGATGCAGCTTGCGAGCCGCAATGAGAGGGACCTGCTTCATCAGCAGGCTCGACACGCCGCCCGGCACGTACATGACCACCAGCACGAAGAAAAGGCCGAGGTACAGCAACCATGCCGGCGTGAGATTGGATAACGCGACTGCGAACAGCACGAACAGGATCGAACCGATGATCGGCCCGAAGAAGAACGCCCCGCCGCCGATGAACGTCGCGAGCAGCACGCCGCCGGACTGTGCGGCGCCGACATTCTCCGCCGTCACGATTTCGAAGTCGATCACCGAGAGGCCGCCCGCAATGCCCGCGAAGAACGCCGAGAGGACCATCACGAAAAAACGTACGCGCTGCGTGTTGTAGCCGACGAATTCCGCACGCTCGGGATTGTCGCGCACGGCGTTGGCGATGCGGCCGAGCGGGGTCTGCGTCCATGCGTACATGGCGATCATCGACACGAGACACCACACCGCGATCAGGTAGTACACCTGGATCGCCGGGCCGTACGTGATGCCGAGCACCGCATGGCCAACCGTGCGATTGGTCGGCACCCCGCCTTCGCCGCCGAAAAAGCCGGGAAACATGAGCGAACTCGCCGCCACCATTTCGCCGATACCGAGCGTGATCATCGCGAAGGTGGTGCCCGACTTGCGCGTGGTCACGTAGCCGAACAGCACGCCGAACAGCATGCCGCCGAGTCCGCCGACCAGCGGCAACATCGAAACGGGCAACGGGAAATGGTTCGCGCCGATCTGGTTGAGCACATGCGCCGCCACGAATGCGCCGAGCCCGGAGTACACCGCGTGCCCGAACGAGAGCATGCCGGTCTGCCCGAGCAGCATGTTGTACGAGAGCGCGAAGATGATCATGATGCCCATCTGCGAAAGGAGCGCGATCGCGAAGCCGCTGGAAAACACGAGCGGCAGCACCAGCATGATGAGCACCGTGGCGCCCCAGATGATCCAGCGCAGCGAATGCGCGGACTGCAGCCATCCGTGGCGTTGCATGGCCGAACCGGCGCTGGCCTGAATGAGCGGTTTCATCGGTCAGCCCTCCCGCTTGCCGAGCAACCCGCGCGGTCGCAGGATCATCATGAGCACCATGAGCAGATAAGGCAGAATCGGCGCGACCTGCGAGACCGGCATGCGCAACAGCGACGAGAGCGTCGTGCTGTCCGTGACCGTCACGCCGACGAGTGAGAACAGATCGGAGAGCGAGGCATCGATCGTGACGGCGAAGGTCTGCATGATGCCGATCAGCAGCGAGGCGATGAACGCGCCCGGCAGCGAGCCCATGCCACCCACCACGGCGATCACGAATACGATGGTGCCGACCGACTCGGCCATCGAAGGCGACGTGACGAACGCGTTGCCGCCGATCACGCCGGCGAGGCCCGCCAGCGCGGCGCCGCCGCCGAACACGAGCATGAAAACGCGCTGCACGTTGTGCCCGAGCGCCTCGACCATTTCCGGGTGCGTGAGCGACGCCTGAATGACGAGGCCGATGCGCGTGCGCGTCAGTACCAGATACAGCGCCACGAGCATGGCGATCGAGATGAGCATCATGAAGGCGCGATACTTCGGAAACTCCGACGTGTACACCTTGAACAGCGCCCCGTTCAGTTCGGGCGGAATGGCGTACGGCACCGCGGCCAGCCCCCAGACCAGCTTGACGCCCTCCACGATCAGATACGACAGGCCGAAGGTGAACAGCAATTCCGCCACGTGCCCGAACTTGTGCACGGTGCGCAAGCCGAAACGCTCGACGAGCGCGCCGACACACGCCACGAGCACCGGCGCCGCCACGAGCGCGGGCCAGAAACCGATCTTGCTGGCAATGGTGTAGGCGAAGTAGGCCCCGAGCATGTAAAAGCTGGCGTGCGCGAAATTGAGCACGCCCATCATGCTGAAGATCAAGGTGAGGCCCGAGGAAAGCATGAACAGCAGCAGCCCGTAGCCGATGCCGTTCAACAGAGAGATGGTCAGGAATTCCACTGCCCGATGATCCTTGTGAAGTGTCGTAGCGAGAGCACGTTCAGCCCGGGCGCTTCATCTGGCAAGTGGTCGGCTGCGTTGCCGCGGTCGGCCCAAGCTGGACGTCGGTGCGCCAGCCATAGCCGGTGTTCTCCTGGTCGTACTTTACCGTTTTGCCGTCCGCCTTGGTCCATGTCGCGATCACGAGCGATTGCTGCGCCTGGTGATCGGCGGCGCGCATCGCGACCGGACCGTTCATGCCGTCGACCGTCATGCCCTCCATGGCCTTGGCCACCTTGACGGGATCGGTCGACTTCGTCGCGTTGATCGCCTTGCTCAGCATTTCGATGCCGGCATAGGCCGTGGCCAGGTAGTAGTCGTCGTTGTACTTCTTCTTGTAGCCCTCGATGATCTGCCCAACCACCGGCGGATTGTTCGCCGTGTTCGGGCCGAACACGCCCACGTACTTCACGTGGTCGGCGCCGGACGCGCCCATGGCGGTCGGCACGCCGGTCGTGCCCGCGTAGTAGGTATAGAAGTTGGCCGTCACGCCCGCGTCCTTGCTCGCCTTCACGAGCAATGCGAGGTCGCTGCCCCAGTTGCCCGTGATCACCGTGTCGGCGCCGGACGCCTTGATCTTGGTGGCGTAAGGCGAGAAGTCCTTCACGCGCGCGAGCGGATGAAAATCGTCGCCGACGATCACGATATCGGGGCGCTTGCTCTTCAGGTCCTCGCGCGCCACGCGCGAGACGTCGTGGCCAAACGAGTAGTCCTGATCGATGAGGTAGACCTTCTTGATGTCCTTGTCGCGCGCGAGGAACGTGGTGAGCGCATCCATCTTCATGTCGGCGTTGGCGTCGAAGCGGAAGTGCCAATAGTCGCACTTCGCGTTGGTCATGGCCGGGTCCACCGCCGCGTAGTTCAGGTAGACGATTTCCTTGCCCGGATTGCGCGAGTTGTACTTGGCGACCGCATCCTCCAGCGCGAGGCCCACCGACGAGCCGTTGCCCTGCACGATATAGCGGATGCCCTGGTCGGCGGCCTGGTTCAGCAGGGTCAGGCTCTCCTGCGGCGAGAGCTTGTTGTCGAATCCGACCACCTCGAACTTCGTGCCGTTTGCCCAGTTGTGCTCGTTGGCGTATTCGGCCGTGTATTGCCAGCTATGCAGCTGATTCGTTCCGAGCGACGCCATCAAGCCTGACAGCGGATCGATGAAGGCAATCTTGACCGTTTGCGCTTGCGCGGCCCCCGCTAACAACGCCGACGATACCACCGCACCAACCAGCAACGAGCGCAACATCCTCATGGACTGTCTCCTTTGTTTGGGCATTGCTTATCGAGCGTGAATTTTCTGTCCGACCGTGCGATTTTTCGCTATATCACCACATTCCAGACGCTAATGACAGCACTCCAGGGAAATCGCTGACGCGAGCCGGCATAGCGAGTCATTGCGACTGGCTTACGGTTAGCCTGGGTCCGTTGGCGATCGCTCAAGCGCGCGTTCGGGACCTCAGGCCCGGCGCAACCGGGGCTTGCCGCCCGCCATCCGCCGCGCAGGCTCGAGAGAAGGCGAGCGCTCGGTCAGCGCCGGCGCAGCATGATCGTCGTCGAGCTTTGCGCCCTTGAATTGCTGTCGATAGGCCACGGGCGTCAACGCTTTCGTGGCCTTGAACTGCCGGTTGAAATTCGCGGCGTTGGGAAACCCCGAGCGGGTGGCGATCACCGAGATGGGCATCTGCGTGTCGGTCAACAACCGGCAGGCATGGCCGATTCGCACCCGCGCGATGTACTGCCCCACGCTTTCGCCCGTGTGCTGCACGAAATGCCTCGTCAGCGTGCGTTCGGAAAGACCCGCGGCTTTGGCGAGCGTCGACAGCCGCAAGGGTTGCGCGAACTGCGTTTCGATCAGCGCAAGCACCCGGTTCAGCTGCTCGGGCTCGTAGCCCGACGACGCGCCAACGCGGCCTTCGAACGCGCTGGGCGTCGCCAGCTGGGTGGCAGGCACGTCGGTCAGCCAGACGAGGATCTCCAGCACGGCAGCCAGACGCCCGCGCGGGTCCGCAGACAAAAGACGGTCCAGATAGCCGCGCATCTGCGCGCCGGCGCCTTCTTCGAAGACCAGTCCGCAGGCCGCGCGGCGCAGCAGGTTGCGCAGGTTCGCGTATTCCGGGCAAACGTCGGCGAGGCGCTGAACCCAGCCGCCTTCGAACCAGATGACGATGGCAACCTGCGAGTCCGCCGGGTCGATCGAGCGATTGGACGACCAGGTGTGCGGCATGTCCGGCGGGACCAGGACGAGATCGTCGGCGCCATAAACGGTGACCGAGTCGCCGATATAGCGCTTGCCCTGGCTGTTCATCGTCAGCGTGAGTTCGTATTCCGGGTGGTGATGCCACTCGAACGGAATGCGCGGCAAGCGCCGGTGGTAAACCCGCACCGAACAGCGGCTACCAAAGTCGACGTGCTCGTACGCTGCTTTCATGGCCGAATCTACAAAAACATTGACTTGATAATATCACCGGCCAAAGCTGCGCCGGCGTACGCTCGCATCATTCGAAATCACCAGGATGGAGACAACGACATGGCTTTGCATATCGACGACCTGCCCGCGGCTATCCGCAAGGCCAAGCAGGAATTGCGGGAAATGCTGCCCAACTATCAGGCCGTGTTCGCCGAGGTCGAATCGGCCATGCACGAAGAGGCGCATCGCATCGCCCAGCTTCGCGACCGGGGTGAGCCCGTCATCCCCGAAATCGCGTTCGCGGACATCGTCGGCAACCGCGTGAGCGCGGAGCAGATCGCGCACGTGAAGGCGCGCGGCGCGTGCGTCATCCGCAAGGTCTTCGACCGCTCGCTCGTGGAGCGGTGGGACAACGACATTGCCGACTACGTCGAGCGCAACGATCTCGACCGCAAGCTGCTGCATCGCGCCGAAGACAAATACTTCGGCCAGTTGGCCTCGAGCAAGCCGCAGATCTACGGCGTCTACTGGTCGAAGCCGCAAGTGCTGGCGCGCCAGTCGCCGGAACTCACGCAGGCGCGCGTGTTCCTGAACCGGCTGTGGCGTACCGAGAGCGAAGGCCGCGTGCATTTCGACCCGGATCACGTGCCGGTTTATGCAGACCGGCTGCGCCGCCGGCCGCCCGGCTCCGGGTCGCTGGGACTTTCCGCGCACTGCGACGGCGGCTCAGTCGAGCGCTGGATCGAAGCGAACTTCCGCAAGGTCTACCGCCACGTGTTCACCGGAAACTGGCGCGACTATGACGCGTTCGATGCGGCGTGGCGCACCGCGGTCGAGGAGATTCCGTCACCCGCTGTTTGTTCGATGTTCCGTACGTTTCAGGGCTGGACGGCGCTCACGCAGCAGGGGCCCGGCGACGGCACGCTGCAACTCGTGCCCATCGCGAACGCGATGGTCTACATCCTGCTGCGCGCCCTGCAGGACGACATCCCCGACGACGACCTGTGCGGCGCGATGCCGGGCCGGGCGCTCTCGATCAAGCCGGAGTATCATGCGCCGCTTTTCCACGCGCTTTCTTCGATTCCCTTGATGCAACCGGGCGACACCGTGTTCTGGCATAGCGACGTGATTCATGCCGTGGAGGACGCGCACCGCGGCAAGGGCTACAGCAACGTGATGTACATCGCTTCGGCGCCGTCCTGCGCCAAGAACGACGCGTATCTCGCGCGGCAGCTACCGAACTTCCTCGAAGGCAAGAGCCCGCCGGATTTCCCGACGGATCACTTCGAAGTCGATTTCGTCGGGCGTGCGACGGTGGCAGACCTGACGCCGCTCGGACGCGTGCAGATCGGGCTGAAGCCCTGACCATGGGTCAATCGGTCTTGTTCAGCGCATTGCGTACCGCAACGGCAAGCTCGTCGTATCGATAGGGCTTGCTGATGAGCGCGACACCTTCGTCGAGCTTGCCGTCGTGGAAAATCACGTCGCGCGTATAGCCGGAGGCAAACAGGACTTCGGCGTAATACGGCGGCCCGCTCGCGATACGAGCTAATTCGCTGCTTCGCACCGTGCCCGGCGTCACGACATCCGTGAACAGCAGGTCGAAGCGCTGGCCGCTCTGGATCAGCTTGAGCGCGCTTTCGCCGTCTTGCGCGGAGACCACCTTGTAGCCGAGCTGGGCCAGCATTTCGATCGCGGCAATGCGAACGTCGGCATCGTCTTCGACGACGAGAATCGTCTCGCCGCCTCGCTCCTGTCTCGCAACGGTCGGCTTGTAAGCGTCGTATTCCGCTTCCTCGCTTCGCGGGAAATAGAGGTTGACGGTCGTGCCCTGGCCTTCTTCGCTTTCGATGAAGACGTGGCCGGAACTCTGCGCCACGAATCCGTGCACCATGCTCAAGCCCAGTCCCGTTCCCTGGCCCTCGGCCTTCGTGGTGAAGAACGGCTCGAACACGCGCGCTTTCACGTGATCGGGCATACCGCTTCCCGAGTCGGAGACTTGCAGGCGTACATATTCGCCCGCCGGGACGCCATCGCGCAGCGCCAGTTCGTCGTTGCCCGCATCGATGTTTGCGAGACAAACGCAGATGCGTCCGGGTCCGTCGATCGCATCGCGCGAGTTGATGACCAGATTCAACAGCGCACTTTCCAGCTGGCTTCGGTCGGCGCAGATATTCCAGCTTTCCTGCGCAGGCACGATGGCGAGTTCGATCGTCTCCGGCAACGTACGGTGAAGCATCTCGGCGATGCCTTCGACCAGCCGGACGGGATTCAGAACGGCCGGCGCGAGCGGTTGTCTGCGTGCAAAGGCCAGCAGTTGCGCGGCGAGTTTCGCGCCGCGCGACACAGCGTTGCTGACCGCCGCCACGCGCCGC
This sequence comes from Paraburkholderia sp. BR10936, assembly GCF_040965735.1. Lineage (NCBI taxonomy): Bacteria > Pseudomonadati > Pseudomonadota > Betaproteobacteria > Burkholderiales > Burkholderiaceae > Paraburkholderia > Paraburkholderia sp. BR10936. The sequence goes on from NZ_JBFRCM010000002.1 coordinate 204,677, forward strand.
TCGAGCGCGGCGTTGCCGCGCGTCGAAAGCTCGATGAGCTGCAGATTGGCGGAGATGACCTGCAGGACGTTGTTGAAGTCGTGCGCCACGCCGCCCGTGAGACTGCCGATCGCTTCCAGCTTTTGCGCCTGACGCAGCCGTTCCTCCATTGCCACGCGCGCCCCCACTTCCTCGGCGACGCGCTGCTCGAGTGTCTGGGTCAGTTGCAGCAGCGCGTCTTCGGCCACCTTGCGCTGCCTCTCCGCCAGGATTTTCGCGGTCGTTTCGAACACGATCGCAATGACGCCGGCCGGCCGTTCGTCATCTTCGAAAACCGGGCTGTAGCTCAGGTCCATCCAGACGTCTTCGGCGTGCCCCTCGCGATACAGCACGAGTTGCTTGTCCTGGAAGGCCAGCGTTCCGCCGGCGAGGCACGTATCGACGACATTGCGGTTGAACGCCGCCACCTCCGGCCAGCCGGTTTCGACCGGTTTGCCGAGCAGGAACGGATGCCGGCTGCCCGCGAAAACCGCGTAGGCGTCGTTATAGACCATCGTGCCTTCGTGTCCCCAAAGCATGACGAGCGGAGAAGGCGAGGCGAGGAGCATATTGATCGCGGCGACGAGGCTCGCCGACCACGTTTCGCGAGGGCCGAGCGCCGTGTCGCTCCAGTCGAATGCGGCGATGCGCTCGGCCATTTCGCCCGGCCAGCGGTTCGAGGGGCGCGCGATTGGCGGTGGAACTTCCTTGTTCATGACGCGACTCGGCTCCCAGGAGACGCTGGTGGAGATCGGAACTGCGAGGCTCGTGGAAATTCGAGGCTGCGCACGAGTCAGACGCTGCGCGCAATTATTGTTCCGGCTCCCGACGGGAGCCTGGACCGCCACAAAGGGTAGCCGGCGCCAAAGCGGCAGTCGGTCAGAGCGGCGTCACAGGCAGGCCAGCAAGTCTTCGAGCCGCACCGGTTTCGTCAGACATTTTTCGAAACCGGCTGCCGCCGCCCTGGCCGTGATATCCGGGTCGACGTGTCCCGATAGCAGAACGTACCGGGTATGTGACAGAGCGGGGTTGAGCCGAAGCTGCCCCACCAGTTCGCCGCCGCTCATGTCGGGAAGCTTCCAGTCCACGAGAGCGAGCTCGGGAAGGAACGACCCGGCAACGAGCAGGGCCTCTTGTCCATCGGCGGCGCATCGGGCTTGATGACCTTCGAACTCGACGAGCGCCGCGAGCGCATCTGCGACGTCGCGGTTGTCATCGACCAGCAAGATTCGTTTTGGCATCGGGCACAAAAAAATGGCAGGAGAGTGAGCGCGACACAGGCAGAACCCGCACCGCGATTCGCCTTCGAGTGTACCCGGATTCCGCCTATGACAAGCGCCCGCGCCATCTCACGCCAGGGTCGGAGTCCCGCATGCTCCATCACGCGAATTTCCTCGTTGTACTGAGCAATGTGCTTTGCTCCGCGACAACGCGGCAAGTGCTTAACTCGTTGTTACCAATCTCGCAGCGCCGTTGCACCTGTGTCAGAGGGGGGCGCCTAGACTCGGAACCGTGCTCATCAAAAAACGCACGCAGCGTGCGAAGGAGTGGCGATATGAAGAGGACGATTCTCGGCCTGGTCCTGGGCGCAACGGCGTTGGCGGCTTCTACCGCTGCATTGGCCCAGGTGGATGTGGCCGTGGGCGTTGGCGTGCCAGGCGCGGCCTATGCGGCGGCTCCCGTCCAGACCGACTGGCGGGGCGACGACGACTGGCGCGCGCGGCGTTGGCGGGAACACGAATGGCGCGAGCACGAACGGCGTGAGCATGAATGGCGCGAGCGGCAGTGGCGCGAACGCGAATGGCACGACCGGGACCGTTGGAACTACTGACCCGGGTCAGCGAAGGGCGTCCAGCAGCGCCTGAATGGGGTGGCGCAGCTGGCGCCCGCGCAGGCGCTTCACCTGGCAGCGGCACGAATAACCCGTGGCGAGCAGCTCTTGCGCCCCCTGCGCCGACGTCAATGCCGCATCGACATGTCGCGCCCACGATTGCTCGAAGATCGTTTCCGAGGTCGCGCGATTGCGCACCTCGTGGCCGTACGTGCCCGACATGCCGCAGCAGCCGCTGGCCGGCGTCGCGAGCGCGAGGCCGGCCGCCGCGAAGACGTCTTTCCACTGGAGCGTAGCGGCGCTCGCGTTGGTGCGCTCAGTGCAATGCGGCAGCAGTCTGAACGAGCCGGACACTCGCGGCGTTGTGGCGCACGAGCGCAATGCGCCGATCAGCCATTCCTGCGGCAACTGAACGTCGGGCACAGTTTCGATGCCTTCCACCTTGCGGTACTCCTGGCGGTACACGAGCGTCATCGCCGGATCGATGCCCACCAGCGGCACACCCGATCTGGCAAGCGCGGTCAGTTGCGCCGCATTGCGCTGCGCTGCCCGGCGAAACTGCGGCAGAAACCCCTGCACGTGCAGCGGCTTGCCGTTCGGCAGATAAGGCGCGACGAAGACCTTGAACCCGAGCCGCGCGGCGAGTTCCAAAAACGCGGCGGCGACCGGCGTTTCAAAGTAGCGCGTGAACGCGTCCTGCACCACGATCACGCTGCGCTGGCGCTCGGCAACGGCGAGCTGCGAGAGGCGTTCGGGCGTTGCGATCTCCGCTCCCGAGCCGCGCAGAGCGGCACGCCATGACACCGGGCTCAACAACGGGCTATCGACAAGGCCAAGACAGCGCGCAAGCAACGACTTGACGGGACCCGCGCCCATCACCGCGTTGTAGACGGGTCTCGCTCCAGGCACCGCCGCTACGCGCGGCACCGTGAATTCGAGCGCGCCGATCAAATAGTCGCGCAGCGGCCGCAAATAGCGCGTGTGATACAGCTCCAGAAAGCGGGCGCGGAACTCGGGCACGCTCACTTTCACAGGGCACTGCCCCGCGCATGACTTGCACGAGAGGCAACCCGCCATGGCGTCATACACCTCATGCGAGAAGTCTTGCTCGCCCTTGCGTTTGCGCAGGCTATTGATCATGCGCACCGGCAACGCCGCCGCGGTTGGCACAGCCGTGAGATCCGCTCCGGCATCCTGTTGCCGACGCAGCCATTCACGCATCAGCGAAGCCCGGCCCTTCGGCGAATGCACGCGCTCGCGTGTGGCTTTCCACGACGGACACATGGCGTCGTTCGGGTCGAAGTTGTAGCAGGCGCCGTTACCGTTGCAGTGAACGGCGTCGGCATTGGCCTGCCAGACGCGCTCGTCTATGCGCCGGTCCAGTTCGCCGCGCAGCGTCGTCGCGTCGATCTTCAACAGCGCCGCACTCGCCCCCGCCGGCGTGGCGATCTTGCCGGGATTGAGCTGATTGTGCGTATCGAATGCCGCCTTGAGACGCTGCAGAGCAGGATACAAAGGCCCGAAATACTCCGGCACGTACTCCGAGCGCACGCCCTTGCCATGCTCGCCCCACAGCAGGCCGCCATACTTCATCGTCAAGGCGGTCACCGCATCCGAAATGGGGCGCACGAGTGCGACCTCGTCGGGATTGCGCATGTCGAGTGCAGGGCGCACATGGAGCACGCCGGCATCGACGTGGCCGAACATGCCGTAACGCAAACCAAAACCGTCTAGCAGTGCCCGAAACTCCGCAATGTAGTCGGCGAGATTTTCGGGCGGCACGGCCGTGTCTTCCACGAAGGGCTGCGGGCGGCTCGCGCCGCGGGCGTTGCCCAGCAGGCCCACCGCACGCTTGCGCATCGTATAGACGCGCTGGATCGCCGCCTCGCCCTCGGCGATCGTATGTCCCAGGCGCTTGACGCTCGCGTCGGCGCCCAGGTGCTCGGCGAACGCGGCCACGCGCGCGCGCAATTCGTCCACATCGTCGCCGCTGAATTCGACCATGTTGATACCGCTCGCCCCGCCTTCGACGCCTTCGTCGTCGGGGAAGAATTCGGCCACGCTTTGCCAGACGCTATCTTCGCGCGCCAGCCGCAGCACCGTGGAGTCCACGGTTTCGATCGAGAGCGGACGATGGGCCATCAACGCGCGTGCGTCGCGCAGGGCGTCCATGAAACTCTCGTAGCGGATATTGACGAGCGCGGCGTGCGTCGGAACCGGCAGCACGTTCAGCGTCGCCTCGACGATAAAGCCGAGCGTGCCCTCCGAGCCGCACAGCACGCTATTGATGTCGAAGCGCTCTTCGCCGTCACGCAAATGGGCGAGGTCGTAACCCGTCAGGCAGCGGTTCAGCTTGGGAAAGCGCTCGCGTATCAGGTCAGCTTCGCGCTCGCTGATGTCTCGCGCGGTGCGGAACACTTCGCCGACCTTGTCTTTGCGCGCACAGAGCGCCACGAGCGTGGCCTCATCGACCGGCGCGCTCGACAGGCGCTCACCGCCGACCAGGACCGTTTCCAGCGCGAGCACGTGGTCGCGCGTTTTCCCATAGGTGCAGCTGCCCTGCCCGCTCGCGTCCGTGCTGATCATGCCGCCGATGGTCGCGCGGTTCGACGTCGACAGTTCCGGCGCGAAAAAGAGTCCGTGCCGTTTCAGTTCGGCATTGAGCTGATCCTTGACGACACCCGCTTCCACTCTGGCCGTGCGCGCAACCGGATCGATGTCGAGGATCCGGTTCATATGGCGCGACATATCGACCACGATGCCTTCGGTCAGCGACTGCCCGTTCGTGCCCGTGCCGCCGCCGCGCGCCGCAACCGCCACGCCGCGAAACGCCTCGCGTCCGAGCAGGCTCGCGAGGCGTGCGACGTCATCCGCGTGGCGCGGAAACACCGCCGCTTGCGGATAACGCTGATAGATCGAATTGTCCGTGGCCAGCACCGTGCGCGTCGCGTGAGTCGCATCCACCTCGCCTTCGAAACCCGACCTCTCCAATTCATGCAAAAATCGATGGATCAGCGGATGGTTGAATTCGCCGATGGGAAGCGGGGCAATTGTCATATCGTTCTCGAAGTCTCGCCTTAGGCGCACTATTCCCTTTCTGGCAGGGATTGTCGCGCCCCGCCCCGGCACCGGGCAAACGTATATTCGTTGGGTTGATCATGAGGTTTATGAATGAATTTCCGCAAGCTCACGCCGTCCATGTCGCTGCTGCTCGCGTTCGAGGCATCCGCGCGGCATGAGAGCTTCACGCGTGCCGCCGAGGAGCTGTCGCTCACGCAAAGCGCCGTGAGCCGTCAGGTTCAGGCGCTCGAAGCGATGCTCGATCTTGCACTCTTCACGCGAGAGGGCAAGCGCATCATCCCGACGGACATCGGCCGCGCCTATATGGCCGAGATCTCGCACGCGCTCATGCTGATCCGCAGCGCGACGCTGCAGGCGCTCACCTCGAACGCGCCAAAAACGCAGCTGCGCGTCGCGACGCTGCCGACATTCGGCGCCAAGTGGCTGCTGCCGCGCCTGCACCGCTTCTATCAGGCGCACCCCGATCTGCAGATCGACCTCGACTCGCGCATCGAGGCCGCCGATTTTTCGACCCAGGACCTCGACGCTGCCATCGTGGTGGGCGACGGCCGCTGGCCAGGGGTGACGGCACACCGGCTCTATGCGGAAGAGCTGGTGCTGGTCGGCAACCCTGCCGCGTTGCCCCTCGCGCGAAAACCGAGGCGCAGGGCCGCCGCGCCAACCATCGAAACCCTCGAAGGACTCACGCTGCTGCGCGTGCGCAGCTTTCCCGACGCATGGCGCGAATGGTGCGCGCATTTCGGTTTGCCTCACGACGCGCTGCGGCCGGGCCCGAGTTTCGAACTGACCTCGCATTTGATCCAGGCAGTCGTGGCCGGTATCGGCGTAGGCCTCGTACCGCGCATGCTGGTGGAAGACGAATTGAAGGAAAACCGGCTTTTCAGCCCATTCGAAGCGGTGCCGAGCTCACGCTCGTATTACCTCGTCTACCCGGAGCGTGCTCAGCGCCACCCCGTGCTGGTGGCGTTTCGCGACTGGCTGCTGGAGGAGCTTTCCGGGCAGTCGTGACGTCAAGGTTGCATCGGGGCCGCTGCATACGCGTGCCGATGCTGCTGGGCGGACGCTCGGCCGGGCGCACCGCCGACGTTTTCAACGCGCAAGTGTATGAGTTCAGCGACCGGCCTTCACCGCCGGCACGCCCGCGACCAGCGCCGCGCCGCTCGCTACCAGCAACGCCGCGAGCAGATACAGCGCGTTATCCATGCTGCCCGTATGCGTCTTGATGAGCCCGATTGCCCACGGGCTCACGATGCCGCTCGTAATGCCGATACTGCTGATGAGCGCGATGCCCGCAGCGGCGGCCTTGCCCGTGAGATACGCCGAAGGTACCGCCCAGAAAATCGGCAACGCGGCAAAGATCAGCACCGCAGCGATCGAAAGAATCGCCATCATCGCCGCGAAGCTCGCGAGATGCAGCGTGAGCAGCGCCAAGGCAATGCCGCCGCCTATCGTGCAAGCCGCGAAGTGCCAGCGCCGTTCGCCACGCCGGTCCGAGCGGCGCGCGATCACCATGAGGCCCACCGCGCCCACCGCATTCGGAATGACGGTGTAGAGGCTGATCGCCAGCACGTCATGCACCCCGAAGTCGCGAATCATGAGCGGCATCCAGAAGTTCAGCGTGAGCGACGCACAGGTCAGCGAGAAGTAGATAAACGCGAACAGATACACGCGCGGGTTGCGCAGCGCCGCCCCGAACGAACGCGTGGAATGCGCGTGATCGCCTTCGCCGTCGCGTTGCGCGAGGAGGTGGGCCTTTTCCGCATCGGTCAGCCAGCGCGCCTTCTCGGGCCCGTCCACGAGCCAGAACGCAGCCATGAGGCCGAGCAGCACGGCCGGCAGCCCTTCGATCAGGAACATCCAGCGCCAGCCGGCAAGGCCCGCCACGCCGGCCATGTCGCGCATGATCCAGCCCGAGATGAGGCCGCCCAGCACGCCCGCCACCGCCACGCCCGCGAAGAAGATCGAGAACACGGCCGCGCGGCGCCGCGCCGGATACCAGTACGTGAGATAGAGCACGATGCCGGGAAAGAAGCCCGCCTCGAATACCCCCAGCAAAAAGCGCAGCGCATAGAACTGCGCGGGGCTCGACACGAACATCATGCTGGTGGAGGCAATGCCCCACAGCAGCATGATGCGCATGAACGTGCGACGCGCGCCGAAGCGCGCAAGCAGCATGTTGCTCGGCACTTCGCACAGCACGTAGCCCACGTAGAACACGGCGGCGCCGAGGCCGTACATCGCGTCGCTGAACCCCAGGTCATGCTTCATCTGCAACTGCGCGAAGCCGATGTTGATGCGGTCGAGGAACGAGACGACGTAGCAAACGAACAGGAACGGAATGACGCGCGCGGAGACCTTGCGATAGAGCGCGTCTTCTTGCTGCGAGGAATGCTGCGCGGACGTAGCGTACGCGCGCGCGGCTTCGGACCGCCGGTCCGGGGCAATCGATTGGGGCATCTGCCTGTCTCCAAACATGACTCCGGTTCACCTGGGCGGGCCCGGGCAGACCGTCGATGCGCGGCGTCTTGCGCGCCTTGCGCGGCTCGCCCGGACACGTGGTTCGCGAATTTCCAGGCAGTGACGCCGATCATAGGTGGGGCAGGTTTAATTTGTCAATGGCGAATCGGTTCGTTTTACGCTAATGCGGGTTTGTCTTTACATGACACGGTTGATGGCGCATCGGCTCACGCTTTCGTCACACAAAAGCCGGTTCGAAACGCAATGTGCGCGCGCCAATAAAAAAGCGGCCCACCGCGAGGTGTGCCGCTTCGTTACCGTGAGGGCTTTTGTGACTTAGTGCTTCAGGAAATCGATCACCATGCGGTTAAAGGCTTCCGCGTGCTCCCATTGCGCCCAGTGGCCGCACCGATTGAACACGTGCAGTTGCGCGTTCTGCATGCCCGCCAGCAGGCGCAAGCCGATGTCCATCGGCACGAAGCGGTCGTCGCGGCCCCAGATGACGAGCGTGGGCGCGGCGATTTCGCCAAGGCGCGGGCCGTAGTCACTGAACTGCTTCGGGAAGGCCGCGAGGCTCTTTACGAAGTTTTCCAGGTGGTCGCGGCGCGCGAGCATGTTGTCGAGGCGCGTTTGCATCAGCTCGTCGGTGAGCGCGCTCGCGTCGTACACGAACACGTTCATCATGCGCTTGAGGTTCTCGATCGTCGGATCGCGATAGAGACCTTGCAGCAGCTTGATGCCTTCGGTGGGCATCGGCATGAAGCTGCTCGGGCCGCCGGTGCCGCCGCCCATCAGCACGAGCTTGCCCACGCGTTGCGGGTTCGCCAGTGCGAACGCAACGGCGCTATGGCCGCCCATCGAATTGCCGAGAATATGCACGCGTTCGATGTCGAGCACATCGAGCAGGCCCTTGAGCACGCGGCCGTTCAGGTCCGAGCGCGAGCTCGTGCAGACGATCGGGTCGCTCTTGCTCCAGCCCGGGCAGTCCATCAGGATCACGCGGTAGCCGGCCGCGACGAGCGGTTCGACGTTGCGGTTGAAGTTGGCCCAGCCGCTCGCGCCCGGACCCGAGCCGTGCAGCATCACGACGGTTTCGGCGCCAGCGCCTGCGTCGTTGTAGTGAATCTGGAACTCGACCTCGCCGTCCTTCACGCGCGCGAACTTGCTCGTCGAGGCTTCGGTGATTGCTTGTGCCGTATCCGTCATGATGACCATCCTTTAAAACGTATTAACCCATGCGGAAGAAGGCGCATGCCTTCTCCCCTTCACATTCATGCGCCCTGTGCGCCCAACGCGCTGCGCTGCCTGAAAGCACCCACCACGCTGAGCGCGGCAAGCGCCGCGATCAGGACGAGCGGAATGCTCGAGCCCACCAGCATCGACGGGCTCTGGCCGAGTGCAAACAGCTGACCCGCCACGAGCGGCCCGAGAATCGACCCCAGACGCCCCACGGCCACTGCCGCGCCCACACCCGTGCCGCGCACTTCAGTGGGGTACGCATGGCCCGCGAGTGCGTACAGCACCGACTGGCCGCCCACGATAAAGAAGCCGCACAGCAGGCCGCCTACGGCCGTCGAGCTTGCGCCGCCCGCGCTTGCGAGCACCGTGAGCGCCACCACGATGCCCATGTACATGCCGATCACCGTGCCGCGGCGGCCGAAGCGATCCATGATCGTTGCGATCGCAACGGCGCCGATGCCGCCGCCGATGTTGAACAGCATCAGCACGAGATTCGACTGCACGCGCGTGAGGCCGCGTGCGAGCACCATCGAGGGCAGCCAGTTCATCAGGAAGTACAGCACGATCAAGGTGCCGAGGTAGCTGATCCACAGCGCGATGGTGGTACGCGCGCGGCCTTCTTGCCAGAGCGCTTGGGACACGCTCGGCGCGCCTTCCTGCACGACCTTCGAAGCCTGCGCGGCGACGAACTGCTGCGACTCGCGCAGGAACAGGCCAAGCAGCGGCACCATCACGATCGGGCCGAGACCGCCAACGTAGAACACGTGGCGCCAGCTTGCGTCGCCCGTGCCGAGCATGCCGATGACGGCGGCAATCGCCGCGCCGAATGGCATGCCGCAGTACATCGCGCCCACTGCCGTGCTGCGCTGCTGCTCACCCGCCGCCTCCGAGCACAGCGCGATCAGGTTCGGCATGGCCGCACCGAGACCGAGACCCGTGAGCAGACGCGCGACGAGCAGGCTCTCGAAATTCCACACCATGGTCGTGGCGAGCGAGAAAAGCCCGAACAGCGCCACCGACCACATGAGCACGCGCTTGCGGCCAAAGCGATCGGCAAGCCGCCCGCCCAGCGCCGCGCCCGGCAGCAGGCCGATCGCGCCCGCGCTGAACGCCCAGCCCATTTGCGCGACGGCGAGATGAAACTCTTTCGCCATGCGCGGCCCTGCTACGCCCGCCGATTGCAGATCCAACCCTTCGAGCAGCGCAATCGCCAGACACAGGGCGATGGTTGCCTTGCCGCTCGTTCCACTTCCTCCAGCACTACTGTTTCGCGACGTCATAAAAAGTCTCCATAGGTATATGCGAGCCGCTCTTACCGGCGGCTATAAGTGGCAACGCCGCGCACCACCCGAAGGCGATGCGCGGCGTGCTTGATCAGGACTGCAATGCTTGCTGGCGCTTCTTCAGATCGAGCGCCACGTCGACGATCATGTCTTCCTGGCCGCCCACCATCCGGCGCTTGCCCAGTTCGACGAGAATATCCACCGTCTTCAGGTCGTACTTCTTCGCGGCCACTTCCGAGTGGCGCAGGAAGCTCGAATACACGCCTGCATAGCCGAGCGCGAGCGTTTCGCGGTCCACGCGAACCGGGCGGTCCTGCAGCGGGCGCACGATGTCGTCGGCGGCATCCATCAGCGTGTAGAGGTCGGTGCCGTGGTTCCAGCCCATGCGTTCCGCAGCGCCAATGAACACTTCGAGCGGCGCGTTGCCTGCACCTGCGCCCATGCCCGCGAGCGAGGCATCGACGCGGTCGCAGCCTTCCTCCACCGCCACGATCGAGTTCGCCACGCCCAGCGAGAGATTGTGGTGCGCGTGCATGCCCGTCTGCGTTTCGGGTTTGAGCACGGCCTTCACTGCGCGGAAACGGTCTCGCACGTCGTTCATCGTGAGTGCGCCGCCCGAATCCACCACGTAGATGCAGGTCGCGCCGTAGCTTTCCATCTTCTTCGCTTCGACGGCGAGGTTTTCCGGCGTAGTCATATGGCTCATCATCAGGAAGCCAACCGTGTCCATTCCCAGTTCGCGTGCGTATTCGATGTGCTGCTTCGAAATGTCGGCTTCCGTGCAGTGCGTGGCCACGCGCACGATGCGCGCTCCCGCGTTGTACGCGGCCTTCAGGTCGTGAATCGTGCCGATGCCGGGCAGGAGCAGCGTGGCGATCTGCGCGTGCGTGACGACGTCGGCCACCGCCTCGATCCATTCCAGGTCGCTGTGCGCGCCGAAGCCGTAGTTGAAGCTGGAGCCTTGCAGGCCGTCGCCGTGCGCGACTTCGATGCTGTCCACTTTCGCCTTGTCCAGCGCGCGGGCGATGTCCTGCACGTTCTGGATCGAGTACTGATGGCGGATGGCGTGGCTACCGTCGCGCAGCGTCACGTCGGAGATATAGAGTTTCTTGCTCACGGTCTTATCCCTCCACGCTCAGAAGCGTCTGCGCCATGCGTTCGGCGGTGGCGAGCGCGGCGGAAGTCATGATGTCGAGATTGCCTGCGTAAGCGGGCAGATAGTGCGCGGCGCCTTCCACTTCGAGGAACACCGAGGTCTTCAGACCGCTGAACTTGCCAAGGCCCGGAATATTCAGGGGCGCGTTCGCGGGAATCTCGTCGAACTGCACCTTCTGCTTCAGGCGATAGCCCGGCACGTAGGCGTGCACCTTCGCGGCCATCTCCTCGATGGACTGCTCGACCTTCTCGCGGTCGGCCGCCTCAGAAAGCGTATAAACCGTGTCGCGCATCATGACGGGCGGCTCGGCCGGATTCAGCACGATGATGGCCTTGCCCTTCGCCGCGCCCCCAACCACTTCGATCGCCTTCGACGTCGTCTCGGTGAATTCGTCGATGTTGGCCCGCGTGCCAGGGCCCGCCGACTTGCTGCTGATCGAGGCGACGATTTCCGCGTAGTGGACCTTCGCGACGCGCGACACGGCCGCAACCATCGGAATCGTGGCCTGGCCGCCGCACGTCACCATGTTGACGTTCGTCGCTTCGATGTGTGCGTCGAGGTTCACGACCGGCACGCAGTACGGGCCAATGGCTGCGGGCGTCAGGTCGATGATGCGGATCGACGGCTTGAGCGTGCGCAGCAGCGCGTCGTTCTTCACATGCGCGCCGGCGGAAGTCGCATCGAACACGAAGCAGATGTCGTTGAACACCGGCAGGCGCGTAAGGCCTTCGACACCTTCATGCGTGGTCGCGACGCCAAGCCGCGCGGCGCGCGCGAGACCATCGGAGTTCGGGTCGATGCCGACCATCGCCGCCATCTCCAGATGCTTGCTGTTGCGCATGATCTTGATCATCAGATCCGTGCCTATGTTGCCGGAGCCGATGATCGCAACCTTGAGTTTTTCGGAAGCCATATGAATTCCTGTATCAGGCGGAAAAAGTCGCGCGAACGCTGCCGAGGCCTTCGATCTGCGCGGTGTACGTGCCGGGTTCCTTCACGGCGACCATGGGTCCGAGTGCACCCGTAAGCACCACGTCGCCCGCACGCAGCGGCGTGCCGAGCTGCACCATGCGGTCGGCGAGCCACACGGCGGCGTTGAGCGGGTTGCCGAGACAGGCGGCGCCGTTGCCGCGCGAGAGCACTTCGCCGTCGCGCGAGAGTTCCATCGCGCACCCTGTCAAGTCGATCTGCGAGAGCGGCACCGGGCGGCTGCCCACCACGAAGCGCGCGCTCGAGGCGTTGTCGGCCACCGTATCGACGAAGCGGATGTCCCAGTTCTGGATGCGGCTGTCCACCACCTCGATGGCTGCGAGCGCATAGGCGCTGGCGCGCAGGATATCGACGAAGGTGTGCTTTTCGAACGTGAGGTCGTGCTCCAGCACGAGCGCGATTTCCGCTTCCACCTTCGGCTGGATCAGTTGCGAGAGTGGAATCGCTTGCGCGTCGCCGTAAGCCATCGACGCGAACAGCGCGCCGAAGTCAGGCTGATCGACACCCAGCTGCTTTTGCACCGCAAGCGACGTGAGACCGATCTTGCGGCCCACGATGCGCTCGCCGGTCGCCACGCGCAGATCGACGTTGGCTTGCTGGACGGCGTAGGCGGTGGCGATATCGTCCAGGGCGATCTCGCCGCGCACCGGCTCGATCACCTTGCGCGAGGCTTCGGCTTCGTAGAGGCGCGCGGCCAGGGCCGCGACGAGTTTCGGTTCTGACATGTTGATTCTCCGGAGTCCGTACTGTCCTATCAAGCCGCGTCGGGCGTGGCATGCATGGTGGCGAAACCCGCAATCCACTCGGGAATTTCGCGGTAGTAGTCGAGCGAAGCGCGATACGGGCCGTAAGCGGCCAGCACGCCGAATGCCGCGACCCATGTGCGAATCTCGTGCGCCGACTTGCCGCCGTCACGCGTGATAGCCGCGTTCGTCATGCCGTCCACGGAAGTCAACTCGCCCGATGCAAGGCGCGCGAGGAACGCGCGGTCCCATTCGGGATTGAGCGGATGCAGATGGCTGTCGCCCGCCGTGAACGATTTCGCCGCGGCAACGGTGCGCGCCTGACGTGCCGCGCGCGAATCCGCCGAGGGATTGCGGCCCGCGATCAAACGTTCGGCCACTTCCGGCGTCGCGCCGAACAGCTCCGGCACCGGCGGCTCGTGCGAAATGCCGCCCGAGCCCACGACGAGCACGCGCGTGTCGCTTCGCGAGAAGAAGCGGCCAATCGCGTCGCCGAGCAGTCGCGCGCGGCGCAGCGTCGCCATGGGCGGCGCCACGGAGTTGATGAACACCGGAATCACCGGATAACGGTCGAGAGCGCCCGTGAGCACTTCCAGCGCCTGCGCGCAGCCGTGATCGACCTGCATGCGGTACGAGAGCGCCACGTCGATATCGGCGGCGAGCACGCTTTCGGCGAGCTTGTGCGCAAGCGCTTCGGGCACCGGCAGCGTACCGGCCATGCTCTTGAAGTCGCCGATCGCATCCGCGCGCGCGCCGATGCAGAACGGCGGCATCACGTCGTAGAAGAAACCGTTGAAGTGATCCGGTGCGAACGCAACGATCACGTCCGGGTTGAAGGCTTCCACGCGTTCGCGCGCGGCGCGGCCGACCCGTTCGACTTCCGCCACCACGTCAGGCAGCGGATCAAAATAGCCATGCAACGGCGTATGCGACAGACATTCGAGATGAATCGGCATGCTCATGCTCCTGCTGTGCGCGCAACGGCCACGCCGCGCACGGGACGGTTTTGCGGGGCAGCGGCGCTCGCCCCATGCAAGGCGGCTTCGGCCATGCCGAGCTTGCCCGCGAGTTCGACGATCGCGTCCGAGACCTGCTGCGGTGTGCAGACGCCCGCGACGAAGCGGTCCGGGCGCAACAGCACGACAGATTCGGGCAGACGGCTGAACCACTCTTTGAGGCGGCCCTGCACGTCGCCGAGCGCGAGCACGCCCTCGGGCACGTCGTCGGCGTATTCGAGCTGCACGTCGGGCTTCGCGAAGATGAAGCGTGCGCCCAGGCGCTCCCACAATGCGCGGGCTTGCGGCGTGAGGCCGAAGGTCGGGTCCGCGCCCCAGGCCAGCACGGCGAAGCCGTTGCCGATCGCGTCGTCGAGGCGCACCACGCGGCCATCGGCAAGACGCACGCGCGGCTGGATGAACATGCGGCCCACGGGCGACGCCGCGAGCGGATCGCGGCCATACGCGAGGCGGCCGATCAGCGAGTCGCGCTTCTGACTCATCAGGCCGAGCAGGCGGCCCGGCGCCGAGTTGCCCGAGCGCTCCAGCAGGCTGGCGAACCAGCCGCCCGTCTTTTGCGGCGGCGGCAGCAGCACGATGCCCGCTTCGTAGCGCGGCATCGGCTTGAAGCGCATTTCCACGAAGTAACGCTTCACCGAAGGGAACACATTCATGTAGCGCACGAACGTGTCGCGAAAGCGCGCGCCAAAGCGCGTGGTGGGGGCGAAGATATCGCCCGCCACTTCGGAGAGGTGGATCATCGAGCGCGCGTGGGCGCGACGCTCCACCGTATAGCTGTCGAGCAGGCGCCCATCAGCCTGGCCCTTCGCGACCATCGCGAGCTTCCAGCCCAGGTTGTTCGCGTCGCGAATGCCGCTGTTGTAACCTTGGCCCTGCCACACCGGCATGATGTGCGCCGCGTCGCCCGCGAGCAGCACGCGGTCCACGCGGAACGTTTCGGCGAGACGCGCGTTGTGCGTGTACACACGCTTGCGGATGTAGTCGACCTTGTCGGGGTCCGCCACCACCTTGCGGATCAGCGCGGCCATGTTCTCGGGCTTCGAGAGTTCTTCTTCCGTCTCGCCCGGCATCACCATGAATTCGAAGCGGCGAATGCCGTGCGGCAGCGCAGCCGACACATACGGGCGCTGATGATCGCAATGCATATAGATATGCGGCGAGCCGATGGGGTCGTTGCGCACGTCCACCACGATCCATTGATTCGGCTTCGTCCGGCCTTCGAAAGGCACGTTCAGCGCGCGACGCACGAAGCTGTTGCCGCCGTCCGCGCCCACCAGGTACGCTGCGCGGATCGTGCGGCGCTCGCCGTTCGCGTCGCTCACGTCGATCGTCACGCCCTGCGTGTCCTGCTCGAATGCGTTGACCGTGTGGCCGAACAACACATCCACGTGCTCGAAGCGCGCGAGCCCTTCATACAGCACGCGATCGGCGAGCGGCTGAATGAACGCGTTGCGGCGCGGCCAGCCGAATTCGTCGGTGCGCGGCTCGATCGAGGCGAAGCAATGGCCGTCTTTCGTGACGAAGCGCATCCAGTGGTCGGGCGTGGTATGCGGCAGCAGCGCATCGGCAAGACCAATGGACTGGAACACGCGCAATGCTTCGTCATCCAGACCAATGGCGCGCGGGTAGTCGATGATCTGGTCGAGCTTCTCGACGAGCGTGACACGCACGCCTTGCAGGCCGAGAATATTGGCGATCATGAGGCCGACCGGACCCGCGCCGATGATGGCGACGTCGGTGGCAATCTGGCGAGGGCGGACGGTATCCGCCTCCTGGGCGAGGGGGGTGTTCATGTGTCTCCTTCTCGCGCGGCTTATGGAGCCGCTGCGGATGCTGACAGGTGGTGCCTGAAAACGGATCACCCGGGTGGACGTTTTGTCACAGTGTGGTGAATGGAAGCGAGTCTAGGTTCCGCCCGATGCGCGCTCAACATTTTTAGAGAAATGTGCATAGAATGCACACACTTGATTTTTAAGGCGTTTTTGATGACGAAGTATGCAAACGTGCGGGGACTGGCGCGCGGCCTGCAGGTCCTCCAGGCGCTCAACGCCATGGAGAACGGGCGCGCCACGAGCCAGCAGTTGAGCGAGGCAACGGGCCTGCATCGCACGACGGTGAGGCGCCTGCTGGAAACCCTGGTAGAGGAAAAGTTCGTGCGCCGCAGCGCTTCCGACGACAGCTTTCGTCTGACGATGAACGTGCGCGGCCTGAGCGAAGGCTTCACCGACGACGAGCTGATCGCGACCATCGCGCCGCCGATCATGGCGCAAATGCTCCAGCGCACCGTGTGGCCATCGGATCTCACGACGCCCGACGGCGACTCCATGGTGATCCGCGAGACCACGCACCGCTTCAGCCCGCTTTCGTTTCACCGCGCGATGGTGGGCCGCCGCCTGCCGATCCTGCTCACGGCGGCTGGCCGCGTGTACTTTGCGATGTGTCCCGAGGCCGAGCGCGAGGACATTCTCGAACTGTTACGCGCGGGGGCGGGCGGCGAGCAGCAGCAAAAACTCGCCGGCGACGCGGCCTATATCCGCAATCTCGTGCGCCAGACGCGCGCCGACGGCTTCGGCTCGAACCACGGCGACTGGGCCGACCAGCGCAAGATCGGTGCGCTCGCAACGGCCATCGAGGCGCACGGGCGCGTGCTCGCGAGCCTGAACGTGATCTACCTCGAGCAGGCCATCAATCCGGCAGAGGCCGTGCGCCGCTTCGTGCCCGAGTTGCAGCGCGCCGCGCAGGAAATGGTGACGGCGCTCGAGGCGCAGGAGGACCACACGAAGCGTTAAGCTTCGTTCTCGCGCACGAGTTCGAATAGCGCTTCAAGCTCCGCAGCATGCGGTTCTTTGCGTGACACCATCAGCAAGTCAATGGTGGGCGGCTCGCCTTCCAGCGGGCGCGTGCAGATCGCGCTGCTCGTAAGCGACGAGACATACGCAGGCAGGAGCGCATAGCCGAGCCCCATCCCCACGAGATTCAGATTGAGCAGAATATTGGTCGCGACCTGAGCCACCTTGCGCTCGATTCCGTGCGCCTCGCAATACGCCTCGACCACGCTGTGCACCTGCCCCGAGAACTGCGGATGCGTGCTGATGAACGGCTCGCCGCTCAGCTGCGCCGGTGCGATGCGCGCTTGCTTCGCGAGCGGATGGCCGCTCGGCAGCACCACCACGAGCGGCTCGGTGAGCACGACTTCGCTGCGCAATTCAGGCGACAAAACGGGCCGCCGCATGAACGCCACGTCGATATCGCCGCGCAGCAGCGCGTCTTCCTGCTCGGCCGTCGGCAGGCTGCGCAACTCGACATTGACCTCGGGAAAGCGCAATCGCAAACGCGGCAAAATCACCGGGAAAACCCGGATCTCCGCGGCGGGCACGAAACCGATCGTCACCGTCGCGCGCCCCTGCCCCACCTGGCGTGCACGCGCCACTGCCCGGTCGGCCTGCGCCACCACGAGACGCGCCTCGGCGAGAAACACCTTGCCCGCGTCGGTCAATTCCACCTTGCGGCGCGTGCGCTCGAAGAGCGGCGTGCCCACTTCGTCTTCCAGATTGCGGATCTGCTGGCTCAGCGATGGCTGCGCCGTATGCAGGCGCTGCGCCGCGCGCGTGAAGCTCAGCTCGTCGGCAACGGCAATGAAGTAGCGCAGGTGTCTCAGTTCCATGCTCGATTTATCGTTTTGAAGTCTTAGTGGCAACAAACAAAATATTTCACATCGGCAAAGCGAGCAACGATCATCCGTCTGCGTTCTCCGCCAAAAGGGGAATGCTGCCACGGAGGAGACTCGCATGTCCGCAATCATCGACATCGATGCACTCGTCGACGCGCAAAATGGTCGCGTCACGTCGTCGATCTATACCGACCCCGACATTTACGCGCTCGAACTCGAGCGCATTTTCGGCCGCTGTTGGCTCTTTCTCGCCCACGTCAGTCAAATACCGAAAGCCGGCGACTTTTTCAATACCTACATGGGCGAAGACCCCATCGTCGTGGTGCGCCAGAAGGACGGCTCGATCAAGGCCTTCCTCAATCAGTGCCGCCATCGCTCGATGCGCGTGAGCCATGCCGATTGCGGCAACACACGCGCGTTCACGTGTCCGTATCACGGCTGGTCGTACGGCGTGGACGGCGCGCTCATCGACGTGCCGCTCGAATCGCGCGCCTATCCGCAGGGCCTGTGCAAGGAGCAATGGGGCTTGCAGGAAGTCACGCGCGTGGCCGTGTACAAGGGCCTCGTGTTCGGCAACTGGGACGCGAACGCGCCCGACCTCGAAACCTATATGGGCGACATCGCCTGGTATCTCGACGGCGTGCTCGACCGACGCGAAGGCGGGACCGAAATCGTGGGCGGCGTGCACAAGTGGGTGATCGACTGCAACTGGAAATTCCCGGCCGAGCAGTTTGCGAGCGATCAGTATCACGCACTCTTCACACACGCGTCCGCCATTGAAGTGCTCGGCGCGAAGGAAGGCGCGGCCGACAAGGCGCTGGGCGCGGGTCAAACGGCGCGCCCCGTGTGGGAGACCGCGAAAGACGCGCTGCAGTATGGCCAGGCGGGCCATGGCAGCGGATTCTTCTTCACCGAGCAGCCCGACGCGAACGTGTGGGTGGACGGCGAAGTCTCGCAGTACTTCCGCGACACCTATGCCGAAGCCGAAGCGCGCCTGGGCAAGGTGCGCGCAATGCGTCTGGCGGGCCACAACAACATGTTCCCGACGCTTTCGTGGCTCAACGGCACGGCCACGCTGCGCGTCTGGCACCCGCGCGGGCCGAACCAGGTGGAAGTGTGGGCGTTCTGTATTGCCGACAAGGCAGCGTCCGATGAAGTCAAGGCCGCCTTCGAGCGCAGCGCGACGCGCGCGTTCGGGCCCGCAGGCTTTCTCGAACAGGACGACTCGGAAAACTGGGCCGAAGTGCAGAAGGTGCTGCGCGGCAGCCGCGCGCGCAAAACGAAGCTATGCCTCGAAATGGGCCTCGGCAACGAGCGCGTACGCGAAGACGGCATACCTGGCATGACGAACTACATTTTTTCGGAGACGGCGGCGCGCGGCATGTATCGGCGCTGGGCGGACCTGCTGATAGCCGAAACGTGGGACGAAGTGAACGAGCGCACCGCGCGCTACGAAGCGGAGGTGCTCAAATGAGCGAAGTCGCCGAACCGGTTTTCACGCCCGCGCGCGTGGGTCTCGAACTGCATCACGAAATCGAGCAATTCCTCTTTGACGAAGCGGCGCTGCTCGACGGCTGGCGCTTTCGCGCATGGCTCGATCTCATGGCGAAGGACATTCGCTACACCATGCGCACGACCGTCAACGCGCAAACGCGCGACCGCCGGCGCGGCGTGCAGCCGCCCACCACGTGGATCTTCAACGACACGCATTTCCAGCTCGAGCGCCGCGTGGCGCGCCTCGAAACCGGCATGGCGTGGGCGGAAGAACCGCCTTCGCGCACCCGCCATCTGGTGACGAACCTGCGAGCGTTCACCACTGAAACGCCCGGCGAATACGAGGCATACGTGAACTACGCGCTCTACCGCTCGCAGAAGGAACGCGACGAGACGTTCTACGTGGGCCGCCGCATCGACCGCGTGCGCCGCGTGGAGGGCGCGCCAGGCTGGCAGGTGTGCAACCGTGAGATCACGCTGGACCAGGCGGTGCTCACTTCCCATAACCTGAGTGTGCTTTTCTGATCATGGCCCATATTTTTGTCTGCCAGGACGACGCGTTGTCCGATGGCGAAGCGATCAAGGTGGACGGCCCGTCCGCCGCGATCGCCGTATTCAAGGTGAACGGCGAGCTTTTCGCGCTGAACGACCGCTGCTCGCATGGCAATGCCTCGATGTCCGAAGGCTATATCGAAGACGACGGCACCGTCGAATGTCCGCTGCATGCCGCACGCTTTTGTCTGAAGACCGGCACGGCCCTGTGCCAGCCTGCGACCGAAGCGCTCAAGACGTTCCCTGTCACGTGCGTTGACGGCGCGGTTTTCGTCGACGTTCCGGAGGCCGCGTAATGGGTTGGCTCGATAACGAAGTCGCGCTGATCACGGGCGGCGGCTCGGGACTCGGCCTTGCACTCGTCGAACGCTTTCTCGAAGAAGGCGCGCGCGTGGCGGTGCTCGAACGTTCGGCAGAGAAAGTCGCGGCGCTGCAAGCGCGCTTCAGTGCGCAAAACGTCGTCGCCGTGCAGGGCGACGTGACCTCGTACGCCGACAACGAGCGCGCCGTGAGCGCCGCCGTCGAAGCGTTCGGCAAGCTCGACATCTTCATCGGCAACGCAGCGATCTGGGATCATGCTTCGAGCCTCGTCGATCTCTCGCCGGCGCAGCTCGACAGCGGTTATGAAGAGCTTTTTTCGATCAATGTGAAGGGCTATCTGCTCGGCGCGAAAGCGGCGGCTCGCGCGCTCATCGCGAGCGAAGGCAGCATGATCTTCACGCTCTCGAACTCTTCGTTCTATCCGGGCGGCGGCGGTCCCCTGTACACGGCGAGCAAGCATGCGGCCGTGGGCATCATCCGCCAGCTGGCCTACGAACTCGCGCCCAAGGTGCGTGTGAACGGCGTCGGCCCTTGCGGCATGGCGAGCGATTTGCGCGGCCCCGCTTCGCTCGGCCAGCAGGACTTGCGCATCATGGATTCGCGTTCGCCCGAAGCGATTGCGGGGATCCTGCCGCTGCAGTTCTTCCCGCAGCCTGCGGATTTCACCGGGCCCTACGTGATGCTCGCTTCGCGCGCGAACAATCGCGTGCTGAGCGGCGTGATGATCAATGCGGACGCCGGCCTCGGCATTCGCGGCATCCGTCACGCGGCGGGCGGCCTGCATCTGTAACGGGAAACAGATCATGAACGTCTCGACTATCGTCATCGTCGGTGCGGGCCAGGCGGGCGCGCTCGCCGCCGCCGAATTGCGCCAGCAAGGCTATGCGGGCCGCGTCGTACTGATCGGCGAGGAAGCGCACGCGCCTTATGAACGGCCGCCGCTTTCGAAGGACGTGCTGCTGCAACCGCAAACGGCGCGCTGCGCGATTCACGGCGAGGGCTACTACGCGGAGCGGAACATCGAGTTGAAGCTCGGCGTGGCCGTGACCGCGCTCGACGCACAGGCGCGCATCGTCACGCTCGCGAACGGCGAATCGATCGCCTTCGACGAACTGCTGCTCGCCACGGGCGCGCGCGTGCGACGCTTGCCGATGCTCGACGCGCTGGGCGAGAACGTCTACACGCTGCGCACGCTGGAGGACGCGCAACGCCTTATACCCGTGCTTCAAGCGCGCAAGCGCGTGCTGCTGGTGGGCGCGGGCGTGATCGGTCTCGAACTCGCTTCGAGCGCGGTCGATCTCGGCGCGGAAGTCACCGTGATCGAACAGGCGCCGCGTGCGATGGCGCGTTGCGCTCCGCCGCTGCTTACCGAGCATCTGTGCGACGTGCATCGCGCGCGGGGGGTGACACTGCATCTGGGCTCGCCGCTCGCGTCAGCCACTCGCGAGAACGGCGAACTCGTGCTGACGCTCGAAAACGGCACACGCATTACCGGCGACGCGGTGATCTACGGCATCGGCGTCGAACCCGAAACCACGCTCGCTCGCAAAGCAGGCCTGCAAATCGACAACGGCATCGTGATCGACGCGCGGTGTCGCACCTCGCACGCGCACATCTACGCAGCCGGCGACGCCGCCAGCCAGTGGGACGAGGCAAGCGGCCACCACCAGCGCCGCGAAACGTGGGAGAACGCGAACCGTCAGGCGCAAACGGCGGCGCGCGCGATGCTCGGCCTCGAACCCGAAGCCTGGGAAGCGGCCTGGTTCTGGACTGATCAATGCGGCCTCAACATCCAGTTCGCGGGCGACATGACTGCGCCTGAATGGCTCACGCGTGGTTCGCTGCAAGCGCCGCCCTGCGTTCTGTTCGGCCTCGACGGCGAAGGCGCGCTGGTTGGCGCGATCACCGTGAATCAGGGTCGCGACATGCGCAGCGCCAAAGCGCTGATCGGCAAGCGCGCGCGCATCGCCCGCGAAACGCTCGCCGATCCCACGCATAACCTGCGCAATCTGGCGCGCGAATTCGCCTAGGCGCACACCCGAAAACACGGCGTTTCACCCGATTCGAGAAAAGCGCTTGCAAGCGCGCGCGAGTGTCTCTATAATTCGCGCCTCGACAGGCTCGTAGCTCAGTTGGTTAGAGCACCACCTTGACATGGTGGGGGTCGTTGGTTCGAATCCAATCGAGCCTACCAACGAACATGCAGTAAAGAAGCTGTACCTTGCAGCATCTTGTGAATGACGCATTCCCTCGCGGGTCTGCGTCATTTTCTTTTGGTGCGCGCTAATCACACACGCAGCTATCCATAGCGCACTAACGCTCGCATAGCTTCGCAGAAATCGTCAGTTCTTCTCGCGGCGCAAGCCTGCTTGAATGGACGTTCCACGTCCAGCCGAGGAGACTTTCGATGTCCGACGTTCACACGCAGCGCCCCGCCGTTTCCGTTCCGTCTGCGCATCTGCATTCCTCCACGCAGCAACACGCCGGTACCACGCTAGACCTCCATCAGGTCGCGGGCCGCATTGGCGCGCGCATCGACGGTGTGCGTCTTCATGCCGATCTCGACAGCGCCACGTTCGACGCGATCAACGCCGCCCTGCTGCGCCACAAGGTGCTGTTCTTCCGTGGCCAGCAGCATCTCGACGATACCGCGCAGGAAGCCTTCGCGCGGCGCTTCGGCGAAACGGTCGCGCACCCTACGGTGCCCTCGGTGGAAGGCGGCAGCCTGCTGGAACTCGATTCGCTGCACGGCGCGCGCGCCAACTCGTGGCACACCGACGTCACCTTCGTCGACGCCTACCCGAAAGTCTCGATCCTGCGCGCCGTGGTGATTCCGCCATTTGGCGGCGACACGGTGTGGGCCAATACGGCCACCGCTTACGCGCAACTGCCCGAGCCGCTGCGCGCGCTGGCCGATACGCTCTGGGCGCTCCACACCAACGCCTACGACTACGCGTCCACGCACACGAACGCGGACAGCGCGCAGCTCAAGCGTTACCGCGAAGTCTTCACGTCGAAGGTGTACGAAACCGAACATCCCGTGGTGCGCGTGCATCCGGAAACGGGCGAACGCACGCTCGTGCTCGGCCACTTCGTGCAGCGGCTCAAAGGTCTCTCGTCGTCCGATTCGGCGCATCTGCTGCAGGTGTTCCACGAGCACGTCACGCGGCTCGAAAACACGGTGCGCTGGAACTGGCAGGAAGGCGACGTCGCGATCTGGGACAACCGCGCCACGCAACACTATGCGATCAACGACTACGGCGACGCGCGCCGCGTCGTCCGGCGCGCGACCGTGCGCGGCGAAGTGCCGGTGAGCATCGACGGACGCACGAGCGTGGTCGTGCGCGAGGAAGGCGCGACGCTGCAGTAGCGCCTCGTTGGCGAATCAGCGAGCCAGATCAGCGGCCCGGCGCGAAGGCGTCGCCGTCGATCGGCAACTCGCGCTCCGCCAGCAGATCGGCGAGCAGCTGTGCGCTGCCGAGCGCGAGCGTGAAGCCGAGCGCGCCGTGCCCCGTGTTGAGCCACAGGTTGCGAAAGTGCGTGGCGCCGATCACCGGCTTGCTGTCCGGCGTGGCGGGACGCATGCCGGTCCACGTCTGCATGGCGTCGTAGTCGCCCGCGTCGGGGAAGGTTTCGCGCGCCTGGCGAGTGAGCAGCGCGATGCGGGCGTCGTCGGCGTGCGGGTTCATGCCTGTGAGGTCGACCATGCCCGCAATGCGCAGTCGCTCGCCGAGCGGAGCGTAGACGACCTTGTGATGCGCATCCGTGACCGAGACGCGCGGCGCGCCCTGCGCATTCGCATTGGGGAGCGTGAGGCTGTAGCCCTTGAGCGGATACACGGGCACGTGCACGCCGAGCGAGGCGAGCATCGGCTGGCTCTGAAAACCCAGGCACACCACGAAAGCGTCGGCTTCGATGTCGCCCTGCGAGGTCTGCGCGGCGACCACCCGCAGCCCTTTCGTTCGCAGTCCGGAAAACTCGGTGGCCAGTTGCAGGTTGACGCCGTCGCGCTGTGCCGCGTGTGCAAGGCCACGCGTGAACTGATCGCAGTCGGCGGCCTCTTCGCCTGGCGTGTGAATGCCGCCCACGATCTCCGCGCCGATATGCGCGAGCGCGGGTTCGAGCGCGACGCACGCCGCGCCGTCGAGCGCGTGTTGCACGCAGCCCAGCGTCGATTGGTAATGCGCCTGGCGGCGCGCAAGCGCAAACCCTTGCTCGTCGCGATACACCACGAGCTTGCCGTTGCGCACGTAGTCGAATGACAGCGCTTCGCGCTCGACCACCTCGTGCATGAGTCGCTGGCTCAAAAAGCCGAGGCCGAGCAATTCGGCCGTGGTCGCGCGACTGCGTGCGCGCGTGCACGCACGCAGGAACGCGGCGCACCAGCGCCATTGGTGCGGATCGAGCCGCGGCACGAAACGCAGTGCGGCGTCGCGCGAGAAGAGCCATTGCGGCAGCTTGGGCAGCACGGAGGGGTCCGCGAGCGGCGCGACGTAGCTGTAACTAAGCTGCCCGCCATTGGCGTGGCTCGTTTCGCGCGCCACATCGGCATGGCGCTCGACCAGCGTGACTTCGTGCCCATCGCGAGCGAGCGCGTACGCCGTGCTTACGCCAATCACCCCACCGCCTAAAACGCAAACTCGCATGATCCCTTGTTCTCTTTCGCTGACGACCAAACCCTGACGGCCTATGCCGCCAGTCTCGCCGGGAACGATGGGGAACTCAATTGCGAATTGCGCGCGGGGTATAACCTCAGGTTAAAGCGGCCGGAGGTTGTCCTTGCAACGGCAAGGAAAACCCGCCACGGCTGGCTCAGGCCAGCGCCGGCGTACTCCCGCGGGCCGCGCGCGCGTCCGCCGCAGCGGCTTGCGCCGGACGCGTACCGGCCTGCCCCGCGCCGCCCAGATTGAACACCGCTACGGCCTCGCGCAGCAGATCGGCCTGCGATTCGAGCGACTGCGCGGCCGCCGCCGCTTCCTCCACGAGCGCCGCGTTACGCTGCGTGACCTCGTCGATCTGCGCAATCGCGCGGTTCACCTGTTCGATGCCGTCGCTCTGCTCGTGCGTCGCGGTTTCGATCTCGCTCATGATCCCGCTCACGCGCGCCACCGCACTGCGCGCCTCGTCCATGGTGCGGCGCGCGTCTTCCACGAGGCGCGCGCCCGCGCCGACGGTCGCCGCCGAGGCCGCGATCAGCTCCTTGATCTCCTTGGCCGCCGTGCCCGAGCGCTGCGCGAGGCTGCGCACCTCGCTCGCCACGACCGCGAAGCCGCGGCCCTGCTCGCCCGCGCGCGCCGCCTCCACCGCCGCATTGAGCGCGAGGATGTTGGTCTGGAACGCAATGCCCTCGATGATGCCGGTGATCTCCTCCACCTTCTGCGACGAGGCCGTGATGTCGTTCATCGTCGCGTTCACGCGGGCCACCACGTCGGCGCCGCGCGTGACCGTTTCGAGCGCGGTCTGGGCGAGCCCGCTCGCTTCCTTCGCGCCGTCCGTGTTCTGGCGCACCGCCGCCGAAAGCTCCTCGATGCTCGCCGCCGTTTCTTCGAGCGCCGCCGCCTGCTGCGCCGTGCGATCCGAGAGATCGACGTTGCCCGACGCGATCTGCTTCGCGCCCTGGGTGATTTCATGCGTGCTGCCGCGCACGCGCGAGACGGTGCCCACGAGGCCGTCGCGCATGGTCTGCAGCGCGCCCAGCAGCTGGCCCATTTCGTTCTTCGAGCGCACCCGCACGTCCACCGTGAGGTCGCCCGCGGCGATGCGCTCGAAATGGCGGATCGCATGGTTCACCGGCTTGACCACGGCGGCGGCGAGCCCCACGCGCGCGAACACGCCGATCGCCACGCCCACCACGCCGATCACGCCGAACACGATGAGCGACAGGCGAAAGCGCTGCGCGGCGGTATCGGCGTCGTGCTGCTGGCGCGTGGCCTGCCAGGTCTCGAGCGCGTCGATCGCCTTCGCGTAGGCGCCGTAGTAGCGGTCGGCGGTTTCGCCCTGGATCGTGCGGAAGGTGTTGAAATCGTTGTCGACGAGCGACTTGTACTCGGGCTCGAGCGCTTGCGAGACGAGCGCCTCGCGCGCGCTGCTGACGGCCTGGGCGAGGCGCGCCTCTTCGGGGTCGTCGAACGGGCCGGCGCTGTAGCGCGCGAATTCCTTGTTCGAATTCACGAGCACCTCGTGCGCCTTGTCGAGCAAGCCGTCCGTGGCCTTGCCGACGCTGAAGAGCGTCTCGTAGCCACCGAGCGCGAGGCGCACCTGAAGCAGGCGCTCCGAACTGCTCTTGAGGGCGTCGAGCGACTGCGCGCCGCGCTGGGCGTCGTGCAGGCTGTCGTTGGTGATCTTGAGCGCGCCATACGACACGCCGATCACCGTCAGCAGAAACGCGACGAAGATACCGATGACGAGCGTTAGCCCACGGCGAATGGTGATATTTCCCAGCATGAGGTCTCCGTTGCGTTTCTTTTATCTTCCAGCCAGTGCGACTTTGCGCGGCCCACGCGTCTTCGCACCTCGTCTCGCCTAACGGCAGACGGCGCGCGGCGCTGCATAGGGGAAATCCATGATGGGCGCAGGGCTTCGCGGGATTTGGCGCAGGTTCGTCCCAATGTCTGGGAAAGCCCCGTCTGGACGGGGTTTGTGGCGATGTCTCATGGCCCAACGCGAGTCGCGAAAAGCCGGCCCGGGGGCTCGGCCAGACCGATTTGCGATTCGTGCTATCGTTTTGCTTTCATCGATTGATTTTCCTGGCGGCTTTCCGGGCTGCCCCGCTCCCATGTCCGACCTCTCCACGCCGCTCGCGCGCGCGCCGCGCCGACTCGACTCCATCAATCCCAGGCCGCTAGGCATCGCGCTGTTGCTCGTCGCGCTCGGCGCGGTATATCTCGCGCAGACCGTGAGCGGGCGTCAGGCGGCGCTCTACGGGGTCGGCGCGCTGCTCGGCATGACGCTCTATCACGCGGCGTTCGGCTTCACCTCGGCATGGCGCGTATTCATCGCCGATGGGCGCGGCGCCGGCCTGCGCGCGCAGATGGTCATGCTCGCCATCGGCGTGCTGCTGTTCTTCCCCGCGCTCGCAGCAGGTTCGCTCTTCGGCCATCCGGTCACGGGCCTCGTTTCGCCCGCGGGCACATCGGTCATCGTCGGCGCGTTCATGTTCGGTGTCGGCATGCAGCTGGGGGGCGGCTGTGCCTCGGGCACGCTCTACACCGTGGGTGGCGGCAGCACGCGCATGGTCGTGACGCTCATCGCCTTTATCGTCGGCTCCGTGGTCGCCACGGCGCACATGCCGTTCTGGACGTCGATGCCGCAATTGAAGCCGTTCTCGCTCGTGAACGCGTTCGGCGCCGCGCCGGCCATTGCGCTCAACCTCGTCGTGTTTGCGCTCATCGCCGCGCTCACCGTGCTGGTCGAAAAGCGCCGCCACGGCCGCCTCGTCAACGAACCGCGCGCGCCGCACAACTCGCCGTGGCTGCATGGCCCGTGGCCGCTGCTCGCCGGCGCGGTCGCGCTCGCGATCCTGAATTTCGCGACGCTCGCGCTCTCGGGCCGCCCCTGGGGCGTAACCTCGGCATTCGCGCTGTGGGGCGCGAAGGGCTTCGCCACGCTCGGCATCGACGTGGCGAGCTGGAAGTACTGGATGGCCGGCCCGAACGCCGCCGCGCTCGCCGCCCCGGCAAGCCACGACGTCACCACGGTCATGGACATCGGCATCGTGCTCGGTGCAATGGCAGCGGCTTCGCTCGCGGGCCGCTACGCGCCGGTGTGGCGCATTCCGCTGCGCTCGCTCGTGGCGGCCGTGATCGGTGGGCTGCTGCTTGGCTATGGTGCGCGCCTCGCCTACGGCTGCAATATCGGCGCGTATTTCAGCGGCATCGTATCGGGCAGCCTGCACGGCTGGCTGTGGCTCGTGTGCGCGTTCGCGGGCAATGTGCTCGGCACGAAGCTGCGCCCGTGGTTCGGCCTCGAAGTCGAGCGTGTGAAGAATACGGGCTGCTGAGTGACGTACGCGGTGACGTACGCGGCGGCGCCAGTTCGAGCCGCGCAGAAATGACGAAGGGCAAGGCTTGAGCGCCTTGCCCTTTTTTACATGATCCGGCGCTTTTTACCGGTGCGCGCCTTGTCAGATATTCAGACGCGTGACCTTGGTGCCCGCCAGCGAGACGTCGGCCATCAGGCCCGCGTTGGTCAGCACGAAGGCTTCGACCGGGTGCGTGGCCGTGTTGGTGTCGACGACACCGTTCGCGCCCACGGTCACGAGCGCGACCGAAGCGTCGGCCCCCGCCGCCCAACCGTCCGTCGCGCGGAATTTGTCGAGTGCGTCCTGCGTCATGAAGGCGAAGATGAGCGCCTTCGACTGAGCGCCGGCCTGCAGGCCGAACGAGCCCGACACGGTGCTGTAGTAGCCGACCGTGGCGCCGCCCACGCGCAACGCACCCTCGCCATATTGCGCGCCGACGATGAAGCCGGCCTGCAGCACTTCGGGGAACACCAGCACGCCGCGCGACTTCGCGAGGAGTTCGTGCGAGCCTTTCACGGTCGAATACAGCCGCGAGAGGGTGCCGTCCACAGACGCGTCGATCGACTGCCGCTTGGACATGTTCTGCGACGCCGTGGAATTCGAATTCGTCGTGGTGGTGCAGCCCGCGAGCGTGAGACCGCCCGAGGCAAGGGTCACCGCCGCCGTCAGCATGAAGTTGCGTCGTTGCATTTGGTTATCTCCACACGAATGAGAGTGCGGGAAAGATTGAGCAAGCTACATGCCCGACCTCTCCGCTTCCGCTGGCCAAAGCCCGCATCGGGCGACAGCCACGTCGCCGTGGCTTGATTGTGCCCGAATTCCGTGTGAGGCGTCCGTTGGAGAACAAACCTGGACATCATGCCCACCGACGGATCGCGGATCGCCAATCAGGGTTTAGTGGCCTGCCAGGACGAGTCGGGATCGAATGCCTTGATCGCCGCTGCCGTATGCGCGCCGTTCGGCCCGAGGTTCTTCTGATAGAGCTGGCCGTCCTGGTTGATGATGAAGCTCATCACACCGGTTTTGCCGTATTGCGCCGGCCAGGCCACGAGCGCAAAACCGCCGCTCAGATCCCCGTTGTCGAGATAGCTGCGCGCGCCGCCACTGGCGTGCGGTCCCTGCGCGGTGAGAATGCGAAAGTGATAGCCGTGATACCCCTCGGTCGGCGTGATCTTCGCGTTGCCCGGCATGGCTGCCGCGAGCGGCCCAAGCGGACTTTCGGTCTCGCCCGATTCGACCGGCCAGTACAAACCGTCGTGCGTGCCCGGCGTGCTCACGAGGCGCTGCGCATAGTGCTGCGTGAGCTTGCGATAGTCGTTCTGCGCGTCGACGTAGGCGAGCGAGGTGAGCATGGCAGCACGCTCGTTGCGGCCGATGCGGCGCGTGAGAATTTCGCTCGCGCCTTCACGCGGGTCGAAGTGCCAGCCCTTGCCCGACTGCACGATGGGGATGGGCAGCGTCCAGCCGCTGTCGCCCACCTCGACGTGAGCGCTCGCCTTGCCGGCAACCGGCGTGGCATCAGGGACGACGCGATGACCCTTCGCCCAGGCGCCAAGGTAGTCGTCGATATCGTCCTGACCGATGTTTTGCGTGGGGATGAACTCGGTGAAATCGTTGCCGAGCACATGCTTCATGGCGCCCTGGTCGTTGGTCGCGAGTGCATCGGTGAACGCGTTCGCCGCGGCTTCGGGCGTGGAGAAGACGGCCTGTGCGTAGACGGCGGCGCCGCCGAACTGGGCGGGCAGCAGTGCGGGCGCGCCAAAGAGGGCGAGTGCCGTACCGAGCGCGAGCGCGTAGTCGTGTGGCAGGCGGCGTGCGGAAATGCGGATCATTTTTAGACTCCTCATGATATTCAACGTTATCGACGGCCGAAGTGACGTCCGCCACCCCCGCCGCCACCGCCGAACCCGCCACCACCACCATGGAAGCCGCCACCGCCTCCGCCGCCGTCGAAGCCGCCATGGCTCTGGAGCGCTTCACGGCTTTGCTGGCCGCGTTGTTGTTCGAGGCGCGCATTGGAGCCATCGCCCGCACCGCGTAACGCGTTGTCGCGATTCATGCTCTGTGCACGGTTGTTGAGATCGTTCGCGCGGTTCGCGTTTTGCGCGCTGTTCTGCCCGCGGTTATTCAGCTCGTTGCCGCGGTTGGCGTTTTGCGCGCCATTCTGGGCGCGGTTGTTGAGCCCGTTGCCGCCGCTGGCATTCGGCCGGCCGCCTTCCTGGATGCCCTGGAGTCTTTGCTGGGCATTGCCGCTCATGTTCTGGCCGGTGCGGTTCTGCAGGGTCTCCATAGCCTGCGAGCGCGACTGGTCGTAGCCCCGGTACTGGTTGCGCTGTCCGTTCAGGTTCGCGTTGTTGTAGTTCTGGCGGCGCTCGACATTGGCGTTGCGATTCCAGTTCGCCGTGCCGTTGTTCGAGTTGATGCGGTTGTTGACGTTGATGTTGTTGTAGCGATTGACGTTGATGTTCACGTCGTGGTTGTTCCAGTTGAAGCCGCCCCACAACGAATTCGCGACCGCGATGCCGGCACCGAACGCGAGCCCGCCGACGAACCCCGACGCGATGGCGTAGCCCGGAGGCGGTGGCATATACACGGGCGGATAGGCCGGATACGGCCATACGCCAAAAACCACCGTGGGGTTATAGGTCGGCACGTACACCACCTGCGGATTCGCAGGCTCGATCACGATGGTCTGCGTGGTCGAAGTGCTCGAGGCCGGCTGGACCACGACCTTTTGCTGCTCATTGGACTTGAGGTTGCCCGCCTTCTGCGCCTGCACGCGCAGGCGCTGCACCGAGTCCATCACGTCGTTGGGCTGCGCGAGAAACGCCTTGCCGATCTGCTGGACCCAGTCGGGCTTCGAAGCCATGGTTTCGAGCACCTGCGGGAACGCTACGAGCGATTGCACGCTCGGGTCCCACGGCTGCGAGGCGACGGCCTTCACTGCGTCGTCGCCCTTGAGGTTCGGGTTGGACTTTGTCCACGCGGCGGCAGCGGACACGTCTTGCGGGAACGTGGCGGCCATGAGGACCTGCGCGAGCAACGCGTCGGGATAGAGCGCGATGGGCGCGGTGAGTGAGTCGAGCTGCTGGTTCGAAAGATGCGCCGCGTTCTGCGCAAGCGCGGCAGTGGGCCCGAGCGGCCCCACGAAGAGCGGCGCGCCCGCGAGTGTGGCAGACACGAGCCAGGCAAGACGCTGGCTTGCACCGGATGTTTTCACGTTATGGTCCTCCCGGTTACGAGCAATGGTTCTGATACGCGCAGGGATCGAACATTCGCAAACCTCAAGCGATCCTTACTGTCTCGACGCCGCGACGGCGTGGCTACAAAAAATAAAGGCGCGAGACTCGCAGTGTCAACCGAAGATCTGTTGCAACACGGCGATTAAGCGACGTGCATCAACGAGAAGGAAACTACGTTGGGCGTAACAATATCGTGAATACGAATTAGACCGCGCTGGAGTGCGATTGCGACTCGCCGGCATTCAAGTGCATACGTACGAAACCCACGTGTTCGCGCAACACGTAAAACGCATCGGCGAACGCGAGCGGCATGCGCAGCGTATTGAGGGATCGCTCGATCTCGTCGAGTTCTTCGATCAGCGCGCGCCGCTGTTCTTCGTTCGTATGCATGCGCGCGTCGCGCTCGATGGCGATGAGCGCGCCATAGTAGCGATAAATGCGCGAGCGCACGCGCCAGCGATACAGCGCCGGTATCGTGCGCAACGCGGGAATCACGAGCACGGCCAACGGCAGCAGCAGCACGAGCAGACGGTCCGTCACGCTCGCGAGCCAGAACGGCAGCGCGCGATAGAGAAAGCTCTTGCCCGACTTGTAGTAGCGCGTGGCGTCCTCGCTCACGCGAAAGTCGTGCACCGCCGGGCTCGGAAACTGGCCCTCGCGCTGCAGGATGCCGGGCGCGCCGTTCACCTCGCCTGCCGCTTCGATGAGCAGATCGGACAGCGCGGGATGCAGTGTATCGCGCGCGACGAGTTCGACGGTCGGGCCGATCAGATGCACCGTTTCGCGTGGCTGGCGCCTGCGCAGATCGAGCACGCCGGGCGGCAGGTCGACGTTCTCCAGATACGGAAAGAGCCGCGTATAAGCGGCCGCTTCATCGAAGCTCATCACCGAGATGCCGGGAATATCGAGCAAACGCAGCATGAGCGCGCGCGTGGTCGAGTCGCCGCTCAGCATCGCGGCCTCCACGCGGCCGGAGACGAGCGCCGTGGCCGCATCCATGCCGTCGAGCGGCAGGAACGTGGAGTCGCCGCCGGGATCGATGCCGTTCGCGGAGAGCAGCTTGAGCGCCAGCTCGCGCGTGCCGCTGCCCACGCGGCCAATGGCGATGCGCTGGCCGTCGAGTTCGGAGAGCCGTGTGAGGCCCGAGCCGCGATAGAAAACGACGATAGGCAAATAGGCCACGCTGCCGAGCGACATCAGCGAGCGTGTGTCGATACCGTCGGCGACACCGCCCTGCACGAACGCGAGATCCACATGCTGCTTCGGATCGAGCAGGCGCTGCAGGTTCTGCACCGAGCCGTCCGATTCGAGGATGTTGAGCGTCACGCCGTTGCGCGCGAGGATCGCGCGGTAGGCTTGGGCCATCTGCATGAAGGAGCTGTCGGCGGGGCCCGCGCTGATCGTGATCGCGCGCGGCGGCGCGGGATCGACGAGCCAGAAGACGAGGCCGACGACCATCGCGCAGAACAGGGCCACGGGCAGCGTAGTCAACGCGATATCGCGCCAGGCTGGATGCGCGTGGTCACGCAGAAAGTTGGGCGGCGGTCGATATCGTCTCATGAGAACCCGGCGGCAGAGCGTCAGACTCCTGGAATTCTCATGATGCCATTTTCGCGCCAGATCTGATTGCTGGCGTGGCCGCCTTCCCTCAAGGGCTTACGAAACGCGTGCGCGCGTAACTGGTGTGTCAGCCCGACGCAGCCTTCGTCAGGGCAAACAGCTCGGTGCGCAGCGCCTTCGCGCGGTCGCGCTTCATGTGCTGCTCGAACTCGGCCTGCGCGTCGAGCCACAACGCATGCGCCTTGTCGTAGCGACGCAAGCCCGCAGCCGAAAGCCGGTAGACCAGCGTGCGGGTGTCGTGCTCGGCCGCCGCCGTGAGCACGAGGCCGTCGCGCTGCAACGGCTTGAGCGCCCGCACGAGCGTCGTGCGGTCCATCACGAGGTCGTCGGAGAGTTCGGCGGCCGTGGCGTCGGGCCGGCCCGCGAGGCGAGAGAGGATGGTGAACTGTGCGGCCGTCACGTCGGCCTGCGAGAGATGCCGCTCGTAAAGCTGCGTGACGAAACGCGCGGCCTGCCGCAGCGCAAAACAGTTGCATTCCTCGCGTGTGATCCGCTTCGTCATCGTGTTCCCCGCCTGTTTCCCAGTTCGTATCTCAGCCCCACGCGCCTCACGTGGCCCGGCCATCATACTTTCTCGAGCGCGAGCGCGATACCCTGGCCACCGCCGATGCAAAGCGTCACGACGCCGCGACGCAACCCGTCGCGCTGCATCGACCATGCGAGGCGCGTGGTGAGAATCGCACCCGTCGCGCCGATGGGGTGGCCGTGCGCGATCGCGCCGCCTTCCACGTTCACGATGTCCTCGGGAATGCCGAGCTGCTTCATGACCGCGAGCGGCACCGCCGCGAATGCCTCGTTGATCTCGAAGCGTTCGACGTCAGCCAGCGACCAGCCGGCGCGCCCCAACGCGAGTTGCACGGCGGGCACGGGGCCAAGACCGAACAGGCCCGGCTCCACCGCCGCGACGCCCCACGCCACGAGCCTGACCATCGGCGAGAGCCCCTCGGCTTCGGCAAAGCCGCGCTCGGCCACGAGCATGGCGCTCGCCGCGCTGTTCAGGCCGGGCGCGTTGCCCGCCGTGATCGTGCCGTCCGGTCGAAACGCGGGACGCAGTTTCGCGAGCCCTTCGAGCGTCGTGTCGGGGCGCGGCGCTTCGTCGGTATCGATGCGCTCCATGCCCTTCTTGCCCTTGATCTCCACCGCGACGATTTCTTCCTTGAAGCGCCCCGCCGCTTGCGCGGCAGCAAAGCGTTGCTGCGAACGCGCGGCCCAGTTGTCCTGTTCAGCACGCGTGAGCCCGGCCCGCGTCACGAGGTCTTCCGTATGCCAGCCCGAATGCTGGCCCGAAAACGCATCGACGAGGCCGTCGCGCAGCATGCTGTCGTGAATCTCGGCGTTGCCCATGCGATAGCCCCACCGCCCGCCGTCCAGCAAGTACGGCGCGCGATCCATGTTCTCCATGCCGCCCGCGAGCGCGACGTCGGCAAGACCCAGCATCACTTCCTGCGCGGCGCTCGCAACGGCTTGCGCACCGGAGCCGCATACGCGGTTCACCGTGAGCGCGGGCACCTGAACCGGCACGCCGCCGCCAAGCTCGGCCTGACGCGCGGGATTCATCTTGTTGCCCGCCTGGACCACGTTGCCGAGCACCACGGAGCCGAGCCGCGCCGGGTCGAGCTTCGCGCGCGCGAGCGTTTCGCGCACCGCCGCCGCGCCTAGCTCCGTAGCCGGCACGCCCTTGAACGCACCGTTGAATCCGCCAATTGCCGTACGCACCGGCTGGCACAAAACGATCTCGCGTGTACTCATGGTCGACTCTCCTTTCATATGCGCTGTTCCACTACCATTCTATGTATGCATATGCACACTATCAAACGATTTTGTGGAACAAGCGCTCGCGTGCGCTGGCACGATTGATGTCGTGTCCAGCGCACGCGGGGTGGTAAAACCGTTGCCGCTACGTTACGGTGCGGCCGGGAAATCGAGCGTCGTATCGTTGACGCGGTTCACGAGGTTCGTGAACGTGATCGACGTCACGGCGAGCGCGATTTCCACGATCTGGCGTTCGGTATAACCGGCTTCGCGAATCGCGCTCACTTCCGCTTCGGGCACCGTGCCGTGCGTCTTCACCAACAGGCGGACGAAGTGCACGAGCGCGTCACGCTTCGCGTCGCCGGTGGCTTCGCCTGCGCGGACCGCCTTCATCGTTTCCGGCGCGAGCCCGGCGAACTTGCCCGCCAGCGTGTGCGCGGCGAGACAGTAATCACAACCCGCCACTTCGCTCACCGCGAGCTTGATCGCTTCGATGTCGGGCTTCGACAGCGTGCCGGCGGAGATCACGGCCTCCATGTTGAGCAGCGCGCCGAGCGCTTCGGGGCTATGCGTGCCGATGGTGGCGTAGGCGTTGGGCACCTTTCCCACGGCCTTGCGGATCTTTGCAAAGATTTCAGCGGCGGCGCCGGTGGCGGCTTCGGGCTTGATGGCGGAAAGACGGGACATGTTTTGCTCCTTTAACGTTGCGGGTCGCGAGCGGGTGTCGGTGTCGCGCTGCCATCGTCGATGGCATGGATGCAGTGTAGTCGCGCACCGTCGCGCTTTTAATGCCAGAATGGCGCGACTTCATGCTCGATCGTCTCACTCGCCCACCATGGATCTGCTGAGCCGCCTTCTCGCGCTGATGCCCGTTGCCGGCCGCCTCGACGTGCGCTGCCATTTCGGCGCGCCCTGGCGCATCGACGATCCCGCTGCGAAGGAGCGTGAAATCCGCTATCACGTGCTGCTTGCGGGGCGCGCCATCGTCGAGGATGCGCACGGCGCGCCCGTCGCGCTCCATGCGGGCGACATCGTGCTGTTTCCCTCGGGCAGCGCGCACGTGCTGCACGACGGCAGCGGCACGGCGCCCGCCGTAGTTGCCAGGCGGATGGAAAACGGCGTGAGCATCGAAACGAATGTGGGCGACGGCGCCATCGCCGACGTCCTGTGCGGCCGCTTCCTGCTGCCTGCCGTGCCGCAGCGCCTGCTGCGAGAGAATCTGCCGGCGCGCCTCGTCGTGCATAGCGCGCGCGACGGCACGGAAGCCCCCGAACGTCTCGTGCGCCTGATCGCGCTGTTGCGCGACGAAGCGTATGAGGCGGCGCCGGGCAGCGAGTCGCTCGTGAACCATCTGTCGGGCGCGCTGTTCGGGCTCACACTGCGCTACGCGAGCGCCGGCGACGCCCCGCCGCGCGGCCTGCTCGCGCTCGCGCAG
This sequence comes from Paraburkholderia sp. BR10936, assembly GCF_040965735.1. NCBI lineage: Bacteria > Pseudomonadati > Pseudomonadota > Betaproteobacteria > Burkholderiales > Burkholderiaceae > Paraburkholderia > Paraburkholderia sp. BR10936. The sequence continues at coordinate 240,597 of NZ_JBFRCM010000002.1, forward strand.
CGGCCGCGCCTGCAACCCGCCATCGACGCCATGTTCGAAGCGCCCAGCAAGCCCTGGACGCTGCCCGAGCTTGCCGAGCTTTGCCACATGTCGCGCGCGACCTTCGCGCGGCACTTCGACGAGGCCATCGGCCGCTCGGCCGCCGACGTGCTGACCGATATCCGCATGACACTCGCGGGCCGCATGCTCGCGCAGAGCAACGACAGCGTGGCGGAGATCGGCGAATTCGTCGGCTACCAGTCGGACGCCGCGTTCCAGCGCGGCTTCAAGCGCCACGTGGGCATGACGCCGGCGCAGTGGCGCTCGCTGGCTCGCGAGGCGGCTTCGGGCGCTTGAGCGCAAAGTCATGGCTTCTGGCCGTGCCGTTTAGCCGCCATGCGCCGGCGTTTCCTGCGCGAGCACCACGTCGCCGCTCTGGCTCCAGCCGCCGCCCAGCGACCGGTAGAGCGCCACCGCCGCTTGCGCGCGCTCGCGCTGCGCATCATTGAGCAGATCCTGATCGGCGAGCAAGGTTTGCTGCGCGCTCAGCACATCGAGAAAGTCCGTGGCGCCGCCCTTGTAGAGCTGGTTAGCGAGCTTGAGCGATTGCGCCGACGAAGCCAGCGCGTCGTTCAACTGCTGCGTCTGGCTCGCCGTGCTCACGAGATCGCTGCGGCTGTCTTCCACTTCGCGCAGAGCCTGCAGCATGGTCTCCTGCAGATTCAGTTGCGACTCGCGCATGCGGCTCTCGCTCTGGTCGATGTCGGCCGTGATGCGCCCCGCGTTGAAGATCGGACTCGTCGCGCCGATCGCCGCACTAAAGAGGTTATCCGTGAGCGTGGGCATGCCGAGGTAGGACGCCGCGAGAATGCCGTCCGTGAGATTGAGCGTGAACTTCGGATAACGCTCGGCGCGCGCCACGCCCACTTCCGCCGCGCGCTGCTGCACGGTGGCGTAGGCGGCCTGCACGTCGGGGCGGCGCAGCAGCGCTTCGGAAGGCAGCATCTGCGGCACGCTCGCGGGCACGCCGGGAATGGGCGCCGTTTGCGCGAGCGCGAGCTGCGCCACCGACTCCGGCGTGCGTCCCGTGTACACCGCGATCAGGTTCAACTGATGATCGATGCTCGCCTGCGCCCGCGGAATGCGCGCCTGCAGTTCGCTTAGCTGCGTTTGTGCGCGTGCCACGTCCAGTTGCGTGGAAAGGCCGTATTTCAGGCGGTCTTGCGTGAGCAGCAAGGTGTGTTTGCGAATCTCCAGGTTATCCTGAAGGATCTTCAGTTCCGCCTGCGCATAGCGCAGATCGACGTACGCCGAGGCCGTATTCGCCGCCAGCGCGAGACGCACGGCATCGAGCGCATGCTTCTGGCCCACGAGATTCGCTTGCGCCGCGAGCAGGTCGAGCCGCTCGCCGCCGAACACGTCGGGCGACCAGCTCAGCGCGAGGCCCGCGCCTGCCTGCTTCACATAGCCGAGCGGCGGCGGCGTGTTCTGCCGCGTATAAGCGCCATGCGCGGTGAAGTCCAGTTGGGGCAGCAACGCCGCATGCTTTTGCGTCGTGATCGATTGCGCCTGCTTCACGCGTTCGGCGGCGGCCTTCAAGTCGAGATTGCCTTCGAGCACCGTGGCGAGCAGCGTATCGAGCGTCGGGTCGCCGAATTGCGCCCACCAGGCGCGCGCTTCGATGGCGTCCTGCGGCGCGTCGATCCGCCATGCCACCGGCGCCGTTTCGTGCACCGTGGCGGGCAAGTCGGGATGCTGCGCGGGCTGCACCGCGCATGCGGCGAGCACGGCGGCCGAAAGCAGCGAGAGTACGAGACGCATGGGAGTCGATGAGCGTTCAGGGGTTTTCATGGGGCACCTCAATGGGCGTCGGGCGGCGGGCCACCCAGCGAAATCGGCTTGGAGAACGCCACGCTCGCAATGGCGACCAGGAAGCAAAGCGAGAGCACGAAGAACGTATCGGAGAACGTCATCACGAGCGCTTCGCGCAGAACCAGTGCGTGCAGTTGCGCGAGGCCCGCTTCGGCGGCATCGAGTGCATTGCCCGCCACAGACGACCAGTACGCGGTACGGCCCGCCAGCAGCAACTGCACCTGCGGTGCGCCGCCGGTCACGCTCTCGTTCAGGCGCAGATAGTGAAAGTTGAGCCGGTCGTTGAGCATCGTCGCGCTCACGGCAATGCCGATCGCGCCGCCCAGGTTGCGCATGAGATTGAAGAGACCGCTGGCCGACTTGAGCCGCGAAGGCGGCAGCGATCCGAGCGACATCGTGACGATAGGCGGAATGGCGAACTGCTGGCCAATGCCGCGCAGCGCCTGCGGCACCAGGAACTGCTGCCAGCCCCAGTCGTGCGTGAGCGGCACATACAGGTAGCAGCCAAACCCGAAGCAGATCAGCCCGAACAGCATCAGCGCGCGCATGCTGAAATAGCGCGTGGCGAAGGCGTAGACGCCCAGCGCGAGCAACTGGAACACGCCCACCGAAAGCAGCGACAAGCCGATCTGCAGTGAACTGTAGCCGCGCACTTCCGCGAGAAAGAGCGGCGTGAGATAAACGGCCACGAAAATGCCGATGCCCGTGACAAACGAAAGCAGACTGCCAATGCCGAAGTTGCGTACGAGCAGCGCGCGCAGGTCGACGATGGGGTCCTTCGCCGTGAGCGCGTGAACGATGAAGAGAAAGCCGCAGATCGCGGATATCCACGTACAGGCAACGATCACGTCGTCGCCGAACCAGTTCTTGCGCGGGCCTTCTTCGAGCACGTATTCGAGGCACCCGAGAAAGCCGCACATGAGCACGATGCCGAGATAGTCGCCCCGCTTGAGCAGCGAAAGATCGGGCTTGTCGATGTTCACGTACTTCGGCACGAGCGCAGCCACCGCAATACCCGGCACGAGGTTCAGATAGAACAGCCAATGCCACGACCATTGATCGGTGATCCAGCCGCCGATCACGGGCCCGAGCGTGGGCGCGAGCGAGGCGAGCGCGCCAATGGTCGTGGAGGCGACGAGACGCTGCTTGCCGGGAAAGAGCACGAAGGCCGTGGTGAACACGGTGGGGATCATCGCCGCGCCGAGTGCGCCTTGCAGGCCGCGGAACACGATCATCGAGTTGATGTCCCAGGCGAGGCCGCACAGCATGCTCGTGATGGTGAAGCCCACCGCGGAGGCCACGAAAAGCCAGCGCGTGGAGAACACCTTCGAGAGCCAGCCCGACATGGGGATCACCATGATCTCGGCAATCAGATAAGCGGTTTGCACCCATGACAGCTCGTCCTGGCTCGCGGAAAGACCGCCGCCGACGTCGCGCAGCGACGAAGCGACGATCTGGATGTCGAGCGTGGCCATGAAGAAGCCGATGCACATCAGCGCGAACGCGAAGGCGCGTTGCGCCATCGGCTGCAGATGCGGAGCGAGTGTCGGGTCGGCGCTGGTCGTGGCGTTCATCGTCGTGGCCCCTTCAATGCGCTTGCGTGAGATGCACTTTCACGGTCGCCGAAAGACCGGGCCGCAGCGCGGCTTGCAGGTCCGCCGGCGCATTCGCGTCGACGCGGATGCGCACCGGCACGCGCTGCACGATCTTCGTGAAGTTGCCCGTGGCGTTCTCGGGCGGCAGCACGCTGAAGGTCGCACCGGTGGCGGGCGCGAGGCTCTCCACGGTGCCGTGCAGCGTGCCGCTGGCTGCGTCGAGCGTCACGTCGGCGCGGTCGCCCGCGTGCATCTTCTTCAACTGGTCTTCCTTGAAGTTGGCGTCCACCCACAGGCCGGTGGCGGGCACCACCGTAAGCAGCGGCGCGCCCACGTTGGCAAGCGTGCCCACCCGCGCCGTGCGATTGCCGATGTAGCCATCCACGGGCGCGGTCAAGGTCGTGTATTCGACGTTCAGTTGCGCGAGGCGCTGGTTGGCCTCGGCCGTTGCGACACGCGCCTGGGCGTCGTTAATTTGCGCGGCCAGCACGTCGAGCTGGCGTTGCGCCGCCAGCACCGCCGCGCCGCTTTGCGCAACCGACGCCTGGGCCTTCGCGTAGTCGGAATCCGCGCGCTCGACCAGCTGGTTCGAGACCGCGTCGTCCTTCACCAGTTCGCGGTAGCGCGTCTGGTCCTGACCGCTGCGCGTGAGTTCCGCATTCGAGGCGCGCACTTCGGCCTGGTGCTGGTTGATCACCGCTTCCTGCAACGTGCGCCTCGCCTGCAACTCGTCGACCGCGGCGCGCGCGCTCGCCAGCTCCGCGTTGGCCTGGGCGAGCTTCGCGTCATAGTCGCGCGAATCGAGACGCAGCAGCACCTGGCCTGCGTGCACGCGCTGGTTGTCCTGCACGGGAATCTCGGCGACGAAGCCGCTCACGCGCGGCGCCATCACGGTGACATTGCCGCCGACGTAGGCGTCGTCGGTGGTCTCGACGAAGCGCAGCACAAAGAACCAATAGCCGGCGGCAGCCGCCAGCACGAGAGCGACCGCGCCCAGCGCGAGACGCATGCGCGAGATGCGCGTACGCTCTCTCGCTTGCGTGGGCTCGACCACGACGGAAGTGGAAGGACTCGACATGACGTTTACCTGTGCATATACACTACTAAAGATGAAAAAAACGCCGCGATGGGAACAAGCGCGACGCAACCCACAAATCCAACCGAAAACGTTAAACCGCCCGTGTGATGCGAAACAGCTCGCGCCGCAGCCACGCGGCGCGTCGTGCGCCAAAACGGCGCTCGAATTCGTCCTGCGCCGCGCGCCAGTGGTCGTGCGCCGCTTCGAGGCGCGTGCGGCCCGCTTGCGTGAGCGCGAGACGGCGGCGTCGTTCGCCGCCGTCCGGCGCATCGGCCACGAGCGCGCCTCGCAGGAGCGGCCGCAAGGCGCGCACGAGCGTGGTGCGCTCCATCACCATCGAGCGCCCGAGTTCCGCCATCGTGAGACTCGACGCACGGCCCAGCGCGCCGAGAATGCTGAACTGCGTGGGCGTGAGTCCTGCCGCGCTCAAGTGCCGCTCGTAAAGCTGCGACAGATGCCGCGCGGCCTGGCGTACGGCAAAACAATCGTCGTGCTCGGGTGACTGGTAAATGTGCATATGCACAGAGTAGGCGGCAATCAGGCCCCGAACAAGCCTTACGCACGGCATCACATTATGGCCGCGGCGACAATAATCGCGGCCATTCTTTCAATTAGCCTTCACCTCCAGGGCCGCGTCGTGCGTCACGTCATCGAAAAACGCCGTGGCGTGGTCGATGAACGCGCGCACCTTCGCCGGCAGCAGCGTGCGCGTGGTATACGCGAGGCGAATCTCGATCTGCATGTCGACGAGCGGGAAGTCGTCGAGTACCGTCACGAGCTTGCCCGCCTCCAGTTCCTCCCCGACGAGCGCGGTGGGGAGAATGCCGATGCCGAAACCTTGCAGCACCATCGCGCGGTTGAACTCGGGATTGTTCGAGGCGATTTCGTGGTGCAACGGCACGACGACTTCCTCGTCGCCCACGCGAAACGCGATCGCGGGCTTGCGCATGGAAGGCGGCATCGGCACGAACACGTGGCCGACGAGGTCGGCAGGATGCGTCGGCGTGCCACGCGCTGCGAGATACGCGGGCGTCGTGACGAGCGCGAGCGGAATGCGCTCGAGCAGGCGCGTGACGGTCGATTCGTTGTTGAGCATGAACGGCAGCACGAGGCCGAGATCGTAGCCGTCCGCGATGAGATCGACGGGGCGCTCGGTGAGGATCACGTCGAGCGTCACCTTGGGATGCGCGCGCTTGAAGCTGGCGATGAGCGGCACGAGGCGATTGACCGTGGCCGTGGTGTGCGCGACCAGGCGCAGCACGCCGCTCGCCTCGCGCGTTTGCACGGTGGCGTCGGCCTCCAGCGCGTCGAGATCGTCGAGCACGCGGCAGCAGCCTTCGTAGAAGCGCTCGGCCGCCTCGGTGAGCGACACCGCGCGCGTGCTGCGATGAAAGAGCCGGCTGCCAAGGCGCTTTTCGAGGCGCGCGATGGCGCGCGAGACGACAGGCGTGGTGAGGCTGTGCATGTCCGCGGCGCGCGTGAAGCTGCGCGCCTCGACGACGGAGCGGAAGATCCGCAGGCTGTCGATGTAATCCATGGTCGTGAGGGGGATGGTGTTGGCGTAGCTTAATGCGTTTCAGTCGCCCTCGCCGAACACCTCCGCACAAAACGCCCGCCCCTCGTCCGACAAACTCGCCGTGCCGCTCCCATCTTCGGCCTGCGTCGTCACCACGAGGCCGCCGTCTACGAGCGCCGTCAATTGTCTGCGCAATCCGCTCATCGGCACGCCGGCCTGCTTCGAGAGTTTCGCGAGCGACCATGCGCGCCCCTGGCGCTCGTGTTTCTCGCATTCCGCGCGCCACAACTGCTCGAGCACCGCGATCAGCACCGGGTCGACGCCCAACTCGTCAGCGTCGCCGTCTTCGCGTTCTTTATCTGCGTTCATCGTCTGCCTCCTCATGCCATCTTCGCGGCCATTTCGCCTAGCGTCTTCAGCGCTGCTTCGGTCTGCGCGTTCCATGGGTAGCTGTAGTTCAGCCGGATGTAGTGGTGATACTCGTTGCGCATCGAGAACATGTAGCCTGGCCCGATGGTGATGCCCTGCGCGAGCGCCGCCTGATAGAGCCGCATCGAATCGACGCGCGGCGGCAGTTCCACCCACAGCACGTAGCCGCCCTGCGGCTCCGAGGTGCGCGTGCCCGCCGGAAAGAAGCGCTCGACCATCGCCCGCATGAGCCGCGCCTGTTGCCGGTAGAAACGCCGCACGCGGCGCAGATGCCGGTCGTAGCCATCGTGGCGCAAGTAGTCGGCGAGCGCCACCTGGGGAACCGAGGGTGTCGTGAGCGTGTTGAGGAACTTGAGCTTTTCGACCTGCGCGCGGTAGCGCCCCGGCAGCGCCCAGCCGATGCGGTACGAGGCGGAAAGGCTCTTCGAAAACGAGGCGCAATGCAGCACGAGGCCGCGCATGTCGAACTGCTTGAGCGTGGAAGGACGCGTCTGCCCGAAGTACAGCTCCTGATAGACGTCGTTCTCGATCACGGGCAAGTCGTGCGCCTCGGCAAGCGCCACGAGCCGCGCCTTGTTTGCGTCGGGCATGCGAAAGCCGAGCGGATTCTGGAAGTTCGGCATCACCATGCAGGCCGCGACCTTCTGGCGCGCCAGCACGCGCTCCAGCGCGTCGAGGTCGATGCCGGTATCCGCGTGCGTGCTCACTTCGAGCGCGCGCATGCCCAGACGCTCGATGGCGTGCAGCATGGCGTAGTAGGTGGGCGATTCGACGGCCACCGTGTCGCCCGGCCTGGCCACGGCTTGCAGGCTCAGGTTGATCGCCTCGGTAGCGCCCACGGTGATGACGATTTCCTCGGGATCGACGCTCACGCCGTTTTCGGCATAGCGCCGCGCGATCTGGCGGATCAGTTCCGGGTTGCCGGGCGGCAGGTCGTCGATGAGGTTCCAGCTCGCATGACGGCGCGCAATCGCGTTGGCGTACTGGTTGATGCGCCGCCAGGGGAACAGCGCCGGGTCCGGGTACGGCGAGCCCAGCGGTACGGCGTCCTGCGCGCCGATGCTGCGCAGCGTGGAAAGCACGAGCCGGCTCACATCCACGTTGGCGGGCACGGGTTGCCTCGGCGCGCTGGCGCGGCGCGGCTTGCCCGGCGAGGCGGCGTCCTTGCCCTGTGCGCCCTGTGCGGCCGCCGCGCCGCGCCCTTGCGGCGGCCCCACCCGCGCGCGCACGAAATACCCCGATTGCGGCCGCGACTCGATCACGCTGCGGCTTTCCAGCAGCGCATAGGCGCGCAGCACCGTCTTGATGCTCACGCCGTGCTGCTGGCTCGCGCGCCGCACGGAGAGAACGCGCTCGCCGGGGCCGAACACGCCGCGGCGCACGGCGGCTTCGATATCGTCGGCGAGTTGCTCGTAGCGGGTCACGTTCGGGTCGTTCCGGTCAGGTTCAATCAGGCGAAGGGGTAAAGCCACGCGCGCGAGGCCGATGCCGATCCCGGCAAGTCTATGACAAAACACCGCAACTGTATCCCTTGCTTTTTGGTTTTTCTGTGATCTCCGGGAGCACAGGAACACAGTAGCCTTGAGTCATCGGGCAGACCGCCCTGGAAGACGAAAAGCCAACCGCATCATGAAGAAGCCGCAAGGTCGCATCGAGCCGTATCATCATCCCGCCGCCGGCTGGGGCGCGCTCAAGCAGGTCGCCATCAACCTGATCAAGGAGAAGGTAACGGGCGGCAATTACCGCACGCTGCTCAAGCAGAACCAGCCCGACGGCTTCGACTGCCCCGGCTGCGCGTGGCCCGACCGCGAGCACGCTTCCACGTTCGAATTCTGTGAGAACGGCGTGAAGGCCGTGGCGGCGGAGGCGACCAGCAAGCGCGTGACGCCGCAGTTTTTCCAGGAGCACACCGTTAGCGAGCTGATGGCGCAGTCCGACTACGAACTGGAGCAGCACGGCCGCCTGACCGATCCGCTCGTCTACGACGCGCGGCAGGACCGCTACGTGCCGATCGAGTGGAACGACGCGTTCAAGCTGATCGCGAAGCACCTCAACGCGCTCGACGACCCGAACCGCGCCGCGTTCTACACCTCGGGCCGCGCGAGCAACGAGGCCGCGTTCCTCTACCAGCTCTTCGTGCGCATGTACGGCACGAACAATTTCCCCGACTGCTCGAACATGTGCCACGAGGCCACGAGCCGCGGCCTGCCGGGCACGGTGGGCATCGGCAAGGGCACGGTCACGCTCGACGACTTCGAGCACGCCGACACCCTGCTCATCTTCGGCCAGAACCCGGCAACGAACCATCCGCGCATGCTCGGCGAGTTGCGCGAATGCGCGAAGCGCGGCGCGACCATCGTCTCGATCAATCCGCTGAAGGAGCGCGGCCTGGAGCGTTTCGCGAGCCCGCAGCACACGCTCGACATGCTCTCGCCCAAGGGCGTGCAGATCAGCTCGGTGTTCATCCGTCCGCGCGTGGGCGGCGACTTCGCGCTCATCAAGGGCGTGGCCAAGCGCGTGATCGAACTCGACGACGAAGCGCTCGCGCAAGGCACGGAGCGCGTGCTCGACGTCGATTTCATCGCCGAACACTGCGTGGGCTTCGACGCATTCGCCGCCGACCTGCGCGCCGAATCGTGGAACACGATCGTCGCCGAAGCGGGCGTGCCGATCGACGAGGTGCTCAAGCTCGCCGACATCTACGTGAAGGGCAAAGCTGTCATCTCGACATGGGGCATGGGCCTCACGCAGCACAAGAATTCGGTGGCGACGATCCAGTTGCTTTCGAACCTCATGATGATGCGCGGCAATATCGGCCGCCGCGGCGCGGGCCTATGCCCCGTGCGAGGCCATTCGAACGTGCAGGGCGACCGCACGGTGGGCATCGAGGAAAAACCCACGCAGGCGTTCCTCGACCGTCTCGGCAAGGCCTACGACTTCGAGCCGCCGCGCGAGCACGGCTACGACGTCGTAGAAACGATTCACGCGATGCTCGAAGGCCACGTGAAGGTGTTCATCGGCCTGGGCGGCAACTTCTCGATCGCCACGCCCGACACGCCGCGCACGTGGGAAGCCATGCGCGCGTGCGCGCTCACGGTGCACGTGACGACGAAGCTCAACCGCAGCCACCTGGTCCATGGCCGCGACGCGCTCATTCTGCCCACGCTCGGCCGCACCGAGATCGACCTGCAGAACGGCGTGCCGCAAGGCGTGAGCGTCGAGGACTCGATGAGCATGGTGCACATCTCCTACGGCATGAACCGGCCCGCTTCGACGAACCTGCTTTCGGAAATCGCGATCGTCGCGCGCATGGCGCACGCCACGCTCGGCAGCGACAAGGTGGACTGGCTCGACCTCGCCGCCGACTACGCGAAGATCCGCGACGGCATCGAAAAAGTGTTCGACGGCTTCGAGAACTACAACGAACGCCTGAAGCACCCGGGCGGCTTCCACCTGGGTGTGGCCTCGCGCGAGCGCGTGTGGAAAACGCCGAGCGCCAAGGCACAGTTCGTCGTGCACGCCATCGCGCTCGATACGCCCATTCATCGCGCGCGCGCCGAGCACGGTCCGCGCCTCATGACGCTCATGACCACGCGCTCGCACGATCAGTACAACACGACGATCTACGGTCTCGACGACCGCTATCGCGGCGTGTACGGCCTGCGCCGCGTGCTGTTCGCGAACCGCGAAGACATGACGATGCTCGGCTTCGAGCCGGGCCAGCACGTGGACATCACGAGCGTATGGGACGACGGCGTCGAGCGCCACGTCGAGGACTTCATGCTGGTGGAGTACGACATTCCACGCGGCTGCCTCGGCGCGTACTATCCCGAGACCAATCCGCTCGTGCCGCTTTCGTCCATTGCAGACGGCGCGGGCACGCCGACTTCGAAGTCGATTCCGGTGCTGCTCACCCCGGCGAAGGCTAACGATCACGCCATCGCGGCGTGATGTCTGATCCGAAGGCCCCGGCAATCGCGCCGGGGCTTTTTTGCATGCGCTGCGCTTAGCTCGCGAGCTTGCGGAACGTTTCGAGCACCGCTTCGCCCTTGAACGGCTTCACGATCCAGCCGCGCACGCCGGCCGCCTTGCCGCGCTCCTTCATGGCCGGGCTGCTTTCCGTGGTCAGCATGACCACGTTCACGGCCGTATTCGCGAGTTCGCTGCGAATCTTCTCGACCATCGTGAGGCCGTCCATGTTCGGCATGTTCACGTCGCTCACCACGAGCTTCACGCCGGGGTTCGAGCGCAGCTTCGCCAGGCCGTCCTTGCCGTCCACGGCCGTGTCCACGTCCAGACCGTTCTTGCGCAGAAAGCCGGCCACTTCGTCGCGCACCGTGCTTGAATCGTCCACCACCAGAATCTTTGCCATGCTGTCCCTCTCTGTTGCGCCGCGTTGGGCGCGCATTTGATCAAAATAATTCGAGTTCGCCGCTGGCCTGCTCTTCGACGGCAGCGGCGGCGGCCTGAGCGGCCGTCTCGTCAAACCCTTCGCGCGACCAGCCGAGGCTGAACACGAACCGCTGGTCGATCACCACTTCGCGGCCCGTATCCGGGCACGTGAGCCGGTACTTGATGCACAGCTGCGGGTTGTCGGAGCCAAACGACAGATAGCGTCGCCGATGATTGATGAGCAGCGGCACCTGCACCTGCGCGCGGCCCCAACCCGCTTCGTCGGCAGCGTGTGCGTTACCCAGGTAGCGGTTGCGGAACGCACCCCACACGAGATTCGTGAGTTCGGCGAGCACGCCGTTCACGTCGCGGAAGTCGCTCGCTTCATCGCGGCCCGCGCGCGGCGGCAGCAGTTCGATCAGCGGCGCCTCCTCAGTCTGCATGAGCAGCCAGCCGCGGCACCATGCGGTCTCGATCGGAATCAGCGTCAACACCTCGCCGAAGATGATGCGGTCGCGCACGATGCTCGGCGTGTCCCAGTTCACCTCGAGTCCGGCAAAGAGGCCACGCAGGCGCCCGAGCGTCATGTCGGTGATGCCGTCCACGAGCGGGTCCGGGTAATCGTGCGAGAACACGTGCGCTTCGAGCGCCGCGATCAACGTTTCGGGATCGCTTTCGTGCCAGCTCGCGCACGGCAGGCGGCGCAACGGCTCGGGCAACGCATCCCCGTGCCCGTTTGCCGCGCGCCGCAGCACGACGGGCAGTTCGGGGCGTTCCGCTTCCAGCGCAACGGCCACCGCCGCCGCGGCTTCGAGCGAGCCGCCGAAGTCCTCGCCGAGCAGCACGCCGCCCAGGTCGTAGTGCGTCTTCAGCGCCGCAGAGAGCGCATCGCGTCGCACCGACACGCACACGCAATCGTGTGCGGCTGCGGTTTGCGCGATCGCCTCGGCGCGCGCCGTATCGCTTTCCAGCAGCAACAGCTTGCTGACTGGCTTGTTCGTGTTCATGTTTCCTTTCTCTGCCTTCAAAACAACTCGAGTTCGCCCGCGCTGTCGTGCACTTCGACTGCGGCGGTGCTCGCCACGAAATCGAGCGGCGCTTGCGTGCAAACGCACAGCGTGGCGCCAAGCCGGACGTCGTGATCGATCGTGAGCGCGTACGACTGCACGTAATCCGGCTTCAGTTCGCGCAGATACGGCAGACATCCACTACTGAGCGCATAGGGCGTGGACATGCCGAGGTCGGGGAAATGCTCGACCAGCCGCTGGTTCATGGCCCCGCAGCACAGATTGCCGAACTCCATGAAGCACTCGGTGAGCGCACGCGCGGCGTCGCCCACGTAGTAGCGCCGCGTGCGCTCGTCATCTTCGAAGTGCAGCAGCAACAGCAGGCGGAACTGCATCGACGAAATCGTCAGCACGACCAGGTGCTCGCCTAGGGGCGCGTCGCCCGCACGAGGCTCGAACTCGCAGCTGTGCTGCGCGTCGGTCACGAGACGCATGCGCGCCGCCGCGAAAAAAATCCGCTCGATGCTGTCTTTCGCTTGCGTGCCGATCATGCGTGCGCCCCGGCGCGCGTCGCTTCGAGCTGGTGATGCAGCTGCTGCGTCGACGCTTCCACGCTCGCGAGCGTCGCCGCGATCATCTTGCCGCCCGCCTGAATGTCCTGGAACGTCGCGGCCGTGATGAGGTCGTTGCGGTTCAGGCTGTCGCGGTAGCTCTTCGAGAGTTCCTGCGAACGCGTGGCGAGCGAGCGCACTTCACCCGCCACGATCGAGAAGCCACGGCCGGCCGCGCCCGCGCGCGCCGCTTCGATCGAAGCGTTGAGCGAGACGATGAGCACATGGCTCACGATCGACGACAGCTCCTGGTTCTTCTTGTGCATGTCGTTGTTCTGCGCCATCAGCGAGATCATCTGCTCGTGCCAGCGCTCGAACGTCGACGACATGAGCTTCAGGCGCGCAGCCTCGCTCGCGATGCGCGCCGCGTGCTGCATGGCGTCGTCACGCTGTGCGCGCTCGCTGGCGAGCGCCGCTTCGAGTGCGTCGGCCACGGACCTGCGCTGCGCGAGTTCCGCGCGCAGCGACTCGATCTGCGCAGCCAGCGACTCGTGTTCGCGTGCGGCGTCTTCCTGCTGCGCCGTGTGGTGCGCTTGAGCCTGTGCAAGCGCGGCTGCGTGCGCGGCATCCTGCGCGCGCGCTGCCTCACGTGCGTGCGTTTGCGCACGCTTGCCCCACAGGGCAGCCGCGCCGGCCGCCAGCGCGATAAGCGCTGCACCTTCGATCAAATACGGTAAGACCACTTCCACCCCCGCCATGCGCTAGCCCGCCAGCGCTTCCTCTTGCTTTGCCTGTGTTGCATCCGCCATCTTTACGGCCCACTGCTGCGGCAAACGCACGACGGTCTGGAAATGCCGGTAATCGGCGCCCGCGCGATCATCGGTGAAACGCAGTTCGATGGCGCCACCCTCGCGTTCGAGGAAATCGCGCACCGCATCCATGCCCACGCCGCGGCCGGAGACTTCGGTCACGCTCGTCGCCGTCGAAAAGCCGGGGCGGAAAATGAACGCCGCGATCACGTCGTCGCTCACCGCTTCATAGGCCTGCAGCCAGCCGCGCTCCACCGCGATGCCGCGAATGCGCGCGAGCGCAAGGCCGCGGCCGTCGTCGGCGAGCGTCAGTTGCAGCGCACCGTCGTGCACGTTCACGTCGATCTCGATGTGACCCGACTCGTCCTTGCCGATGGCGCGGCGCTGCGCCGGCATTTCAATGCCGTGGTCGAGCGAGTTGCGCAGCAGGTGCATGAACACGTTCTTCACCGTGCCGGCGGCCTCGCTGCGCAGGCGATAGCCGTTGTCCGCGATCCGCACCACCGGTTCCACCTTGCCGAGTTCCTGGGCGAGCGAGGGCAGCGAGCCGGTCACGCCCGCGAGCGCATCGGCCACGCGCTCGGTACCGATGGCGCGCAGCGTAGCGCGCAGTTCGGCGCGCATCGCACGCAGGGCCGGCAGGTCGTTGTCGTCAGTGCGATCGACGATGCGCAGCGTCTCTTCGATCGCTTCGCGCGTGACCGTGAGGCTCGCCGCGCCGTTTTGCGCGCCAGCCGCACGCGGGCCGCGCCCGAGGCTCACTTCGTTGATGCTCGAATAGTGCTCGAGCGCCGTCTTCACGCGCTCCAGATCGGCGATCAGCGCCTGCTGGTCCCAGGCGTGGCTCGTGTCCTCGCGGCGCAACGCGTCGTAGCGCTGCTCGACTTCGTGCACCACGCCCGTGAGATGCTGCAGGCTGTACGTGCGCGCATTGCCCTTGATCGTATGCATGTTGCGGAACAGCGCGGCAATCGCGCTCGTGTCCGCGCAGTCGTGCTGGCGAATAATGTGCTCGTTCTCGTGAATGAAGCTCGTCGAGCTTTCCACGAAGTGATGGAACTTCTCTTCGCTCACCGCGAGAATTTCGCCGATCATTTCGAGGCGGCGCTTCTGCTCGCCCGCTTCGGCCGCGAGTTCGCGCAACTCCGTCACGTCGCGCACGCACAGCATGAGGCGCACGACCACGTCGTTTTCGTCGGTGATGGCCGACCAGCTCAGGTCGAGCACCTTCGCACGGCCATCGGGCAGCGTGCGCGTGATTTCGTTCACGAGCAGATGCTGATTGAAGGCGAAGTTCACGTCGTCTTCGCCAAGGCAAGCGTGCACGGCGGCGTCGATTTGCGCGAGGGTGTCGGCGTCGAGATCCGTGTGCGAGAACACGAGGTCCATCAGCGAGCGGCCCGCAATCTCGTTCGTTTCGAAGATTGCTTCTAGATACGCCGAATATTCGTTGTGGATCGTCGCGCCTTCGACGACCGTGAGAATGCCCTGCTGCATGTTCTGCAGCATCGCCTGAATGTCGGCGGTCTTGCGCTTGAGCTGCGCGGAGCTTTGCTGGATCTTCTCGATCATGCCGTTGAAGGCGACGATCGAATGACCGATTTCGTCCATGCGGCCCACGGGCACGCGGCGCGTGAAGTCCTGGCTGGACGCGATCTCGCTCATCATGGCCTGCATGCGCGAAAGCGGCCGCGTGATCTGGCGGTAGAGCAGCGCGCCGATGAGCGTGAGCAGCAGCACCGCGCCGCCCGTCACGCCTGCGATCGCGCGCGTCGTGGTGTCGAGCGTGCCGTTGAGCGTGCGGATTGCGTCGTCCTTCTGGCGGTTCTTTTCCACGCGCATCGTCGTCACGATGCCTTCGAGTTCGTCGCGGTACTGCGCGACGTTCGCGAAGAGATAGGCCTGCGCGAGGTCGTTCTTGCCGCTCGCCTTCATCTTCGCGGTGTCGTCGATCGCGGAGAAGTAGTTCGCGAGGCTTTCCTGCGCCTGCGAAACGAGGCCTTCCTGCGCGTGGCTGGCTGCCGCCTTGCGCTGCACGTCGAGCGCGGCGCGCAACGCGGCTTCCTTGTCCTTGAGTTCGTTTTGCGCGAGCGACGCGACCGTGGCGTCGGGTGCGTAGACGAGCGTCATGGTCGCGAGCTGCACGTCTTTCACGAGCGACACGAGGTCGGATGAAGCGAGAGCGCTCGGCACGACGCCCTGGGTAACCTGGCGGACGTCGGTGGCGCTGCGGCGGGCCTGCAAGGCCGCGTAGCCGCCGATGGCGGACAGCGCGACGAACATCAGGACGATGAGTAGCGTGATGCGGTGACGAATGGTCATGTCGAAATCCCCGGGCCTTCGTCGCGCCGGCTGCGCTATGGTTGCGCAGCTCGGGACACGTCGGCCAATTATTCGCGGTGGATTATCGACGTTCAGGTATGACGAAATGATGACTACGCATAATTCGCCCGAGCGCACTGTGCGTTACGCCACACTTGACGTTCGCTCTGCGTTGCGCATTGTCCGGCCGCGCCGCGGCGCTCAGTCGGGCACGGCCGGGTCGTCGAGAAAGAGCACCATCAGTTCGTCGTCGGCGTACTCGCCGTCGAGGTACAGGCCGCGGGGCTCGACTCCGTAGCGCACGAAGCCGCACGAGCGGTAGAACGCCTGGGCGCGGGGGTTCAGCACGCTCACCACCAGTTGCACCTGGAGCAAGCCTAGCGCACGAGCGTGAGCGATGACGCCCTCCATCAATTGCCTCGCAATGCCCGCGCCTCGCCATGCAGGATCGACAAAGACGCCCCAAATGAGCCCCTTGTGTGCCAGCTTGCGGCGCGGCTCGCGCATGAGGCCGGTGATGCCGACTAGCGTGTCGTCCACGAATGCTCCGAATACGACCTGGTTCTCCGTGGCACGCACCCGGGCGCGGCTTTCTTCGGGCGTGCGCTTCGATTCCTCTTCATAGGTCGGGACGATGCCGGCGGGATTATTTCTGGTCGCGTACAAACGCATGGCGTGAAACGCCTCGGCGTCCTGCTCGGTCAGCGGGCGAATCGCTGTAAGCGTTGGCTTCGTCGGCTTCGTTTCGTTCATGTGCAGCGCCTGGCATGGAAAGGGAATGACCCCTGCGATTCGAACAAGCCTATCACGTCCCGCCTGCCTGCTCGCGTTGCGCTAAGATGGACCACCTGCGTCGCTCGATGCGCGCAGCATCACTCCGGGATCTCCCATGCCGAAAGCCACGACGTCCGACGCACAACCTTACTTCTGGCGCGACGCTGACCTGCCGTTCATCGAGGTGCGCGCGATCGCCGACGGCCGCAAGGTCCGCTACGGCCGTCACGCACACAACACGTTCTCGATCGGCGCGGTCACGGGCGGGCGCAGCACCTACCTGAACGGGAGCACGCTCTCGCATATCAGCGCGGGCGCGGTGGTGGTCATCAACCCGGAAGTCGTGCACGCCTGTAACCCGGCCGCCGACGAGCCCTGGGCCTACCGCATGTTCTATCTCGACACGGCGTGGCTCGCGAATCTGCAGCACGACCTGGGCTTCGGCGCGCACGAGGCCTTTCGCCCGTTCGAACAGACCTTGAGCTGGGAGCGCGATTTGTTCGACGGGCTCAACGCGCTCTACGAGCTGCTCGTCGATACGAATGAGTCGGCACTGCGCAAGGAATGCGCCGTCGTAGCGTATTTCTCGAGGCTCCAGCAGTCCCTGAATCCGGCGCCGGTCAGCGCACGCGAACCGAACGAGCGCCTCGCGCGCGCAGCAGAATTCATCGACGGCAACTACACGCGCACGCTCAAGCTCGAAGAAATCTGCGCCGCCGCCGATCTTTCGCCCTCGTACCTCATTCGCGCGTTTCGTGAGCAATACGGCATGACGCCGCACGCGTATGTCGTGAACCGGCGTATCGAGTTCAGCCGCGCGCAACTGCGTCAAGGGCACGCCATTGCCGATGTTGCGGCGCAAGCGGGTTTTGCCGATCAGGCGCATCTGCAGCGCGCGTTCCGCCAGTTCGTTGCCGCAACGCCGGGCCAGTATCGCGGCTAACGTCGCCGCCGCGCGCTCAGGCAAGCACGAGCCAAACCGCACTGCCCGCCAGCAACAACGCCATCGCGCGGTTCACGAAACGCACGCGCGACGGTTCGCGCAAGGCCTGGCGCAGGGACGCACCTGCCCACGCCCAGCACGCAATCGACACGTAGCACACCACGAAATAGATCGCGGCGAACTGCCAGACGAGCGCATTTTCGCCGGAAGCCGCATATAAGCCCATGCCCGCCACCGAGGCGAGCCACGCCTTGGGGTTGAGCCATTGCATCGTGGCGCCCACCATCAGCGAGGGACCGCGCGCCGCGTTCGGAGAGTCGATGCGGCCGTCGTCGGTCGCGAGCCGGTAGGCGACGTACAGTAGAAAAGCCACGCCCGCCCATTCGAGCGCGCGCGTGAGAAACGGCAGGCGCGCCAGCAGCTCCTGCATGCCGAGACCGATCAGCAGCAGCAGCAACGTGAAGCCCACGGTCGCGCCGGTGACGTGGCGCAGGCTCGCGCGCAGCCCGTAGCGCGCGCCCGCGCTCAGCGCAACGATATTGACGGGTCCAGGGGTGATGGAAGTGGCCAGCGCGAAGGCGGCCATCGACAAGGCAGTGCTCACGGTTTTCCTCGCTACGCTCATGGGCGATCAATATGCGTCGAGGGTAGACGCGCGCGCCGCCGGCGTATTGAAGAAAATTGCCCTCCCGGCGAGCGCGGCACCGCGCCGAACCCGCGCTATCATTGCGCCGCACCGACGACTCCCATTCCGGAACTGCAACGTGAAAAAGATCCTCATCATCGGCATCGGCGCGGGCGATCCGAAATACCTGACCGTGCAGGCAATCGAAGCGCTCAACGCAACCGACGTGTTCTTCGTGATGGACAAGGGCGCGGCCAAGGACAAGCTCGTCGCGCTGCGCAAGGAAATCTGCGCTCGCTTCATCAAGGACCACGACTATCGCATCGTGGAGGCCACGAGCCCCGAGCGGCGCCGCGACGAAGGTCTCGATTACAAGGCCGCGGTGGACGAGCTCAACCGCGACAAACAGCGCGTATTCGAGCGCCTGATCGAAGAGGAATTGACCGACGGCCAATGCGGCGCGTTTCTCGTCTGGGGCGACCCGTCGCTCTACGACAGCACGATCCGCATTCTCGATTCGATCCTGGCCGATGGCCGGCTCGCGTTCGACTTCGAGGTGATTCCCGGCATCAGCAGCGTGCAGGCGCTCGCGGCGAAGCATCGCGTGCCGCTCAACTTCATCGGCAAGCCGGTGAGCATCACGACGGGAAGGCGGCTCGCGGAGGGCGGTTTTCCGCACGACGTGGACAGTGCGGTGGTCATGCTCGACGCGCAGAACGCGTACGCGCAGATCGCGGGCGAAGCACTCGATATCTACTGGGGCGCCTATGTCGGCACCCCGGACGAGATCCTGATGGCGGGCCGGCTGGAAGACGTGAAGGACGAGATCGTCCGTGTTCGTGGCCAGGCGCGCGAAGCGAACGGATGGATCATGGACACGTACTTGCTGCGCAAGCGCGGCGTGAAAGACTGAAAGAAGAACGGGGCGCGAACATCGACGTTCGCGCCCGTTGCCGGGTTCACACGTTGAGGCTTACGCCAGGCCCACGCATACCGCCACGATAATCGAGCCGAACAACAGCACGGCACCCACCGTCTTGCGCTTGTTGAGCTCCGTCCACAGCAGCACGCCCGTAAGCGAAAGCAGAATGAGCGCCCCGGCGAAGCTGTCGATGAACAGCACCCAGCCGACGCTCATCCCCGTTCCCTTGTGAAGGTTCGTGATCGTCGAGACGAGCGAATTGTCGTTGCGCTTGAGCGTGAGCTTGTCGTTGCCCAGCCAGTACTCGACCATCACGCTCTCGCCGGGCGATGTGAACATGATCTGCCAGTGCTCGGGCTGCACGACCTGGCGATCGCCCCAGGCCACGTTGTGCTCGGGCTCCTTCTGCACGCGGCCCATGCGCGCGGGCAGTTTCAGATCCGGTTGAGAGCGCAACCATTTCACCATCTCGCGCGGCGTTTCGGGCGCGGGGTCGGGCACGGCAATCTGCACCGTCGAGACTTGCGGCGCGCCCGGCGAAATGCGCAGCGGCTCGGCGCGATGGTTGAGCACGAATCCCGTTGCGCCGAACAGCAGGCCGAGCGCAGCGCCCCACAGGCCCACCCAGCCGTGCACCTTGCGCAACCACTTGATGAAGGTCGCACGGCGCGAGCGCTTCGCGCGCTCGTCGCGCCGTTCGGCGTCGAGACGTGCGCGCGGCGTTGCCGGCGCGTCGATCTCGGCGGTATCGGAAAAGCTCATGTTTCACTCCAGAGTCGCAACGTACAGCAGGAAGGCCACTCCCGCCCACTCGAGCGCGCGCGTGAGAAACGGCAGGCGCGCCAGCAGTTCCTGCATGCCGAGACCGATCAACAGCAGCAGCAATGTGAAGCCAGGTTCGCCGCCGTCGCATTCGTCGGCGACGAGAGAAAGAGCGTGCAGGAAACGTCGGCGCGCAGTTTTCACGGCGTTGGGCAGCACACGCACTGCACCATCCACGTGACTGCCGGACGTCATGCCGCCTTCGCAGCGGTTCAAGAGCAGCGCATAGACCTGGTTGGGGCTGGGGAGGGTTCCACGGTAATGAGAATCGATATCATTCCATATTTTGTATTTTCTTTCAAATGGAATTGGCTTTTAGCGACACCGCTGGCGACATCGATTTTCTTCATGCTGGAAAAGCTCGGCGCAGTCGTCGGGACTTCGAACCTTCACATCTACGCGGCCATGCGTGGCGGCCGCGCGCTTGCGGCCGCCGCATTGAAAACCTGCGATCAGTCGAGCGCGCGATCGTTCGGATGCGCAAACAGCGCCCGATTCTCGTTGGACAACGGATAGTTCAGGTTCATCCCCTTGGGCGGCACGGGCTGCGTGAACCACTTCGTGTACAGCCGCTGCGCTTCACCCGAAGTCTGCATGCAAGCGATCACGCCATCGGCCAGCTTCTTGAAGACGGGATCGTCCTTGCGCACCATGCAGCCATAAACCTCCGAGAGCGGCGGCGTACCGGTGATCACGTAGTCCTGCTGGTCCGCCTCCTTGGCCCGCGCCCCGTACAACAGCGGCTCGTCCATCACGAACGCGACCGCGCGCCCCGTCTTCACGTTGAGAAACGACTCCGCGTGGTCCTTGGCGGCGATGAGTTGCATGCCCATCTTCTTGTCGTTGTTCATCTCGCGCAGCAGCCGGTCCTCCGACGTGCCCGCCGTGGTCACGACCGTCTTGCCTGCGAGATCGGGGAAATCCTTGATGCCGGAATCCTTTTTCGCAATCAGGCGCACGCCGTACTGAAAGAAGCTGTTCGTGAACGCGACCTGGTTGTCGCGATCCTTCGTGTGCGTGGTCGAACCGCACTCGATATCGATCGTGCCGTTCTGCACGAGCGTAATGCGGTTCTGCGAAGTGATCGGAATTTCCTTGACCGTGAGCTTGTCGAGCTTCAGCTCCTTTTTCACCTCGTCGACGATCTTCAGCGCGATGTCCTGCGCATAGCCGATCGTGTGTTGCTCGCTGTCGTAGTAGGAGAACGGCACTGACGATTCCCGCACGCCCAGGGCAATCACGCCTGTATCGCGGATTTTTTTCAGAGTAGCGCTCGTGGCGTCCTGCGCCTGAGCCGGCCCGAGATACGTGCATCCCATGACGACTGCTGCGAGCGTTGCAACTTTTTTCATTTAGTCTCCTCCGGATGGTCCGTCGGCGCTTCGTGCGCCGCACCCGAGTATTCATGCCTTGCAGCGAGGCGGCAATTGAAATCGGTTACGACGACATAACTCAAGGTTAAGTCGCCGGTGAGGCGCGTCGTTCGAAGCGCGCCGTCGAGGCCGGTTTCGTTGGCAACACGAACCGTTCCGCACGCCATGACTTGTCCACACATTTTGTTGGCAGCCCTGTGCGTAACCGTTGGAAGACCGCATCAAGTCCTTGATGCGCTTCGGTTAACCCACGGCGGTCCCAATCGCGGCAATACCGTCTCGCAGCGCCTCGAAAACGCACCCGTCTTTTCCACAGATTTTGTTGGCAGCCCTGTGCACAACTTCTGGACAGCGAACCTAAGTCCCTGATCGCAAACGTCAATGCGCCAGGCGACAGAGAAGTTGCACGTTTTGGAGGCACTGGACTTGTCCACAGTTAACGGGGAAAAGTCTGTGCATACACCCCCCAACATCCGCGCCAATCCATTGATAGCACAACGGATTTTCTCGCTGCGCGCGGATCGGACCAGACCTGCCTCACGCGTGCATACCCCTAAAGTTTGTAAGGGAAATGCCGTTATGCCTCGCTGTGTTGTTGGGTCTCAAGCGGCCCCATCGAAGGAATCTCATGCGCAACAATCAACCCGTCACGCAGCAGGAATTCGACTATCCCGCTTCGCAGATGCTCGTCTCGGCCACCGACCTCAAGGGCCGCATTCAGTACTGCAATCCTGCGTTCGTCGCGGTGTCCGGCTTCACGAAAGAAGAGCTGATCGGCAAGGCACATAACATCATTCGTCATCCCGACATGCCGGCCGAAGCGTTCGCCGACTTGTGGGAGACCGTGCGCGATGGCCGTCCCTGGACCGCGATCGTCAAGAACCGCCGCAAGTCGGGCGACCACTACTGGGTGCGCGCGAACGTAACGCCCGTCTCCGAGCAAGGCACGGTGGTCGGTTATCTGAGCGTGCGCGTGAAGCCCACGCGCGAGGAAATCCGCACGGCAGAAGCCTTCTACACGCAAATGCGCGAGGGCCGTCTGCAAGGCGTGCGGCTGCGCCACGGCTCGGTGGTGCGCACAGGCCTCGTGGGCGCATTGCAGTCAGTCCTGCGCGTGCCCATCGCCACGCGTATCGCCTTCGGCTATGGCGCCGTGCCCGCCGTGTTCGCCGCGGCCGGCTTCGCGGCCTGGCAGGGCCTGCCGCCGCTGCCGTTCTGGGGTGCATTCGGCGCGGCCTGCCTGTGTGCGTTCGGCGCCTGGCGTCTGACCACGCGCCACCTCGGCGCACCGCTCGCGCAGATGACCACGGCCTCCACGCGCATGGCGGCGGGCGACCTCACGGCCACGCTCGCGGTCGCCACGAACGACGATCTCGGCGACGTGCTCCAGGCGCTCAATCAGCTGCAGGCCAATCTCACGGCGATCGTGTTCGACGTGCGCTCGCAGATCGACGGCATGCTCGACGCCGCGCACGAAATCTCGAGCGGCAATCTCGATCTCTCGCGCCGCACCGAAATGCAGGCGGCATCGCTCGAAGAAACCGCGGCCACGATGGATCAGCTCACGACCACCGTGCAGGCCAACGCCGAAGCCAGCGCCCGCGCGCTCGATCTCGCACGCGACGCGCAGTCCGCCGCCGCCGAGGGCGGCTCGATCGCCGCGCAGATGGAGCGCACGATGACGGGCATCACCGACGCATCGCGCCGGATCAGCGACATCACCGGCGTGATCGACGGCATCGCGTTCCAGACCAACATCCTCGCGCTCAACGCGGCTGTCGAAGCCGCGCGTGCGGGCGAGGCCGGCCGCTCGTTCGCCGTGGTGGCGGGCGAGGTGCGCATGCTCGCGCAGCGCTGCGCGGCATCGGCCAAGGAGATCAAGCAGGTCGTGGACGCCAGCGTCAACGAGATCGCCGAGGGCACGCGTCTCGTCGGCAACACGACGGCGCAGATGCGCTCGATCGACGAAGCCGTGAGCCGCGTCTCGTCGATCATCACCGAGGTCGCGAACGCCAGCGGCGAGCAGGCCGAAGGCATCCGCCAGGTCAATCAGGCCGTCGCGCATCTGGACAGCGCCACGCAGCAGAACGCCGCGCTCGTCGAGCAGGCCGCCGCCACGGCGCAGCGGCTCGCCGAGCAGGCCGACGTGCTCGACGAGGCCGTGCGCCTCTTCACCGTGGCAGGCGCCGAAGCGGAAAAGCGCGCAAAGCCCGCCCGCACCCCGGCGCGCCGCCAGAGCGTCAATCTTGCCGAAGCGGCCGAGGAGATCGCAGCGTAACGACCGGCTCGCACGCCGCGCCGCAAACGCAGTCGGGTGGCTTCGTCTATTGGTCTGAGAGATCGGCGTTAGTCCCATCTCGACAGTGCGGCGCGCGGGCGGCACCATGAAAACCGTCAGCAAGCCGTACCCCGGTTTGCTGATCCGAGTAACAACGGCGTTTCAACGGCTCGCCCGGCCTGCCCGGGTGGGCCGTTTTTTCTGTTGCGCACGCCTGGCGCCTGGCATCGCTTTGCTTCGCAACCATGACAGCGGTGCAACGCGCAACGCATTTCGCATGGCCCGTTGCAGGGCGCGCAAAAACGGGCGTTGCGCCGGCGAGTCGCGTTACACTGGCTGGCCAGGGTCGCGGCACAGCGATCTCGCTGTGTGTGTCTGCGCTCACTTGCATGAACACGCCGCGCAGCCGACCCCGTACAATGGCTCGACCACCCAACGCACGAGGACAACATCAATGCGCACGACCGGGTCTTCCGGAAACATGACCCTGCTCACCGAGCATGACGACGCGACCGGACGCGAACTGCGTTCACTGCGCCTCGAATCGGCGGCCGACGGCAAAAGCCTCTTGCTGGTCGAAGTCGACGAGCGCAAGCCGGGCATCCATCGCGAAGTGCGTTACGAAATCACGCCGGCCGAGCTGATCGCGGCCATTCGCGCACAAGGCGCCGAGCTGCCCGGGGAATCACACACGCGCTAAGCGCACGGAAACTGACGACACGAACGCGGCACGCGCAGTCTCGTGTGCCGCGTACTGTCGCTTTCCACTCATCGGGCGCCTCTCGCGAACACCTCGCGTTTCTCTCTTTTAATCCGGCGCTTTTTTCATATGCCTGCCCTACTCGGCAGGCATTCTCACGCGCGTGCAGGGGGTCGCTTGCACGCGTTCGAAATACGTCCATAATCTTTACGTTACCCTTCTATCTTTCCCGTTCCTCGCCTGACGGCGCAACGGAAGTAAGCCGATGCTACATGACCTCGTCGCGCAATACGGGCCTGCGCTGGTGTTCATCAATGTGCTCGCCGGATCGCTTGGGCTGCCCGTGCCCGCGATGCCCGCGCTCGTGTTGTTCGGCGCGATGGCGGCCATGCATCCCGGTTCGATCGGCCAGCAGGTCGCGCCGGTGCTGGGGCTCGCCATCTTCGCCATGCTGATTGGCGACAGCGTCTGGTTCATGGCCGGGCGCCTCTACGGCGGCAACACGCTCAAGACGCTCTGCAAGCTCTCGCTCTCGCGCGACACCTGCGTGAAAAAAACCGAGCGCTTTTTCGGCCGCTGGGGCGTGCGCGTGCTCGCCGTCGCCAAGTTCGTGCCGGGCCTGTCGCTCGTGTCCGTGCCGATGGCCGGCGCGATGGGCGTGCCCTACCGCCAGTTCGTCGGCTTCGACGGCATCGGCGCGGCGCTGTGGTCCGGCACCGGCCTGCTCGTCGGCGTAATGTTCGCGCCGCAGATCGACATGCTGATGAGCGGCGCAAGCCGCCTTGGCCGCTTCGCCCTCGTCGTGGTGGCCGTGCTGCTGGTGCTTTACGCGACCTACCGCTGGCAGCGCCGCCGCCAGCTCATCAAA
Organism: Paraburkholderia sp. BR10936; assembly: GCF_040965735.1. Lineage (NCBI taxonomy): Bacteria > Pseudomonadati > Pseudomonadota > Betaproteobacteria > Burkholderiales > Burkholderiaceae > Paraburkholderia > Paraburkholderia sp. BR10936. The sequence continues at coordinate 265,452 of NZ_JBFRCM010000002.1, forward strand.
AAGCTCGCGAACGCGCGCATCACGGTGGAAGACCTTTACCGCGCGATGGGCGCCAAGCCGCCGCCGGTCGTGTTCGACATTCGTTCAGAAGAAAAGCGCAAGCTCGATCCGTACATCATTCCGGGCGCGTTGTTCGCCGACGAGCGCAAGCTCGACGAGATCGTCGGCAAGTACCCGAACGACCAGAAACTCGTGATCTACTGCTCGTGCCCCAATGAAATTTCCGCGGCCTGGATGGCGAAGAAGCTAGCCGAGGCCGGCTTTACCGATGTGGTGCCGCTCCTCGGCGGTCTCGACGCGTGGCGCGATGCCGGGCGCACGCTCGAGTCGCTCCAGATGCACGCCCACGCCGAAGTCCCGGTCAACATCACGCCTAAAGCTGTCTGATCCGGGCGGCCCGCTCCCGAGCCGCCCGCACGAGGAGAACCGCCAGATGGGCACGATCACCGAAGCCGAGGTTCCCGAATCCGAGGAACTTCCTTCCGCGAGCCGCCACTCCGACACGCAGCCGCAACCCGCCGAAGCGCCGTTCTCGACGCTCTCCACGCGGCGCCATCAGATGTTCCCCCAGCTCACCGACGACGAAATCGCGCGCCTCGCGCGCTTCGGCGAAGAGCGCCACTGGTCGGCAGGGGAGCTGCTCTTTCGTACGGGCGAAACCGGCCCCGGCATGTTCGTGCTGCTCTCCGGTTCGGTCAAAGTTTTCCAGCGCGACGGGCTGGGCCGCGAGCGGCTCATCGTCGAGCATGGGCGCGGGCATTTCCTCGCCGAAGTGGGCCAGCTCTCGGGCGGCCCGGCGCTCGTGGACGGCATGGCGCTCGAACCCGTCGATGCGATCCTGATTCCGCCCGAGCGGCTGCGCGCGGCCATCGTCGCCGAAGCCGAACTCGGGGAGCGCATCGTGCGCGCGCTGATCCTGCGCCGCGTCTCGCTGATCGAAAAGGGCGCGGGCGGCCCGATTCTCGTCGGCAAGCACGACGATCCCACGCTCGTTTCGCTGCAAGGCTTCCTTTCGCGCAACGGCCATCCGTATTCCGTGCTCGACGAGCGCGACGAAGGCATGCTTTGCGGCGTGATCGAGCGTTTCGCCGCGCGCTGTGAGGACCTGCCGCTCGTGATCTGCCCCGACGGGTCGGTGCTGCGCCGTCCCAGCGCGCCCGAACTGGCCACGTGCCTCGGCATCCTGCCCGAGCTCGACGGCGAGCGCGTCTACGACGTCGCCGTGGTGGGCGCGGGCCCGGCCGGTCTCGCCACGGCGGTCTACGCCGCTTCGGAAGGCCTTTCGGTGATCGTGCTCGACTCGCGCGCGCCCGGCGGCCAGGCGGGCGCCAGCTCGCGTATCGAAAACTATCTGGGCTTTCCCACCGGTATCTCCGGCCAGGCGCTCGCCGGCCGCGCGTTCGTGCAGGCGCAGAAGTTCGGCGCACACGTGGCCATTCCGGTCTCGGTGCGCAAGCTGATCTGCGATGAAGAACCGCGGCGGCTCGAAACCTGCAGCGGCGATGTGCGCGCGCATACGGTCGTGATCGCGAGCGGCGCCGTGTACCGCAAGCCCGCGATCGAGGGCATCGATCGCTATACGGGGCGCGGCATTTACTACTGGGCCTCGCCGGTCGAGGCGAAGCTTTGCAAGCACGAGAACATCGTGCTCGTGGGCGGCGGCAATTCCGCCGGCCAGGCGATCGTCTACCTCTCCACGCACGCGCGCCAGATCGACGTGCTGATCCGCAAGGCCGGTTTCGAATCGACGATGTCGCGCTATCTGATCGACCGTATCGCTTCGCTCTCGAACGTGCACGTGCATGGGCACAGCGAGATCGGCGGCCTGGACGAAGACACGAGCGGCCTCGCCTCGGTGCGCCTGAAGATGCCGTGCCCGGAGGGCGTCGACCATTTCGATTCGCGCCATCTGTTCCTCTTCACGGGCGCGGACCCGAACACCGGCTGGCTGCGAGCATGCGGCGTGAAGCTCGACCCGCACGGCTTCGTGCTGACCGGCGACAACGAGTCGTGCAGCCTCGCGACCTCGGTGGAAGGCGTCTACGCGATCGGCGACGCGCGAGCGGGCTCGACCAAGCGCGTGGCCGCGGCGGTGGGCGAAGGCGCGGCCGTGGTCGCGCAGATCCATCAACGGCTCGCTGCGCTGCGGCCGGTGACGGTGGTCGCGGGCGTTCATGCGTGAGCGCGCTGTGGAGGTTGCAGAAGCGCCAACGGTTGCCGAAGCCGGTTCCTCGCTAGTTCTGCCGCTCGCGGCGGCTCGCACGCTGCACCTCGCGGCGCAAGGGCTGCTCACGCCGCCGCGCCGCAAGGCTACGCAAGAAGACGTGCTCGATGCGATCCGCCGCATGGCGCAGCTGCAGATCGACACGATCCACGTGGTCGCGCGCAGTCCCTATTTCGTGCTGTTCAGCCGCATTGGCGCGTTCGAGCCGGCCTGGCTCGACGCGCATCTCGCGCAGGGGCGCCTGTTCGAATACTGGGCGCACGAGGCCTGCTTCCTGCCGATCGAGGACTACGGGCTGCTGCGCCATCGCATGCTCGACCCTTCCGGCATGGGCTGGAAATACGCGGCCGAATGGCATGACCAATACCGTGACGAGATCGACGCCCTGCTCGAGCGCATCCGCGCCGAGGGCGCCGTGCGTTCCGCCGACTTCGCGCGCGCCGAGGGCGACAAAGGCAGCGGCTGGTGGGACTGGAAGCCGGAGAAGCGGCATCTGGAAGTACTGTTCGCAACCGGCGCGCTGATGGTGGCGCAGCGGCACAACTTCCAGCGTGTGTACGACGTGGCCGAGCGCGTACTGCCGCACTGGAACGACGCGCGCGACCTGCCGCCACGCGCCGAAGCGGAGCGCGCGCTGCTCCTGCGCTCCTGCCGCGCGCTCGGCGTGATCCGCGCGGACTGGGCCGCCGACTACTTCCGCCTGCCGCGCCGCCCGTATGCCGATGCCCTCCACGCACTCGCCGACGCGGGCGAGCTGCTGCCCGTGCGCGTAGAAGGCTGGAAACACGATGCGTTCGTGCATCGCGAGCACGCGGCCCTCATCGGCGAAGCGGCGAGCGGCAAGCTCGCCTCCACGGTCACGACCCTGCTCTCGCCCTTCGATCCGGTGGTGTGGGATCGCAAGCGAGCGCTCGCGCTATTCGATTTCGATTACGCCATGGAATGCTATGTGCCGGCCGCGAAGCGCAAATACGGTTACTTCGCACTACCGATCTTGAATCGCGGACGGCTGATCGGGCGCATCGACGCAAAGGCGCATCGGGCGCAGCAGGTGTTCGAGGTGAAATCGCTGCATCTGGAGCCCGGCGTACGCGCGAGCGGCCGTCTGGTGGCCGACTTGCGCCGGGCGCTGCAGCGTTGCGCGGACTGGCACGGCACGCCGGAGCTACGCATCGGCGCAGCACCGGACGGCCTCGCGGCCGCCCTGCTGGCTGCGTGAGCGTGCGACTGCTGACCCGGCAGAGCCGCCGCACGCGTTGAGAACGATTAGTGCTCCAGCTTGGCGCGCAGTTCGCGCGCGGCTTCGAGCAAGCCTTCGTAGCCCGAACGCGCGTGTTGCGGCAGGTCGGGGTCGCCCACCAGCGCGCCCAGCGTTTCGACGAGGCTGAAGACGAGGCCCTTGGCCGCGCCCGCCGCGATCTTGCCGGACTTCACGCCTTCGTCGACGTGGCTGAAGGCGGCGTTCAGGCTCTCCAGATCCGGTTGCGATGAACCGGCGCCAGGCTTTTGAGCGTCCTGCTTTTGCTTGTCGTCGCTCGTCATGATGAACTCGATCTCCCTTGGTGAGCAGTAGTCAAAAGAATCACGCACGTTTCAATGTTATATACCCATCGGGTGCGGGCGTCCATTCGAGGCCCGGCAGCGCGAGGAGCAACGCAAAGCGCACTCCCGAATCTTCTCACCTTCGCCGCCCGCGCGCAGAAGCCGCGAGCGCGACGGCTTGTCGCTTCGTCACGCCCGGGGACTAAAAAAAGCCTTGAAATCAGGGCTAATGTGGATTTCGCACGATGGATCGGCAGGTGCCTCGCCTCGCTTCACACGAGCGCCGATGGCGCGTTACGACCTCTCCCGCAAACGCTCACCATTGCGCTTCGAAACGTGGATTCTCGCCGCTTCGAGTGCGTCTGCCGATCGGTTCGCGCTCACCGCACCCCACGTCGGATTTGCATTTCACCCTTGTTTTCAAGGTACTTCTGCTCATGGCGGCACGTCCCGCGTGCTCGCGCCGCTCCGTTCAAGGTGCGTGACCGGTTGGCAACCTGCTCACTCCCGAAAAGCCTCACCTCTCGCGCGACTGTCCATTTGGGGCGTCCAATGCGATGCCTGAACGTTGCCGCGCGATGCGGTATCGTATGTGGATGTCTGCAGACGCCAATACGAGGAATCACACGATGAGCTACGCCACGAACGCGCCCGCCCGCAAGGAAATCGACTCGCTCAGCGGGGCCGCCGTCGTCGAATTCGGCACCGACTGGTGCGGCTATTGTCAGGGTGCGCAACCGCTGATCGGCGCGGCGTTCGAGCGTAATCCGCAGGTGCGTCGCCTGAAAGTGGAAGACGGACCGGGCCGCGCGCTCGGCCGCTCGTTTCGCGTGAAGCTCTGGCCCACACTCATTTTCCTGCGCGACGGTGTGGAGGTCGCGCGCGTGGTGCGTCCACAAAACGCCGCCGAACTCGACGAGGCGTTCGCTTCGCTCGCGTAGTCGCGCCACGCCCTCCTACGCGGTCCGAACGATCGGCGCAGACCGCTCCCGAAAAGCCTCACCTTTGCCTGCGGGCGCGCCCGAAAGCGCCCGCCGCGCTCACGCCTCCAGGCCGGCGAGCAGATCGTCGATCGCGCGATACACACGCTCGACCACCTCCGGCCCCACCTCCGCTTCCAGCGCCTTGTAGCGCGCCTCCAATTCGTTCGAAATCGCTTTCACGAGTTGATGGCTCTTCTTCGTGAGCGAGACGAGCACGCGCCGCTGGTCGTCGGCGAAACGCTCCTTCGTCACGAGGCCGAGCGTCTCCATACGTGCGAGCACGCCCGCCATGCTCGGGCTGGAGATCGTGCACAGGTCGGAAATCTGCCGCGGCTCGAGCGGTCCACTTTCATTGAGCGCGCGGATCACGCGCCACTGCTGCTCAGTGAGGCCGTGCGACGTGATGAGCGGGCGAAAGCGTTCCATCATCTTTTCGCGCGCGCGCAGCAGCAGCATGGGCAGGTTGCGGTGCGCAACGCGAGTGGTCGGACGCGAAGTATCGGACATGGCGGTTTCAGCTAAACGAAGAATTCGACGAACAGGCCCAGGAGAAACCCGAAAAGTTCTCATCGACGATTGACGACGGATCATAGCAAGCGCACTATCACTCACATATTAGTGTTTCCGTGAAGCCAATCCAAGCCATGTTTTCCGTTGCCGATCATCTGCTGCACGTCGAAGGCGAGGCCTTGCCGCGCGACGTCAGCGCCGCTGCCGTGCGCGGGCTGCTCGCGACCGGCGCGCGTTGCCGGGCGCCGGTGAGCGGCGCTGTCTACGGCACGCTGCTCAACGACCGCCACGCGCTCGAAGCGCTGGGCGACGCCGTGAACGCGCCCCCTTACAAGGCGCCGCCGCGCGCGCCCATTCTCTACCTGAAGCCGCGCAACACGCTCGCAGGCCACCGCGCGCGCGTGGCCGTGCCCGGCGGCGAGGGCGTCCAGGTGGGCGCATCGCTCGGCGTCGTGATCGGGCGCACCGCCGCGCGCGTCGCCGCACCTGAAGCGTTCGATTACATCGCGGGGTATACGCTCGTGGCCGATCTGAGCGTGCCGCATGCGAGCGTCTATCGCCCCTCGGTGCGGTTTCGCTCACGCGACAACTTCTGCGTAATCGGCCCCGCCGTGGTCGCGCGCCGGCATGTGGCCGATCCGGATGAACTTGCCGTTGCGGTCAACGTCGAAGGCGGCGCGGCCTTCCATGCGACAACGGCCACGAACGTTCGCGGCGTCGCCCAGTTGCTCGCCGATGTCACCGACTTCATGACGCTCGCCCCCGGCGACGTCATCACGCTCGGCGTGCCGCACGGCGCACCCGTGGTTCAGGCCGGTGCGCGTGCAGCGATCTCCATTGGAGACTGGGCGCCGCTCGAAATCGAATTCGTCGCGGCAGACGTGGCGCTGGGAGCACAAGCATGATGCGCGCACGCGTTGCCTATGCAGGCGCCATCCACGAAGCCACGCCCGAAGGAGACCGCGTGCGGCTCGCCGACGGCCGCGTGCGCGAGGAACACGAAGTCGTCTGGCTCGCGCCGTTCGAGCCCGGCACGATCTTCGCACTCGGGCTCAATTACGCCGAGCACGCCAAAGAACTGCAGTTCTCGAAGCAGGAAGAGCCGCTCGTGTTCCTCAAGGGGCCGGGCAGCGTGATCGGCCATCGCGGCACCACGCGCCGCCCCGCCGACGTCACGTTCATGCACTACGAGTGCGAGCTCGCCGTCGTGATCGGCCGCACCGCGCAGCACGTGAAACGCGAGGACGCCATGCAGTACGTGGCCGGCTACACGATCGCGAACGACTACGCGATCCGCGACTATCTGGAGAACTACTACCGCCCGAACCTGCGCGTGAAGAACCGCGACGGCGGCACCGTGCTCGGCCCCTGGTTCGTCGATGCCGCCGATGTCGCCGACGTCAACGCGCTCGGCCTGCGCACTTACGTGAACGGCGAACTCAAGCAGAACGGCAACACGCGCGATTTCGTCACCGGCATCGCGGAACTCATCGAGTATTTGAGCGGCTTCATGACGCTCGCCCCCGGCGACGTCGTTCTGACCGGCACGCCCGAAGGCGTCGTCAACGTGAATGCAGGCGACGAAGTCGTCTGCGAGATCGACGGTCTGGGCCGTCTCGTCAACACCGTCGCGAGCGACGCCGACTACGGGCGCTGATCCGCCAACGAATCGAACACGGACTACGTTAGACATGCGAATCGACCATCTGATCAACGGCCGCGCACACAGCGGACGCGACTACTTCGAAACCGTGAATCCCGCGAACCAGGACGTGCTCGCGGAAGTGGCGCGCGGCGGCGCAGAGGAAGTCGATCTCGCGGTGCGCGCCGCGAAAGACGCCTTTCCCGCCTGGGCGGCAACGCCCGCCGCGGAGCGCGCGAAGGCGATCCGCAAGCTCGGCGAGCTGATCGCGAAGAACGTGCCCGAAATCGCGCAGACCGAAACGAAGGACACCGGCCAGACCATTTCGCAAACCGGCAAGCAACTCGTGCCGCGCGCCGCCGACAACTTCAGCTACTTCGCCGAAGTCTGCACCGCCGTGGACGGCCACACCTACTCCACGTCCACGCATCTGAACTACACGCTGTTTCATCCCGTGGGCGTGTGCGCGCTCATCTCGCCCTGGAACGTGCCGTTCATGACCGCCACGTGGAAGGTCGCGCCCTGCCTCGCGTTCGGCAATACCGCCGTGCTGAAGATGAGCGAGCTATCGCCGCTCACGGCCTCGATGCTCGGCCAGCTCGCGCTCGATGCCGGAATTCCGGCGGGCGTGCTCAATGTCGTGCACGGCTATGGCAAGGAAGCGGGCGAGCCGCTCGTCGCGCACCCCGACGTGCGCGCCGTTTCGTTCACGGGCTCGACGGCTACGGGCAACCGCATCGTGCAGGCCGCGGGCCTCAAGAAGTTCTCGATGGAGCTGGGCGGCAAATCCCCGTTCGTGATCTTCGACGACGCCGATTTCGAACGCGCGCTCGACGCCGCCGTGTTCATGATCTTCTCGAACAACGGCGAGCGCTGCACGGCGGGCTCGCGCATTCTCGTGCAGCGTTCGATCTACGCGAAGTTCGCCGAGCGCTTCGTCGAGCGTGCGAAGCGCATCAGCGTAGGCGATCCGCTCGACGAGACAACCATCGTCGGCCCGATGATCAGCCAGGGCCATCTCGCGAAGGTCCGCAGCTATATCGAGCTCGGACCGAAGGAAGGCGCGACGCTCGCTTGCGGCGGCCTCGACGCGCCGGCGCTGCCCGACGCGGTGAAGAACGGAAACTTCGTTATGCCGACCGTGTTCGTCGATGTCGATAACCGCATGCGCATTGCGCAGGAAGAAATTTTCGGCCCGGTGGCGTGCCTGATTCCCTTCGACGACGAGACTCATGCGATCCGCCTTGCCAACGACATCGCCTATGGTCTGTCCAGCTATGTGTGGACCGAGAACACCGGCCGCGCGCTGCGCGTGGCCGCCGCCGTCGAAGCGGGCATGTGCTTCGTGAATAGCCACAACGTACGCGACCTGCGCCAGCCGTTCGGCGGCACGAAGGCTTCTGGCGTCGGCCGCGAAGGCGGCACATGGAGCTACGAAGTGTTCCTCGAGCCGAAGAACGTGTGTGTTTCGCTCGGCTCGCATCACATTCCGCACTGGGGCGTGTAATGGGCAAACTCGCGCTGGCGGCCAAGGTCACGCACGTGCCTTCGCTGTACCTCTCCGAACTGGACGGCCCCCACAAAGGCTGCCGCCAGGCGGCCATCGACGGCCATCACGAGATCGGCCGCCGCTGCCGCGAGCTGGGCGTCGATACGATCGTCGTGTTCGATGTGCACTGGCTCGTGAACAGCGAGTATCACATCAACTGTGCACCGCGCTTCGAAGGCGTCTACACGAGCAACGAGCTGCCGCATTTCATCAAGAACATGCCGTATGCGTACCCCGGCAATCCGCGGCTTGGCCATCTGATTGCCGAGGTCGCGAACGAAATGGGCGTCAAGACCCGCGCCCATAGCGAAACGACGCTCGACCTCGAATACGGCACGCTCGTCCCCATGCGCTACATGAACGGCGACGAACATTTCCGCACGGTTTCGGTGGCGGGCTGGTGCATGTGGCACGACCTCGCCACCAGCGCGCGCTTTGGCCTGGCCGTGCGCCGCGCGATCGAAGAGCGCTACGACGGCACGGTGGCGATACTCGCGAGCGGGTCGCTGAGCCACCACTTCGCCAACAACGGCACGGCCGAAGCCTTCATGCACAAGGTCTGGGACCCGTTTCTCGAAGCGACCGATCGCAACGTCGTGGCGATGTGGGAGCGTGGCGACTGGAAAACCTTCTGCGACATGCTGCCGATGTACAACGAAAAGTGCTGGGGTGAAGGCGGTATGCACGACACGGCCATGCTGCTCGGCGCGCTCGGGTGGGACCGCTACGAAGGCCGGGCGGAAGTCGTCACGCCGTATTTCGGCAGCTCCGGCACAGGGCAGATCAACGCCATCCTGCCGGTCATGCCGCTACCGGCTTAAGCGGCTCAAACACGGGAGAACGCCATGCCCCATCTCACCCTCGAATACAGCGCGAATCTCGCGGATGCGAGCAGCATGGGTCAGCTATGCGAATCGCTCGCGCACGTGCTCGATGCACAACGCGACGAGAACGGCGCGCGCGTGTATCCACGCGGCGGCATTCGCACCCGTGCGCTGCGCTGCGAGCAGTACTTCATTGCCGACGGCAACCCCGGGAACGCCTTTCTGCACGGCTGCCTGAAGATCGGCGCAGGCCGCTCCCAGGCCGTGCGACGGGCGACGGGCGATGCGCTCTTCGAGGCGATCAAGCAGCACTTCGAACAAGCCTTCGCGTCGCACGGCCTCGCGCTCTCGCTCGAAATCGTCGAGTTCAGCGAGGAAGGCGCGTGGAAGCACAACAACCTGCACGCCCGGCTCAAAAACGCGAGTTCATGATGCTAGATCAGCAAACCATCTGCGAGCTGGCCGCACGGCTCGACGAAGCGGAACGCACGCGCACGCAGCTGCGGCATTTTTCGCGGTTGCATCCGGAGATGACAATCGACGACGGCTACGCGATCCAGCGCGAGTGGGTCAAACTCAAGCTCGCCGCGGGCCACACGATCAAGGGCCGAAAAATCGGCCTGACGTCGCGCGCCATGCAGCGCGCGTCGCAGATCGACGAGCCCGACTACGCGCCGCTGCTCGACAGCATGTTCATCCCCGCAGGCAGCGAGATTCGCGCGGACCGCTTCATCGCGCCGCGTGTGGAAGTGGAATTGGCGTTCGTGCTGAACCGGCCACTGCAAGGGCCCGACGTCAAGCTCTTCGATGTGCTCGACGCAACGGCCTATGTGACGCCGGCCATCGAGATCATCGACGCGCGCATCGAGCAGTTCGACCGCGAAACCAAAGCGCCGCGCAAGGTGTTCGACACGATTTCCGACTTCGCCGCCAACGCGGGCGTCGTGCTGGGCGGCCGCCCGGTGAAGCCGCTCGACGTGGACCTGCGCTGGGTCGGCGCGCTGCTCTACAGGAACGGCGCCGTGGAGGAAAGCGGCCTGGCCGCCGCGGTGCTCGACCATCCGGCAACCGGCGTTGCCTGGCTCGCCAACAAGATCGCGCGCCACGACGAGCGCCTGGAAGCCGGCGACGTGATCCTGAGCGGCTCGTTCACGGCGCCGATTCCGGCGCGCGCGGGCGATACGTTCCATGCCGATTACGGCCCGCTGGGCGGCATCGGCTTCCATTTCATCTGATCAGGATGCCGTCATCATGGCCGTACCCGCCAACCCGTTCAAGCGCGCGCTCGCGCAAGGCCGCCCGCAAATCGGCCTGTGGGCCGCACTCGCCGACTCGTACGTAACCGAACTGCTTGCGAACACGGGCTTCGACTGGCTGCTGATCGACGGCGAGCACGCGCCCAATGATTTGCGCAGCACGCTCGCGCAACTGCAGGCCGTCGCACCCTACCCCACGCACGCGATTGTGCGGCCCGTGCGCAACGACGCGGCCATCATCAAGCAACTGCTCGACATCGGCACGCAAACCCTGCTCGTGCCGATGATCGAGAACGCCGAGGAGGCACGCGCCGCCGTCGCCGCGACGCGCTATGCGCCGCACGGCGTGCGCGGCGTGGGCAGCGCGCTTGCGCGTGCCTCGCGCTGGAACGGCTCTGCGGATTATCTGCATCACGCAGCGGAAGAACTGTGCGTGCTGGTCCAGGTGGAAACGGCGAGCGCGCTCGCGCAGCTCGAAGCCATCGCGCAGGCAGGAGGCGTGGACGGCGTGTTCTTCGGGCCCGCGGACCTGAGCGCTTCGATGGGCCTGCTGGGCCAGCCAGGCTCGCCGCAGGTGCGCGAGGCGATCTGCAACGGCATTCGCACTGTGCGCGCGCAAGGCAAAGGCGCGGGCGTGCTCGCGGCCGATCCGGTCATTGCGAACGAATATCTGGAAGCTGGCGCGACGTTCGTCGCCGTGGGCAGCGACGTGTCGTTGCTTGCACGCAGCGCAAGCGAACTGGCCGCGAAATTCCGCCAGCCTGCGGCGCGCGGCTAACGCACGTTCATCCCGCGTTCATCGCGTCGCGCGCGGAGCGCGCTTCATTCGCCCGCTTCCCCGCTCTGTATGAGCTTGGCCAGCACGCTTGCCAGCACTTCGCGCTCGTGCTCGCTCAGCGTGGCGAGAATCGCGTCGTTCGTCGCCTTCGAGATCGCCGTGGCGCGCCGGTAGGTACTGCGTCCCTGCGCCGTGAGCGCCACGAGCACGCCGCGCCCGTCCGCCTCGTTCGAGGTCTTGGCGAGCAGGCCCTTGCGTTCGAGCACGTCGGTGGCGCGGCTCGCCTGGCTGCGGTCGAGATTCGACACGCGCCCGAGATCCGACACCGACAACGATCCGAACGCGCCCACGCTGAGCAGCAGCCGCGCCTCCGTGAGCGACAGGGAGAGCGCTGCCTCGAACGCGTCGCTCATCGTGCGATCGGTCTGCTTCTTGAGCACATGGAGCCGATAGGTGAACAGCTCCGCGATGTTGTACTTCCCCGTCATGGATCTTCCCGCCTGGTTTTCACCGGCCGCGAAATGCGGCCACGTCATCAGGATAGCATCGATGAAAGCGCTGTTCTGCAGGCATTTCATGGAAAGTTTGATGCTTGCACACGCATTTATTTGCGCGTAGGATCGGCGAGATCAGAGCCCGCCACGAGGAGACTTTCATGAATGAAAACATCCAGCGCACGCGCCCCGAATGGTGCGACCCCACGGAATGGGCGGTGCGCGTGCAACTCGCCGCTGTGTATCGCGTGTTTCATCTCATGGGTTGGACCGAGCTGATCTTCAATCACATTACGCTGCGCGTGCCCGGGCCGCACAAGCATTTCCTCATCAACCCGTTCGGGCTCACGTATGACGAAATCAAGGCCTCGAATCTCGTCAAGATCGATCTCGAAGGCAATATCCTGAGTCCGAGCGAGTATCCGATCAATCCGGCCGGTTTCGTGGTTCACAGCGCGATACATGCAAACGTGGCAGACGCGCATTGCGTGATGCATACGCACACCACGGCAGGGCTCGCGGTGGCGTGCATGGAAGGCGGCCTCGCGTATACGAACTTCTATTCGGCGCAGCTGCACGACATGGTCGCGTATCACGACTTCGAAGGCATCACCGTGCACGCCGAAGAAAAATCGCGCATTCTGAAGTCGATGGGCGACAAGCGGCTGCTCATTCTGCGCAACCACGGGCTGCTTTCGCATGGTGTGACCCTCGCGCACGCCTTTGCGCTGCTCTGGACGCTCAATCGCGCGTGCGAGGTGCAAGTCGTGACCGATTCGATGTGCGGTCAGACGCTGCCGATCTCGCCCGCCATTACCGAACGCTCGACGCGCGACGCCTTGCAGTTCTCGCCCGAACACGGCGCGGGCCAGAACGTGCTCGACGCGCTGGTCCGTCGTGTCACGCGCATCGACCCGTCTTATCAGGAGTGAAAGTTTGAACACCCCGAACCGGAAGATCACCGTCATCGGCGGCGGTGCGATCGGCGGCCTGCTCGCGGCGCGTCTGGCGCGCGCGGGCATCGCCGTAAATCTGCTCGCACGCGGTGCGCATCTGGAAGCGATTCGCCGCGACGGTCTGACGATCGTCGAAGGCGACACGCGCTACACGCAAGCCGTCAACGCAACGAACGACGCCGCATCGCTCGGCGCGCAAGACATCGTCTTCGTTTGCCTGAAGGGTCAGGCGCTCGCCCAGTCGGCCGCTTCGCTCGCACCGCTCGTGGGCCCGCACACGCATATCGTCTCGGCGATGAACGGCGTGCCCTGGTGGTTTCTCCACGGCTTCGGCGGCACGCATGCGAACGGCCCGCTCGAAGCGGTCGATCCCGGTGGTGTCGTCTCGAAGGCGCTGCCGCCCGCGCAGGCTTCGGGCTGTGTCGTGCATCTGTCGTCGTCGATTGCGGGGCCGGGCGTGATCCGCAAGGGCGGCGGCAATCATCTGATCGTCGGCGAGGGCTCGGCGCACATGGCCACGCGCGCACAGGAAGCGCGAGATCTGCTTGCGCAGGCCGGCTTCGAGGTCACGAAGGCAGAGCCGATTCAGGCCGATATCTGGGCGAAGCTCTGGGGCAACATGACGATGAACCCCATCAGCGCGCTCACGCGCTCGACCGCCGACGTGATTCTCGACGACCCGCTCACGACTCAGCTCGTGAGCGCGGTCATGGTCGAGGCGCGCGCGATCGGCGAAGCGCTCGGCATTCGCCTCGCGATGACCATCGAGGAGCGCAACGCGATCACGCGCAAGCTAGGCGCGTTCAAGACTTCGATGCTGCAAGACGTCGAAGCGCAACGCTCGCTCGAAGTCGAAGCCCTGCTAGGCGCGCCCTATGAACTGGCACAGCGTGTGGGCGTCGCGGCGCCCTCGCTCGGCATGCTCTACGGTCTGGCGCGGCAGCTCGACGCGAATCTCGAAGCGGCGCGCCAGAAAGGCTAACCGTCAATCCTCGAGCGGCTTGCCCGTAAGGTCGCGAATAAACGGCAACGCGAGGCACGAGATCGCCACGCACGCCATCACGTACCACGCGGGCGCGAGCAGATTGCCCGTGCTCTTCACGAGCCAGGTGGCAACGGTCTGCGCGAAGCCGCCGAAAATCGCCACGCCGATGCCGTAGACGATCGCCATGCCTGTTGCGCGTACGGCGCGCGGGAACATCTCGGGCAGCATCGTGATGGAGGGCGCGGCCTGCAGCCCAAGCAGCACGCTCAGGCCGCCTACGGTGATCAAAAGACGCGCGGCATCCGGGCCGCTCGCGAGCCACAGGAACGCCGGGTAGATCAACAGCAAGACACCCACGCGCGGCCAGAAGATCAGCGCGCGGCGGCTGAACCGGTCGCAGAGCAGGCCCGATACGGGCGCCACCAGAAAGGTCACGACGCCGGAAACGAGCCCCGCCAGCAGGGCCGTGGGCGCGGGCACCTTCAGTTCGTGAATCGCATACGTCGGCATATAGAACGTGACGACATAGGCCGTGACCGTGGAGCCGATCGTCAGCAGGATGCCGAGCGCCGCGCGCCGCCAGTGATCGCGCAGCACGGCGAGCACCGGCATGCGCACCACGCTCGCCTGCGGCGGCAACTGCTCGTCAAGACGCCGGCGAATCCACATACCGAGCGGCGCGATCGCTACGCCCATGAGGAAAGGCACGCGCCAGCCCCAGGCGAGCAGCGTGTCGGCGGCGAGGAAAGTCGTCAGGAGTCCGGCCGTTAATGCGCCGAGCGAAACGCCCATCCCCTGGCTCGCGAACTGCCAGCTGCCGAGCAGGCCGCGATTGACGGGCGTGCCCGCCTCGATCAGCAGCGTGGTGGATGCGCCCACTTCGCCGCCCGCGGAAAATCCCTGCAGCAAGCGCGCGAACACGATCAGGACCGGCGCGGCCACCCCGATCTGCGCGTAGGTGGGGGCGAGGCCGATCAGCATGCAGCCCAGCGCCATCATGAAGATGGTGAGCGTCATGGCAGGCTTGCGTCCGGCGCGGTCGGCATACGCGCCGATCACCACGCCGCCAAGCGGCCGCATGACGAAGCCCACGCCGAAGGTCGCGACCGAGGCCAGCAACTGCCCGTAGCTCGACATGGTGGGAAAGAACAGCTTGCCGATGGTCAGCGCGAAGAAGCTGTAGACGGTGAAATCGAAGAATTCGAGCGCATTGCCGATTGTCGCGGCGACGATCAACTGCGTGCGGCTCAGTTTGCCCTTGCGCACTCCGGTCATGCTGACGCTGTTCATGGCTCTCCTCGTCGGCCTCTGGCGGGCCTGAATGTTGACCGTGCAACGGTAGCATTCGCCCGGGCGCATGCGCCACTGATCAAAACCCGCGTACGCCGCGAACCGCGTATGGCAATGAAGCGTCCCTTTTATCGGTGCCCGGCATGCGCGTCTCATCCGCGTTCGTAAGGTAAAAGAGGCATACTCCCGGCATAGTCAGCACTCACGTTTCGCGCGGCGCGCCATTTTTTGGCGGTTCCGCAAACGCCCTGCGGGCCACCCACGCAAAAAGTGGGCACCGAAATTGCGGCAGCGCGTCGAACGTTCCGACGAATCGGGCGCCGGCAGGCTATGCGCCGCGCCAACGCGCTTCCAGCCGCGCGTTTTGTCCCGCTGTCTTTTCCTCCGCCGCCACTGAAGGGTCGCCGCAGTCGCGACCCGTAAGCCCATGACAAGGATGTCCCTTTCTTCTGCCTTTCGGTTCCCGCGCGCGTCGCGCCTGCAAGCTCTCGTTGCCGTCCTCGCCGTTTCAGCCGGCCTGACGCTCGCGCTCGGCGCGTCGCGTGCAGCGGCGGCGACACCGGCCACCGTCGCCGAAGCGTTCAAGCCCGGCGCGAGCCCAGCGCATCCCGCCCAGCCCGCCGCGCCCGCCGCTAATGCCAACGCGGCCAACCCGGCCGCCCCCGTGGCGCTCACGCCCACCCAGGCGCAAGCCGCCCTGCAGGTTCTCGACGATCCCGTGCAGCGCGGCCACATGGAAGACACGCTGCGCGCCATCGCCGCCGCTGGCGCGCTGGCCGTGCCCGCCTCGGCAAGCGCGGCGGCCAGTGCGCCCGCCGCGGCCTCCGGCGCGGCGGCCGCCACGCCCGCTTCGGCGCCGCTCGCGGGCGCATTGCGCTCCAACGGTCTGGTCGTGCAGATCGCCGATCACGCGGCGCACGGCGCGCGCACGATGGGCCAGCATCTGAGCCATACGTTCGCGACGCTGCTCGGCCTCTGGTCCACGCGCAACTGGTGGCAGGACCATCTGAACACGCCGGAAGGCCACGCGCTGATGCTCGCGCTGCTGCGCGTGCTGCTGCTCACGCTCGTGCCCGCGCTCGCGCTCGCCACGCTGCTGCGCCGCGTCGTCGCCACGCCGGAGCGCGCCATTGCCGCGCATCAGGCCGCGAAACAGCGCGAGGGCGCCGGCCCTGCGCAAGGCGGCACGCCGACGCCGCAGCCACAAACACCTGAAGCGACGGGCACGAGCCTCGCGCTCGCCGCGCAGGCGAAAGCCGCCGATGCGAAGGCCGACGCGGAACAAGACGCCCTGCGCGAAGCCGCCGGCATGGAGCCGGCCGAGGGCAAGAGCGGCCAGGACGAAAAGGACAGCGACCCGAACGCCGGCCCCCGCGCGAACGCGGGCGCCAACGCGGCAGCGCGCGCCACCGTGGTCGCGGCGCAAGCCGAGGACAACACCAGCGCCTCGCCAAAAACCGCCGCCGACCGCGCGAAAGAGGCGTACCACGCGCTGCGCGGCGCGCATCACTGGCGCCTCTTGCAGCGTCTGCCGGGCGCGTTGCTCGTGATGCTGCTCGAAGTCGTGCCCGTGATCGCCTTCGGCCTGTGCGCCGCGGGCGTGCTGTCGCTCTTCGGCCCCGACGACGCCGCGCCCGCCGAAGCCGTGGGCCAGATCGTCGATACGTATGTGATCTGCCGCGTGATCGTGATGTTCGGCAAGCTGCTGTTCGCGCCCGACGCCGCCGCGCTGCGCCTCGTGCCGCTACCCGACGACTGGGCCGCTTACGCGCAGCGCTGGCTCGTGCGCGTCGTCGTGATCGGCGGCGTGGGCGGAGCGATTGGCGGGGCGGTGCCGCTCGGCATGACCGAGGACGCGCATCTCGCACTCGTGAAGGTCGTCACGCTGGTCGGCCACCTCGCGCTTGCCGTGATGATCCTGCAGCTGCGCCGCCCCGTGGCCGACGCCATGCGCGCCGCCGCCGCACGCCATGGCTCGTATGCCTGGTTCATGCAATGGTTCGCCGACATCTGGGTGGGCGTGGCGCTCTTCGTCGTCCTCGCGCTCTGGTTCGTCTGGGCGCTCGATCTGCGCGGCGGCTACGCGGCGCTGCTGCGCGCGGGCGGACTCTCGCTCGTCGTGCTGCTCGCCGCGCGCGTGAGCGCCATCGTGCTGCTCGGGGCGTTGAGCCGCGCGTTCGGCTTGCGCGACGATCAGGAGAAGATGAGCTTCGGGCAGCGCCGTGCGTATCGCTATTACCCGGCGCTGCGGCGCATCGTCGTCGTGGCGATCTGGATCGTCTCGCTCGACCTGCTGCTGCACGTCTGGGGCCTGCGTCCCGCACGCATTCTCGCGCTCGCGCCGATGGGGCATCTGCTGGGCTCTGCACTCCTCACTATCGTGATCGCCGTCGTTGCCGCCGTCGCGATCTGGGAGTTCGCGAACGGCGCGGCCGAGCGGCGCCTGAACGCATGGACCGACGCGGGCGACTTCGTGCGGGCCGCGCGATTGCGCACGCTCTTGCCGATGTTCCGCACCACGCTGCTCGTTTCAATCCTCGTCGTGGTCGGGCTCACCGCGCTCTCGCAGCTCGGCGTGAACACCGCGCCGCTGATTGCGGGCGCGAGTATTTTCGGCGTGGCGCTCGGCTTTGGCTCGCAAAAGCTCGTGCAGGACTTCATCACCGGCATCTTCCTGTTGACGGAAAACGCCATGCAGGTGGGCGACTGGGTGACGGTGGCGGGCGTCTCGGGCACGGTCGAGTTTCTCTCGATCCGCACCGTGCGCCTGCGCGGCGGCGACGGTTCGCTCTACACCGTGCCGTTCAGCTCGGTGACGACGGTGAACAACACGAATCGCGGCATCGGCAACGCGGCGGTGAAGGTGCAGATCGCGCATGGCGCGGATCTGCAGCGCGCCATCGACACGCTCAAGGACATCGGCGCCGAGATCCGCAAGGAAGACGCGTTCAAGAACGGCATTCTCAGCGACTTCGCATACTGGGGGGTCGATCAGGTGGATGGCGCGGCCGTCACGCTCGTCGGGCAGATTCAGTGTAAGGACTCGGCGCGCTGGGGTGTGCAGCGCGAGTTCAACAAGCGCGTGTTGCTGCGCTTCACGGAGCGCGGCATCGAGCTGGCGAATCCGCAGCGCAACTTCCTCGTGGGCATGGCGCGCGGTGACGATGTCGAAGGGCATACGCACGGCGACGATCACGACGATGACGACGCCACCGACAACGATCGCGCGCGGGCGCAGGCGCACGGCGCTTCGAAGACGGGCGCGCAAGGCGGCAAGCCGCGCGCCGGCCGCGCCGGTGCGTCGGGCGACGGTAACGGGTCGTCGAGCGGCAAGCCGAATTGATGCGTGGACATCATGGCCGGTGCGCGGCTCGCGCGCGCCGGCCTCACCCGTCGCTTCGCCCGATCGATCTCCCGAAAAGTCTCACCGATACGGGGCGAGCAACGTCGCGGCGCAACGCTGGCAGGGTAAAGTTCTCCGTCTAATCAAAGGTCTGCGAGCGGTGGCATGAGGCGCTGCACGCGCGGCGCGGTGCGTCCCGAAGAAGCTCACCTTTCCTCTGCTTGCGCGGCGCGCCCGATATAATCGATTTGCCATTCAACGAGGACATCTCATGAAATCACTGATTGCCCTGGTCGCCGCTGCCACCGTTGCAACGACCGCGTTCGCCGCCAACCCCATCGACAAGTTGCCGTCGGGCGTCGTCGTCGAACACATCAAGCAAGGCACCGGTCCGCAGCCCACGGCCACCGACGTCGTGCGCGTGAACTATCGCGGCACGCTCGCGAACGGCACCGAATTCGACAGCTCCGACAAGCACGGCGGCCCGGCGACCTTCCCGCTCAATCGCGTGATTCCGTGCTGGACGCAAGGCGTGCAGAAGATGAAGGTCGGCGGCAAGGCGAAGCTGACCTGCCCGGCGGCGACCGCTTATGGCGATCGCGCGGTCGGCCCGATTCCGCCGAACAGCGATCTCACGTTCGAAATCGAGCTGATCGGGATCGGCCAATAAGGCCAGCAGATTCTGCAGGCAAAAAACGGGCGGTTGAGGTGTCACCCTCGCCGCCCGTTCTTGTTTTTGCAGGGACGCAGGCCTTACGCCTCGACGTCCTCGAAACTGAAGATTTCCGACTGGTCGTTGTACGAAAAGACCTCGCCGTAACGCGCCCACTCGATCACGGTATCGAGCGTTTCTTCGGCGTCGACATCGGAAAGCACGTCCTCCAGCTCCTGCTCGAAGCGCACGCGCGGCGCGCGATGGCCCGGGCGCTCGTCGAGCACCTTCTTGATGCGCGCCGCGAGCGGCACGTTGCGCAGCAGGTGATCGGCGAACATGAGCTTGCGCGCCTGCGTGCCCATCTCCGCAAACACGCGGGCGGGCGGCGTGAGCAGCACATCGCCTTCGCGCACGTCGGCGAAGCCGAGCTGCTGCAGCATTTCCACGATCGGGAACAGGTCGTCGACTTCCAGATGCAGCGAGCGCGCGATTTCCGGCATGTCGGCGCGGCCGTGATACGGTGCGGCCGCCAGCGTTTCGATCAGACCGGCCATGATGTTGGTCGACACGTCCGGCAGGCGGCTGCCCACTTCGAGACGGCGAGTCGTGGCCTCGGCGGCTTCGCGCGCCGTCATCTTCGCGTAGATGTCGTCGACGAGCTTGCGGAACGCCGGATCGAGACGATTGCGCGGATGCTTGAACGGCACCTTGATCTCTGCCGACACGCGCCCAGGGTTCGACGACAACACGAGAATGCGGTCGCACATGAACACCGCTTCCTCGATGTTGTGCGTGACGATCAGCACGGACTTGATCGGCAAGCGGCCTTGCGTCCACAGGTCGAGCAAATCGGTACGCAGTGTTTCGGCGGTCAGCACGTCGAGCGCGGAGAACGGCTCGTCCATGAGCAGGAGCGTCGGGTCGACCACGAGCGCGCGCGCGAAGCCCACGCGCTGGCGCATGCCGCCCGAAAGCTCACGCGGATAGGCGTTTTCGAAGCCGTCCAGACCGATCAGGTCGATGGCCGCCAGCGCCCGCTCGCGGCGCTCGCGCGCGCCCACGCCCTGCGCTTCGAGGCCCGCTTCCACGTTCTGCAGCACCGTGAGCCACGGGAACAGCGCGAAGGTCTGGAACACCATCGACACGCCTTCGGCCGGCCCTTCGAGCGGCTTGCCGAGCCAGTTCACCTCGCCTTCGGTCGGCTCGATGAGCCCGGAGATGATGCGCAGCAGCGTGGACTTGCCCGAGCCGGAACGGCCCAGCAAGCCGACGATCTCGCCCTCGCGCAGCGTGAGGTTCACGTCGTCGAGCACGAGGCGCTCGTCCTCTTTCTTCGCGAAGCCGCGCGAAACATGCTTGACGGCGAGCACTTCCTGGCCGGGAGCGGGCCGCATCGGCAGCAGGTCGGAAGAGACGATTTTCGGATTCAGCATGATGTCACTCCATCTCAATCGAGGCGCAGCCGGGACTCGGCGTAGGTGTACAGCGGACGCCAGAGCACGCGATTGAACAACGTAACGAACAGGGACATCATCGCGATGCCCAGAATGATCTTCGGGAAGTCGCCGGCGGCGGTCGTTTGGGCGATGTACGAGCCGAGGCCATGCGCGACGACTTTCGTGTCGCCCCACTGCACGAACTCGGAGACGATGCTCGCGTTCCATGCGCCGCCGGAAGCCGTGATCGCGCCCGTGATGTAGTACGGGAAAATGCCCGGCAGCATGGCCTTCTTCCACCATTGCCAGCCGCGAATGCGGAAGTTCGTGGCCGCTTCCTTGTAGTCGTTCGGATAGGCGCTGGCACCCGCGATCACGTTGAAGAGGATGTACCACTGCGTGCCGAGCACGATGAGCGGCGAGAGCCAGATGTCCGGGTTCAGGTGAAAGCGCACGATCACGATCACGAACACGGGGAACAGCAGGTTGGCCGGGAACGCGGCGAGGAACTGCGCGAGCGGCTGAACCTTCTCGGCAATCGCCGGACGCAGGCCGATCAGCACGCCGAGCGGCACCCAGATCACCGAAGCGATAGCGATCAAGAGCAGCACGCGAAAGAGCGTGATGAGGCCGAGCACGAACACGTGCCAGACTTCATCGAGCGTGACGCCCGTGCGCACATAGGCCACGACGCGCCACACCACGAACACAGTCAGCGCGATCACGAACGCGGCCCAGACGATGTCGCCGATACGCGAGCGCTTGCTGATCGTGGTGACGACGGGCAGCGACTTCGGCAGTTGCACGCGCAACGGAATGCGCGCGAGCGTGGCGAGCAGGAAGCCCATCGGCACGAGCAGACGGTGAATGAGACGCGTGCGCCGAATCAGGTCGAGCAGCCACGATTCGGGCGCGTCGCCCGAGCTCGTGTTCTCCATGCGGAACTTGTCGGCCCACGCGACGAGCGGGCGGAACAGGAACTGGTCGTACGCGAGAATCACGACGACCATCGCGAGGATCACCCAGCCCACGGCGTGCAGGTTCTTTTCCGCGATCGCCTGGGCCAGATACGCGCCGACACCCGGCAGCGTGATCGTGTTGTTGCCCACCGTGATCGCTTCGGAGGCCACCACGAAGAACCAGCCGCCCGACATCGACATCATCATGTTCCAGATGAGGCCCGGCATCGAGAACGGCACCTCGAGCTTCCAGAAGCGCTGCCAGCCCGTGAGATGGAAACCTCGCGAGACTTCATCCAGATCGCGCGGCACCGTGCGCAGCGACTGGTAGAAGCTGAACGTCATGTTCCACGCCTGGCTCGTGAAGATCGCGAAGATCGCCGCGAGCTCGGCCCCCAGCACGCGCGAGGGAAAGAGCGCGAGAAAGAACGTGACCGTAAACGAGATGTAGCCGAGCACCGGCACCGACTGCAGGATGTCGAGAATCGGCACGAGCACCTGGCCCGCGCGGCGGCTCTTCGCCGCGAGCGTGCCGTACACGAGCGTGAAGATCAGCGAGGCCACCATCGCCGCAAGCATGCGCAGCGTGGTGCGCATGGCGTACTCGGGCAGGTTCGCGGGATCGAGCGAGATGGGCTGCGCCTTCAACGTGGCAATGGGCGCCATCGTTTCGTGAAAGCCCACGGCCGCCATTGCGATCAGGCCGATCATCAGCGGGAACGCCACGAAGTCCCAGCGGTTCGGCAGCACGCGCCACGCCGAGGCGTTGGCCGTGCGGTTCAGGTTGAAGCTGAACTCCATTAGCGGCCTCCGTTAGCGAGTACTGGCGTGGGCACGAGCACGCCGGCGCAGGCGCGCGCTGCGCAGCGGGTCGTTCGCAATGTGTGGTTGAACTGGTTCATGTCGAAGCACCGGCGATGGGTTATTGCGCGAATCCCTCGCGCGGCGCGTAGGGCCGGCCAGGCCGGCTGGGCATACGCGCGGGGATCCGTTACTGCTTGTCTGATTCAGACCCGAAACACGCGCGCTCGCAGGTCTCGCCAGCGCGCGGCGAGTCGCGATTCCCGGCAGGGCGGCGGGGCGCTCGCGCGCTCACGCGCGCCGAGCAGATCGGGATGGAAGGTGTGCTGCGTTTGCTGCAGTTGCGACAGATGCGGCAAAAGAAGGCCGAAGTTCATACTGGTTCTCCTGGCGTCGTGGGGGACGCGTGGGGGAGGAAAGCCAGCAGACCCGGCAGGGCGCAATCTTTCAGCGCGCGGCGGCTCGCGTCTGCCCGCTTTCCTCAGTGCAATTCAAAAGGAAGCGGCATAACGGATAACTGTCACTGTCAGACATCGGAACTCCTTATCGTCACGGCGGCTGAGCCCAGGGCTTGCATCGAGTCGGTAGCTCGAACGCGAAGCGGCTTCAAGGGCTTCAAAGCGCGCATGTGTCGATCCGCGCGTCGCGCTCAGGGCGCAACGAACGAACCGTGCCGCAAGCGCGCATCGATCAGGGCGGGCTTACGGCGCGATGTCGGCCATCCGCGGCGCTCGATACGGTCAAGGCGCTGCGGCGTCGGTCGACGCTATTCAAGAGTGCACGAGGATTTACTGCTGGACGCGCACCATCTGCCTGGCTGGCAAGACGGCGGCTGGAAGAAAAGGAGCGCGGACGTCCTGCCGGTCAGGCAGCGAAACTGTTCGAAGATCGACAACTGCTACTGTCCAAGGCGTCAGCCCCTTTTGTTAAGACGGGCGAATTTTAGGCGCGCCACCTGTCCGAAGTCAACACGATTCGCATCCCGCGTCAAATCTCGTGCCAATGTCGCCACAGCGCGCACCGGCGGCCCGCTCGGGCACGCGCCCGGTTCGCCACAGCGCATCCCTGGCTCGATCGGCGCGGCCATGCATTTTTTGGGGATGCATCGCCCGCCGGCGGCCTTCCGTCTCTCGCCTCGATCGTCTTTCAAAGAGGATCGTTCACTTCACCATACTGCCTGCTAAGTACTGGGTCTGTGCGGCGACCGTCATCCAAGCCGGCCGCAATGTGCGTACCCGGCGTCGCGCGCGTCACGCGCTCTTGCGCAATGCGTGCTGGCTGGCATCGCCTGCGCCCATGCGCTCGAGCCGCTCGCTTGCCTCGGTCAGCGCCCACAGCGGCGCGCCTTGCAACTGGCGGTCATACACATTCACGAGTTGCGCAACAGCCTCGAATCCCGCATCGTCCAGCTGCCAGCCGCCGCCCGTGTTGCCGCTCTCGAAACAGGCGATCAGCGCGGCATCCGCCGCTCGCACCTGTTCCGGCTCGAGCGTGCCATATCCGGCCTCCGCAATCGATTGCGCGAGCACGTGAGCATGGAGCAACGCGCGTGCGTCGTCGCCGGTGCCGCCGCGGCGCAGCGCGGCGAGCGCGAGATGCACCTGCAGCGCGAGTTCGTTGGCGACCGCGCGCGGGATCGGCAGCAGCATCGACTTGCTGCGTCGGGGGCGACCGGCTTGCGAGCGCTGCGGGAAAGGGATGGTCCTGGCCATGGAAGGGCAAGTAAGAGTCTGTTCCGTGCAATAACGGCACGGCGCGCCGAAGGTTAAGCGCCGACCCTCAAATCGAATGTAACTATCAGTGACAGACATGCGCCGCGCATCGCCTGACAGGCGGGCAAGCGGCTGGCGGCGGCCGGCTCAGCGCGGTTCGCGCTCGCCCCCGCCGTCGGCGCGTCGCGCGGCCATGAACGCCTCGATGTGCGCGATGGCCCGCTCGCACTGCTCGAGGCTCAGAAGGTGGATCGACGGATTGGGCAGGTCGAAGCCCAGTTCGTCCCCGAGCCAGCGGATGGCCTTGCCCCGTGCCTCGAAGGCGTTGACCTTGTCGCGCCGCATCTTCGCGGCCACCAGCGGTTCGAGCGCGTCGTGCAGGCGGCTCTTGGCGTCGCGCAGGGCGGCGTTGGCAAGCCGGCCGAGCGGCACGTTGCGCGTGCTGCGCGCGGGCACGCCGATCCAGGCCTCGCAGGGCGTGCAGACCCATAGCGGGCCGTGATCGTCGCGATACGGGTAGGCCTCGTCGGCGAAGCGCGCGAGCACCGCTTTCGCGCCGCAGTAATCGCACAGCGGCTGCGGCAGCGCCTTGACGGGGCGGCCTACGCGCATGCGGCGCTCCTCGGGACGATGGTCGATGGATGCATGACTTGATGGGTGGATGAGAAATACAGGGTCCGCTACTTCCGCTGCTGCGAGCGGGCCCTCGCGAAAGGATAACGGCAAACCCCGGCGCACGGCAGCGGCGAAACGGGGCGCCGCGGGTTGCCGCATGCGCGATCAGTTCGCGCTGGCGGTGGCGTGCGCCTCTTCGCGCTCGAGCGAGCGCGTGTCGCGCAGGGCCGGAAAGAGCCGCATCCACAGCAGCGCGACGCAGATCGTCGCCACGCCGCCCACCAGCACGGCGCGCTGCGCGCCCCACCAGCCAGCGGTGAGGCCCGACTCGAACTCGCCAAGCTGGTTCGACGTGCCAATGAACAGCGAATTGACCGCGCTCACGCGGCCGAGTTTTTCGTCGGGCGTGCGCAGCTGCACGAGCGACGTGCGCACGACCACGCTCACGACGTCGGAAGCGCCCAGCACCGCCAGCGCCATCAGCGACACGACGATGTCATGCGACAGCCCGAACGCGATCGTCGCGCAGCCGAACACGATCACGCCGCCGAACATCGCGAGACCCGGCCGGCGCCGAAGCGGAAAATGCGCGAGCCAGATCGAGCCCGCCAGCGCGCCCGCGGCCGTCGCCGAGCGCAACAGACCGAGCGCGATGGGCCCGGCGTGCAGGATGTCGCGGGCGAACACGGGCAAGAGTGCCGTCGCGCCGCCGAACAGCACCGCGAACAGATCGAGCGACAGCGCGCCGAGAATGACGGGCTGCGAACGGATGAACGCGATGCCCGAGAACACCGATTCGAGCGTGACGGGGGCTCGCGCGGGCGGTTTGGCGCGCAGCGGGATCGTGCCCGAGAGCGTAGCGGCCGCCGCGAACGCGAGCGAGCAGGCCGCGTAGGCCGGCGTCGCGCCGATGCCGTACAGCAGGCCGCCCAGCGCCGGGCCGACGATGTTCGCGGTCTGGTTCGCCGAGGTCGACCACGCGGTCGCGTTCGGCAGCTGCGAGCGCGGCACGACACCCGGCAGCAAGGACGAAATGGCGGGCGACTCGAACGCGCGCGCTGCGCCTACGCACGCGGCAAGCGCATAGATGAGCGGCGCACTCAGCCAGCCGCCGACCGTGCCGGCCGCGAAGGTCAGGGCGGCGGCGCATTCGATGAGCTGGCAGACGGAGGCGATGCGTCTGCGGTCGTAGCGGTCCGCCACGTGGCCGACGACGAGCGTGAGGCAGAACATCGGCAGGAACTGCGCGAGGCCGACGAGACCGAGCGCGAACGCACTATGCGTGAGCGCGTAGATGTGCCAGCCCATGGCGACGGCGAGCATCTGGAACGCGAGCGACGACAGCACGCGCGCGCCATAGAAGCGCTGGAAACCGCGATTGCGCGAAAGGCTGGGCGGGTCGTCGGACGCCGCCTCCGGAGAAGGTGTGGTCATTGAACAGCGGGAAAAAGCGAAAAATCGGGTGCGCGCGCAACGAGGCAATAAGCGAGGCGCAAAGCGGTAATTTTAGTTCATGCGGCGTGGCGCCACAGGAACACGGGCGCCGCGCGATTCATGCGCTCCGTCTCCGAATCGATGTATCCTATAAAATACATCGAACGACCATCCAGCAGACGGAGGCAGGAATTGGCGAGTAGTCGGCGCCTCGTAAGCGCAACAACGGCAATATCGATACCGCAGGTGCGTCGCGTACCCGCGCCGGCCGGTGCGAACGGCTTCGCGGCCACGATCACCACGCTGCGCTCCGCGTCGGGGCACGAGCGCGCGGAGCTGATCCGCGACCTGATCGACGCGTTCCGGCGGCTGCGCAACAGCATCGAGCGCTTCGAGCGCATGCTCGCGCGTGGGGACGGCGCTGGCAGTGGCGGCATGGCTGACGCGCACGCATCGCCAGCCGGGGTGTCGCTGCAGCCGCTCCTCGTCGCGCTCTCGCGACGCATCGATCTGGCCCGCTTCGCCCGTCAGCGCGAACTCAAGCGCGCGATTCGCGACGCGCGCCGCCTCGACAAGACGCGCGATGCGCTTTTCAGCGACGCGTTCTGTCTCGACACCGAAGCGCTGCGCCGCACCGTGGCCGAACTGGAGCGGCTCGATGCGGCCTTCGTCGGGCTCGGCGTCGAACATGTGCTCGCGCAGCACGCGAACGCGGCCGAAGCGCAATTCGACGCGCGCTGCGAAGCGCAATCGTCCGGGGCGGCCGCAGGCTGGTCAGTGGCCAATGCCGTCGCCGTCACCGGCGTCGCAACGACGCTCGTGCGCGAAACCGCAACCTGAACTGCGTTCCTGGCCGTCATCCGGCCTTCGTTATATTCCATGGTATATTTCGCTCTCGACGCGCAGCCAGCCGGGGGCGCCCAGCCGGGTCGAGGCGCAGTCGCCGCTCACGCCATGCACAGCCCCGCGTTCCGCAGTGGATCAGAGGTCACCATGCACGCACCGCCGTTCCGCCTCGCCCGCACGCCGGGCGGCACATCTGCCGAAGAGACCACGCTGCGCGCGATGACGAGCGCAGACTGCTGCGGCCCTTCGCAAGCCGAACTCGCCCGCGCGCGTCAGCGCACGCGCCTCGTCGAACTCGACGCCCATCTGCATTGCTCCATCATCGGCACCTGCCTGAGCACGCACGAGCTGCGCAAGCTCGTCCCTAAATTCACCCGGCTCGACGCCCAGCGCGCGAGCGATCTCGAGATCCATCACGCCGCGGTCGAACTGGCGATCGAAGGCGGCGCAGGCGGCAAGGCATTGCAAAAGGCTCTCGACACCCGCTATGCAGGCGCGGTGCGCCGATTCGCCAGTGCGCGCGACACGCAGGCCGTGCTCGCGCTCTGGAACGACGCGCTCGCGAACGGCGACATCCCGCCCGCGTACTGGGCGGTGATGACACATCCGGCCACGACGATGGAAGTGCGCCAGGCCGCGTTCGGCGAGCTGCACATGCTCTCGCACCTGGTTGGCGCGGCCAATCGCGCGGACTTGCGCCGCCTCGTGGCGCTGGAAGCGGAAAACGCCGAACTCCGGGCCAAGATCGAGCGTCAGCAGGCGCGCCTGCACGAGATGAGCCGTGAGCGCGACGCCGCGCGCAACGCCCTCGATGCGCAAACCGCACAGCTGACGGCGCAGCGCGAAAACACCCCGCAGCACGCGCAGCTCGAGGCGCTGCAGGAAGCGCTCGCGGCACGCGACGCGCGGGTCGCGCTGCACACGAGCCGCCGCGAGATCGCGGAGCAGCGCGCGAATGCCGATGCCGCCGCACTCCACACGCTACGCGCGCAGCTCGACGAAGCCCACGCGCTGATCGACGCCTTGCGCGCCGAAGTTCACGCGATGGAGCAGACCACGCAAGCACACGAAGACCCGCAAGCCCAACGCACGCTTCCCGAGGATGCGTTAAAGGGCCGCCGGATCGTCTACGTGGGTGGCAGGCCGGGTTCGAATCACGCGCTCAGGCGCTGGGTGGAGTCGGCGGGAGGCGAGCTGACCGTGCACGACGGCGGTGTGGAAGATCGCAAGGGCCTGCTCGCCGCAGCCCTCGCCAACGCGGATCTCGCGGTGTTTCCCGTCGACTGCATCGACCACGATTCGATGAGCACGCTCAGGCGCGTGTGCGAACGGCACCAGGTCACGTGGCACCCATTGCGAACGGCGAGTCTCGCCAGCTTCGTCGAGTTGATGATGCGGCTCCATGCGAACGCGCCGCCCACGCTCGCGGCGGTACCCGTCTCGCCTTTCTGCCTGCGCCACGGCTAGGCGCCTGGCGTTGGCGGCAGTGCGCCGCCGCGGCACATCACGTCACATCGCGTCAGGATTTCACGAGTTTGACGAGGGCTTCGATCTCGGCCTCGCAGACCGCCGCCGCACGCGCCTCGATGCTGCGATACAGGCGCACGATCTCTTCGCCCACCGGCGTCAGCATGCTACCGCCGCCGCTCTGCCCGCCATGCTCCGAAACCGTGGCCGGCGACTCCAGCGCGCGGTTGAGTTCATCCATCAGCAGCCACGCGCGGCGGTACGACATGTTCATGCTGCGCGCCGCAGCCGAGATCGAGCCATGTTCGCGGACGGCTTCGAGCAGCGACACCTTGCCTGGACCGAGCGCGATCGTGCCATCCTGAAGGATGCGCATGCGAAAACGCACCTCGGGTCGGCCCGGTTTCTGCGCCTGGGCGGGCGCGGGAGCGTCTGCGCGCGGTTGATCGTTGGGGGACTTGGTCATGCGCGCAAGCATACACGATGCGTGCTACGCGCCGTTCCCCTCTGCATGGCTAACGCCCGGCGGGAAAGCAGAAGCCGAAGTCCTCGCAGCCGGGGCAACCGGGCGCAGGGCCTGGCGTGGCGCCCAACGCCAGCGCGAGTTCACGCGCCAGCAGCTTCTTCCAGCGCAAGCCTTCCACGTTGCGCGCCACGACCTCGGGAAAGAAGCGCTCCAGCATGCCTGTCACGTCATCGCGGCCACGCAGGCCGAGATCGCGCCACAGATGATCGGGACGCAGGCACGCGTGGGCAACGATCGCGGCGAGGCAACGCACGTCGTCGGGGTCGGCTTGCGGCGCGGCAAGCGCAACGAGAAAGTCATGCATTGCGGTGGCGAATGCAGCATGCGACGCATCGGCCATCACGTGCGTGTGCAGAGCTTCACTCGTCACCGCACACACGAAGTGCCGCGCACCGAGCGCGTCGAACTGCGCGCGCGTTAGACCGAGCAACGGCAATTCGCCGCGCACCTCGCGCGCCGCAACGAGCCGCGCGAAGAGCCAGGCGTCGGGCGTGCGCGGCGCCTCCGGCGCCCCCGTCAGAGTGTCGCAGCGCGCGACGGCCAGCGCATCGACATCGCGCGGCGGCGCGCCGGAGTCCTGTCTACCGTGTGTCATGGCATTCACGCGAGTTTGGAGCGCATCAACCGTCTACGCCGACGATCACGCTCGATGCCTTGAAAAGCGCCGCGGCCTGCTTGCCCGCCGCGAGGCCGAGACGATCGACGCTGTCGTTCGTTACGATGGCCGCGATCTGCGCACCGCCCGGGGCTGCGAGCACGACTTCCGCGTTCACCGCGCCCTTCGTGACCGACGAAACCGTGCCCGCCACCACATTGCGCGTGGACACCTTGCTCGCATCGCCGTCGACCATGAGGATCACCGACGATGCCTTCACAAGCGCGAAGGCCGGCTTGCCAGCGGCGAGACCCAGCGAAGCGGCGCTGCCATGCGTAATGATCGCGACGATCTCGAGGCCGCCGTCGGCGCGCAGCGTGACTTCGTCGTTGACAGCGCCGGCCTTGACCGCGCTGATCTGGCCGGAGAAATGGTTGCGGGCGCTGGTACGCATAAGGACCTCCACAATTGAACAGAACAATGAAACGGCAAAGAACCGGAGCCTCAGTTTAGCCGTGTCACTGTGACGCGCACAGGCATGGATCGCCAAAATAGCGAATGTCGCAAGCACATGAATACAGCAGTCCATCGTAATATATGGGCCTTTATAACGAACGGGGTGTCGAACATGTTTATCCGCAAGCTGGCGGCCTCAGTCGTCGTGATGAGCGGTGTGATGGGCGCGATGGGTGCGAGCGCCAACGCATTCGCCGACGAATCCGATGTCAACGTGCTCTATGCAGGCTCGCTCGTGAACCTCATGGAAAAGAGCGTGGGCCCCGCGTTCGAAAAGGAAACGGGCCTGCATTTCAAGGGCTACGCAGCCGGCTCGAACAAGATCGCCAATGAGATCAAGGGCAAGCTGCGCCGCGGCGATGTGTTCATCAGCGCGAGCCCGAAGGTCAATACGAGCCTCATGGGCGAGGCCAGCGGCAATCACGTCACGTGGTACGTGAATTTCGCCGAATCGCCGCTCCTGATCGGCTACAACCCAAAGAGCCGTTTCGCCGCCGACTTCAAGACGAAGCAGTGGGATCAGGTCCTGCAGGAACCGGGCATCCGCCTCGGCCGCACTGATCCGAAGCTCGACCCGAAGGGCGCGTTCACCGTCGAACTCATGACGAAGGCCGCGCAGGCGTACAACCAGCCTGATCTCGTGCAGAAAACACTTGGCACGCCGGAGAATCCCGAGCAGGTGCTGCCGGAAGAAACGCTCGTTGGCCGTCTGCAATCGGGTCAGCTCGACGCTGGCTTCTTCTACTCGACCGAAACGTCCGACCTGAAGATTCCGGCGATCCACCCCGCGCCCGAACTGAAGATCAAGGCGAACTACACGCTCACGATTCTCAACGACGCCCCCAACAGCGCCGGCGCCGCGCGCTTCGTGAACTTTCTGCTTTCGGCGGAAGGCCGCAAGCTGCTCGCCGAGCACGGCGTGGATGTGACCAGGCCTGCCGTCAACGGTCAGATCCAGGCGATCCCGCCGTCGGTGCAAGCCGTAATCGACGCTGCACAGCAATGACACAAGCCGCGCAACGTGCCGAACAGGTTGCCGTGAAACGCTCCCAGCCGCTCTGGTGGCTCGGCGCGCTGCTCGCGGTCTACCTGTGCGCGCCGTTCGTTGCGAGCATTCCGCAGATCGGGCAGGCGGACTGGGCCGGCGTCGACTGGCACGCCACCTGGTCGGCGGTCGGCGTGTCGGTCGCGAGCGCGAGCGTGGCCGCACTCGTCATCCTGGTGGGCGGCGTGCCGCTCGGCTATTGGCTCGCGCGTTCGCGCGCGCGCGGCATTGCCCTGCTCGGCTTCGTCGTGCAGTTGCCGCTCGCGTTGCCGCCGCTCACGAGCGGTGTGCTGCTGCTGTTTCTCATCGGGCCGTATAGCGGCATTGGCCAGCTCTTCGGCGGCTCGCTCACCGACTCTTTCACGGGCATCGTGCTCGCCGAGACCTTCGTGGCGGCGCCCTTCCTGATCGTCGCGGCACGCTCGGCGTTTAGCGCCGTCGATCCCGTCTACGACGACGTTGCCGCCACGCTCGGCCATCACGCCGCCAGCCGTTTCTTTCGTGTCACGCTGCCCATTGCGTGGCCCGCTATCCGCGCGGGGCTCGCGCTCGCCTGGCTGCGCGCGTTCGGCGAATTCGGCGCGACCGTGATGGTCGCGTATCACCCGTATTCGCTGCCTGTGTATACCTACGTCGTGTTCGGCGGCCAGGGCTTGCCCGCGATGATGCCGCTCCTGCTGCCCACGCTCGGCATTGCGATCATCTGCGCGGTGCTCTCCGTCTATAGCCGCGGCGCACGCCCGACGCCGGCGGTGAGCCTGGACAACGGCGACGAACTCACCAGTATCACGCCGGCCGCCACCGCGGCCGAAAACGCCGGCCTGCGTCTTGCCTTCGCGGCGCGCCGGCATCTCGGCGCGTTCACGCTCGATGTGGCGTGGCAGCCGCAAACGCGCCGGCTCGCGATCATCGGCCCTTCGGGCTCGGGCAAGTCGCTCGCGCTGCGCATCATCGCCGGGCTCGAGCGCAACGACGCGGGCTCTGTCACGCTCGGGGCAACCGACCTCGGCGCGCTGCCGCCCGAGCGCCGCCAGATCGGCTACATGCCGCAGGATTACGGGCTCTTCCCGCACATGACAGTGGCGCAGCAACTCGCGTTTCCTGTCGATGCCGACGCGGCCAGCGCCCGCTACTGGCTCGCGCACCTCGGCCTCGACACGCTCACCGAACGCCTGCCTCGGCAGCTCTCGTTCGGCCAGCGCCAGCGCGTGGCGCTCGCGCGCGCGCTCACGCGGCACACGCAACTGCTGCTGTTCGACGAACCGTTCGCCGCGCTCGACACGCCGCGCCGCCGCCGTCTACAGCAGTCGTTGCGGGCGCTGCAACGCGAAGTAGGCGCAGTGACGGTGATCGTCACGCACGACCCCGACGAGGCGGCGCTGCTCGCCGACGAAGTGCTCGTGATCGAACAGGGCTGCGTGCTGCAGGCGGGCGCCGTGGCCGACGTGTTCCGGCTGCCCGCCACGCTGCGCGTGGCCGAACTGCTCGGCCTGCACAACGTCGGCGAGGGGATCGTGCGTGCCGGTGGCACGATCGAAACGCCGGCGGGACTGCGCCTGCCCTGCGCCGATCCATCGCTTGCGGTGGGCACGCGCGTGATGTGGCGGGTCTCGCCGCGCGCGCTCGTCGCGACGCAGGAAGGCGCGTGGCAAGGGCGTATTGCCGGCACGTCGCTGCGTCACGGAGACCGCTACGTTACCGTCGAGATCGCCGGAGAAACCTTCGATATCGCCGCAGAAGATGCGCCGGCATCGCATGCCGGCGAGCTGCGCTTCTCGATCGACGCGAACGGCGTGCTCGCCTGGCCGGCGTCGCAGGGCGCCTGATTCACCACTCCTGAAAACGCTCACCTTTCGCGGCGACATACCAGCAGCGGTGTCGCCGCTGATGACAAAATAGCCCCTGTTAAAGGGGCTTTTTGCATAAGCGGTTAGCGATCCGATGCGCCATTTCGCACCGTTGCTCACGGTTCCCGAAAACGCTCACCTTTCGGCGTCTCGCGCTCGGACACGCAAGGTTTCGACTGCCAACACCTGGTAGTCGGCAATATTCGCATCCCTTAACCTGGGACTACCAGGAAAATCTTGCGCGCCGGAACCAGGTTCTCCTGTCCATCGGGATCACGAAACTTCTGCAGCCGATCACGCGCGACGGTGATTTCGGCACGCTTCGTTCACGAACCGTCGAAACGCTATGCGCGCGGCTCCCGGATCTTCTCACCTATGACCGTGGCGCCGTGCTCAGATCATGAAGCGGCTGTCTTCCACGAGCACACGCGGCAACGGTTGCAGGTCGGTGCGCGCGAAGCGCACCAGAGAGAAGGCGCGCAGACCTTGCGGGCTCGACGGCAGCCGCGCGAGCGGGAACGTGATCGAGGCGCTGTTGCCCGGGCCGCCGTTTGCGAGCAGGACATTCATCGGACTCAGGCAGATCTCGCGCATTTCGACGTTCGTGTATTGCGCGGGATTCGCGAGCACCCTGCAGATCACCGTGAGCTGGTGTTCGAGCGCTTCGCTCTTGAGGCCGAGTGCGGCAATCTCGCTCTCGTTCTGCGCAATCTGCGCCTCGACCTTCGCCACTTCGGCGACGTTTGGCACGGCGTGCTCGCCGAGCATGCGTTGCGTCCCCGCGCCGTGGCGCGTGAGCAGTTGCAGGCGCGTCCTGAGCAGCGCACGCTCCTGTTCCAGCACGTCGCGGCGCGACTCGTCGGCGCCGATCTGCTCGAGGCCTTCCAGGGCGATCTGCTCGACCACGCGCTGCACGATCTGCTCGCGAAGGTCGCTCTCGGTTTCGCCGCATACACGCACCTGATGGTCGTCGAAGCTCAGCGTCGTCTGCATGACATCGGTGTGCACCTCGTCGCCATGCTGCTCGGCACCGAAGGCATGCCGCTCGTTCAGGGCCATGCCGAGCACCGCGTAAGTCTCGCGCGCAAGTGGATGAGCCTCGAACCAGGCATGCAGTTCAGGCGAGCGGCTCAGCACATGGCCGACCTCGTCGGGCGCAGCGAAAAACGCGTGGATATAGGGGTCGCTCGACCAGGTGGCGGCGCTCGCTTCGCGCGCGGGTGGCATGCGGTCCACCACCTCGCGCACGTACGCGACCGATTGCGCGAGCGCGGGGGCGAGCCGCTCGCGCCACTCGGGCACGAGCTTGAGCGTAGGGCTGAGCACGAGCAGACGCTCGATCAGCGTCTGGATTTGCGGCGATTGCGGCGCCTGCTTCGCGCGGGCGCGCGGCCAAAGCCTTTCCAGGATACCCATCGATAACTCCGTTGCAGACCGCTCGGCCGCGGCGGCGGTGAAGCGCAGGGCGCACAACGAGGCCTCTTGTCGCGAATGACTATACCGCGAATCACGACCCGGCCGCGGCGATACTGCCGCAACGCAGCAACGCCTCACGTTGCGTTCATGTTCCCGGAAACACTCACCTTTGAGTTGCGTGACGTGCACCACATAGACCTGAACCGGGCCGCCGATATGCGCAACGGTGCAACGAAAACCCGTGCGGCGCACACCGCAGTGAACTTGCGCTCCCGCACACGCTCACCTTTGGTTTTCTTTGGAGCGCCCACCTTGCTACGCAGGTTTGTGCAGTGCTTCATCCCGGCCGTTCCCGTATGCACTCACCGTCGAGCATGGCGGCGCGATGACGGCTCCCGAATATCCTCACCATCAGACAGCACGCGCTGTCTTGATCTGCAATCCGAATCAATTGCCTCGCTAACGTGATCCCATCCTCAGCTTTCCTCTGCCTTTCAGGGACCGTCGCGGACGCAACGAATCGCGATGACATGTCAACGAGGCGTTTCAGGCACGCCAATTGCGCAGGGGCGCACGGCGCGTGCACTACGGCCTCGGGAAAAACCCCGCTTGCTGGGTGCGCAAACCGCGAAGCATCAAGCAAGAGCGACCTCGTCACGCGTTTTAGACGGTTCGTTCAATTGACAGTGGCCAATGTCATGATCCAATCTTCTGCGCATAAATACGACACAGGGAGGCAGACAAATCATGGAGAGCATTGTCCGCAGCAGCTTGATGCTGGCCGCGGCCGCGACCCCTTTGCTGGTCGCCTGCGGCGGAGGTACCGCCAGCAATCCGGCACCCATCACCCCGGCGCAATGCTCGGGTTCGTCATGCGCGAACCAGGGTCCGCCCAGCAGCGCACCGACCGCCACGGCGTTGTGTCCCGCCGCGGCGGACATCGCGGCGAACACGTATCTGGGCGGTGCAGGCAGTGGCGAGGTCGTGAGCCTGAACATCGACCCGACGAAGATGACGTACAAGCTCACGTTCCTCGCCTCGCCCATTCCCGTGGCCGCGAGTTCGGTGCAGAACACGCGTGCGGGTCTCACCATCACGGGCGCCGTGCAGCATCCGCCCGCGGGCTCGCTGCCGACCGCCGCGCAGATCACGTGTGCGTTCCAGCTTCAGGCGGGCACGGGCACGATCAACGGCAGCACCTACACGACGGCGTACAACGCCAACAATCCGCCCACGATCTATGTTGGCTTTGGCGTGGCGGGCGGCGGCATTCCGGGCGCGACCGTGAACATCGACGGCGACACCACTGCAAATCTGCTCTTCAGCGGGGTGGCGCCGCGCACGTTCGACTTCTATCCGTTCATCGGCTTTTCGTCGGTCAGCACGAGCCTCGCCGATCTCAAAGGCTCGTATAACGCGCTGCTGTATCACATCCTGCCTTCCAGCAGTTTCGCGCCGGCGGCGAAGGTGACGCAGGAGCAGTACGACGCAAGCGGCAATTGCAGCGTGCCGGCTGGCGCGACCAACACGAGTTGCGCAACCGCTGCGAACGCATGGACGGCGAGCACGAGCGGCAGCTATTTCGACAGTACCGACGCACCGCAGATCGAGACGCCCACACCGTTGCCGTTCCCCTTGAACCTCGGCAACAACGTCATCGTCAGCCGCCAGGGCGGCGCCGGGCACCTCATCCTCGGCAAGCTCAATGGGGCCATCGTGCCCGTGGTCGTACGCACCGGCTACGTGAACGAAACCATCAGCCTGAGCAATCAGATCGCCGTGGAC
The DNA here is from genome assembly GCF_040965735.1 of Paraburkholderia sp. BR10936. Taxonomy (NCBI): domain Bacteria; kingdom Pseudomonadati; phylum Pseudomonadota; class Betaproteobacteria; order Burkholderiales; family Burkholderiaceae; genus Paraburkholderia; species Paraburkholderia sp. BR10936. The sequence continues at coordinate 301,483 of NZ_JBFRCM010000002.1, forward strand.
GACGAGTCCGGCATCGCCCTGCTCGCGCCCGCGACGACGCTCACGTCGGGCGCGTTCGACGGCAGCTACATTGGCGCGGACTCGAATTTCGCCTACACGGCAACGCTCATCAACGGCCAGCAAGCCGGCTTCCTCAAGCCCTCGACGATGACGACGCAGAGCCAGTTCACGCTCGACTACACGCAGACGCACCCCGGCCTGATCGGCGTAACCGATACCCAGGGCAAAGCGGGCAATCTGATTGCGGTGGGCGGTCTTTACGGCATCTTCATCAACGGCGAAGAGAACGGCGGCGTCACGGCCAGTTCGGCGAACAGCGCCACGCCCAATCAGCCTTACTTCGGTGTCGGTGCACTGATCCAGCCACAGTAGTTCATCAGGCGGTCGCGGCATCCTGATCGTTGACGACCGCCTTAATTTCGCACTACGAATGACTGTCAGTCGCTCTCGCCAACAACAAGACTCTGGAGACGCGGTATGAAATGGAAACTTTTTGCGGCGCTCTCGATTGCCGCACCGATGATCGCAGCGCTCAGCGCATGCGGTGGCGGCAACGGCAGCAGCAGTAGCCCTCCGCTCGTGGAAGCAGCGCTTTGCCCCACCTCGCTCGACTACAACACGGTATATACCGGTGGCGGCGGCGACGGCGAACTCGTCAAGCTGCAGCTCGACACGGCCAAAATGACGTGGCAGATCACTTATGTCGAGTCGCCGATCCCGCAGACCACCGGCACCGTGACGCCCACGCGCAAAGGCCAGGTCGCCACCGGCACGCTGACGGCGGAAACCGGGCTCCCCACGGCGAAGCTCAACCAGTGCGCGTTCCGCCTGAATGGCGCGAGTCTCGACCCCAACCGCCCGGCGCGCGTCTTCATCGGCGAAGGCGTGGCCGGCGGCACGATTCCGGGCGCCGAGATCGCGTACAAGGGCTCCGGCGGTATTGGCGTCGTGCCGGACACGACGTTCCCGTACTACCCGTTCATCGGCTTCTCCGCGATCGAAACGAATCTCGCGAATGTCGCCGGCACGTACAGCCAGCTCGGCTATCACCAGGTGCCTTCGCAGAATTTCCAGCCCGCAGCGGTTGACGCAAAGATCACGATCAACGCCAACGGCACCTGGACCGAATGCGACAACACGGGCGTGAACGCCGGCAAATGCCAGCAGCCCGGCACGAATTTCGCGCAGTCGGCCGATGGCAGCGGCGCGTTCGAAACCGATCACTTCCAGGGGCAGGTGAAGCCGACGCTCGTCACCACGGAGCCGGCCGGCAAGGGCTTCATGATCGTTGGCAAGTTGCGCGGCCAGCTCGTGCCCGTGCTCGTCCGCACCGGCGTGGCGTATCCGCAGGTTGGCGTCGATCCGCAAAGCGGCGCCACGGGCCCGGTGGCCGACGACGAATCGGGCATCTCCGTGCTCGCGCCGCAAACGGCTATCGCGCAGGGCTCGCAGAACGGCGAATACATCGGCGTGGACAGCCAGTTCGACTATCGCACGCTCGCGCTGGAAGGCACGCAGGCCACGCTGCTCGATCCGTTCAACGCCTCGCAGGCCGCGCTCGCCACTGCCCTCGATCTGAACTTCACCCAGACCGTACCGGGCACGGTGACGACCACGCATGTGGGCGCCTCCACCGGCTCGACACCCACCGGCAAGATGATCTTCACGGGCGGCGTGTTCGGCTACCTCGACATGACGACGCCGTCGGACCCGTACTTCACGGCTGGCGCGTTCGTTCAGTAAGGATGACGAAGTAACGTATCGAACAATAACCGGCGCGGCAAACCGCGCCATTCACGAGGTGGCCACTCCCGGCCGTCGCGCAATGCGGCGGCGGCCGGGCCACAAAGGCGCGCGCAGCAAAGGCGGACGACGCATGCCGGACATCCCGAAGCATGCATCGAGCCGTCCCGCGCGCGGGTAAGGCGCACCCGTTCCTGGGAGGGACATGATGAAACGCATTGCAGTGGCGGCGCTGACCGCCGGGCTGACGGCGAGTGCGTATGCACAGCACGCCGGCGACAACGTCGTCGCACTCGGCTGGTTTCACGTCACGACGCAGCATTCGAGCACGCCGCTCACCACGGACGTCGCGCCCGTGCCGATCAACACGCCGCTGCGGCTGCCCAGTTCGTTCACTTCGGCGGGCACGGGGCTTTCGGCATCGAATGCGGATACGGTCGGCCTCGTCATCAGCCACTTCTTCACGGACCATATCGCGCTTACCTCGGTGGCGGGCGTGCCGCCCACGTTCAAGCTCTATGGTCACGGCACGATCAAGCCGCCAGGCCCGGCGGGCGCGCTCGGTAGCCAGAATCTCAGCGATCCGGCGACGAACCCCATTGTCGGCAGCGTGCGCCAATGGAGCCCGGCGCTGATCTTCCAGTATTACTTTCGCGACGCCGATGCAAAATTCCGCCCGTTCCTCGGCATCGGCGTGTCGTACAACTGGTTCTCGGACATCCAGCTCAACCCGAACTTCGTGAAGGCCACCCAGGACGATCTCGGCTCCGTGCTCGCGGCCGGCGCCGGCAAGTCGGGGCAAACGCAGATCAGCGCGAAGGCGTCGTCGTCGTGGTCGCCGGTTTTCAATCTCGGGGCCACCTACAACGTCACGAAGCATCTGGGGATCGTTGCGTCGGTCACCTATATTCCGCTGAAGACGACGTCCTCGGTGATCGTCAAGGCAGCGGACGGCAGCGAGCTCGGCGTGAGCCGGGCCGACCTCAAGGCCGATCCGATCATCTCGTTCCTCGCGCTTTCTTACCGCTTCTAAGGGCGCGTCGTGCCGGCGCAACGGCGAGGAGGCGCATGCGCGTAAGGGCGAGAACGCCCGCGCCAGAGCATGCACCCTCCCGTGCGCTCGCGTGGGCGGGGCCGCTCGCGCTAAAATCGCGGCATGCCGAAAACGCCCAAAGCCCCCGTGACCGATTCCGCGCCCGAGCGTGTTACCGACAGCGAATACACCGTCGACGAACTCGCTCGCGTGGCGGGCACGACGGTGCGCAACGTGCGCGCCTATCAGGACCGCGACCTGCTCATGCCGCCCGAGAAGCGCGGGCGTGTCGGCATTTACAACGATTCGCACGTCGCGCGGCTCAAGCTCATCAACCACCTGCTGGCGCGCGGCTACACGCTCGCCAACATTCAGGATCTCATCCTGGCGATCGACGACGGCGGCGACCTGCGCTCGATCCTCGGCCTGGAGAATGCGATCGGCGGTCCGTGGTCGCACGCGCGGCCAAAAACGTATTCGCTGCCGCAGCTCATCAAGCTGTTCGGGCCGCAAGCGCCGAGCAGCCTTTCGCGTCTCGCGGACCTCGGGCTGCTCGAACGCCAGGGACTGTCGTTCGTCTCGCGCAATCCGGGTATGCTCGACGCGGCGGCCGCCACCGTGCGCGAAGGCATTCCCGCACGCGAGCTGCTCGACGTGCTCGAAGAAACGCGTCCGCATTTCGACGCCATCGCGCGCGTGCTGGTGGAAATGGTCGTGCGCCATCTGGATCGCTACGATCAGGGCGCGCTGCCGCCCGCCACGGACATGCCCGCGCTCGTCGACGCGATCTGGCGGCTGCGCCCGCTTTCCACGGTGTTCGTCGAGCACGAGATCCTGCGCGCGCTCGAAGCGCAGTCGAGCGACTACCTCGGCGGCCGGGTCGCGACGATCCTCGACAAGACGCTCGGCCGCGAGCGTGCAAGCGAGGCCGCGCCTTCGCCCGCTTCCGCGCCTGCCAGCGCCGCGAAGCAGCGCGCGCCCAAAGCCGCGCCTCGCAAGAGCGCCGCGCGCGCGCCGGCTGCCGCAAAACCGGCTCGCCCCGCGAAGAAAACCGCGCTCAAGAAGCGTTAAACGCGCGCGTCGTCTCTCCTCGTTTCTGCTTCCCCGAGCGCGTGAAAGGCCCCGCCAGGCGGCCTTTCGCGCGCTGGCGTCCCCTTGCGCCCCTACTGTTGTTGATGTGTTAGAGCGCTGAATCTAGCCCCTTGCGCATTGGCGTCGATCGCACTATGTTTACATCCATCAATGTCACAGTCATAGATGGATCGACAACAGGGAGACGCTCCGGATGAACGCACCCGCCCGTACCGGCGACGCGATCGGCATCGCCATCATCGGCACTGGTTTCGCCGGCCTGGGCATGGCGATGCGCCTGCTGCAAAGCGGCAACCAGGACTTCGCGGTGTTCGAGAAGGCTGACTCCGTGGGCGGCACCTGGCGCGACAACCATTACCCCGGTTGCGCCTGCGACGTGCAATCGCACGTGTACTCGTTTTCGTTCGCACCCAATCCGCGCTGGACCCGCATGTTCGCGCCGCAGCCCGAGATTCGCGCCTATTTGAATCGCTGCGTCGAGCGCTTCCGGCTTTTCCCGTGGCTCAACTTCGGGCACGAACTCACGAACGCGACATGGGACGAAGCCGCGCACTGCTGGCGCCTTGCGTTCGCCAATGGCCGGCGCCTCACCGCGCGCGTGCTGATTTCGGGCATGGGCGGCCTTTCGCGCCCCGCGTTGCCGGCGATTGCGGGACTCGACACCTTCGAAGGCAAGGCCTTCCACTCGCAGCACTGGGACCACGACTATGCGCTCGAAGGCAAGCGCGTCGCCGTGATCGGCACGGGGGCAAGCGCTATTCAGTTCGTGCCGCAGATCGCGCCGCGCGTGACGCAACTCTCGCTCTTCCAGCGCACGCCGCCGTGGATCATGCCCAAGCCCGACCGCGCCATTTCGGGCTTCGAACAATGGCTGTTCCGCACGCTGCCCATCACGCAGGCGCTCGCTCGCGCGGGCCTTTACTGGATGCTCGAAACGCGCGTGCTCGGCTTCGCGGTGCATCCCGCGCTCATGAAGAACGTGCAGAAGCTGGCGTTGCGCCATATCCGCCACCAGGTGCCCGATCCTGAACTGCGCGCGGCCGTGACGCCCGACTACACGATCGGCTGCAAGCGCGTGCTCATATCGAACGACTACTATCCGGCGCTCTCACGCAAGAACGTGCAGGTGGTGACGAACGCGATCGAGCGCGTGGACCGCACCGGCGTCGTGACCGCCGACGGCGTGCATCACGAGGTCGATTGCCTGATCTACGGCACCGGCTTTCAGGTGGCCGATCCATTCCCGCCGGGCACGATCATGGGCCGCGGCGGCATCGATATCGTCAAGACCTGGCGCAACGGCGCACATGCCTACCTCGGCACGAGTCTGCCTGGTTATCCGAACTTTTTCATGCTGGTCGGCCCGAACACCGGCCTCGGCCACAACTCGATGGTGTTCATGATCGAATCGCAGATCGAGTATGTGCTTGGCGCGCTCGCCGCCATGAAGCGCGACGGCGCCGATTCGATCGACGTGCGGCCCTATGTGGAAGCGCGCTACAACGAGCGCATCCAGAACAAGCTTGGCCGCGCGATCTGGTCGGTGGGCGGCTGCAAGAGCTGGTACCTCGACCCGCGCAACGGCAGGAACACGACACTGTGGCCCGGTTTCACCTGGCGCTTTCGCCGCGCCACCGCGCACTTCTCCCTCGCCGATTACCAGGTCTATCGCGCGCCGCATGCCGCACAGCACGAAGCGCCGCTCGCCGTGGCCACGCAACCCACCGAGGCCGCCTGAACAGGCGCAATCGCCCCACCCGGAGCCCGCCCATGAAACGCTTTGACAACAAGGTCGCCGCCATTACCGGAGCCGGTTCGGGCATGGGCCGCGCGCTCGCGCTCCAGCTTGCCGGTGCCGGCTGCCATCTCGCGCTCGCCGACCGGAACGCCCCGGCGCTCGAGGAGACCGCTCGCATCGTGGGCGCGCTTGCCCCTTCAGTACGCGTGAGCACGCGCGTGCTCGACGTGAGCGAGCGCGACGCCGTATTCGCGTGGGCCGACGAAACAGTCGCCACGCACGGCGGCATCAACCTGGTCTTCAACAACGCGGGCGTCGCGCTGTCGAGCACCATCGAAGGCATGGCGTACAGCGACCTCGAGTGGATCGTGAATATCAACTTCTGGGGCGTCGTGCATGGCACGAAGGCATTTCTGCCGCATCTGAAGGCGAGCGGCGACGGACACATCGTCAATACGTCGAGCGTGTTCGGTCTTTTCGCACAACCAGGCATGAGCGGCTACAACGCGACCAAATATGCCGTGCGCGGCTTTACCGAAGCGCTGCGCCAGGAACTCGACATGATGCGCTGCGGCGTGTCCGCGACCTGCGTGCATCCGGGCGGCATTCGCACGAACATCGCGCAATCGAGCCGCGTGGCGCACAACATGGTCGGCTTTATGGTGGCGAGCGAGCAGCAAGGCAAAGACGACTTCGAGAAGTTCTTCATCACCACCGCCGACGACGCTGCCCGCATCATCCTGAACGGCGTGAGGCGCAACGCGCGGCGCGTACTGATTGGCCGCGACGCGCGCGCAGCCGACTGGCTCGCGCGCACGCTGCCCGCCGCGTACCAGGCGCTGGTCGTGATGAGCGCGCGGCGCGAAGCCGCGAAGGCGCGCCGCCGCGCCGCGCGCGGGTCCGCCGCCACGCAATGAATAACAGCAGGCACACAACAGGGAGCCATAACATGATGCCGATACGGCGCGACATCCGCTTCGCATTACCGCCCGAAAGGGCCTGTGACTGGCACGTCCAGGGCGTGCCGGTCACCCACTTCTTCAACGCGCTTTCGCTGCTCTTTCCCGCGGGCGAGCGCTTCTTCATGGATTCGGTGCGGCACTATCGCGACCGCATCGAGGACCCCGAACTCAAGAAGCAGGTCATGGGCTTCATCGGGCAGGAGGCGATGCACACGCGCGAACATGTCGAATACAACGACTTGCTGCAGGCGGCGGGCTTGCCTGCGCACAAGCTCGACAAGCGGTTGTGGTCCATCCTCAACTTCGCGCGCAAGGTGTTGCCGCCTTCGCTGCAACTCGCGCAAACCGTGGCGCTCGAACACTACACGGCCATGCTCGCCGACCTGCTGCTCGCCGATACGGGCACGCGCATCGAAGGCTCGGTGGCGGGCTACAAGCAGATGTGGCTCTGGCACGCGCTGGAGGAAACCGAGCACAAGTCGGTCTCGTTCGATGTCTGGAATCTCGTGATCGAGCCAGGCGTCAAGCGCTATTTCATGCGAACCGGTACGATGCTCGCCACCACGGTTCTCTTCTGGCTCATCGTGCTCGACTATCATCTGGCGCTTTTGCGCGCGCACCGCCGACGCCAGGGCAAGGTGCGCGGCACATGGAAGCTCGTGAAGTTTCTCTACGGGCCGCGTCACGGCGTGTTTCCCGGCATCGCGCTCGAATGGCTGCGCTTTTTCAAGCCCGGCTTTCATCCGTGGGATCACGACAATCGGCAGCATCTCGCGCGCATCGACGGCCTCGTTGCGCAGATCGACGAAACCAACGCGCAGTACGCCTCGCGCGCCGCCCCGCGCCGTGTGCCGCTGCATCCGGCGGTGACGCCGCGCGCGGTGTGAGCCACGTCATGCGCGGCGCGCCCGAACCCGTGTTCGTCCAGTCCGACGACGTGCGCCTCGCGGTCTACGTCAGCGGGCCCAACGATGCGCCGCCCGTCGTGCTCGTGCACGGCTACCCGGACTCGGCGCGCATCTGGAGCGCGATGCGCAGCGAACTGGAGACGCGCTTTCGCGTGATCGCCTACGACGTGCGCGGCATGGGGGCCTCCGAAGCGCCGCGTGCGCAGTCTGGCTACGCGCTCGCGCAACTCGCGCGCGATCTGTTTGCGGTCGCCAATGCCACCTGCGGCGCGCAGCCGTTTCATCTGCTGGCGCACGACTGGGGATCGATCCAGTGCTGGGAGGCCGTGACCGATCCGGCGAACGCTTCGCGCATTGCTTCGTACACCTCGATATCCGGCCCGTGTCTCGACCATGTTTTTCTCAAGCCGCGCGTCCCGGCGCAGTTGCTGAAGTCGTGGTACATCGCGTTCTTTCATCTGCCGTTCGTGCCCGAACTCGCCTGGCGGCTTGGCGGCGCGGCGTTGTGGCCGTGGTGGCTGCGCAAGACCGAGCGCGTGCGCGTCGAGCCTGATCCCCGGCAGTTGCGCAACGCGCTCAACGGGCTGCAACTCTATCGCGCGAATTTTCTTGCGTGTGCGCGGCGCCCGCGCGAGCGCAGCACGCGTATTCCGGTACAGTTCATCGTGCCGCGTTTCGACCGCTATGTGACGCCGGCCATGTCCGAAGGCATCGAGCGCTGGCTTGGACAACATCAGCGCGAGATTATCGCCGCGCCGCATTGGGCGGTGGTGAGCGAGGCGCGGCAGATCGCGGCGCGCTTCACGCGTTTTGCCACTTGCGCTTCGTCACGCGCACAAGGCTTCGAACCCAACCTGCCCCCAGAGGACCGCCAGTGAACCCACTTGCCCTGCCTGCCGCGGTCGTTGCAGCCGGCGCTGCACTCGCCGCGCTCGCCGCATTCACGCGACGCGCCACGCGCCGCATCGAAGCCGCCGTGCCGATGGACGGTCAATTGGTCGACATCGACGGCGACCGGATTCATTACGTCGAGTTCGGCAGTGGGCCGCCCATCGTGTTCATTCACGGCCTGAGCGGACAAATGCGCAACTTCGCGTGGCTGCCCATGCAGGCGCTCGCGCGCGAACATCGCGTGATACTCATCGATCGCCCGGGTTCCGGCTACTCCACACGCGGGCCGCACGCATCGGCGACCATCCGCGCGCAGGCGCGCACGGTCGCGCGCTTCATCGAAGCGCTGGGTCTCGAATCGCCGGTGCTCGCCGGGCATTCGCTCGGCGGCGCGATCGCGCTGGCCGTAGCGCTCGATCATCCGCACGCCGTTTCGCGGCTCGCGCTGATCGCGCCGCTCACGCACGTGCAGACCGAGGTGCCCAAGGCCTTCCGCGCGCTCGTGCTGCGCTCGAACGCCGTGCGCCGCTTCGTGGCGTGCACGTTCGCTACGCCCATCGGCCTCGCGACCAGTTCCGCGGTCCTCAAGCAGGTGTTCGCGCCCGAGGCCGTACCGGGCGATTTCCGCACACGCGGCGGCGGACTCCTGAGCTTGCGGCCCAGCGGCTTCTACAACGCCTCCGCCGATCTCATCGCGATTGAAGACGCCGATGATCTCGTGCAGATGGAACAACGCTACGCAGAACTGATCGTTCCCGTTGATGTTCTGTTTGGCCGTGACGACGTCGTGCTCGACTGGACCCGACACGGCGAGGCGCTCAGCCGCCTCACGAGCCAGGTGACGCTCAAGGTGGTGAGCGGCGGCCATATGCTGCCCGTCACCGCGCCGTCCACGACCTACGACTGGCTGCTCTCCGCGCTCTCGGGCACAGTGCACGCGAGCCACGCGCGCGCGATCGAGGCGGATGAGTCGCGCACGGACATCGGTTCGCCGGCACCGGGCGTGTTGGGCAATCCGTCTGTGACTTAGCCGGCCTCGCCACACGGCGTGCGCTGCGTGAAGAGGAAATCGCGAAGCCGAAAAATGCGTCGGCCCGCGTGCGAACGCGCGGGCCGCAAGCATTCATCAAGGGAGACAGGAAATGAAAATCCAGAAAGCGCGGACGTTCATCGCGTGTGCGGCGCTTGCGCTCGCCAGCAGCACGGCATTCGCGCAAGGCAACGGCGCGCAAACAAGCGACGCATCGCAAAGCGCAACGTCCGCCGCCGAAGTCGCGAAACTGAGCGTCGATCAACAGGTGCGCTGGCTGCAGCGCGCGCAGAAGAACGACACGCTCACGAAGATGGACGATGCGCAACTGACCGCGCTCTTCGAGGCGTTCGATCCGCTCGTCGTGCCCACGCTCATCAAGCTCGGCCCGGCGGGTTATCCCTCATATGAATTCGTGCTGTCGCGCTGGGAGCGCCTGAACGGCAAGTGGCCCGCGAAGCCCGCGCACATGCTAGTGAAGCTCGAGCACGAGCCGCTGCGCATCTACGCGAAATGGCTGCCTGACGGCGATCATTCGGGCGAGGAGGTGATCTACGACGCCTCGAAGCGCAGCGACGAAATGTACGGACACCTGGGCGGCCTGCTCGGCGTGATGCCGATGTGGACCGCACTCGACGGCACGCTCGCGCGCTCGCAATCGAATCACAAGATCACGGATCTCGGCACCGAATTCATCGTGAGCCAGTTCATGACCGACGCGAAGAAGTACGTCGAAGTGGGCGCGTCCTACAAGCCGCAAGTCGAGGTGAAAACGATAGACGGCGTGCGTGTGGTGGCGCTGACCTACGTTTCGCCGAGCGGCAAGCCGCAGTTCTACGCGAAGAAGCAGACGCTGGGGCTGGACCTGCGGCATCCGTATTTCCGCACCGTCGAAGCCTACGGCGACGACGGACAGATGTTCGAGAAAATCGTCATCGACAGCATCACGCCGAAGTCCTTCGACGACGAAGCATTCGATCCGAAGAATCCCGATTACAAGTTCTGAAACCTGGGCTGCGAGAACAAAGGTGAGGCTTTTCGGGAGGAGCGCACGACATTCGACTCCTGGAACTCCTCACCTATCGTTGTATCGGTGAACTCACGATGCGGTGAATGACTCACCGCCGCGCGCGCTCAACGATACTTCTGCAACTCGGCATCGGTGATCGGTTGCGCCGGCAGATTCAGCATGCCTGGCAAGTCGTTCAGCTTCGGCAAGCCGCTGACATTGGCCCAGCGTCCACCCGAGCCCTGATAAATAAGCGTAGGCGTACCGTCGAAACCGAGGTCCTGAAAGAGCTTGATGTTATCGTCGAGCTTGTTCTTGTCGGCGGCGGAAATGTGCGCGAGCGGGGCGATGCCGCCCGATTCGTCCTTCTCCGAGTAATGCGTTTCCAGTTCTTTGAGCAGCGCGGCGCCGTCTTTCGCCTCCAGCAGCGCAGCCGCCTTGCCCGCCGAATCGGGCTTCAGAAAGCCCATAGGAATCCAATGCACCTGCAGGCCGACCGCTTCATACGGTTGCAGCGCTTTCCACACTAAGTGACAGTAAATACAGTTTGGGTCCATAAAGACATAAAGCGTCGACTTCACGTTCGGCCCATTCGCGCCTTCGACGATCGCACTAGCATTCTGCAAGCTTGCAGCCGCCGTTGCCGGCAACCAGGTGGGCTCAGCGGCCGCGGCGGCCGTAGCACCAGCGCTCATTGCCAGTGCGCCTGCGGCGATCAGCATGCGTGTGAACTTCTTCATTCTTTCCTCTGACTTGGATAGCGCGTTGCGTCTCGCGCCTGTAAGGCGAAGGCTCGTATCTTAGGGGCACGCCGTGGCACGTCACTGACGCCAATATGGCAAAGGCGTCAGGTGCGCAGCAAAGGTGAGAGTTTGCGGGAGGACGTTGGACCCTAGAACTTGAACCGCAACTGAAACCCGATGGTAAACGGCAGATCGTCAGACGGTATCGGCGGAATGACGATGAAGTTCACGCCCACGCGCTTGTACGCGACCATCACGATAGGCGCGACCACGGGCCCGATCGTATGGTCGTGGCCGAGGCCCCAATTGCCATAGTTGTAGCCGGAGATGATGCCGCCCATCGCCGCGAGCCGCACGAAGCCCCAGTGCAGAAACTCGGGCGCCCACACTGCGCCGCCATAATAAGAGGGCCGGCGCAACGAGTTGCGAAAACCGCCTGCCGTGAGCGCCCACGTGTCGCCAGGCCAGCATTCGATGCCGAGGCCCGGATTGAATTGTTCGAAGTCCTTGTCGGGATGGATGTGGTACGAGCCCACCATTGCATCGACCCACAGGCCCGAACTACACCAGTTCGCCGCGTGCGCCGACTGCGCTGCGCCGAACAGCAGCAGCGGCAAGAGCAGCAGGGCAGCCGCCGCGCCGCGTTTCGTTCTCATCGCCTGCGTTGTCGACGTCGTTGTCGTTATGCTTGCTGCGCCACCTTGCTTCTGCCAAAACCGCATGGGCTCTCCGTCCTTTCTTGCGCCGATCCGCTTGAGGATCGTCAGTTTTCTGATTGCTGGTTCGCGGTGAATGACCAACTGTACCGCAACCCGAAGCGTGCGCAATGGAGTCGAGGCTCGGATCGGGCAACTCGCTCGCCGCCGGCATGGTGCCAGCGTAGCGAGTCGTCCCGATGAAAGCGAAGCGTCAGAGGCCGAGGTCGGAGAGGCCCGGATGATCGTCGGGACGGCGCCCGAGCGGCCAGTGATAGAGACGATCCGCCTCGCGGATCGGCAGGTCGTTGATCGATGCGTGACGGCGCGCCATCAGGCCGTTCGCGTCGAATTCCCAGTTTTCGTTGCCATACGAGCGGAACCAGCTGCCCGAATCGTCGTGCCACTCATAGGCGAATCGCACCGCGATGCGATTGTCCGTGTACGCCCATAGCTCCTTGATCAGGCGATAGTCGAGTTCGCGCGCCCACTTGCGCGTGAGAAGTTCGACGATGGCCCCGCGGCCCGTCACGAACTCGGCGCGATTGCGCCACACGCTTTGCGGCGTGTATGCAAGCGAAACGCGTTGCGGGTCGCGCGTGTTCCAGCCGTCTTCCGCTGCGCGCACTTTCTGTATGGCGCTCTCGCGCGTGAACGGCGGCAGCGGCGGACGCACTTCGGGCGAATCACTCATGGTCTTGCTCCTTGCGTTGGGCGGCGCGCCGTAGCGGTGCGCGCGATGGGGATCGGTTTTGGGATTGGCTTGGGGAATCGGAACCGCTTTTCGGTGCGAGGGCGTCGAGCAACGATCGGCCTGCCGCGCGTGCGTCGAGCGCCGCATCGGCGTCGCCGCTGACGAGCGCGACGCCGATCGCGCCATCGATCAGGATCAGCCATTGCCGCGCGAGACGGGCGGCGATCCGGCGATCGACGCCGACGATCGCGGCCCACGCATCGCTCTGTTCGCGCACGAAGTCGAGCAGACGCTCCTTGTGTTCGCGCGCGACCACGCGCACGGGGTCGGCAGGCGACGCGATCTCGCCGGCGGCGTTGAGAAACGCGCAACCGTGAAAGCCTTCGGACGTGAACCACTCGCGCAATACGTCGAACATGCCGACAAGACGTGCCTGCGGCGTGCGTCCACGCGCGAGCGTGCCGGCGACGAACCAGCGAATCCAGCGCTCGTCGCGCCGCGAAAGCGCAGCCGCGACGAGCGCGTCCTTCGATTCGAAATACGTGTAGAAGCTCTTGCGCGCCGCCCCCGCCGCGCGAACGATCGCATCGACGCCCGTTGCGTGAATGCCGCCCGCGTAGATCAGCGCCTCAGCGGCTTCGAGCAGGCGCTCGCGCGCATCGGCCTGCGGCGCGTCTGCGTTCGCTTCGGTGTTCGTTACGGCGGGCGGGCTCATAGCTAGTCTCGTTGGGCGCGATTGCGGCGGGATTGCGAAGGTCAGCGGGAGAATGATCGTTCTCCCAGTCCGCAATGTAGAACGATCATTCTCCCAAGTCAAGACACTTTGCTGTCGCGCGCGCTGCGCTGCGCCCTAACGCGATCCCACAGCCCGCGTCCTGAGACCGCGAAAACGGCGACCACGACCAGCGTGAGGCCGAGCACGCGCGTGAGCGTAAGCGGCTCGCCGAGCAGCACCGTGGCCAGCGCCACGCTCGACACCGGCGCCACCGCGGTAAAGACTGCGGCCTCGCCGCCCGGCACGCGCGCCGCGCCCGCATACCAGAGCCAGAATCCGGCCACCGTCGGCACGAGCGCGTAGTACGCCACGCCGAGCAAGGCGTTCAACTGCACGATGTGAGCCGCGCCAAACCAGCCGGGCAGCGCGCACAAGCCCGCTACGACGAAGCCGATGCCCGTCATCGCGCTCGCCTGCGCAAGCGGCGGCCACGGTTGCGAAAGCCGTTTGTTCAGCAGGACGAACAGGCTTTCGCACACGACGGCGCCAAGGATCATCGCGTCGCCCGTGAGCGAGCGAGCGCCATCGCGATGCTCGCCGGGCGCGAGTGTGATCATCGCCACGCCGAGGCTCGCGATCGTCACCGAAACGAGCGTCCTTGCGCGCAGCCGCTCTCCGAGCACCAGCGCCGCCGTCAACGCGCAGACCGCCGGTAGCGTGCCGAGGATGATGCCGGCATCGCTCGCCGAAGTACGCTGCGTGCCCGCGATCAGCAAGACCGTATACCCGACGCTGCCGATCGCAGCCTGTGAGACGAGCAATAGCGCGTCGCGCAGGCCGGGACGCGGAAACGCCGTACCGGTCAGACGCATGAGCAGCAGAAAGACCGGCAACGCCATCCCGAAGCGCAGCGCGGTGGCCGGCAGCGGATCGAGCCCGGCGCCGATGGCCTTGCTCGCAATGACCGTGCTGCCCACGGTGAGCATGGCCGCCGTCAATTGCGCCTGCGCGACGGATCGGGGGGAGAGGGTCAAGCGCCGCGCGTTTTCGCGCGACGGCAATCGGTTCGACATGGAGCGCTCCTCGTGGTGATACGCCTGTATAGGCTCACGACGGCGCGCCGTCTTGGATCGTTGTGCGTCAGCGGATGATGCGCGTGCGACTCATGCCGCGCGCAAGCCGGTAACGCCCCGGCGATACGCCGAACTGCCGCGCGAACGCGCGGTTCAAGTGGCTCTGGTCGCAAAAACCGGCGGCCAGCGCGGTCTGCGCCGGGGCATGGCCCGCCTTGAGCAGGCGCCGCGCGAGCGCCACGCGGCGATGCAGGATGTAGCCGTGCGGCGCGACACCGAACGCACGCAAAAAGCCGCGATGGAGCTGGAAGCGGCTCAGCCCCGCCGCCTGCGCGAGTTCGGCGAGTAAGAACGGTTGGGCCGGGTCGGTGTCGATCATGTCGCGCACGCGCGCGAGCGACGCCGGTGAGCACTGCGCGAGCACGCGCCGGTGGCCGAGCGCCTCGACGAGCCGGGTCATCATCTCGAGCGCGGCGGCGTCGAAGGCCATCTGCGAGAGGTCATGGTGTGGGTCGGTGATATGAGTGAAAGCCGCATCGAACAGCGCGCGCAAACGCGGTTCACTGATCACCGGCGCGTGGAGCGCAAAAGTGGCGTCGTCACCTTGCGTGATGTCGGCTTGCAGCGCGTCGACCCAGCGCGGCTCGAAATACAACATGCGCCACGTGCGCCCGGCAGCGTCGAGCGGGCGGCCGTCGTGCACCTCGCCCGGATTGACGAGGATGAGGTCGCCCGGCACGGCCTCGACCTGGCCCGCATCGCTGAGCGAGACATGGCCGCCGCGATCGATCACGCCAATGCCGTACTGGTCGTGCGTGTGACGCCCGAACGCGCGCGCCGTGGCGGCCGTCATCGCGTCGACGTCGCGCACGAGCGTGGCGTGAAAACGCACGGCGTGGTTCGTGGCTGGCATGGTCGGCTCTCCGCTCGTTCGGGCTCCAATCGGCGTATGAGACCCGAGTTTCGCGCGGCGCGCAATGTGCGCGTGACCTGGACGAGAAACTGCGCGGGTCGCCGCGATCCGGCCCCGTCGCGTTATGCTTCGCGAACCGGATGGAAGAAACGCACGTCGCCAAACGTCCTTACGGGTGTCGACGAGTCAAAGGGAGATGAGATGAAAGACCGGCCGCTGGTATCGCTTGCGCCCCTCGTTCGCGGCTCGCGCCGCGCCTTCTGCGTGGCGCTGTGCGCAGCGAGCCTCGCCGCGTGTACGCCGCTGCGCGTGGTCACGCACAGCGTGAGCCGCACGGAAGCCGACGTGCCGGCGGGACACTACGTGATGGATGCGCATCACTGGAGCGTCGTGTTCGACGTCGATCACTTCCACTACACGCGCTTCGTCATGCGCTTCGACCGCGCGCAGGCGACGCTCGACTGGCAGGCAGGCGGCCTCGAAGCGGCCGCGGTCGACGCGACCATCGACGCCACGAGCCTCGACACCAATGTCAGTGCGCTCGACACCATGGTCAAAGGACCGCAGATGCTCGATGTAGAACGCTATGCGCAGATCCGCTTCACGAGCACGCACTTCGAGCGCACGGGCGAAGGGCGCGGCACGCTCACCGGTAATCTCACGATACGCGGCGTGGCGCAACCGGTGACGCTCGACGTCACCTTGAATGGCTACGCGCCGAATCCGCTCACCAAGCAGCCTACGTTAGGCTTCACCGCATCGGGCCGTTTCAAGCGCTCGGCGTTCGGGTTGACGAGCTGGTATCCCGCCGTGGGCGACGAGATCGACGTGCGCATCGAGGCCGAATTCGAACAGCCGGCGCCGGGCGCAGCGCCGTAACAGCTTCACCAAATCGATTCGCATTCAGGCCGTGGTCCAGTCGAGAATCACCTTGCCGCTCTCGCCCGAGAGCATGGCCGCAAAGCCCTTCTCGTAGTCGTCCACCCCGAAGCGGTGCGTGATGATGGGCGAGAGATCGAGCCCGCTCTGCAGCATCGCGACCATCTTGTACCAGGTCTCGAACATCTCGCGGCCGTAAATACCCTTGATTTCCAGCCCCTTGAAGATGACCTGATTCCAGTCGATGGCGGTTTGCGCGGGCGGGATGCCGAGCAGCGCCACCTTGCCGCCGTGGTTCATCGACTCGAGCAACGCCGTAAACGCGCTCGGCACACCCGACATTTCGAGGCCCACGTCGAAGCCTTCGGCCATGTGCAGTTCGTTCATCACGTCGCGC
The DNA here is from genome assembly GCF_040965735.1 of Paraburkholderia sp. BR10936. Classification (NCBI taxonomy): domain Bacteria; kingdom Pseudomonadati; phylum Pseudomonadota; class Betaproteobacteria; order Burkholderiales; family Burkholderiaceae; genus Paraburkholderia; species Paraburkholderia sp. BR10936. The sequence goes on from NZ_JBFRCM010000002.1 coordinate 317,998, forward strand.
AGCGACTCGCGCGAAACGTTCACGGCGCGCGTTGCGCCCATCCTGCGCGCAAGCTCGAGCCGGTAGTCGTTGACGTCCGTGATGACGACGTTGCGCGCCCCCACGTGCTTCGCGATCGCCACCGCCATGATGCCGATCGGCCCCGCGCCCGTAATCAGCACGTCCTCGCCCACGAGGTTGAACGAAAGCGCCGTGTGCGTGGCATTGCCGAACGGATCGAAGATCGCGGCGAGATCGTCGGAGATCTCGGGCGGAATCTTGAACGCGTTGAAGGCCGGAATCACGAGGTATTCGGCGAACGCGCCTTCGCGGTTCACGCCGACGCCCGTGGTATTGCGGCACAGGTGACGCCGCCCCGCGCGGCAATTGCGGCAAAAGCCGCAGGTGATGTGCCCTTCGCCCGATACGCGATCGCCGATCTGAAAGCCGCGCACCTCCTGGCCCATTTCGACGATCTCGCCCACGTATTCGTGGCCCACGTGCATCGGTACCGGAATGGTCTTCTGCGCCCAGTCGTCCCATTTCCAGATGTGGATGTCCGTGCCACAGATCGCGGTCTTGCGGATCTTGATCATCACGTCGTTGTGGCCGACTTCGGGCTTCTTCACGCGCGTGAGCGTGAGTCCGGGCGCGCGTTCGAGTTTGGCGAGTGCTTTCATTTGATTCGCAATCCTTGTTAAATCACGCCGAGCTGCCGCCCGACCCGCGCAAACGCCTCGACGGCGCGGCCGATCTGTGCGGACGTGTGCGCGGCGCTCATCTGCGTGCGAATGCGCGCGCGGCCCTTGGGCACGACGGGATACGAAAAGCCGATGACGTAGACGCCCTCGTGCAGCAGCGCGTCGGCCATTTTCGAGGCGACCTGGGCGTCGCCGAGCATCACCGGAATGATCGGGTGCTCGCCGGGCACGAGCGTGAAGCCGAGCGCGCTCATTTCGCGACGGAACTGTGCGCCGTTCTTGCGTACCTGGCGGCGCAGTTGTGCGCCCTCGTCGCTCTCAATCAACTCGAGCACCGCAAGCGTGGCGGCCGCGATGCTCGGCGTCAGCGTGTTCGAGAAAAGATAGGGGCGCGAGCGCTGGCGCAGCAAGTCGACGACTTCCTGCTTCGCCGCGATATAGCCACCCGACGCGCCACCCAGCGCCTTGCCGAGTGTGCCGGTGATGATGTCCACGCGCTGCAGGACCCCGCAGTGCTCCGGCGTGCCGCGCCCGTGCTCGCCGATGAAGCCGACCGCGTGCGAGTCGTCGACCATCACGAGCGCGTCGTAGCGGTCCGCGAGAACGCAGATGCCCTTGAGGTCGGCGATGATGCCGTCCATCGAAAACACGCCGTCGGTGGCGATGAGCTTGTAGCGCGCGCCGGCTTCGTCCGCTTCTTTCAGCTTTGCTTCGAGATCCGAAAGATCGTTGTTCTTGTAGCGATAGCGGCGCGCCTTCGAAAGGCGCACGCCGTCGATGATGCTTGCGTGATTGAGTTCGTCGCTGATGATGGCGTCTTCCTCGCCGAGCAGCGTTTCGAAGAGACCGCCGTTCGCGTCGAAACAGCTGGAATAGAGAATGCAGTCTTCGGTTTGCAAAAACGTGGCGAGCACGCTTTCGAGCTGCTTGTGCACGCTTTGCGTGCCGCAGATGAAACGCACCGACGCCATGCCGAAACCATCGCGCTCGAGCCCGTCCTTTGCGGCGGCGATGAGACGCGCGTCGTTGGCGAGGCCGAGGTAGTTGTTTGCGCAGAAGTTGAGCACGTCGCTGCCGTCTGCGAGCCGGATGTCGGCCGACTGCGGCGTGGCGATCACGCGCTCGTTCTTGTAGAAGCCATCGGCGCGAATCTGGTCGAGCGTCGCGCGCAAGTGGTCGAGATACGGGGTACGCATGAATCGTGCTCCTCACATCGCTGCGGCCTGCCGCAGTTTTGCTGCGACAGGCCTGCGGTTTGTCTGCAGTTTGCTATAGTCGCCGTCAACCGTTGGCGAAAATTTCCTTTATTTCGAACCTGAGTTCGATATGTCGAACGCACTCTAATCGATGAGGCCGTGAATGGCAAGCACCCGCAAACCGCGATCCGCCCCGGCGGGCGCCGTTCCTGACGCCCCTGCGTCGGCCGCAACTCACGTACTACCTGCTTCCGCCATGCCGGCCATCGCGCCGCCGCGCGTGGGCGAGCAGATCCAGCGGCTGCGCACCGAGCGCAAGATGACGCTCGACGACCTCTCGCGCGCCGCGGGCGTCTCAAAATCCATGCTATCGGAAATCGAGCGCGACAAGGCGAACCCGACCATTGCCGTGGCATGGCGGCTCACGAACGCGCTGGGCGTCAAACTCGATTCGCTGTTCGCCGCCCCGAAGGCGCCCGAGGCGATCGCGGTGGCCGGGCCGCACGACATCCCAACGCTGCACGGCCACGACGCGGGTTACCAGTTGCGCGTGTGGGGACCCATTGAGCTGGCCGGCCACTTCGAATGGTATGAGCTGACGCTCAAGCCCGGCGGGGCGCTGGTTTCGGCCGCGCACGAACCCGGCACGCGCGAGCATCTCACTGTGCTGCAGGGAAGCATCGAGGTGGAGGCGGCCGGCGCGACGCAGCGTCTGAAGGCCGCGGACACGGCGCGCTACATCGCCGATCAGGCGCATGCGATCCGCAACGCCGGCAAGGGTGAAGCACGCGCGCTGCTGGTGGTGATTCACGGCTGACGGCCCGCCGCACTGCTGGCGCTGGCCGAACGGACGAGGCTGCGCGATCGGTCCGACTACTGTATATTTATACAGTGAAAGTCCGACTGGAGCCGTCGATGTCCCTCCCAACCGAACTACCGCGTGAGCCCGCTCTGGCGGCCTTGCGCTTTCAGGCCGCCGCACGCGACCTCGAACACATCGTTCGCAACATCGCGCAGCGTTATATCGCGCGGCAGGTGCCGCTAACGTGGCGCCTGCTGCATGCCATCGAGGCCGAAGCCCTCGCGGATCTCGGCTTTGCCAGCCGCCACGACGCCTTGATGCTTGGCCTCTTTCAGCGGCCGGGCGACCTCGCCTGGCCGGAAACCGACGAGGCCGTCGACTTCGGACACTCCAACGCGTTGCCGGCGGTATTTGCATTCGCGGTGTCGGCCTACGAACGCGCCGCACAAGGCGCGGAAGAGTCGCGCCGGCAGGCAAGACGCCACGACGCGGTACGGCGTGCGAGGGCTTGGGGTGGCTGATCATCGAGCTATCGCTATAATGTTCGTGTAACGCAACTAACGGAATGATAGAGATGGCGTCTTCGACTTCCTCACGCGACCTCTTCGACCAGCAACGCCAGGACTGGCAGCGCGACCCCGTCGCGGCGTTCGACGCCTGGCTCGCCTCGCAGGACTTGCGCAGTTCGTCCGCCGAGGTCTATCGCGTGCAATGGGGGCGCTTCCTCGAATGGCTCGCGCTCAAGCGCAAGACGATCATGACCGTCGATACGGGCACGATCGCCGAATTCGTCGCTAGCCTCGATATAAAAAAACCGCAGCGGCTTCGCTACCTGCGGCTCATCGAGCGCGTGCTCGATCACGTGCGCGAAATCGAACTCGCCTCCACGAATCCGGCGCGCTTCATCGCCCAGGACGGCGAAGCCGCATGGCGCAACGCGCGCGAAAACGAGCCAACCGGCTTCCTGACGCCCGCCGAGCGCGCCGCGATCATCGGCCAATTGTTCTCGCCGCTCGTCGAGCCATCGGCTGCGAAACGATGGCGCGAGCGCCGCGACCGTGCGCTCGTTGCCATCTTCCTGGGCGGCGGATTGAAAACGGGAGACGCCATCGCGCTCACGCTCGATTGTGTGGCGATCGGCTCGGAGTGGGTCACGATTGAAGCCGCCAATCCGGCGTTTACGCGCGTCACGCGACTGACGCCATTTGCCGTCGACGTGCTCGGCGCCTGGCTCGAAGCGCGCCGCCTGGCCGGACTGCCCGGGCAGTTGGTGTTTCCGGGTTCGCCCTCAGGGCGCCCCATGCACAAGGCCACAGTGCTGCGCGCCATCGACGCATTGATGGAAGCGGCGGGCGTGGCGAAAACGCGCGCCGAACGCGCGAGTCCGCAGACCTTGCGTAACACGTTCGCGGCAGACCTGTTCGAGCGCGGCGTGGATATCGATCAGGTAGGGCAGTGGCTCGGCTTTCTGCAGCCGATCTCTGCGGGGAGGCTCCATCGTGCATGGAAGACGTGGGCGGAACGCGAGGCGCCGCAGCACGTATCGGCGCAAAACGACGAGGCATGAAACGTCGCGTCGGCCGGCGATTGAACGTTTGAGAGGCGTGTGCGCGCCTCCCGTAAAAGCTCACGTCAAGCCTGTTCGTGTGAATGCTTGCCGGCCATGAAGCGCGCGTACGCCGCAAGCTTCGTCGCGCCCGTGCCCGAGGTGTGCTCGCACTCCGGGCAAGTGAATTCGAAACCATCGTCCACTTCGGACAACTCCGGTTCCCCTTCGTGACAGTTAGGACAACGCGCCGGCAAGGCGACTTGACCGTCGACCACGGTGCCGAGACTCGCCAGTTCGGCTGCGCCCAGCCGGCCCGCGGCAGCGAGTGCACACAGCAACGACGCGACCGAGGTATCGAGTCCCTGCTGCCCGCGTAATGCGGTGACCTGCCGGGTAAGCACGTCCACTTCGTCGGACCGTTCGCGCAGCACGGCGTCGAGCCGGTCGGCGCGGGCCTTCGCCGTCGCCAACTGCTGGATGAAATCGAATTCCTTCTTGCTGGCATCGCGCTGGGCCGCCTGCCACGTCGACGACATGGTGCGCAGCGAATCGAGTTCGACCAGCATGGGCTTCACGCGCCGTTCGGCCTCGGCGAGCGCGTCCTTGATCTGCTGCGCGTAGTGCTCGGTGCTCTTGCGCATTTCCTCGTGCAAGCCGTCGATGCGGTCGCGCAGCCCCGCGTTGGTGGTCTGCTCCGCCTCGATCCGCTTGCGCAGGGCGTCGTTTTCCATCTCCAGACGCTGTACCAGCACTTCCCGATTGCCATGCGCTGCGACGCCCTGCGCGGACGCCGCGGCGAGCTGGCTTTCGAGTTCGCGCACCCGCTCATAGGCCGCTTCCACGCGCGCTTCGCTGCGCTGCAGCATCTCATCGGCGGCTGAACGACGGGCCTCGGCCTCCCGGGTCGCCTGCTCGGCATCGAGGCGGCCGGCTTCGAATTCCGTACGTTCCGCCTGCAGGGCTTCGCCCGCGAGCGCGAGCGCTTCCTCGAAAAGCGCGCCCAGCAGCTCGCCGGCGCGCTCTTCCAGTGCGGGCGGAATTGCCCCGGCGCCGACACGCACTTTGGAGGTCGCGCGAATGCGCTGCCAGAAAAGCTCTATATCCTTGGGGATGTCGCTGGCGCTTCCGGTTTGGGTCAGCTCGCGGACGGCAGCCATCGAGGGCTTGATCTCGAAATCGAAGAACAAGCGTTTGCAGGCGTGTAAGGACAGTTCCTGCCTGCGTGCTCCGTTTTTTCGCAAATCCTCGATTTCTTCGCGGATTGCCTGGCGGTCCTGGTCTCGCATATTCGTCTTCTCGGCAGTGGAGTGGACGAATAATAACAAATTACGTTCTATTTGCTACGTTTTTGAGTCCTGAGCTTGCCAGCGATAGGATGATGGCCGTCAAGGGGTCATCTATCTCGTCACGAGAAGAGATCAGCGCGGGTTTTCCGTGAAACAAATCGAACTTTGTTTCATAAGCCCTTGTAAACACGTGAATTTCTCGCCTGATTCTACTGCGATCCGTTGTTTCACGCGAGCCGCCTCGGGGAGGTGGCGCGGTGGTGGGTTAGGAATGTGGATATCTCGAGTAGCTCGCGGGAGGATTCTTGCTTGAGAGATATAAAAGTAAACACCCTTGATACCGGTTAAAAACGTTAACGCCACGGCAAATCCTTGCCTGGCGGGGGTTTCCGGCCGATCAGGTGAAGCTTTACGGGACCTTGGGTGAGCGCCTGCGGGACAGTTCGGTGGCGGGCTTCGGGAACGCCGGTGAGCCACTGCAGGAGAGGACGTGAGCGGGTTCAGGAGCGGGGGGATTCTTGACTTTCCGGCAAGGGTGAGGCGATACGGGAGGCCACGGCCGGGCATATCACGCACGGCCGGGCCCGGCTCCGATGTTACGGGAAATGCAACGGTGAGGGGATTCGGGAGCGGCGATTGGCGCCATTTTTTGGCTAAATCGAGAGGCTGAAATGCGTGCGGTGAGAAGGATCGGGAAAAAATGCAGTTCGAAGGTGAAGTTTTTCGGGAGCCAACGCCCGAAATCGGGCGAAATGGGCGCTTTCGGGGCCCAGAGGTGAGCTTTTTCGGGGGCTTGCCATCGAGCCGCACGGATCTTCCGGCTGCGCGAAGGACGTTCCCGAAGACTTTACGCGACATAGGGTGAGGATTTTCGGGAGATTGCCGCAGTGCCGCGAAAGTCTCAGGATCCGCCGACGCTCTTTAGCTAAGGTGAGGTTTTTCGGGAGCATTTTTTGGCATATTTCCTGCCGAAGGTGAGCAGTTTCGGGAGAAAGTTGGCGTTCACTGCGCTGCAGACGCCGAGAATACGGGCTCGCGGAGGGTGTTACTCCCGGTTGTCATCCGGCATGGGTGAGAATATTCAGGAGGTTTTTCTCGGCAAACTCGCATATGCCTGAATCTCGTGTCTCGATCTGAGGTGAGGGAATGCGGGAACCGATATCGCCTTCCCCCGCCTGCCACACATGTGGATAAGTTACGGAATCCATTGATTTTTTCTTTGCGGCGCAATGAGCGGTGAGGATTTCCGGGAGGCGCCACGACGGTGCAGCGCAACCGGACCGGATGCAAAAGGTGAGGTTTTTCGGGAGCAATTCCGGCGTAACAGCCGCAGCGTCGGCTTTCGGGAGCGCGCCAATAACTTTGACCTGCACGACGACAGGTGAGGATTTTCGGGATATCTGGGGCACTCCCTCGTAACGCGCTGATGATTTGGCGCTTCGATTGCCGTGTCGGACAGCTTTTGCCGCCACAAGTGGGACTTTCCGATCGTTTTGTCCGTGCGGCGGGCCATGCTTTGTTGCAGTGCGATCGCACCGTTGTGGATTTTTTAGCTGGCAACCGGTTGGTTGCCAGGATTTCGCGACCATCGACGGACTTTTTTCACCGTCAGCACGAAAATATTTAAGGTGAGCGAATACGGGAGCCGATGGCAACCTTTGGTACTCAGGCAGAAATGCGGGATCCGGCCGGAGCGTGCATGACGCAAAGCGCCCCACTGGATGGGCATCTGACCAAAGGTGAGGCGATACGGGAGGGTGCCGCGGTGAGCGGCGCGCGCGAGATGCGCATCACCGGCAATGGTGAGGGAGGCCCTATAGACGCCTATCACCACAGACGGTATCCTTTCGCGAAATTCTCTTCTCGACCCGACGCATGGCCACGAAGCGCGTGAAAAAGACCGATGTGGTAAGCCCCAGCTCGGCGGAATTGCGCAAGGCCGTCGAGGCGATCGCGATCCAGCCGAAGAGCGGCAAGATCACCCTGCTGACCCGCAAGCTGTTCAATGTCCTGTTGGCCGTCGCCCAGCAGGCCGACGAGTCAGGTGATACCTACCGTGCGCTACTGTCCGACATCGTCGCCAACTCGGCGTTCGATTCGAACGATACGGCGCTCGTAAAGGAGCACCTGCGCCGCATGGTGTCGGTGCAGGTCGAATGGAGCCAGGGCACGTCGAGCCAGAAGCCCGGCCGCAAGTGGGGCATCTCCACGCTGATTGCGGACGCGGAAATTCTCGAGGATCCGCAAACCCGTCGCGTCTGGGTGGAGTTCTCGTTCGCGCCGAAGATCAAAAAGAAGCTGCTGGATCCGGTCCAGTACGCCCGCCTGAGCCTGCAGTTCCAGAGTCAGTTGCGCAGCAGCGCGGGGCTGGCGCTCTATGAGATCTGCGTGCGCTATCTGACCAACCCCAGCCATCTGACGATGCGCGAGACCTGGGAGTGGTGGCGCCCAATCCTTTCCGGTACCCCGGACACCGAAGCGGGGGACGAAGCCAAACGCGAGTACAAGTATTTCAAGCGCGATTATCTGCGGCCCGCAATTGCCGAAGTCAACGCGGTGACGAACATCTTCGTCGAGTTGATCGAGCATCGCGAAGGGCGCCGTGTCGCCGAGATCCAGTTTCGCGTGACCGAGCGCAAACAGCCGATGCTCGCGCTCGACGAGCATCCGAATGTGTTCGACAGCACGCTCGTCGACCGCATGGTCAAGATCGGGATTCCGCTCAAGGAAGCGCAGTCGCTTTACGCCGACAGCGAGGAAAACCGCATTCGCGCAGCGTTGCAGCTGACCGAACAGCGCATGCGCAGTACGAGCTTGCCGCCGGTGCGCAGCGCCGCGGCGCTGTTCAAGGACGCGTTGAAGAAGGGCTATGCGCCGCCGGTCGAGACCGCGGCAGGCGCCACACCGGCCGTTGGCCGCGGTGCGGCGGCAGCGGTCTCAGCCGACGATCCGAAGGCGCGGCTGCTCGATGAGTACGCGGCGTATCGGCGCAAGGAAGCGCGCTCGCTCTATGAGGAGCAGGGCGACATGGAGCGTGAACTGGCGCGTCAGTCGTTTGAGACGGATGAACTGCCGGGACTGGGATCGCATTTGCGCGACGACTGGCGTCGTCGCGGGCTGGAATCGAAACTGGCCGATACGGCGTTCTTCGACTGGCTCGCGCGCAAGACCTGGGGCGAACCGACCGACGGCGATCTGCTCGCGTTCACGCTGAGCCAAACGCGCGCTGCCTGAGCATCAGTTATGGCCGGCCCGTGCAATGCGGGGCGGTGAGGGTGTGACCGTTCGGGCGATTGTGAGGCATGAAACGATCGTGCCTCAATCGTCGACGGTCCGCCAGTGCGTGGCAGCCGTCGACACATTTTCCAAGGTTATTTCGTTTTCAGGATCTGTTCGATCTGCTGAAGAATCGCGTCCCGTCGATCTTTGGTGAGTCCCTTCAGGCGCAACTCGAGCCGGTCGTCGCCATAAGACTTCAAGTCGCCCACGGCGACACCGTCCAGCTTGATCTCCAGCCGTTGTGCGTAGCGTTGCCGCCCAGCCGGTTTCGGGCTTTCCTGCGCGCTCGCCCGGCCTTTCACGATATCCGCTACCTGACGCGTGCTGAGATCGTCGGCCACGATGCGGTTGATGAGACGCAGCGTGGCATCGGTGCCGCGCGCGCCGTGATAGCGCCCGACCTGATAGGCCATGTTCGAGCCGAAGCGGTCCGGGCGTGCCACCATTTCCTGCATGACCGATTCCGGCAACTTGCCGATCGATAGCGCAACCGCCACCGTCGATTCGTCGAGGCCGAGGTGGTCGGCAAGTTCACGTTGACTCAGAAAATGCTTTTCGTCGATGAATCGCTTCCACACCACCGCGTTATCGAAAACGGTCTGCGAATCGCGCTGGACGTTCAGGTCGTAACCGAGTTTGTAGCTCTGAATGCCGATCGGCAGGTCGACGACGATTGCCTTGACGACTTCCTTGTTCGCTTCTTTCAGTGCCCGCACGCGACGGCCGCCATCGCTCACGTAGTAGCTGCCCGGCGCCGCATAGTCGGGAATGACATGGATCGCCTGCTGTTGCCCTTGCTTCGCAAGATTGACAGCGAGTTCAGCGATCGATGCCTTCAGATAGAAGTGACGCGGATTGAAGGGGCTCGGCTTGATGTCCTTGAGCGGCAACTCGATGATCTGCCCCGGACGGTAGCCTTGCGCGATGCGCCAGGTGCGGTATTCGACCGATTCATTTTCGAGGCCAGGCGCATCGTCGAGGATCGGCTCGACGGCAGGTTCAAGGCCGGTCACAAGCGCAGGCTGACTCGAGCGCCCAGCAACTTCGCGCGTTTTTGGCTTGTCCTGGACGAGGCCGTCGATGGCGTTGAGACGGTCGAGCGCAGTGCGCTTCTCGCTGCTCGTCGTATCCGGACGAGCCTGAAAGCCTTTGGCGAATTGGGAGGGTTTCATTCAGGGTCCTTTATGCGCATAAAGTCAGGGAAGCATGGCCGCGATCTCGTCGGCGCATGCGCGCACTTCCACCGCGGCGAGGCGAGCGCCGCGATCGTTCATTTGCAGAACGGTCTGGCCCAAGGCCATCGCCTGCTTGTACGCCTCACGTGTGGGAATCTGCGTTCTGAGCAGAGGGAAACCAAGCTCTTCGAGGGCGCGCTTCAGCTCGCGGGTGAGCATGCGCTTCTCCTCGGTCTTGTTCAGCAGGAATACCGCGCGCAGATCTTCGTTCATGACCTGAGCCTGCTGGATGAGCTTCACGAGACCAACACTCGACCAGTAGTCAGCCGGAGAAGACGAAGTCGGAATGACGGCGACGGTCGCAGCGAGCAACACCACACCCGAGACCTTTTCCGTGATCGACGGCGGGCAGTCCACCACGATCACGTCGTAGTCGTTGACGAACTTCTTGATCTCCCGATGGATCTGGCCACCGGCTTCGGAAAGATTGACGACCGGGAACGGGATGCCGGTGTCACCATCGGCTGACGCACTGGCCCAATGGACCAGCGTGTTTTGGCCGTCGGCATCCACGACGAGAACCCGCTTCCCCTTTTCGTGAAAGGCCGCGCCGAGATGCATCGCGATCGTGCTTTTGCCGACCCCGCCCTTTTGCTGCGTGACTGCGATTATCTCTGCTGCCAATTGGTATTCTCCTTTTTGCTATTAGCTTGGGATTTTACCTGGAATGTTTTTCAGTTCAATGATTTTTGGCGTAATTTGCAGTCGAATTAGCCATTCGGACAAGGTTTATGCGCATAAAGCTCGGACAGGGGCGTGGGAACGTCGCTAGCGTTCGCGCGCGGCACTGAAATCTGCCTCGGCAATGCCTTCGATGCATGGCGTCGATCTGCTAACGGGCACACCGGACGATGACATCGGCGCACCTCACGGCTTTATGCGCATAAAGTCCGCGCCTCACTCCATCGCTTCCCCGTCGCACACAAAGCGCGACGGGAAAACTCACCGCGAATACACATGCGCCCCCATGGCAGCAAACCTCGGCACCAAGAGTCAGGAATGGTCCGCAGAAGCGGCCTACGCGTGCCAGCGCGCCCCCCGGTAAAATCGCAGCGAGAGGCCCCAGTCTCACCGAGGCTCACCCACCACCACTCCTCTCTTGCAATTGCGACGTCATGATCACGATCTACCACAACCCCCGCTGCTCCAAGTCCCGTGCGGCTTACGAACAGGTATCCACTGCAACGGCAAACGAGTCACTCGAGGTGATTGAATACCTGACACAACCGCTCACCGTCGACCAACTCAAAGCGCTGCACGCGATGCTGGGCTGCCCGCTGCTCGACATGATTCGCACCGGCGAAACCGAGTACACAGAGCTCGGCCTCGATGCGCCTGGCTTTACAGATGATCAGCTCTACGAAGCAATTGTGCGGCATCCGATTCTGCTGCAGCGACCCATCGTCGTGCGCGATGGCCGCGCCGTGATCGGGCGCCCGACTGAAAACATTGCCGCACTGTTTGGCTGACATCGCCGGGATGCATGCGTTGGGTTACTTACGCGCCAAAAGCGAGCGAATCGCGAGCGCGGGCGCCCGCGTGCATGGACGAGGTGCAATCCTTACCATGCACGCATGGAAATTGCATCTTTGCTAACCTGCAGACGAATCCGACGCGAGGCCCGTGTTCATCGGCTCTTCGCGCAAGTTGTCCACAAGCTTATGCCCAAAATCTGTGGATAAATTCGCGTTACCCACGGTTATCCACAACGCCTCGCCGATCCCGATATCGGGCTGACCCGAGCGAGCGTCTGCGCATCGCCGGAAGGCGCATACGTCTATGATGACGTTTCCTTCCATTGCGCTTCGCGCGCGCTTCCGAGGAAACCGAAATGGCCTACAAGATCGCAGTGGTAGTCGGCAGTCTGCGCAAGGATTCATTCAACCGGCAACTCGCACACGCGGTGACTTCGCTCGCACCCGCCGATTTTACTTTCGAGTATCTCGACATCGGCGTGCTGCCGCTCTACAGCCAGGATTACGACGCCGACTATCCCGAGGTGGCGCGCCGCTTCAAGCAACAGATCGAAGCGGTCGACGCCCTGCTGTTCGTCACGCCCGAATACAACCGCTCGATTCCGGGCGGGTTGAAAAACGCACTCGACTGGGGTTCGCGGCCGTGGGGCACGAATTCGTGGCGCGGCAAGCCGGGCGCGGTGCTCGGCACGTCGGTGGGGGCAACGGGCACAGCGCTCTCGCAGCAACATCTGCGTAACGTGCTCGCCTATCTCGACGTCCCGCTGCTCGGTCAGCCCGAGATGTTCATCAAGCACGACCCGAGCCGCGTTAACGAGAAAGGCGAGATCGTCAACGAGGACACCCGCAAGTTCCTGCAGGGCTTCGTCGATACGTACGTGGCCTGGGTCAAGCGCCAGCTCGGCCGCTGACGCCTGAAACGCAACCCACGCGGCATTTGCGCGAGGGGCTTCAGTGCAACGTTCGGCGCTGCCCCGGCATGTCCTTGTGGTGCTCGGGCGTATCTTCCTCGTATTCGAGGAATTCGTCCGGAATTTGCGGCGCGACGCCTGCTGCGGGTCGCGTCGCTTCGGGTGCGCCAGGAACGTCCACATGATGCGCGCCCATCACCGCACCAGCGCCCGGTGCACTGGCCGATGTGAGCACGGTCGCTTCGGCCTCGCTCGTCGGCCGCATCGGTTCGACAGTGGGTTCGACGGTCGGGTCAACGGAGGATTGTTCGCGCGCGGCATCGGTCTGCGCGGCACGGCGGCGCATGGCATCGGCGAATTCGGAGAGACCCAGTTCGTCGAGCGCCGAGTGCTCGCGCGCGACCGGACGGTCCGTCGCGGGCCATGCCCACGGCGTGCCGCGTAGCGCGACTTCCGTCGCATGCTCTTCGCGCAGCGTCTCGTACGCGAGGTTGGCGTGTGCCTCGTCGCTCACATGCACGCCGATGCGCACCGCTTCGCCCGGCGGCGGCGTCATGCCCGTCTGGGCCTCGGTGGTGCGACGCGCATCGCCCGTCGACGAGAAAAAACTTCCCACGAGCCGCTCGATGCCGGCCAGCACACCCTCGGTGCGCGCCGGCAGGTCGATGTCGCCCGCCGCGAAGCCGCGCTGCAGCAGCGCGTCCTGCGCGTGGCGTGCTTCCTCGTAGGTTTGGAAAACGCCGGTCACGGTCTGTTTCATGGCAGCCTCCTTCGCCAGATGGCGACGCCTGCTTACATCATGCGCCCATTGTGCTTTGCTCGTGCATCGGTTGGCGCATGCTGCGCGCGACGTCTAACCGCCTGATTCTGCGGGTCGTGCTGGCTGTCGCAAGCCTCGTGCCGCGAAGCGTGTTCCTGCGACTAGTCATGCTCGCGGGCTCGGGAGCGTCGCATCGTGTTCGCGCTTCGCGCGCGCCTGGCGGTCCTCGCGAATCGCCTCGAGCATCTTCTCCAGCAGCGCGATGTCGAAGGGCTTCGATAGCACACGCACATCGGCATTGCGCGTGCGCTCGAGCTCCTCCGCATAGCCTGTCACGAGGATCACGGGCAGGTCCGGCTCGAGCCCCTGCAGCGCCTCGGCCAGATCGATGCCGTTCATCGTCCCCGGCATGTGGATGTCGGAAAGCACGAGGTCGAAGCGCGGCGTGGGCTCGCCCTCGGCAGGCGGCGCTTCGACCCGTTCCAGCGCGCTCGCCGCGTCGCTCGCGCAGGTCACGCGATGGCCCATCATCTGCAGGAGCGCCTCGGTGCCGGCCGCGACTTCGTCGTTGTCCTCCACGAGCAGCACGTTCAGCCCATGCTGCACCTCGGCGCTCTCCTCGCGCGGCTCGCTCGGACGCGGCGCGGGCGGCTCGGCGAGCGAGCGCGGCAGATACAGATGCACCGTCGTGCCCGCGCCGATCGCACTGTCGATCGCGGCGAGTCCGCCGGTGCGCTCGCAGAACGCGAACACCTGCGGCAGCCCGAGGCCGGTGCCCGTGCCCTTCGACTTGGTCGTGTAGAGCGGCTCGAACGCGCGCGCGAGCACGTCCGGCGGCATGCCGGTGCCGGTGTCTTCGAGGGTGACGTGCACGAAGTCGCCGTCGAGCGGGAAGCCTTCGTCGGGCCGGAAGCTGATGTTGCGCGCGCGCACCGTGAAGCGGCCGCCGTTGGGCATCGCGTCGCGCGCGTTCACCGCGAGATTGATGAGCGCGAGCTCGAATTCGGCCACATCGACGAGCACGGGCCACACGTCGTCGTCGACTTCGACGATGAGCGACACTTTCGCGCCCAGCGACGCGCGCAGCAGTTCGCGGGCCGCCGGCAGCCAGCGCCCGACGTGGATCGTCTCGTTGCGCAGCGGCTGCTTGCGCGCCACGCCGAGCAGTTGGCGCGTGAGCGACTGGCCGCTCTTGAGCGCGCGCTCGACCGCCGAGAGTTCGCGCTCCAAACCCGCCGCGCCGCGCCGCCGCGCGATCTGCACGTTGGCCGAGACGATCATCAGCAGGTTGTTGAAGTCGTGCGCGACGCTGCCCACGAGGTTGCCGAGCGCTTCCATCTTGCGCGACTGCCGGTAGGCGGATTCGATCGAGCGGCGCATCGAGGCTTCGGCCTGCCAGCGCTCCCACGCCTCCTCTTCGGCGGCGAGGCGCCGCAGCGACAGCCAGATCACGCACCAGAGGGCAATCGACGGGACGAACATCGAGATGATGAGCACGCTCAGGTGCCGGTACCACGCCGCCCAGATCGCGGGCGTGCGATACGCGCAGGTCACATAGACGGGGTACGCGCCCACGCGCCGGAACGCGAGGATCACGTTGCTGCCGAGCAGCGCGGAATGCATGCGCACGACACCGGACTCCGTGCCGCGCTGGAGCGCGGCGCCCAGCGGCGAGTGCGGCGTGATCGTGGGCCCGTCCACGCGCGGCGGCGGATCGAAGGCGAGGATCGTGCCGTCGCTGCGCACGAGGCCGAGCGACATCGGCGAGCCGGAGCCGAGCAGGTCGCGGTAGAACGAGCTGAAATAGCCGGGGCGCAAGGCGACCGAGACGAGACCCGCGAATCCGCCGGCTTCGTCGAGGCGCGCCACGCCCATGTTGAACACGGTCTCGCCGCTCACCTGGCCCTGCATCACGCGCGAGACGTGGTCGAGCACGCGGCCGTCGCGGATGCCGGCGAAGTCGTCGCGCGAGGCGATCGAGATGGTCGGCGGCGGCGAATAGCGGCTGCTCGCGAGCAGGTCGCCGTTAGTGCCGAAAATCGACACCGCGGCCACTTGCGGATAACCGCCGCCGATGGCATCGAGTTTCTCGTGGATCTGCGGCTCGCTGGCGCGGATGCCGTCGTCGTTCAGATCGCGCACGAGGTCGACTACGCGAGCATCGAGCGCCTCGTTCATGTCGAACACCTTGAGCGCGTGCTCTTCGGCCACGCGCACGGTGCGCAGCGTGGTGTCGGTGGCGTCGGCTTCGCGCGCGCGCAAGTCGTTGTACGCCATGGCGGCGACGTAGAGGCACGGCAGCACGATCGCCGCGACGAGCAGCGCGAGCAGCGTGCGCCGGCGTACCGTGAAGTCGTGGCCCGGCGCGGCCGGAAACGGCGCGTCGTCGGCAGGGGGTGGCTGGGGTATGCGTTCGTCTGGCCGCTCGGGCCGGTCAGCAATCATCGTACGGAAAAGCAGGGAAAAGGCGGCGGGGCAGTCGACATGATAAACGACCGCGATGACGCCCCGACGGCCAGCGCATACCCGGTGCGCCGCAAGCATCGTCGGTCACGCAGGCCGCCAGGGGTTTTCTCTCGCTGAATGCCGAATTCGCGAAAATCGGCGAAGCGCAAACGTACCACAAAGGGATAATCAACGTTCTTTATTTAAGGGATGGATAATTTATTTCCATAAATTAGCCAGAATGAGTCGATTTTGTTCGTCGAATGATTAACGGCGAGTTGCATTTGATTCAATTTGATTCGAGAATCCCGGACACGATAAATAACGCATTCGCATGAACGCCATGTTCGCCATTACGGCGCATGGCCATGCTACGGGGTGGCTGCAGGCATGCAGACGAGGGCCTTCACGACCGGCGCGCGGGTTGCCGGTAGCCATTGGGCAACGGCGCAGCCATGCGCGTTGCGTCGTCGCGCCAGCGCGCGGGTCCGTTTATGCGTTACGAATTATTCGGCCCGGTTTGCATTTTTCTTCGAAGTCTCCCTAAAGTAATTGCCCGCGCCGCCGTTAATCCGTCGAAACGCACTCCGTCCAACGCACACTCATTCAGCATATCCATGTCCTTGCCCATCGTGATCGCCGATGACTCGCTGTTAGCCCGCAAGGTGCTCACGAAGGCGCTGCCCGAGGACTGGGACGTGGCGATTTCGTACGCGTCGAACGGACACGAAGCGCTTGCCCATTACCGCGCCGGTCGTGCGGCTGTGATGTTCCTCGACCTCACGATGCCCGACCTGACGGGCTTCCAGGTCCTCGAAGCGTTGCAGCACGAAGACCTGAACACGTTCGTGATCGTCGTTTCCGCGGACGTCCAGCCTCGTGCCCGCGAGCGCGTGCAGGCACTCGGTGCGGCGGCGTTCGTCGCAAAGCCGGTAACCCAGGAGGCGCTGCTGCCCATCCTGAAGGAGTACGGGTTGTATGCCTGATCGAGTGTTCACGGAACTCCAGCGCGACGCGCTGCAGGAGATCGCCAATCTCGGCATGGGGCAGGCCGCGACGCGTCTGTCGGCGCTGCTCAACGCCTTCATCGAGTTGTCGGTGCCGCGCGTGCGCGTGGTCGCCGTCTCCGAGGCCGCGGCGGCGCTGCGCGAGATGACCGGTATCGACGGCCCGGTTGCGGCCGTGCGCCAGGGCTTTCGCTCGGAAATCAAGGGCGAGGCGCTGGTGATCTGCCGAAGCGGCGAGATCGCCGAACTTGGCAGCCTGGTCGGCGGACCTTACGCGACGATCGGCGACGATGCCCTCACCGAGGAAGAGCTGATGTTCGACGTCGCCAACGCGCTCACGGGCGCGTGCGTGTCGTCGATGCTCGACCAGCTCGGGCGCATGCCGGTGTTTTCGCAGCCGGGCCTGCTCGGCGAGGCGATCATGCTCGACGAGGTGTTCCAGCCGGGCCTGCTCGCCTGGGACGTCGCGCTGCTCGTCGAAGTCAATTTCGCGCTGGAAGACCAGCGCTTTCGCGCCCACCTCGTCATGCTGATGGCCGAGGAGTCGATCCATGTCGTGAGCCGGGCCATCGACGCGTTGTTACATAGCCTATGAACGAGCCAGCCGGGTTGCCAACACTAGCGGACCTCGTTGTCGAACGGGTGGGCTTCGGCATATTCGTGGTCGATCGCGACATGAACGTGCTGAGCTGGAACCGCTTCATGCAGGATCACAGCGGCGTGACCGCCGAGGACGTGATCGGCCGCTCCATCTTCGAACGCTTCCCGGACCTGCCGCGCGCGTGGCTCACGCGCAAGGTGGAAAGCGTGTTCCAGCTGGGGAGCTTTGCGTTCAGCTCGTGGGAGCAGCGCCCGTATCTGTTCCAGTTCGACCATGACCGGCCGATCACGGGCGGTGTGGACTACATGCAGCAAGACTGCACCTTCATGCCGCTCATGCGCGGGCGCGACGTAGTAGCCGTGTGCGTGACCATCTCCGATGTCACCCACGTGAGCGTCATGCAGCGCGAGCGCGAGGACGCCGTGGCGAAGCTGCGCGAATACGCCGACCGCGACGGTCTCACCGGCATCGCGAACCGGCGTTTTTTCGAAACGCGCCTCGCCGACGAATTCCTGCGCTGGCAGCGTTACGGCGGCGAGCTGTCGATGCTGCTGTTCGACCTCGACCACTTCAAGCGCATCAACGACGAATTCGGCCATGTGGCCGGCGACACGGTGCTGCGCTCGATGGCGCAGCGCGTGTCGGGCGTGGTGCGCAAGCAGGATGTGTTCGGCCGCTTCGGCGGCGAGGAATTCGCGCTGCTCCTGCCGTGCACGCCGCTCGACGACGCGCTCTACGTCGCGGAGAAGATCCGCCGCACGATCGCCGACGAGCCGATCGAGGTGCAAGGCGTGATCGTGCCCGTGACGGCCAGCGTCGGCGCCGCGACGGCGCGCACGGGTGCGCCCGACTACGAAGGCATGATCAACGAGGCGGACGCCGCCCTCTACACGGCGAAGCGCCAGGGGCGCAACCGCTCGGTCGCGCTCGCCTGATCCGAGTCGGGCGCAAACGGCTCCCGCCTCAATCCGGCTCATCACCCCATGCTCCGGGGCTGCGCGGCCATGCCTCCACTGCGGTCCCCAGGCGCTGACGGCCCTGCGCGGGTCGCCCAAAGGTTGATATACTTTTGCCCGTTTCCGGCCTTGCACGCCTCCCGGCAAGCAATTTAAGGGTCGGGTGCCTCGCGCGTGTCCGCGCGCGCGGGCGACCCGCGGCAATGCGGGCCCGAATAGAGTCGAACGCCCGGTGAGGGCGCCCCCAGCGGAGATCGTCTTGGCTGTTTCCAATCTCGTCGTGGACGATACACAACAAACCGACGCTGCCGCCGCTTCGTCGGGCAGCTCGTTTTATCTGGCGATGCGGATCCTGCCCCCCGCGCAGCGCGACGCCATGTATCAGGTCTACGCCTTCTGCCGCGCTGTCGACGACATCGCGGACAGCGACCTGCCGCGCGCCGAGCGCGCTGCGGGGCTCGACCAATGGCGCGCCGACATCGACGCGTGCTATGCGGGCACGCCGCGCGCCTCGCTCGCGGCGCTCACGCGCCATATCCATACGTTCGGGCTGCAGCGCGCAGATTTTCACGCGATGATCGACGGCATGGCCATGGACGCCGCCGAGGACATCTGCGCCCCCGACGAGGACACGCTCGACCTGTATTGCGACCGCGTGGCGAGCGCCGCAGGCCGGCTGTCGGTGAGAATTTTCGGGATGCAGGAGGAGCCGGGCCGCTTGCTGTCGCACCATCTGGGGCGCGCGCTGCAGCTCACCAACATTCTGCGCGACATCGACGAAGACGCGGACATCAACCGCTGCTATCTGCCGCGCGAACTGCTCGCGCGCGAAGGGATCGCGGCGGGCAATCCGCACACGATCGCCGCCGACCCGTCGCTGCCGCGTGTGTGCGAGACGCTCGTGCAGCGCGCCCGCGCGCACTTCGCGCAGGCCGACGCGATCATGGACGCCGCGCCGCGCGCGCAGGTGAAAGCGCCGCGCATCATGTCGGGCGTCTACCGCGTGCTGCTCGAGCGCACCGTGGATCGCGGCTTCGACCTGCCGCGCACGAAAGTCAGCAAGCCGCGCGCACGGCTCATGTGGATCGTCGCGCGTTACGCGCTGTTCTGATGCCTCGGCTAGTCCACGTCATCGGCGCTGGGCTTGCGGGCCTCGCGACGGCCGTGCGGCTTCAGCGGCGCGGCGTGCAGGTGGCGCTCTACGAGGCCGCCAGCCAGGCAGGTGGACGCTGCCGCTCGTACTACGACCGCACGCTTTCGGCGACGCTCGACACGGGCAATCATCTGGTGCTGGCGGGACATGCGCGCACGCTGGAGTACGTGCGCACGATCGGCGCCGGCGACGCGCTCTCCGGTCCCACCGAGCCGGGCTTCGCGTTCATGGATATCGCCGCGGGCTCGCGCTGGACGGTGCGCTTCTCGCGTTCGCGCATGCCGTTCTGGATCGGCGACTCGCGCTCGCGAGTACCGGGTACGCGCGCCGCGGACTATCTGGGGCTGCTGCCGCTTCTGTTCGCCAAGCCGGGCCGCACGATGGCGCAGACCATGCGCTGCGAAGGCGTGCTGTGGGACCGGCTGCTGCACCCGTTCTTTCTCACGGCGCTCAATGTCGAGCCGCGCGTGGGCAGCGCGGAGCTGGCGGGCGCGATGCTGCGCGAGTCGCTCGCGGCGGGTGGCGAGTCGTTCCGGCCACTGGCGGCGCGCGGGGGCCTTTCCAGCGCATTCGTCGATCCGGCCTTGCGCATGCTTCAGCACGGCGGCGCGGCGATCCGCCTCGACTCGCCGCTCAGGGAGATTGAGTACGACGACGCGGCGGGCCGCGTCTCCGCACTCGATTTTCCAGACGGGCGCATCACGCTCGCAGCCGACGAGGCGGTGGTGCTGGCCGTGCCCGGCGCGGCCGCCGCGGCGCTCGTGCCGGCGCTGCAGGCGCCGCAGCGCCACAATGCGATCGTCACCGTGCACTACGCGGTGCCGGCGCCGCCGGGCCTCGTGACGCCGATGGCGCTCGTCAACGGCACGGCCCACTGGCTGTGCACGGCCGAGGGGCGCCTGTCGGCGACGATCCACGACGCGCACGGCGTGCTCGACCTCGACCCCGAGGAGATCGCGCGCCGCGTGTGGACCGACGTGGCCGAGGCGGCCTCGCTGCCGCTCGAGCCGATGCCTGCCTGGCGCGTGTGCGCCGACGCGCGCGCGACCTTCGCCGCGGTGCCCGACGAGGAATGGCGCCGGCCCGCGACGCGCACGCGCTGGAACAATCTGATGCTTGCAGGCGACTGGACGGCTACCGGTCTGCCCGCGACGATCGAAGGAGCGATCCGCTCGGGCCGCAAGGCCGCCGAGCTGCTCCTGACCGAAAATTTGGAACGTAGATGAACGATTTATCCCAGGACACGCTCGGCGTCGCCACGCCGGGCGTGGCGATGCCCACCCCCACGTTTGCCGAAGAGACGGCCGCACCGCTCGCCATGCTCGACGCCGCCGTCGTGCGCGCGACCGATGCGATCCTCGCCGACCAGCGCGCCGATGGCCATTGGGTCTACGAACTCGAAGCGGACGCCACGATCCCGGCCGAATACGTGCTGCTCGTGCATTACCTGGGCGAAACCGCGAACCTCGAACTCGAACAGAAGATCGCGCGCTACTTGCGCCGCATCCAGCTGCCGGACGGCGGCTGGCCGCTCTTCACCGACGGCGCGATGGACGTGAGCGCAAGCGTGAAGGCTTACTTCGCACTCAAGATGATCGGCGACGCCGAAGACGCCGAACACATGGTGCGGGCGCGCGAGGCGATTCTCGCGGCGGGCGGCGCGGAGCAGGTCAACGTGTTCACGCGCATCCTGCTCGCGCTGTTTGGCGTGGTGACGTGGTACGCAGTCCCGATGATGCCCGTCGAGATCACGTTGCTGCCGCAGTGGTTCCCGTTCCATCTGTCGAAGGTGTCGTACTGGGCGCGCACGGTGATCGTGCCGCTGCTCGTGCTGGGCGCGAAGCGCCCGGTGGCGCGCAACCCGCGTGGCGTGCGCATCGACGAGCTGTTCCGCGGCGCGCCGGTGAGCGTGGGCCTGAACGCCCGCTCCCCGCATCAGAGCAAGGGCTGGTTCGGTTTCTTCCGCGCCGTGGACGGCGTGCTGCGCGTGACCGATCCGCTCTTTCCGACCTACCTGCGCCAGCGCGCGATCGACGCCGCGGTGGCGTTCGTCGACGAGCGCCTGAACGGCGAGGACGGTCTGGGCGCGATCTTCCCGGCCATGGCCAACGCCGTGATGATGTACGACGTGCTGGGCTATCCCGCCGATCATCCGCACCGCGCGATCGCACGCCAGTCGCTCGAAAAGCTGGTGACGGTCCACACGGAGGAAGCGTACGTCCAGCCCTGCCTGTCGCCGGTGTGGGACACGTCGCTGGCGGCGCACGCCCTGCTGGAGACCGGCGACGCGCGCGCCGCGGATGCCGCGCGCCGCGGTCTCGAATGGCTGCGTCCGCTGCAGATTCTCGACGTGCGCGGCGACTGGATCTCGCGCCGTGAGGCGGTGCGTCCGGGCGGCTGGGCGTTCCAGTACGCGAACCCGCACTACCCCGACGTCGACGACACGGCCGTGGTCGTGGCCGCGATGGACCGCGTGGACAAGCTCGACAACACGAAGGCCTACGACGCCCCGATCGCCCGCGCGCGCGAATGGGTGGTCGGCATGCAAAGCAGCAACGGCGGCTGGGGCGCGTTCGAGCCGGAGAACACGCAGTACTACCTGAACAACATCCCGTTCTCGGATCACGGCGCACTGCTCGATCCGCCGACCGCCGACGTCTCGGGCCGCTGCCTCTCGATGCTCGCGCAGCTCGGCGAGCTGCCGGCCGCGAGCGAGCACGCGCGCCGCGCGTACAACTATCTGCTCGAAGAGCAGGAAGCCGATGGCAGCTGGTACGGCCGCTGGGGCATGAACTACATCTACGGCACGTGGACGGCGCTGTGCGCGCTCAACGCGGCCGGTCTCAGTCACGACGACCCGCGCATGAAGCGCGCGGTGCAATGGCTCGTGCAGATCCAGAACGACGACGGCGGCTGGGGCGAAGACGGCACGAGCTACAAGCTCGAATACCGCGGCTATGAGCGCGCCACTAGCACGGCTTCGCAAACGGCCTGGGCGCTGCTCGGCCTGATGGCCGCGGGCGCGGTCGATCATCCGGCGGTGGCACGCGGCATCGAGTTTCTGCAGACAACGCAGCAGGAACACGGCCTCTGGGACGAAACGCGCTTCACGGCCACGGGCTTTCCGCGCGTGTTCTATCTGCGCTACCACGGCTATCGCAAGTTCTTCCCGTTGTGGGCGCTCGCGCGCTACCGCAACCTCAAGCGCGCGGGCGTGACGCGCGTCACGGTCGGTCTGTGAGCGCGGCGGCCGGTATCAAGGCGCGCGCCCTGCCCGTGATCGCAGTAACGGGCATGGCCTTCGAGGCGAGCATTGCCGCGGGCAAAGGCCAGGATGGCGTACGCGCCGTCTATGCCGCGCGCGCCGATCTGCTGCAGAGCGCGCTTGCGGCGGCGCTCGAGGACGGCGCGGCGGCCATCGTCAGCTTCGGCACGGCGGGCGGTCTTGCACCCGATCTCGAGCCTGGCACGCTGGTGATCGCGCAAGCGATCGAAGGGCCGTTCGGGCGCGTCGCGACCGACGCCGCCTGGAGCGCACGCATGGCCGACGCGCTGATGGCCTCGCCGCTCGCCGCGAAAACCCGGCGCGGCGTGGAGGCAGCCGTTGCCGCGCCGCTCACCGGTGCGGCGGACAAGGCCGCGCTGTTCAGCGCGTGCGGAGCGCTCGCCGTCGATATGGAATCGCACCTGGCCGCCGCCGCCGCGGCTGCGCATGGCGTGCCGTTCGCAGTGTGCCGCGCGATCGTCGATCCGGCGTGGCGCAGCCTGCCGAAAGCGGCCATGGCCGGCTTGCGCGATGACGGCACGACGGCGGTGCTCCCGGTCCTGCGCGAACTGGCGCGCGACCCGGCCCAACTGGGCGGCCTGCTGCGCGTGGCGGCGGACGCGAAAGCGGCACGCCAGTCGCTCAGCGCCGCGCGGCAAGTGTTGACGGCCGCCGGCGCTTTTTTTCCGAAATGATCTGCCGGGTTATTGAAAAACTAGGGTAAACCCCTATCTCTGGTAACATCTGAGTGTTAACCCTAGGTTCGTTCCTGCGAGCTGGGGACAAATCACATATCGGGGAGTGGCCAGCCATGAATTTTCATACTCGCAAGTGGGTCAAGCCTGAAGACCTGAATCCGAACGGCACGCTGTTCGGCGGCAGCCTGCTGCGCTGGATCGACGAAGAAGCGGCGATCTACGCGATCTGCCAGCTCGACAATCAACGCGTGGTGACCAAGTTCATGTCGGAGATCAACTTCGTGAGCTCGGCGCGTCAGGGCGACATCATCGAGCTCGGCATCACGGCCACGGATTTCGGCCGGACGTCGATCACGCTGCGCGCCGAAGTGCGCAACAAGATCACGCGCAAGAGCATCCTGACGATCGAAAAGATGGTGTTCGTGAACCTGGGCGCCGACGGCGTGCCGGCCCCGCACGGCCGCGAGCGTATCCGTTACGCCGACGAAGCCTACGAGCGCTATCGCCAGACCGTGCAGACGACGGCGGATGCCACGGCGCTGGCGGCGGCGAACGAGGCCGAACGCCAGGCCGAGAGCGAGGACGCTTCGGTGCATTGAGCGGTGCTCGCGACACGATAAAAAACCCGGCAACCTCGAAAGGTTGCCGGGTTTTTTGCATTGATACGCCGCCCGCCCGCAAACGGGGGGCCCTTTGTTGCGTTCAGGGCGCCGATGCGGGCTTCGCAGGCGCTGCCGTCGCACCCGAAGCCGCGACAGGCGCCGATGCGCCCGCCGGTGCGGAAGCGGCCGCCGCGGCTACACCCGCCGTGCCGGCCGCCGCAGCAGCACCCGGACCCGCGCCAGCCGCGGCCGCACCCGTCGTAGCAGCCCCGGTAGCGCCCCCTTCGCCAGGATCCTCGTAATTCGGCAGACCATTGTTCGAAGCGCCGGGGGCCGCCGTGCCACCTGCGCCACCTGCGCCACCTGCGCCGCCGGCACCGCCCGACTCGCCCGGGTCTTCGTAATTGGGTGCCCCGTTCTCGTTCGGTGCGGCCTCGCCGCCCGGCTCGCCGTAATCGGGCAGCGGCGCAGTGTTGCCGCGCGAGCCGCGGATCAGCGATTCGCGCTGCTGGCGGTAGGCGTCGCGCACGAACGAATACGGGTCGAGTGCCGCCTGCTTGAGCAGGTCGGTTGCGCCGAGCAGGTCCGCACGCGCGCTGATGAACTGCGCGAGATACATCGGGTTGCGCACCGCCGGCTCGAAGTAGTTGATGACGTTGAACTTCACGTCCACGGCCATGCCGATGCCGTCGCGCACCGAACTGGGCCCGAACAGCGGCAGCACGAGATACGGGCCGGCCGGCATGCCGTAGTGGCCCATCGTGAGGCCGAAGTCCTGATGGTGCTTGGGCAGCCCCGCCAACGTCGCGAAGTCGATCAGGCCGCCCAGACCGAAGGTCGTGTTCATCGCGATGCGCATCAGATCCTGGACGGCGTCGGTGATCTTCAGCTGCAGCACGTTGTTTGCGAAGTTGTCGACGTCCCCGATGTTCGAGAAGAAGTTCGTGATCGCCTGACGCAGCGGCTGCGGCGTCACCTTCTGGTAGCCCTTGGCAACCGGCTGCGCGACGTAGGTATCGAGTTTGTCGTTGAACGTGAAAATTGCGCGATTCGCGGGCTCGAACGGATCGCCCGGTTTGCGGTCGGGGCCCGTGGCGCAGCCCGACGTCACGAGGAGCGCCAGGCTCGCCGCCGCCATGGTGAGCGCGGCTTGATTCTTCTTCATTGGTCGATCCCCTGAGTTTCCGATCTCGCGCGTTTTGCGCGCGGCTTGCCCATCAGCACCGGCTGGAAGACCACGGCGCCTATCAGCGTACAGAACAAGGACAGTGCGAGCAGCTTGCCCATGCTCGACGTGCCCGGATGATGCGATAGCCACAGGCTCCCGAATGCCGTGGCGGTGGTCGCGGCGGAAAAAAGCACCGCGTGCGTGAGGCTCGAATGCAGGAGGCCGGTCTGCCCCGCGCGCCAGGCCATCACGAAGTAGATTTTGAACGCGACGCCGACGCCGAGCATCAGGGGAAGCGCGATGATGTTGGCGAAATTTAGCTGAATTCCGAAGACGACGCACAATTCGAGCGTAACGAGCGCCGATACCAGTAGAGGAATGATCGTGCGCAGCACGTCGCCGAAATTGCGCAACGTGATCCAGAGCAGCGCCGTGATGAGCAGCACCGACCACCCCGCTGCCTGGAAGAACGCGAGGATGATCACGTTCGCCGAGTGCAGGATCGAGATCGGGCCGCCGATCGCGTTCGGCTCCGCCGCCTTCACCGCGTGTGCGAAGCGCGCGAGCATCACATCGTCGTTGGGATCGACGCCCGGCGGCACGCGCGGCGCGACGTCCACGATCGCCTGGCCGGTCGGCGCCACCCAGTCGCGCGCCATCTCGGGCGGCAGGTTTTCCCGCGTGATCTCCGAGGGCTGCAACAGGCGCGCGAGCTGCGCGAAGGCGAGCCTGAGCGTGAGGCTGAAGGCGGTTTCCGCGCGGTCGCGCGTGGCCGGGCTCGCGTTCGCGAGTTTGTTGAGCGAGTCGGACAGATGCTTCGCCTCGGCCGCGCCCGGCCCCGGGTGGTCGCTCGCGGCGAGCGAGAGCTGGTTGGCCGCGCGCTTGAGCGTCTGTACGCGCACTTCGTCGGTTACGGGCGAGGACGGCTGCTGCGTGAGCGCGGGCAGAAGCTGCTGCGCGGCGCTCGAGATCAGCATGAGCTTTTGCTGCTGATCGTCGGGAATCAGCGAACTGAGCGTGGTGGCGCGAGCGACTTCGGGCAGCTTCGAGAGCCGCGCGGCGATCTTGTCGGCTTCTTCGAGCGACGGCGCGAGCACGCTCACATCGTTGATCGAGATGACGGGCGAGTTCTTGAGCGCCAGCAGCGTCGCCATCGACTCGGTATGCGGATCCTTAAGATGCAACGGATTGAAGTCGAAGCGCAGATGCAGCAGCAACGGCGTCGCGCCCACCACGATAATGAGCGTGGTGATCAGCACGGGCTTGCGATGCTCGGCGAGCCATTTGTCGACGGGCGCGAGGAACGCGAAGCCCGGCGAGGCGCGCTCCCCCCTGGGATTGAACACGCGGATGAGCGCCGGCAGCACCGTCATGTTGCACACGTATGCCACGAACATGCCCACGCCCGCGATCTGCCCGAGTTCCGAGAGGCCCTTGTAGGCGGTCGGCAGGAAGGAAAAGAAACTTTCGGCCACGGCGATCGCCGCGAGCGTGAGCGGCACGCCGATGGTCCGCGCGGTCTTGAGGAGCGCGGCGTCGAGCCGCTCGTCCTGGAAGCGCTCCTCGCGATACTTCACGCCGAACTGCACGCCGAAGTCGACGCCTAGCCCCACGAACAGCACCATGAAGGCGACCGAGAGCATGTTGAACGAGCCGATCATCATGAGGCCGAGCGCGGCCGTGATGACCAGACCGACCACGAGTGTGATGAGCGTTGCGCCGATCAGCTTGCCCGAGCGCAGCGCGAGCCACAGGATGGCGAGCACGACGATGATCGTGATCACGCCGTTGAGCGCGGCGCCGTCCTGCACCGAGGCGAATTCGTCGTCGGCGAGCGGCTGTTCGCCCGTGAGGCGCACGCGCGCGCCGAATTCGCTGTCGAGATGAAGCGAGGCGGCGGTCGCGCGGATCGCTTCCGACGCGTTTGCGCCTGCCTTGAGCGCGCCGAAGTTAAGCACCGGCTGCACGGTGATGAAGGCGAACGCCGGCTTCGTCGCCGCGTCCTTGTCGACGAGCGCGCGCCACGAGAACGCCGCGGGCTTGCCGGCGAGCACCTCGTCGACGACGGTGGCGGCGCTGCCGAGCAGATTCGCCATTTGCGGCAACTTGATCTGGCCGATCGTGAGCGGCAGTTGCAGCGTGGTCGTGAGCGTGCCGGCTAGACCCGCGAGACTCGGATCCTTCGCGAGCTGGTTCACGAGCGGGCGCGCCTGCACGAGCTGGCCCGTGGTCGAGAGCACCGTGGCCGTGGACGGGAACAGCAGGCCGTTGTGCTGGAAGAACGGGCCGCCCGCGGGCTGCGAGACGGCGCTGAATTCGCGCGAGTCGGCCTTGAGCGCTTGCGCGAGCTTGTCGGCGGCGGCGTCGGCGAGCTCGGGCGCGTCGGCTTCGACGACCACGAGCAGCGAGCTCGCGCGCTGCGGGAACGCCTTGTCCTTGGCTTCGCTCAACGCGGCCCATTCGGCCGTGTTCTCGACGAGACCGCTGACGTCGGTATTGATCTTGAAATGCCTCGCGACGTATACGCCGGAGAGCACGGCAAGCACGATTGCAAATGTGATCACCCACGCCGCGCGGCGCACCGACCAGGCGACGAGGCTAATGATGAATGGCTTCAGCATACAGGCGAGGGGGCCCTGTCAATTAGGTTCTTTGACGCGAAACGCACAAGTATACCGGCCCCGCCCGTCCCGGCGCGGGTCTTGCACACCTGGGCTCGAGGCGGCGCCCCGGCAGCGCATCTGCCAAAGCCGTTATACTGGCTCAGCCGGCGGCGCGAAGGTTACGTGATTGCACTTGCACTTAACCGCACGCACTGAGTCGCACTGTACCGGCGCCTGAATTTCACTGTTCCAGAAGAGCGTATGAAACGTTACCTGACCGCATTTTTCGTCGCCGCCTGTTTCACGGGCGTTTCGGGCGCCGCGTTCGCGCAGACCTCGCCGGACGCCATCGTCAAGGCCGCCGTGGAAGGCACCGTGAAGGCGATGCAGGCCGACCCGCAGGCCCGGGGCGGCGACATGAACAAGATCACCCAGGTGGTCGAGACCCATTTCGTTCCCGCCACCGACTTCAAACGCACCACGCGGATCGCCGTTGGCAAACCCTGGGCGACGGCCACGCCCGAACAGCAGCAGAAGCTGTATGAGCAATTTCAACTCCTGCTCGTGAAGACGTATGCCTCGTCGCTCTCGCAACTTCGCGATACCCAGGTGACCTTCAAGTTCGCACCGTCGAACACGGGTGCCGGCGCGAAAGACACCGTGGTGCAGTCGCACGTGATCAGCAACGGCGGCGACGACGCCATCGACTACCGTCTCACGCAAACACCCAACGGCTGGAAGATTTACGACATCAACATGATGGGCGCCTGGCTGATCCAGGTCTACCAGACGCAATTTGCCGACCAGATCGCCAAGGGCGGCATCGACGGCCTCATCAAGTTCCTCGTCGACCACAACGCGCGCAGCTGATCGTCGATCGGTGGTTGTACACGCATTGCGCATTGACGGGCACTCCGGGTAAGCCGGAGCGCCCGTTTCACTTTCTGCGGTGCTCCACCGCGAACTTGATCAACTCCGCCTGCCCTTCGATCTCCAGCTTGCGCTTGAGGTTGAGCCGGTGCGTTTCCACCGTGCGCACCGAAAGTCCCTCGCGCTGCGCGATCTGCTTGCTCGAGAGTCCTTGCGCGAGCGCGTCGAGAATGTCCCGCTCGCGTGGCGTGAGACGCTCGACGGGTGTGCTGCGCGCCGACGCCTGGATCATGCGCGCACTCAGGCCCGCGCTGAAATACGTACGCCCGGCCAGCACCGCCTCGATCGCGCGGATGATCTCGGTGGCCGGCGAATCCTTGAGCACGTAGCCGCTCGCGCCCGCGCGCACCGCCTCGGTTACGTATTCGACGTTGTCGTGCATCGACAGCATCAACACGCGGATGGCCGGAAAGCGCTCGTGGAAAATGCCCGCGAGCGCAATGCCGTTCACGCCGGCCATGCCCACGTCCATCAGCACGAGATCGGGTTCGAGCGACGCGGCGAGCGCGATGGCCTCATCGGCGTTGCCGGCTTCGCCCGCCACCTCGAAACCCGGCACGGCTTCGAGCCGTGCGCGCAGGCCGTCGCGCACGAGAGGATGGTCGTCCACGAGGACGAGCCGCGCGGGTTTGGCGCCCGGGCTGGTCGAATGGTTCACGTTTGCATTCGTCATCGTCATTTCGGTGTTCCTGATACAGCGGCTTTGGATGCTGCATTGGACGCCGCATTGGACGCTGCATTGGACGCAATAGGCACCCACGCGGTGACGAGCGTATGGCCGGGCTGCGAGGTGATGTCGAGGCGCCCGCCGAGCGACTCGAGGCGCTCGCGCATGTTGCGCAGGCCCAGACCTGCGCGCGGGTCGGCCAGCGCGTGCGCCACGTCGAAGCCGCGGCCGTTGTCGGCAATGCCGAGTGTCACGCCGCTCGCGGCGACCTCCAGCGTGAGCGCGGCGCGCGCCGCTTGCGCATGCCGCACGATGTTGGTGAGCGCTTCCTGAGCAATGCGAAAGAGCACGGTGTTGACGGCGTCCGGCAGCGCGGGAACTTGCGCCTTTTTGCTCGCCGGTTTCGGCGCGGTTTGCGTGAAGGCGATCTCGATGCCCGTTTGCTCGGCCATCTCGCGCGTGAGTTGCTCCAGTGCGGCGGCGAGGCCCAGGTCGTCGAGCATCGAGGGGCGCAGGGCGTGCGAGATGCTGCGCACTTCACGCAGCGTGTCGGACAGTCGTGAGAGGCCGGTGGCGAGCGACGCTTCGGCGGCGGGCACGCGCGTTTCCCCGCGCTCGAAGCGAGCCAGCGCCGACTCCAGCAGCAGCTTCACCGAAACGAGCATCTGGCTGATGCCATCGTGCAGTTCGCGCGAAAGCCGCGCCCGCTCCTGCTCCTGAGACTCGACCACCTGTTGCGCAAGGCGCTTGAGTTTGGCGTCGGTGCTGCGGTGCTCGCTCACGTTGAGCACGAGCGCACCGAGCGCGATCACGAGCACGCCCGCGAGTGCGATCGCGCCGAGCCACTGAATGGTGTGCTCGATATTCGCGGAGGCGCGCTCGTCGATGTGCGCGAGCGTCGAATCGACGTCGTCGAGATAGATGCCCGTGCCGATCATCCAGCCCCAGCGCGGCAGCGGCACGACATAGCCGAGCTTGGGCGCGAGCCTGCCCGTGGACGGCCGGTGCCACATATAGCGCACATAGCCGCCGCCGCGCTGGGCCGCGGCAATCAGTTGCTGGATCGTGAGCGCGCCCTGCGGATCGCGCAGATTCCAGAGATCCTGCCCGACGAGCGCTGGCTCGCGCGGATGCATGAGCGAGCGCCCGTGCATGTCGTAGACAAAGAAATAGCCATCAGGGCCGAAGTCCATCTTCTGCAGCACGGCTAGCGCGGCCAGCTGGCGGTCGGCTTCGCTATCAGGTGCGGGCAACGCGTCGCTGGCGTTTTCCCCGGGCGCATAGAGCGGCGCGATGGCGCTCGTGGCCAGCTCCACGTAGTGGCGCAGCTCGATTTCCTTGCTCGACATATACGCGCTCTGCATCGTCGCGTGCTGCGTTTGCGCGAGCTGCGTGGCCTGCTGGCGCACACCGATCCCGATGCCGGCAATCGCTGCGAGGAACGGCACGACGGCGAGCAGGAAGATTTTCGTCTTCAGGCGGCGGTCGGCAAAGAAAAATGGGGCGGGCATGACGGTGTTCGGAAGCTGAGTCTGCAAGCATAACCGGGCGCGCGCGGCGCAGGCGCCAAATTCACGCGCCGCGCGAGAGAGTGTCCTTGCGCGACACCCTGCGCGGCGGTCCGCGATTATCGTTGCGCGCGCAACGAATTATTGCCTTCCCTACGTAGTTCTACGTAGCGCGCTTACGTAGTTGTCCGGTTGTGGCTGACGGTCTGAAAGCGAATACTACCGCCCACGACATGGCGTAATGCGTCATGCATGCGCCGCCATCGCCACGATGCTGTGGACGGCGCGCAAGGGTCCGGTTCCGATGCCGGACACAAAGCTAAAAACATAACGGAGACACCGCATGAGTCGGACATCCAGTTTTGTCGTCTGGACGCTGGTCGCGCTGCTTGGCGCGTTCGCGTTCGGTACCATCGCGCTCGCGCACGGCGAGCGAATCAGCGCACTGTGGATCGTGATCTGCGCCGTGTGCGTCTATCTGATCGCGTATCGCTTCTATAGCCGCTTCATCGCCACGCAGGTCCTGCAGCTCGACGGCCTGCGCATGACGCCGGCCGTGCGCCACAACGACGGGCTCGATTACGTGCCCACCAACAAGTTCGTACTGTTCGGCCATCACTTCGCGGCGATCGCGGGCGCGGGTCCGCTCGTGGGCCCGGTGCTGGCCGCGCAGATGGGCTACATGCCCGGCATGCTGTGGATTCTCGCGGGCGTGGTGTTCGCGGGCGCCGTGCAGGACTTCGTGGTGCTGTTCCTCTCCACGCGCCGCGACGGCCGCTCGCTCGGCGACCTCGTGAAGATGGAACTCGGTCCGGTGCCCGGTGTGATCGCGCTGTTCGGCACCTTCCTCATCATGATCATCATTCTCGCGGTGCTCGCGCTGATCGTGGTGAAGGCGCTCACGAACTCGCCGTGGGGCACGTTCACGGTGGCCGCGACGATTCCCATCGCGATCTTCATGGGCCTGTACGTGCGTTACATCCGTCCGGGCAAGATCGGCGAGATCTCGATCATCGGTTTCGTCCTGCTGATGGCTTCCATCGCCTTCGGCCAGCACGTGCACGATTCGCCCACGCTCGCCGCCTGGTTCACGTTCACGGGCACGCAGCTCACCTGGATCCTGATCGGCTATGGCTTCGTCGCTTCGGTGCTGCCGGTGTGGCTGCTGCTCGCGCCGCGCGACTACCTTTCGACGTTCCTCAAGATCGGCACGATTCTCGCGCTTGCGATCGGCATTCTGATCGTCGCGCCGGAACTGAAGATGCCGGCCTTCACGAAGTTCATCGACGGCACGGGCCCGGTCTGGTCGGGCAACCTGTTCCCGTTCCTCTTCATCACGATCGCGTGCGGCTCGGTGTCGGGCTTCCATGCGCTGATCTCGTCGGGCACCACGCCCAAGCTGCTCGATAACGAAACCAACGCGCGCTTCATTGGTTACGGCGCGATGCTGATGGAATCGTTCGTCGCCATCATGGCGCTCGTGGCCGCTTCGGTGATCGAGCCGGGTGTGTACTTCGCGATGAACGCGCCGCTCGCCGTGCTCGGCACGACGCCGGACGCGGTCGCGCAAACCGTGGGCCACTGGGGCTTCATGCTCACGCCGGAGATGCTCACGCAAACCGCACACGCCGTGGGCGAGACCACGATCGTGGCGCGCGCAGGCGGCGCGCCGACGCTGGCTGTGGGCATGGCGCAGATCCTGCACCAGGTGATTGGCGGCGAGGCGATGATGGCGTTCTGGTATCACTTCGCCATCCTCTTCGAGGCGCTCTTCATCCTGACCGCCGTCGACGCGGGCACGCGCGCGGGCCGCTTCATGCTGCAAGACCTGCTCGGCACGTTCCACCCGTCGCTCAAGCGCACGGAGTCGCTGCCGGCCAACCTGATCGCGACCGCGCTGTGCGTGGCTGCGTGGGGCTACTTCCTCTACCAGGGCGTGGTCGATCCGCTCGGCGGCATCAACACGCTGTGGCCGCTCTTCGGTATCTCGAACCAGATGCTCGCCGGTATCGCGCTCATGCTCGCCACCGTCGTGCTCTTCAAGATGAAGCGCGAGAAGTTCGCATGGGTCACGGCACTGCCCACGGTGTGGCTCCTCATCTGCACGCTCACGGCGGGCTGGCAAAAGATTTTCGACAGCAACCCGAAGGTGAGCTTCGTCGCGCACGCACAGAAGCTGTCGGCGGCGATCGCGGATGGCAAGATCGTCGCGCCCGCGAAGTCGCTCGAGCAGATGCAGCGCATGGTCTTCAACGACTACGTCGATGCCGCGCTTTCGGGCCTGTTCATCTTCGTCGTGGTGAGCATCGTCGTGTATGGCCTGATCGCGATTGCGCGTGCGCGCCGCATCGACCGTCCGACCGTGCAGGAAACGCCGTATCAGGCGATGCCGGCTGGCGGCGCGGCGGCCGTGACGAATCGCGTGCATTGAATCGACGTTATTGAACGGAGCACATCATGTTCTCGGGACTTCGCGACAACGTACAGACCGCCGGGCGCTATCTCGGCCAGGCCATGCGTTTGATGGTCGGTTTGCCGGACTACGAGGGCTACGTCGCGCATGCGCGCGAGACGCATCCCGAGCGCCCGGTCATGACCTACGAGGAGTTTTTCCGCGAGCGGCAAAATGCCCGCTATGGGTCGGGCGCGGGGAAGTGCTGCTGACTCCCGACTGAGCGGATACGTTCGGCAAGAAGCGCGACGGCGAAGGCCGTCGCGCTTTTTTTACGCCTGTAATCTTCGCGGCTCGGGCGCGCGCTCAAAAAAACCCTCAATTCCCGCAGTGTGGCTGCCGTTAACTTTGACGAAGTTCCACACCAATTCGACGCATGACGCCGCGCGCGGCGGCGCGCACGGATTCGAATCGTCGGGAATCGGCCTGCGGGCTTGCCCCGTGGGCAACACGGCATTTTCAACAATCGCACCGTAAGGTGTGCGAATCAAAGAATCTTTCATGATCTTGCATCGAATCGGCGCAGCCTGGCTGGCGGCCGCTCTCACCGCAACGGTTACGCCCGTTTGCGAAGCGCAATCCTCCACCGACTGGATTGCGAACACCTACGGCGCCAACGCGACGCACGTGGGCAATGTGGCCCGCTCGATGTGGGTCGCGCCCGAAGGCGTCATCTACACCTCGTCGATGTGGGATGAAAACGAAGGCGGCGTGGCGATCTACCAGAACGGCCAGAGTCTCGGCTCGATCGGCGGGCATGGCGACTTCCAGGGCGGCGCGATCACGGGCAACACGACTTCGCTGTTCGTCGCGATGCAGTACAACGCCACGTATGGCAGCGGCAACGTCGGGCGCTACAACCGCACGAGCGGCGCGCGCGACCTGCTGATCCCCGTGAGCGCCGATACGACCGAAAAGCTCGCCGATGTCATCACCGGACTCGCGACCTCGGGCTCGCTGCTCTACGTGAGCGATTTCCCCGGCAACCGCGTGCGCGTGTACACCACGGACGGCATCTGGCAACGCGATATCAGCGTGGCGTGCCCGGGCGCGCTCACGCTCGACGCGGGCGGCAACCTCTGGGTCGCCCAGAAGAGCGCGGGCGCGGTGCTCGAATTCAGTGCCGGCGGTCAGCTGCTGAATACCATCCAGCTGGCCTCCACGGCGCGGCCGTCGTCGCTGTATTTCGATGCGCAGACCTCGCAGTTGATGATCGGCGACTCGGGTCCCGACATGAACATCAAGACCTTCAGCGTAGCGGGCACGCCTTCGCAAACCGGCACCTTCGGCGTGCTGGGCGGCTATCTCGACACGACCACGGGCGTCAAGGGCCAGGCGGGCGACAAGCGCTTTACGCGCGTGGTCGGTATCGGCAAGGATTCCGCGGGCATGCTGTACGTGCTGAACAATCCGTGGGGCGGCTCGTGGGACCTCGGTCGCAACGGCGGCACCGATCTGCAGGCTTACGACGGCACCGGCACGCTGCGCTGGAAGCTCCAGTCGCTCAACTTCGAAGGCAATGCGGCGCCGGATCCGGGCACCGACGGCGCGCTGTTCTACGGCGGCATGAATATCTATTCGGGCACGGCCGGCGGCACCTTTGTGGCCAACACGATCGACCCGATCACGTATCCGTCCGATCCGCGCATCAATCTCGCCGACGCCGGTCGCGGCGACCATTTCGCGCAGGTGGCGAGCGTGAGCGGCAAGCGCATTCTCGTGGCGGCCGGCCAGAACCCCGATACGTTCTACTTCTTCCACTTCAATGCGGCGAGCGGCTATATCGCCATTCCGGATTACACGCTGCCGGGGGCGGCGTTCAGTACGACGGCCCCGGTGCGCAACGGCTTTTGTCTCGACAGCAAGGGCGACTTGTGGGTCGGCCTCGACAAGACCAACGTCATTTCCCACTACCCGCTGACCGGCTTCGACTCGACCGGCAAGCCGACCTGGGGCGCCGCGATCACCACGCCGATTCCTGCCACGATCTCGCGGCTCACCCGCATCGTCTACCTGCCCGAAAGCGACACGATGATCCTCACGGGAGAAGACGCAAGCATCACCGACTGGACGGCGATCGGCACGCGCGTCGAGGTGTATCACGGCTGGCTCGCCGGCAATACGAGCGCGCCGAATCCGGTGATCACGCTCACGAGCGCGAATCCCAAATCGATAGCGGCCGCCGGAAACTATCTGTTCGTGGGCTACGTGCACACCGTGCCGAACATCGATGCGTTCAACCTCACCACGGGCGCGCTCGACACGACGCTCATCAACAGCAACCCGAACGCGGTGTACGTGGGCAACGACGTGGATTCGATGTACGGCCTGCGCGCGTATCTGCGCTCGACGGGTGAGTATGTCGTGACGAAGGATAACTACAACGCTTCGAGCGCGGTGGTGTACCGGTGGACGCCGGCAGCGGCGAGCACGGCCACAGCGAATGCGACGGTGTCGCCGTTCAGTGCGAAGTGACAAAAAAGACAAAGGGCGCAACGGCTAGAACCGTTGCGCCCTTTTTGCGTTTCATCCGCCCTTGGCGGAAACCGCTTTAGCTAGCTGCGACCGTAACCGGCTTCTTCGTCTTGGCCGAGTTCTTGATCTCTTCGAGCTTGATCTCGACGTGACGCGAGAACACGTATTCAGCCGGACGTGCGCCTTCGAGCGGGATGTCCTTCGCAAACGCGCCCGTCGTGCGCGGGCCCGAGAGGGCGATGCGCGCGGCCTTGAGCGGATGTGCGACCGTGTCCATCACGGCGGTGGCCTCGAAGCCGCAGTGGACCATGCAGTCCGCGCACTTCTCGTACTTGCCCGTGCCGTATTTGTCCCAGTCGGTCGTTTCCATCAACTCCTTGAAGGTCTTCACGTAACCTTCGCCGACCAGATAGCACGGCTTTTGCCAGCCGAACACCGTACGCGCCGGGTTGCCCCACGGCGTGCACTGGTAGCTTTGGTTGCCGGCCAGGAAGTCGAGGAACAGGCTCGACTGGCTGAACGACCACTTCTTGCCGTTGTTGCCGCGCTTGAAGATTTCGCGGAACAGGTTCTTGGTCTTGTCGCGGTTCAGGAAGTGCTGCTGGTCCGGGGCGCGCTCATACGCATAGCCCGGCGACACCGTGATGCCGTCCACGCCGATCTCGCCGACCGTGTCGAAGAATTTCGCCACGCGCTCGGGCACGGCGTCGTTGAACAGCGTGCAGTTGATGTTCACGCGGAAGCCGCGGCGCTTGGCTTCCTTGATGGCCGCGACGGCCTTGTCGTACACGCCTTCCTGCGAGACCGAGTGATCGTGCGCTTCGCGGTCGCCGTCGAGGTGCACCGACCAGACGAAGTACGGATTCGGCTGGTAGTCGTCCATCTTCTTTTCCATGAGCAGCGCGTTCGTGCAGAGATACACGAACTTCTTGCGCGCCATGATGCCCTTCACGATCTGCGGCATTTCCTTGTGCAGCAGCGGTTCGCCGCCTGCGATGGAAACGACCGGCGCGCCGCACTCGTCGACGGCTTCGAGGCATTCCTCCAGCGACAGGCGCTGGTTCAGGATGGGATCCGGATAGTCGATCTTGCCGCAGCCATTGCAGGCGAGATTGCAGCGGAACAGCGGCTCGAGCATGAGCGCGAGCGGGTAGCGCTTGTTGCCGCTGAAATGCTGGCGGAAGATGTACGAGCCAACGCGGACTTTTTGTAGCAGCGGAATAGACAAAGCGTGTCCTCCTTAAACTTCGCGCGCGACGAGCGGTTGCAAGAGCTTCGACGGCAACTTGAATTCGACTTTTTCTTCACGGCCCGCCATCGTCGACACCTCGACAGGCCCCAACGCGCGCAGCGCGTCAATGACGTTCTCAACCATTTCTTCAGGCGCCGATGCGCCGGCCGTGATGCCGACCGTTTGCACATTGGCGAACCACTCGGCCTTCACTTCCGAACCGTCGGCGACGAGGTAGCTCGGCACCCCCGTTTCGCTGCCGATCTCGCGCAGACGATTCGAGTTCGAGCTGTTCGTCGCACCAACGACGAGCAGAACGTCCACCTGATCCGACAGTTCGCGCACCGCTGCCTGGCGGTTCTGCGTTGCGTAGCAGATGTCGCGCGTGTCCGGACCGACGATGTCGGAGAACCGCGCGAGCAGCGCGTCGATGATGCCGCGCGTGTCGTCCACCGAAAGGGTGGTTTGCGTCACGTACGCGAGCGGTGCATCGAGCGGCAGATCGAGCTTCGAAACATCGGCTTCGCTCTGCACGAGCAGCACGGTGCCGGGAATCTGGCCGATCGTACCTTCCACTTCCGGGTGACCGGCATGGCCGATCAGGATCAGCGTGCGGCCCGCCGCGACGTACTGGCGGCCCTGTACATGAACCTTGGTGACGAGCGGGCAGGTGGCGTCGAGCACGTCGAGGTCGCGTTCCTCGGCGGCGCGTTCCACGGTCTTGGCCACACCGTGGGCGCTGAAAATCGCCACGGCGCCTTCCGGCACTTCGTCGAGCTCTTCCACGAAACGCGCGCCCTTGTTGCGCAGGTTTTCGACCACGTGACGGTTGTGGACGATTTCATGGCGCACATAGACCGGCGCGCCGTGCTTCTGCAGTGCGCGATCGACGATTTCGATAGCGCGGACAACCCCCGCGCAAAAGCCGCGGGGTTGGGCAAGGATCACTCGCATAGGGTGGCGAACTCCGACTGCCGCATAAGACGAGCAAGTCGGTAAAAATGACCTGATCGCCGGCGGCTGTCTATTATTAAAGATGCAAAAATCCGCCAAAGGAGTGACGGAGTCAAAACCAGACGCGCATTTTAACCCCTTCGCCTTTCGTTTGCTGTGTGCAGCGCGCGCAGTGCGGCGTGCACGCGACGCCGGACCCCGGTCAGCCACCCATTTTTCTCAAAAAGCCCGCCGCGTGGCGCTCCCACGGCCTGTGCAAGGCGCTTCGTGCACGCGATGCAGGAGGGGCTGTGGAACGGCCGCTGCCTCGTTGCGCGGTGCAACATACCCCGGGAACGCTTAAAATATCGCGGTCCCGCGGGTCGCCTGGATGGCGCGTCGGGATACGACCCCATTCTGGACGCCTTGATGGAACCCGACCACTACGACGATTTTCCGGTAGCGCGCGTATTGCTGCCGAAGGCGCTGCGGGCGCCTGTCGGCGTGATCTACCACGTCGCGCGCACGCTCGACGACATCGCGGACGAAGGCGACTGGAGCCCCGAGCAACGCCACACGCGTCTCGCCGATTTTCGCGAAGGCCTGAACGCCGTGGCCGAAGGCCGGCCCGCGCGCGTACACCCCATGCTGTTCGCGAAGCTCGCGGACGTGGTGCGCGAGTGCCGCCTGCCGCTCGCGCCGTTTTACGACCTCGTCGCGGCGTTCGATCAGGATATCGACACGACGCGCTATGCCGATCGCTTCGAGCTGCTGGATTATTGCCGGCGCTCGGCGAATCCGGTCGGCCATCTGATGCTGCATCTGATCCACGCGGCGACGCCCGAGAATCTGGCCGATTCCGACGCGATCTGCACCGCCTTGCAGCTCATCACCTTCTTGCAGGACGTGAGCGCCGACTGGGCGCGCGGCCGCATTTACCTGCCGCTCGCTGACCGCGAACGCTTTGGCGTCACCGAAGCGCAGATCGCCGCGGGCAAGGTGGACGACGCCTGGCGCGCGCTGATGGCGCACGAGGTGGTGCGCGCGCGGGCGCTGATGGTGAGCGGCGCGCCGCTCGCGCTGCGCGTACCGGGGCGCTTCGGCCTCGAGCTGTGCAGCGTCGTGCATGGCGGACTGCGCGTGCTCGAAATCATCGAGCGCGGCGGCTACGATGTGTTCCGCGCGCGGCCTGCGCTGCGCGCACCCGACTGGGCCGTGGTGCTCCTGCGCACGGCGGCTATGTGGCTGTCGCGCCGCGTGGGCGTGCGCGCCCCTTCGATCGAGAGTAACAACGTATGACTACGACCATTCTCTTTGCCGTCTCCTGTCTCTCGCTGCTCATCTGGCTCGTGCTGCTGTTCGGGCGCGGCGGATTCTGGCGCGCGCGCCCGGCCGCGCCGCTGCCGATCGTCGAGCCCGCGGCCGGCTGGCCTGCCGCGTGTGCCGTCGTGCCGGCGCGCAACGAGGCCGACGCGATCGGCGAGGCCGTGACCTCGCTGCTCCAGCAGGACTACGGCGGCGAGTTTCACGTGATCGTGATCGACGACCACAGCACCGACGGCACCGCGGAAGCCGCGCGCGCCGCCGCGCTCGCGCTGCAGTGCCCGGAAAAGCTCAGCGTGATAACGGCCAAGCCGCTGCCGGCGGGCTGGTCGGGCAAGGTGTGGGCGCAGTCGCAGGGCATTGAGGCGGTGCGCACGCTCAAGCTGCCCGCCGACTATCTGCTTCTCACCGACGCCGACATCGGCCATCCGCCCGAAGCGCTCGCGCAGCTCGTCGTGCGCGCGCAGGC
The DNA here is from genome assembly GCF_040965735.1 of Paraburkholderia sp. BR10936. NCBI lineage: Bacteria > Pseudomonadati > Pseudomonadota > Betaproteobacteria > Burkholderiales > Burkholderiaceae > Paraburkholderia > Paraburkholderia sp. BR10936. The sequence continues at coordinate 357,657 of NZ_JBFRCM010000002.1, forward strand.
CGAAGGCCGCGACCTCGTCTCGCTGATGGTGCGGCTGCGCTGCGACTCCTTCTGGGAAAAGGCGCTGATCCCGGCGTTCGTGTTCTTCTTCGCGAAGCTCTATCCGTTCTCGTGGGTCAACAACCCGAAGAACCGCACGGCGGCCGCGGCCGGCGGCTGCATGCTGGTGCGCCGCCAGGCGCTCGAAGAGGCGGGCGGCATCGAATCGATCCGCGCCGAGCTGATCGACGACTGCAGCCTCGCCGCGCGCATCAAGCATCGGGGCGAAGGGCATCACCCGATCCGGCTCGACGTCGCCGCGAAGAGCGTATCGCTGCGCCCGTACGATTCGTGGAAGGACATCTGGAACATGATCGCGCGCACGGCGTTCACACAGCTGCACTATTCGGCGTGGCAGCTCGCGGGCACGCTGCTCGGCATGACGATCATCTATCTCGCGCCGCCCGTGGTCGCGCTCGTGCTCGGGCCGCACGGCTGGCCCGCGTGGATCGCCTGGGCGCTGATGTGCTGCGCCTACTCGCCCATGCTTGCCTACTACCGGCGTTCGCCGCTGTGGGCGCCGTTCCTGCCGCTCGTCGCGCTGTTCTACGTGGGCGCGACGTTCGCTTCGGCGTGGCGCTTCTGGCGCGGCAAGGGCGGTCAGTGGAAGGCGCGTGTGCAGGCGCCGGCGCAGGGGCGTTGAGGCGCTTCTTGCTTCTTGCGAGGCGCGCTGCCAATGAAAAAAGCCGTCGGTTTCGACGGCTTTTTTTCGATCCCCGCGCGCGTTAGCGCTGCGTGAGCATCATGTACATCTGCACGACGATGTCGGGCGAGAACGTGAACGGCACCCAGCCGTGGCCCGTGTGGCGCAGCACCAGCAGGCGGTCGCCGTTGGACTGTTTCTGCACGGCCATCATCGGATTCTTCGTCGACGCGAAACGCCAGCCTTGCGGAATGCCGGGCGGCGGTTCGGGCTGCATCGAGGCGCGTGCGTTCGACAGCTCCTCGATCATCTGGCCGACTTGCAGCGCGTTGAGCGTCACCGTCTGGCCGCCGATCGTCAGCGTGATCTCGTTTTGCGACGGGCGCGCCACGTGCAGTTCGGGCTGCGCAGGCGCGGCGCGGGCCGTTTCGGCAGCGGGTTCGATGGCTTCGGCAGTGTCGGTCACGGTTGCATTGGCGGCTTCAACGGGTTCTGCGGTGGCGGCCGCACCGGCAGCCTCCGCGGCCGTGTCGACGGCAACGGCGTGCGGCTGCTCAGCGACGGCTTGCTCCGCTTCGCTGCTTGCAACGGGAGTGTCCTGCTGGGGAACTGCGGCGGCGCGTTCATCGGCGCGCGGTGCGTGCGCGGCGGCGGCGGCCTGAAGGAGCTGATCGACGCCCGCTTCGAGCACGCCAATCTGGTCTTGAAGATTCATGCGAGCTTCTCAGGTAAGACCCGCGATTCTACCCGCAGCTTGCGCGCATTGCCCTTCAGGCGTTGTACGCATGTCGCAAGAAAAGTTGTAACAGTTTCCTCAGCTTGCCTCATCTGGCGTTCAGATAGCCGGCCTCGCGGAACCATGCGAGCGCATCTTTCAAGCCCTCGCGATACGGCCGCGCGCGATAACCCAGTTCGCGCTCCGCTTTCGCCGACGTGAAATACATCTTGTTCTTCGACATCTTGAGCGCATCGACAGTTACGAATGGCTCGCGCTTCGTGAAGCGCGCCACGGCTTCCGCGCCCATCGCAAGCGGATAGAGCGGCCAGCGCGGCAGCGCGATCGTGGGCGGCTTGCGGCCGACCATGCCGGCGATGTCGGTGAGCATCTGCTGCAGCGGCAAATTCTCGCCGCCGAGGATGTAGCGCTCGCCGATGCGTCCGCGCTCCAGCGCGAGGAAGTGGCCATTCGCCACGTCGTCCACGTGCGCAAGGTTCAGGCCGGTGTCGACGAACGCGGGAATCTTGCCGGTGGCCGCTTCGACGATGATGCGGCCCGTGGGCGTGGGCTTCACGTCGCGCGGACCGATCGGCGTCGACGGATTGACGATCACCGCGGGCAGCCCGTCGCGCTCGATCATGCGTTCCACGGCGCGCTCGGACAGCACCTTGCTGCGCTTGTACACGCCAATGGCCTGCTCGGGCGTGAGCGGCGAGGTTTCGTCGGCTGAGTTGCCCGAACTCGTGACCTTGAGCGTGGCCACGCTGCTCGTGTAGACGATGCGCTCCACGCCCGCGTCGAGTGCCGCGCGCATGGTGGCTTCGGCGCCTTCGAGGTTGGCGCGCTCGATCTCGTGCGGATCGGGCGCCCACAGGCGGTAGTCGGCGGCCACGTGGAAGAGATAGCGCACGCCGTCGAGCGCACGGCGCATCGAGGCGGCGTCGCGCATGTCGCCGGTGACGACTTCGGCGTCGAGCGCTTCGAGGTTCTTGCGCGGGCTCGTCTCGCGCACCAGCAGGCGCACCGCATAGCCCTTTTCCTGCGCGATGCGGGCGACGGCCGAGCCGACGAAGCCGGACGCGCCGGTGATCAGCACGAGATCGCGGTTGGCTCGGGAGGTGTCGGTCATTGCAGGGTCGTTTCCATGTTCGGTATTGGCGCGGCGGCGTGGCACGGATTGTACGTGGCGCGGGCCCGGCGCGTGCGCGCGTTGGCGTCTACAATGCCGACCGTAAAGCCTGCATGGAGAAAGGAACAATGAGCGAACCGGATCTGGATACGCGCCTCGAAACGTACTACGTGCGCGTGCACGGGACGGTGCAGGGCGTGGGTTTTCGTCACGCGACGGTGCGCCAGGCGCACGCGCTGCGCATTCGCGGCTACGTCGCGAACATGGAGGACGGCTCGGTCGAAGCCGTGATCCAGGGCACGGCGAACCAGGTGGACCGCATGCTCTCGTGGCTGCGCCACGGGCCGCCGGCCGCGCGTGTCAGTTCGGTGGAAAGCGAGGAACGCCTGACCGAAAAACGTTACGAGCGCTTCGAGCAGCATTGAGCGTCGCCCGATAAAAAAGCGGTGCGCCAGGCATTGGCGCACCGCTTTTTCGTTTCGGACGCCGCTTACTTCACGGCTAGCAGGCTCTCCGCGAATCCCCAATCCTTTTCGACCCACTGACGCGTGCATTCGAAGCCCGCGTCGGCGGCGATCGCCGGGATTTCGTCGGCGTGATACTTGTGGCTGCTCTCGGTCCAGATCGTCTCGCCTGCGCCGATGTCGACGGTGAGATGCGCCGAGCGCACTTCGGCATGCACGTCGCGCTTCGCGCGCAGATGCATCTCGATGCTGCGCACGTCCGGATTGAAGCGCGCGACGTGCTCGAAGTCGTGCAGGTCGAAGTCGGCGTCCAGTTCGCGGTTGATGCGCGACAGCAGATTCAGGTTGAATGCGGCCGTGGCGCCGATGGCGTCGTCGTAGGCGGCGATCAGCGTGTCCACGGGCTTCACGAGGTCGGTGCCGAGCAGCAGCGTGTCGCCGGGGCGCAGCATCGCGCGGATGTCACGCAGGAAGCGCGTGGCCGCGAGGCGCGCGAAGTTGCCGATCGTACTGCCGAGAAAGAGCACGAGCAGTTGCTCGCCCTCTTTGCGCTGGCGGCTCACTTCGGACAGTCCGGCGAGATAGTCACGCTCGTAGCCGACGATCGAAATGCGCTCGATGTCGGCGAGTTCGCGCCGGCATAGTTGCAGCGCGGTACGCGAAATCTCGATCGGGCAGTACGACGTAGGGCGCTTGCGGCACAGCGCTTCGAGAATGCGGCGCGTCTTGCGACCGCTGCCGCTGCCGAGTTCGGCGACTTTCACGTCGGAGGGCAGCGCCTCGACGATCTCGGACGCGTAGCGCGTGAGCAGGCGCTCCTCGCTGCGCGTGACGCCGTATTCGGGCAGCACGGTGATGACCTCGAAGAGGGCCGAGCCGACCTCGTCATACAAATATTTCGACGGCAGTTCCTTTTGGGGCGAGCGCATCAAACCGGCGCGCACTTCGGCGGCGAATGCGCTGGCGGCGGGCGAAAGGGCGAATGCACCGGCGGGGTCGGCAACGGCGGGGCGGGGCGCAGAAGATGGCATGCGGGCTCCAGGGGGCGTTGGACGTTGGGGACGGCGTCGTGAATCACGGCGGCGGGCGCTGGCGTGGCGCTCCGGGATAAGCCGGGCTGCGGCTCCAGCGGCCCCGGTGAAATCTCGCTCGTCGAAGCGAATTCCAGCCGCGAGTTCCAGCCGCGGATTGCAGCCGGTTAAGGCGACGGCGGGCTGGCGTGGCGAGACTTACGTTCTAGTCCATCGTGGCGTGATCTGCCGGACAAAATTGCTCGGCCTGCACCAGGGCGCAAAGCGCGCACGGCGTGTGCCCGCCTTGGCCGGCGCGGGTTTGCGCCGCCTGCCGCCGCCCAAACGCGACTAGAATGCGGTCTCGCCGACGCCAACGCGCGCCCACGCCTTATTCAATAGCCGATTCAAATGACAACGTTTTTACCCGCGCATGCGAAAACTACGCACCGCGCCGTTCGCGATCCCGCTGTTAGCGCTTTCTGTCACCACGTGCCCCGATGAACCAGTACGAACCCGGGCGCGGCATTGCGCTTTCCGTGGGCGCTTCGGCGCTGTTCGCGCTGATGTCGGCCTATACGCTCCTGCTCGCGCCGCTCGGCGGCCTCGACATTTTTGCGTGGCGCGTGATCTGGACCGCGCCCGGTGCGCTGGCCCTGCTGGTGCTGCGCAAGCGCGCGCCGCAATTGCGCGCGCTCGTCGCGCGCATGGTGAAGGAGCCGCGCACCGCGCTCGCCCTGGTGGCGAGCGCCGCGCTGCTGGGCTCGCAGCTATGGGTGTTTCTGTGGGCGCCGCTGCACGGGCGCATGCTGGAAGTGTCGCTCGGCTATTTCCTGCTGCCGCTCATCATGGTGCTGGTAGGACGTTTTTACTATCACGAGCGCCTCGAGCCGCTGCAATGGCTCGCCGTGGCGTGTGCCGCCGTGGGCGTGGCGCACGAGCTTTGGGCGACGCACGCGTTCTCGTGGCCCACGCTGCTCGTCGCGTTCGGCTATCCGCCGTACTTCGTGCTGCGCCGCAAGATCCACGCGGATTCACTCGTCACCTTCGCCGTAGAGATGCTGCTGCTCGTGCCGGTGGCGGTGATCGAAGTGCGTGCGGGCGGCTCGCTCGCGCTGCTCGACGCGCACAAGTTCCTCGCTTTCGTGCTGCTGCCGGGGCTCGGCGTGCTCAGCACCGTCGCGCTCGCGTCGTACCTGAAGGCGAGCCGGCTGCTGCCGATGGCACTCTTCGGCATCCTCGGCTATGTCGAGCCGGTGCTGCTCGTGATCGTCTCCGTCACGCTGCTGGGGGAGCACCTGGGCATGCGGCAGCTCGGGACTTACGTGCCGATCTGGCTCGCCGTCGCGCTCACGGCCGTGCACGCGGCGCGGCTCATTCGGTTCGAACGCTGAGGACCTTGCAGCGGCCACTTACTGCCGCGCTGCCTGAGCACGCGGCGGATTGATGCGTGTAGGCCCCACCTTCGCCTCGATCGCCGCGCGCAGCTCAGGACGCCAGCCGATGCTGAACAGCGCTTCGGCGAGCACGAAGAGCGGGCCGATCATGAGGCCGATGAGATCGTCGACGAAGGCCGGCTTGCGATGCTCCCACGCGATGTGACCGACGAACTGGAAGATCCAGCCGACTACGAACAGCCCCACGCCGCCGCCCAGCCACGCGGCGGTGCCTTGCTGCGCGAGCCAGGCGCCGAAGGCCACGCACGCGACGGAAATGACCGCCATCATGAGGCCGAGCGGCACGTCCAGTACGAGGTAGTAGATCGTCGCGGCGCCGAACAGGAGCCACGCCGGCGAGACCGGAACCGGCATCCCGAGTGCGATCACCGGGCGCGACAGCAGCACCGCAAGCGCGAGCACGATGAGCGGAATGCCGACGAAATGGGTGCCGATGTTGCGCACGTCGCGGTGATAGGCCGCGTAGTGGGTGAGCTGCCCGGTCAGGTTTCTCATGGGTGTCTCTCTGTCTCCAAAATCATTATGATCGTCGGGCTGACGAGCGCAAACCTTCGGCTAGCCGACAATTGCGCCGCTTTGTGACTCGCCTCGCCCCGCTTGCCCTGTCCCGATGCCCTCACGTTCCGTTCCGCCCATCACCGCGAGTTCGCCGTCCGCCGCCGCGCTCGAGCGCAGCGCATGGTTTCGCGGCGCGCCCGCACCGTTGCGCGACGCGCTTCGCGCGGTGGGGCGCGTGCGCACGCTGCAGGCAGGCGAGCGCCTTTTCATGCGCGGCGACGCCGACGACGGTCTCTACTGCGTGCTGGAAGGCGCGGTGCGCGTGGGGGCGGCGAGCGTCGCGGGCCGCGAGGCGCTGCTCGCCGTGGTCGGGCCGGCGCACTGGTTCGGCGAGATCACGCTTTTCGACGGCGGCGCACGCACGCACGACGCCTACGCCGAGCGCGACTCCACGCTCTTTCACGTGCCGCGCGCGGCGCTCGTGGCGCTGCTCGACGCAACGCCTGCGTACTGGCACGCGTTTGGTCTGCTGCTCGCGCAAAAGCTGCGACTCGCGTTCGACGCGATCGAGGAGACCGCGCTGCTGGGTGCTTCCGCGCGCGTGGCGCGCCGGTTGCTGCTGCTCTCGAACGAGTACGGCGAGGCGGCAGGCACGCAAGGCGGGCAGCGCGCGCGCCGTGTGATCAACGTGCCGCAGGAGGATCTCGCGCTGATGCTCGCACTCTCGCGGCAAACGGTGAACCAGATCCTGCGCCAGTTCGAGCGCGAAGGGTTGCTCGCATTGCGCTACGGCGAAATCGAGATCGTCGATGCCGCGGGTCTGGCGTCTAACGCGCAATGACGCTAATGCATCGGCATCGATGCGCGTCCATATCGATACATGTTGACGAATTGCGTCAACATCTCGGGCGCGCTTGGGCTGCGTTGCAGCTGCATCGCGTTTGCGCCGACAATGACGCCCGTTCGGCGCGCCCAGCCGCGTCGCCTTTCCCTTCCACGCCAGGCCCATACCGTTTCATGAACGACCGCGTCGTCGCCGCATTCGACTTTGATGGCACCATCACCACGTCCGACAGCTTTCGCGCGTTCATGCTCGACGCCGCCGGCCCCGCCCGCTTCGCCGCCGCGGCGCTGCGCTGCCTGCCCTCGCTCATCGGCGTCCCGCTCGGCTGGTCGCCGCGCGGGCCGACCAAGGCGCGCTTCCTGTACGCCGCGATGGGAGCCGTGCGGCGCGAGGTGCTCGAAGCCGCCGCGCAGCGCTTCGTCGAGCGCCGTCTCCCCGCGCTGTTGCGCCCCGAGATGCTCGCGCGCGTGGCCGAGCACCAGGCGCTCGGCCATGAGGTCGTGCTCGTGAGCGCGTCGCCGTCGATCTATCTGCGCATGTGGGCCAGGACGGTCGGCATCGGCACCGTGCTTTCGAGCGAACTCGAATGGCGCGATGGCATATACACGGGCCATCTGGCGGGCAACAACTGCTGGGGGCCGGAGAAGGTCGCGCGGCTGCGCGCGTGGTGGGGGACGAACGCGCCCGCCACGCTCTACGCTTATGGCGACAGCCGCGGCGACAAGGAAATGGCCGAGCTGGCGCAGTACGCGTGGATACGCGGCGAGTCGGCGCTGCCGCCGCTCGCGGCGGCGGGCGGCTTCGGCGCGGCGTGAATGGTGCGACGCGCTGCAGCGGCGCGCGATCGACGCTAATCTACGGCAGCTAAACCAGACCGAAGAGAGGAGACAGCCCCGATGAACGGACAATGGACCCAGGTGAAGTCGCACGACGGCGGCGAATTCCGCGCCTACACGGCGCTGCCGCCCGAGGGCAGCGGCCCCGGCCTCGTGCTGCTGCAGGAGATCTTCGGCGTGAACGGCTACATGCGCGCGCTCGCCGACCGCTATGCCGAGGAAGGCTACGTCGTGATGGTGCCGGAGCTGTTCTGGCGTCTGGAGCCGAACGTCGATCTTGGCTACGAAGGCGCCGACGCGCAGAAGGCGTTCTCGCTCTACGAGCGCTTCGACGTCGACCTCGCGATGCAGGACGTGGCGCAAACGCTCGCCGCGCTGCGCGCGCACCCGCAACATCGCGGCAAAGTCGGCGTGGTGGGTTTCTGCCTGGGCGGCAAGCTCGCGTACCTGAGCGCGACGCGCACCGATGTCGATTGCGCGATCGGCTATTACGCCGTGGGCCTCGAAAACGATCTGGACGAAGCCGCGCGCATCACGTGCCCCCTGATGCTGCACTTCGGCGGCGACGACGCCCACTGCGACGCCGCCACGCGCGAGCGCATCGCGCAGGCGCTGGCGGGCAAGCCTGGCGTCGAGCTGTATACGTACCCTGGCTGCGATCACGCGTTCGCTTCGTCTTCGCGCTCGACGTACGACAAGCCCGCCACGATGATGGCCTACTCGCGCACGCTCGCCATGCTGCGCCGGGTGCTCGGCCCGATCTACGACTTCAACGCGCTGTGGGAAGAGCACTGCTACCACGAGTTCGTCGCGCGCAACCCGAGCGACGTGATGCCGACCATGGTCGCGCAGCCCTACGTCAACCACATTCCGACGATGACGGGCGGCGTGGGCCGCGACGAGCTCAAGCGCTTCTACACGCACCATTTCGTGCATTCGAACCCTGAGGACACGCGCCTGATCCCGATCTCGCGCACGATCGGCTCGGACCGCGTGGTGGACGAGTTCATCTTCTGCTGCACCCACGACCGCGAGATCGACTGGCTGCTGCCGGGCCTCGCGCCCACGGGCAAGTACTTCGAGGTGCCGATGCTCGCCGTGATCTGCTTTCGCGGCAACAAGCTCTATAACGAGCACATCTACTGGGATCAGGCGTCGGTGCTCGCGCAGATCGGCGCGATCGATCCCACCGGCCTGCCGATCGCGGGGGCACAGAGCGCGAAGAAGCTGCTCGACGAAACGCTGCCCTCGAACACGCTCATGGCGCGCGCCTGGAGCGAGAGCGAAGGCAAGCCGTTCTAAAGCGTGCGCTTCGCGTCGGCCTGATCAGTTGAACGGATTGTCGACGACCCCGGGCTTCCGGTCCGGCTCGTCGGCGACCTTCGCGGGCAGGTGCGGATCGGCCTGCAGTTTCTTCACGACGTCGTCGAGCGCCGCCTTCAGCGCCAGCGCAGCGGCGAGCCCGCGCTTGTCGCGCGTGAGTTCCAGCGTGCCGGCGAGTGTCACGCGCGTCGTGCCGTTCGTGAGCGTGAGCGCGTCGCCTTGCACGTTGAGCACGTCGTTGTCGTTTGCGTATGCGTCGAACACTTTGTGATCCTCCTTATGCGTAACGGGGGCGCGCTTACCAGCCCCATTTGCTCACGGCGAAGCCGCGGCCATTGAACGAAACTTTTTCCTTCGCCGCGACATTCGCCGGAATTCCGGGGAATGAAATGCCGCTCTGCGCTTCGAGATCGCGCACCGAGCGCACGTCGTAACGATCGACAGCCGTATTGTCCGCGACGATCGCGAACGCGAGCTGCTGCGAAGGCACGTACACGACCTTGAAGATCTGCGTCGGCACGAGCACGCGCGTCGCGCCGATCGTCTGGAGCTGTGCGCCTGTGAACAGCGGACCGGTCACGACATAGGCTTCGCCATACTTCGACGCGAGCTTGCGCACGGCGCTTTCGATATGGGCCCAAAGGCGCTGGTTGTTGTCGCGATTCTGCGGAACGATATTGGCGAGTGAAAACGATTCCGCCATCGCCTGTGCATTCCAGCGGTTGCCTGCGGGGCTCATGTGGCCGCGGTCGAAGCCGCTGCGCTTGTAGTCGGCGAGCGTCGCGCCTTCGCCTTCGGGCAGGCGGTCGTCCTCGAAGAAGCGGTTCGTGCGCGTCATGTCCTTCGCGGCTTCGAGGTGGTCGCGCGTGAGATGCTCGGCGGACCACAACGGCCCGTGCGTGACGCCCGAATGCAGCACGGCAAAATCCGAATAGCAGAGCATGCGCGTTTTCGGCGCCATGCGCTGATTCGTGAGCGTTGGGAACTGGCCGTCGGGCACGAATTGCGAACAGGCCGGTGCGGCTATTGCATGACTCGCGGCGGCGAGCAGCACGGAGGCAACAAGCGAGGCAAACAGCTTCTTCATCGAAAGGACAGGCTGGACTGGGGTAGGATCAAGCGGGCTGAAAGTATAGCGGGCGCATGACGCGCGTGGAGGCGGGAGAAAAAATGCAGGCGCAAAAAAACGCGCGCCCGCTCAAGGGCGGGCGCAAGCGAGAGGTGACGCACAAACAGCTGCAATGAGCGCGGCAGCGTTGCGTTGCTGCGCGAGGAGCGAGGCGGCAAATGATGCCGCCTGCATTCAATCGGTCAGATCATCAACAACGACTCAGCCTGCAAAAAGCGAATGCTCGGCGCGGACCATCTGACGGTCCACAGCCTGGAGTCGCCATTGGCCCTCCATCGGCGAGTGCGAGGTTTCGCACGACCATGTCGCGTCGCCGTGTGCTGAACTGATTTCCTGGCGGCGGTTTACATGCAGGCCGCGTAACGTGCACAGCGGCTCGTTTTCGAGCGGTGCGCACAGCGACGTGACACCATTCACGTCGCGCAATTCACCCCATTCTGGCAGGTCGATCCCTTCGTGAGACTCGCGGGACCAGCGTTGCTGGTCGGTATCGAGCCAGAGCACTGCATAGTCGTGATTGACGGTCGGATCGGAACCGTTGATCAAGATTGTAAGTCGCATGGCATCTCCGCAAAATTGATCGGGCGCGTCGGCAATTTCCAAGTCTAGGACGACTCCGCGCGCGCGCAAAGTGAAGAGTGCAGGACAGTTCGTCGCGCGCACGGCGCGTGCCTGAACCCGCCCCCTTTCCGCGCATTTCGGCTCGCGTAAACCCCGCTACGCTATCGCTGGGATTGAAATTCACAATTGGGAACGCAAACGCCACAACCTAGATTAATAGTGCGGCGAAGTCGCCCCCGCATGCTGCATTGCACGAGGCGAATTGCGTCGCGTCCCCACATTTCAGGTCGAACGATGGAGGCACAGATGGCACAGCTAAAGGGCTCGAAGACGGAACAGAACCTCAAGGATGCATTTGCCGGCGAATCACAGGCCAACCGCCGTTATCTGTATTTCGCAGCCAAGGCCGACGTAGAAGGACAAAACGATGTCGCGGCGCTGTTTCGCTCGACCGCTGAAGGCGAAACCGGCCACGCGCACGGCCACCTCGAATATCTGGAAGCGGTAGGCGACCCGGCCACCGGGCTGCCGTTCGGCACCTCGCGTCTGAATCTGCAGGCGGCCATTGCGGGCGAAACGCACGAATACACCGATATGTACCCCGGCATGGCCAAGGTCGCGCGCGACGAAGGCTTCGACGAAATCGCGAACTGGTTCGAGACACTGGCCAAGGCGGAGCGCAGCCACGCCAACCGCTATACGAAGGCGCTGGACGTGCTGGCGGACTGAGGCGCATTGGGCATCGCCGCGTGCCTGACCGCACGCGCCCATGACGCGCGCGCTTTTGTTTCGCGTGCCGGGCAAGCACCGGCGCGCGTTCGCGCGCGCCCACCTAGCCGTGTATTGGGCTGATAAATAAAAGAAGGAGACGTCATGCCCCACAAGGAAGGCAGTCTCGAAGCGCCAACCCGCCATCCGCTCGACTGGCGCTCCGACGCTTTTTACGACCAGGGCCAGCTCGATACGGAACTCGCGCGCGTGTTCGATATCTGTGCGGGCTGCCGGCGCTGTGTGTCGCTATGCGGCGCGTTTCCCACGCTGTTCGATCTCGTCGATGAAACCGATAGCGGCGAAGCGCACGACGTCGACAAGGCGTCGTTCGACAAGGTCGTCGACCAGTGTTACCTGTGCGATCTCTGCTACATGACGAAGTGCCCCTACGTGCCGCCGCATCCGTGGAATGTGGACTTTCCCCATCTGATGCTGCGTGCCAAGGCCGTTCATTACCGCAAGGGCGAAGTGAAGCTGCGCGATCGCGTGCTCTCGAATACCGACGCGCTCGGCCAGATCGCCGGCATCCCCGTCGTGACGAAAACGGTCAACGCGATCAATCACACGAAAGCGATGCGCGGCGCGATGGAAGAGATGCTGGGCGTCGATCGCAAGGCGTGGCTGCCCGATTTCGCTACACACAAGTTTCGTAACGTTGCTAAACGCGCGGGCTCGAGCGACGTGCGCGACGGCGAGCGCACGCCGGGCAAGGTCGCCATTTACGCGACGTGTTACGTGAACTTCAACGAGCCCGGCATCGGCCACGATCTGCTCGCGGTGCTCGACCACAACGAGATTCCCTACGAGCTAGTGAAGAGCGAATGGTGCTGCGGCATGCCGCTGCTGGAGCAGGGCAATCTGGAGGGCGTGGCGCACAAGCAGGCGCAGAACATGCCGATGCTCGCGCGTTACGCGCGCGAAGGTTATGCGCTGATCGGCGCGGTGCCGAGTTGCGTCCTCATGTACAAGCATGAGCTGCCGCTGATGTTTCCCGACGATGCCAACACGAAAGCCGTAAGCGACGCGTTCTGGGACCCGTTCGAGTATCTCGTGGCGCGTCATCGCGACGGCCTGCTCAAGACCGATTTCCGTGCGCCGCTTGGCAACGTGTCGTATCACGTGCCGTGTCATGCGCGCGTGCAGAACATCGGCCGCAAGACGTTCGATCTGCTTTCGCTCGTGCCCGAAACGAAAGTGACCGTAGTCGAGCGCTGTTCGGGCCACGCGGGCACGTTCGGCGTGAAGAAGGAATTCCACGCCATGTCGATGAAGATCGGCACGCCCGTATTCAAGCAGATGGGGCAGGCCGAACCGAATTTCATCTCGTCCGATTGCCAGCTTGCGGGGCATCACATTGCGCAGGGCATCGAAGAGAACCAGCTAGGCGAGCCGCCGCTCGCTCACCCCATTACCTTGCTGCGCCGCGCCTACGGCATCTAGGCCCCGACGCCAACCCGCAACATTCACGAGGCACGACTCATGACGATCGCGAGAAACTCGCTGTTGACGCTGGAAGCCTACGCCAGGGTGCGGGGCGACATGCGCAAACGCATCATCGAGCACAAAAAGCAGCGCGTGGTATCGCTCGGCAATCACCTCACGTTCCTGTTCGAGGACGAGACGACGATCCGCTACCAGATTCAGGAGATGCTGCACATCGAAAAGATCTTCGACGAAGACGGCATTCAGGGCGAACTCGCAGCCTATCTGCCGCTCGTGCCCGACGGCGGCAACCTGAAGGCGACCATGCAGCTCGAATACGAGAGTGAAGTCGAGCGGCGCGCGGCGCTGGCGCGGCTGATCGGCATCGAAGACAAGGTGTTCGTCCAGGTGGATGGCGAGCCGCCCGTCTACGCGATTGCCGACGAGGACCTCGAACGCGAGAACGCCGAAAAGACTTCGGCGGTGCATTTCGTTCGCTTCGAACTCACGCCGCAGATGAAAACGCGCTTGCGCGAAGGCGCCGCGCTCACGATAGGCTGCGATCATCCGAATTACCGCGTGCCGACCCAGACCATCGACGGCGAGGTGCGTGCCTCGTTGCTCAAGGATCTCGCCTGAGGCGCTTCAGACGCCCCATCAAACGTCCTTGCGGTACATGACGAAGCCAGGCTTCACGGCCACGTCGTCGTAAAGCCGCATGGCCGTGTGATTCGTCTCGTGCGTGTGCCAGTACACGCGCGCCGAATTCGACGCCTTCGCGTGCGCATACACGGCCTCGATCAGCGCGCGGCCCACGCCCTGGCCGCGCGCGTCTTCCACGGTGAAGAGATCCTGCAAATAGCAGATCGGCCCTTCCAGAATCGTGTTGCGGTGATAGATGAAGTGCACGAGGCCGAGCACGCGTTCGCCGCGCACGGCGATGAACGCGTGCATGGGCTCGTAGCCGTCGAAGAAGCGCGACCAGGTCGTGCGCGTGATGTGCTCCGGCAGCGCGGTGGCGTCGAAGCGGCCGTAAAAGCGGTTGTAGCCGTCCCAGAGCGGCAGCCATGCAGCGAAATCGTCGGGTGCGACGGCGCGGACCACAAGCTTCGTGTCAGTCATGTGTTGTCTCCTTCTCCTTGTTGACAGGCTTTCCCGGACTCCCAAGCGTAAGCGACTTGTGGCACCATTGTTAGTCCCACCGAAACTAAAAACAATGGAGCCACGGGTTTGGACTACGCGTTGATGATGACCGCCTATGCGAAGCGCGCCGTGCGCAAGCTCACGCAGCAGGACCTGCTTTACGAGAGCCTGCGCCGCGCGATCCTCGACGGCGATATTGGCCGCGGCACGCGCCTCGCGTCGAGCCGCGCGCTCGCGGAGCAGCTAGGCATCGCGCGCAACTCGGTGCTCTATGCGTATGAGCGGCTCGTGGAAGAGGGCTTCGTCAGCGCGACGCGCCACGGTTCGGTCGTCAACGCGGTCAGCGCCGGTGCAGTCGCAACCCCGGCCCAGACCACGCAGCGCGAAGAACCCGTGCCTGCGCTTGCGCGCCGCGTGCGCGAACTGCCGCCGCGCCGCGCGGGCCGCGACGGCTCGAAGGCGCTGCGCCCAGGCGTGCCCGCGCTCGACGCGTTTCCTTACGCGCAATGGCGCACGGCGGTCGAACGCGCGCTGCGCGAGTTGCGCGCGCACGATCTCGGCTATGGCGACAGCGCGGGCATGCCCGCACTGCGTCAGGCAATCGCGCAATACGTACGCGTGTCGCGCGGCGTGCGCTGCCAGCCCGACCAGGTGTTCGTCACGGACGGCACGCAGTCGAGCCTCGACCTGTGTGCGCGTCTCTTCGCGGACGAGGGCGAACGCGCGTGGATCGAAAATCCGGGCTACCTCGGCGCGCGCGTGGCGTTCACGGCCGCGGGGCTGCAACTCGTGCCGATGAGTGTGGATGCGGCGGGCATGTCGACGCGCCCCGAGGACTGGCGCGAGAGGCCGCCGCGACTCGTCTATCTCACGCCGTCGCACCAGTATCCGCTGGGCTGCGTGCTGAGCCTCGAGCGGCGGCTCGCGCTGATCGAGCAGGCGCGCGCGTGCGGCGCGTGGATCGTCGAGGACGACTATGACAGCGAGCTGCGCCACGACGGGCCGCCGCTGCCGTCGATCCAGGGCCTCGCCGACGACGCGCCCGTAATCTATCTCGGCACCTTCAGCAAGACGCTGTTTCCGGCGCTGCGCATCGGCTTCATGATCGTGCCGCAGCGTGTGGCCGCGCAGTTCGCGCAGGCGCACCACACACTCGTGCGCCAGGGGCGCGTGGCGGAACAACTGGCGCTGGCCGAATTCATCGAAAGCGGACGTTACGCGCGCCATTTGCGGCGCATGCGCAAGCTCTACGAAGAGCGCCGCGACGGTCTGGTCGCCGCCATCGACAAACATCTGGCCGGCGTGATGACGGTGTCGGCGGACGCGGGCGGCATGCATTTGAGCGTACGCCTCGACGCGCCGCTCGCCGACGCCGATGTGAGCGAAGCCGCGCGCGCACACGGCCTGCATCTTTCGCCGCTGAGCGCGTATTGCGTCGATGCCCCGGACGCCGCGCGCTACAACGGCTTCCTGCTCGGCTATGCGGAAACGCCGCCGCAGGTCGCCGACGCGCTCATGCAGACGCTCGCGCGCATCGTGCGCGAACGTCTGCCAGCGGCTTCATCGCTTATTGGTGGCCCGCAATCACATGCGGCAGATACGGCGCTTCGAGTGTCTTGATCTCTTCGTCGGAGAGCTTGAGCGAAAGCGCCGCCACAGCGTCTTCGATGTGCTGCGGCTTCGACGCGCCGATGATCGGCGACGTGATGGCGGGCTTGTGCAACAGCCACGCGAGCGCGACCTGCGCACGCGGGACGTTGTGCGCCCGCGCGATGGTGGCGACCGCATCGATGATGGCCTTGTCCGCATCGGCGCCGTAGAGCGTCTTGCCGAACTTGTCGGTGGCCTCGCGCTCGCTCGATTCGTTCCAGTCGCGCGTGAGGCGGCCGCGCGCGAGCGGGCTCCATGGCATGACGGCAATGCCCTGGTCGGCGCACAGCGGCAGCATTTCGCGCTCTTCCTCGCGATACAGCAGGTTCACGTGGTCCTGCATGCTGATGAACTCGGTCCAGCCGTTCAGGCGCGAGGTGTAGAGCGCCTTGCTGAACTGCCACGCGTGCATGGAAGAAGCGCCGATATAGCGCGCCTTGCCGGCCTTCACGACATCGTGCAGCGCTTCGAGCGTTTCTTCGATGGGCGTGTTGTAGTCCCAGCGATGGATCTGGTAGAGATCGACGTAATCGGTGCCGAGGCGCTTGAGGCTATGGTCGATTTCCGTGAGGATGGCCTTGCGCGACAGGCCCTGGCCGTTCGGGCCGGGTCGCATGCGGTTGTACACCTTCGTGGCGAGCACGATGTCGTCGCGCTTGACGAAGTCGCGCAGCGCGCGCCCGACGATCTCCTCCGAGGTGCCGTCCGAATAGGTGTTCGCGGTGTCGAAGAAGTTGATGCCGGCGTCGAGCGCCTGGCGGATGAGCGGGCGGCTGGCGTCCTCGCCGAGCGTCCACGGGTGCGCGCCGCGCTCGGCCACACCGTAGGTCATGCAACCGAGACAAAGACGCGAAACCTGCAGCCCTGTCGAGCCGAACCTGACGTAATCCATTGCTGGTGCTCCTTGCGAATACGCGTTTCAAGCAGAGGAAGTGCGTGCGCCGCGCGAGCGCGGCGGACTTTCGCAAGGGTATAACAGGCCGGCGGAACGTGCAGGGCGTGCCGCGTCAGAACATTTCCATCACACGGTGGTAGAGCATGCCGATTTCGAGCGCGGGCCGCCGCCACGCGGGGCCGCCGGGGAAGCGCGCGTGCCGCAGCTGCGCGAACAGATCGAACGAGGCGCGCTCGCCGACGATGGCCTGCGCAACGAGACGCCCCGCCATGCCCGTGAGCGCCACGCCGTGCCCCGAAAAGCCTTGCACATAGTAATAATTCGGGTCGATCGCGCCGAAGTCGGGCGCGCGGTTGCGCGTGACATCGACGAAGCCGCCCCATGCGTATTCCACGCGCGCACCGGCGAGCTGCGGGAAGGTATCGCTCATGCGCGTTTGCATGGCCGCTGTAAGGCGCTCGGGCGCGGCACCGGTCGAATCGGCGCGGCCGCCGAACAGCATGCGGTTGTCCGCCGAGACCCGGAAGTAGTCGAGAAAGAAGTTGTTGTCACATACGGCTGAACGTTGCGCGATCAACGAGTCGGCCAGCTCGCGCCCCAGCGGCTCGGTCGCGATGATGTACGAGGCGATGGGCGCGATACGCGCGGCCACGCTGCCGGGCAGCACGCCGCCCGGCGCGGCGTTGCAGCACGACACCACGAAGCTGCAGCGTACTTCGCCGTGCGTCGTTCTGACCACGGGCCGCGCGCCGCGTACGACTTCGAGCGCACGCGTATGCGCGAAGAGTTGCGCGCCTTCGCGGCGCGCTGCGTCGGCGAGGCCAAGACAGTACTTGAGTGGATGCAGATGCCCCGAGACGGGATCGTAGACCCCCGCGATATAACGCTGCGACGCCACCCGTGCGCGCGTGGCGTCGGTGTCGAGCCATTCGAGTCGATCGTAGCCCCAGCGCGTGCGTGCGGCGTCCATCCATGCGCGTAGATCGGGCACGCGCTTCGTTTTCGTCGCAACGGTCAGATAGCCCGGCGTGAAGTCGCAATCGATGCCATAGCGGGCGATGCGCTCGCGCACGAGGTTCACGCCCTCGATGGAGAGCGCCCACGCCGCACGTATGCCTTGCGCGCCGAGTTGCTTTTCGAGCACTTCGTCTTTCGCAAAGCCCACGAGCGTCTGCCCGCCGTTGCGGCCCGAGGCGCCCCAGCCGGGACGATGGGCGTCGAGCACCACGACCGAAAGGCCGCGTGCGCGGCACTCCAGCGCGACCGAGAGTCCGGCGAAGCCCGCGCCGATCACACAGACGTCGGCGTCGAGCGTGCCTTCGAGCACGGGGTCGTCGTCGGCCGGGCGCGTGGCGGTGGCTTCGTAGTACGAGTGGCGGGCGAGGGCGCCCGCCTGGGCGTCGAGGTCGAGTGTCATCAAAGCAGGTCCTTCATCCGATACCACGCCATCGCGAGCACGAGGGCAGGGGTTCGCAGTGTAGCGCCGCCCGGGAAATCGCGGTGACGGATCTTGCCGAACAGGTCGAAGCGCGCGGCCTGGCCGTGGATCGCCTCGGCGATCAGCGTGCCAGCGAGTCCCGTGACGTTCACGCCGTGACCCGAGAAGCCCTGCGCGAAGTACACGGTGGGCGAGAGGCGGCCGAAGTGCGGCGCGCGGTTCATTGTGATGTCCACGTAGCCGCCCCACGCGTAATCCACCTTTACGTCGGCGAGTTGCGGAAACGTCTTCAGCATGTCGCGGCGCATGGCTTCGCCCAGATTGGGCGGTGCGAAGGTGGAATAGCTCACCTTGCCGCCCCAGAGCAGGCGCGTGTCCGCAGCGGGACGGAAGTAGTCGAGCACGAAGCGGCTGTCGCATACGGCAGCCTGGGCGGGCATCAGCGCATTCATGCGTTCGGCGCCGAGTTTTTCGGTGGCGATCACATAAGTGCCCACGGGCATGATCTTGCGCGCGAGCGCGGGAGCGAGATCGCCCAGATACGTATTGCATGCGAGCACGACGAACTTCGCGCGCACGCTGCCACGCGCGGTTTCGACCACATGCGCACCGTTTTCTTCGCGCAGTCGCGTGACAGGGCTGTTTTCGTACACGCGCACGCCCGCTTCGATCGCCGCGCGCGCGAGCCCGAGTGTGTAGTTGAGCGGATGCAGATGCCCGCTATCGGGATCGTAGAGGCCGCCCGGATAGCGCGACGACGCGACGTAGCGTCCCACACCGTCGCCGTCTACATACTGGAACCGGTCGTAGCCGAAGCGCTGCGCCGCCTCGTCACGCCAGCGCTTGAGCGCATCCACGTCGCGCGCCTTGTTTGCGGCGGTGAAATAGCCCTCCGTGAGCGCGCAGTCGATGTTGTGCTGCTTGACGCGCCGCTTCACGATGTCGAGCGTCTCCAGGCCCATGTCCCAGATCTGCCGGACCTCCGCTTCGGGCATGAACTGCGCGAACGTGTCGATATCGCAGGCAAAACCGCCGATCAACTGCCCGCCGTTTCGCCCGCTTGCGGCCCACCCCACTCGCGAGGCTTCCACGAGCGCGACGCGGTGGCCGCGTTCGGCGAGATTCAGCGCGGCGGAAACACCCGTGAGGCCCGCGCCGACCACGCAGACATCGGCATCGAGCACGCCTTCGAGCGCGGGGTGCGTGGTCGAGTCGTGGGCGGTGGCCGCGTACCAGGACGGGGCATGAGGCTGATTGGCGAATTTGAGCATAACGGAAAGCGAATCGGGAAACAGCGGGCGACAGCACGAGGCCGCCGCCCGCCGCGACTTCATCAGAACGAGTAGATGAACTGCGCGCCCAGCAAGTCGTTGCTCTTGCTGTACGAGCCGTCGCTGTTCAGGAACACGCGCTGCGTGGCCCAGTCGTGGCGATATTCCACCTTCACCTGGATCTGCTGCGTCGGGAAGAACAGCAGGTCGAGCGCGACGTCCTGACGTGTTGCACCCTTGCACTCGAAGCCGAAGCCGCCGCCGGCCTTCGAGTTTGCCAGGCAGTCCGCACCAATGCCGAAGCCGTTGGCCGTATCCATGCCGTTCGAGTTGAGCACGATGCCGCCGCCACCACCGCCGTTCTTGCCGTTCGCGAGCAGGTCGTAGCGCGCCGTCACGCCCATGCGGCCCACCACCGGTGCGAAGAACTTGCGGTGCGCGAGCAGTGAGAAGCCGTACCACTGCGCGTTGCCGCCGTTGAATGCCGCGCGCTGCTGCTGGCCGTAATCGACTTCGGCGTTGTACTGGATGTCCGCGAGCGTGTAGCTTGCGTCCACTTCGCCGAAGAAGAAGTAGCCGCCCGAGCTCGATGCCTGGCCACCCACGCCGTACACGGCCTGACCCGTCGTCGAATCGAACGCGCTCGGCAGCGTCTGGCGGCCGATGTTGAACGAGCCGCCGATGTCGAGTGCGCTAGACCACGTGTAGTCGGCTCGCGCCGTGAACGTCGGGATCCTGTTGCTCGTGGTGATCGGGTCGCCCAGCGCGTTCTGGCCCGTCTGCACGACCGCGCCATTGGTGCGGTACTGCTCGTTGCCGATCATGAACTTGAACGCCCACTGGCTGCCGCTCGGTGTGTAGTTCCAGCCGATACCCACATAGCTGCCCGGATCGGAGAAGTCGTAGAGCAGGTTATGCGTGAGCGTGAGCATCTGGTTGGACTGCTGCACCTCGTAGCCGCCAAAACTCGGCATGAGACCGGCGACGAACGTGCCCGTGGCAGTCACCGGCACAGTAACGACTGCCGTGTTCAGGATGTTGTTGCCAATTTCGCCGTGCTCGTTCTGCAGCAGCGTGATGCCGTTGCCGCGGTTGGGCATGAGCGTGATTTCGGCCGAAGGCGCCATCGGGCCCACGCCGAAGGTCTTCTTGATGTCGAGATAGACATCGCCGAACGTGCTGTTGAAGTAGTTATACGAACCCGTGTGGTTCGCGAACAGGAACGACGAGGTGCCCGGTGCACGGTTGTAGATGTACGTCGGGTCGATGTAGCCGGTGATCGACAGGCCCGCGAGCGGACCGGTGTTGGCGGCGTCGGTGAGCGAATCGACCTTGAGCTGCTGGTTCGCGATCTGCTGCTTCATCGCATCGACCTGGTCGTTGGTCAGGTTCGCCTGCGCCTTGCCGTAGTCGGGCGAGCTGATGTCGACCGGCGCTGCTGCGGCTACGGGTGTCACCGGTGCTGCGGCTACCACCTTGCCGCTGCTCTTCGACTGTGCCAGCTCGGTCTTCAGGGACTTGACCTCTTTTTGCAGGGCGTTGAGCTGCTCCTGCAGGGCCTTGATCTGTTCGCTGGTCGAGTCGGCAAAAGCGAGCCCTGGCAACGCCCCGGCCACCAGCAGACAGATTAACTTCTTCTTCATTGGAATTCTCCTTGTTGGTCGTTAATACAGATACTTCGGCGTGTGGCTGGGGCGCGGCGGGCGGCGCGCACCGCCACCCGCACGGGTCGCATAGGCTTCTTATGGATTGCTCGTCACGCCGCGCGCCGTCCGATCGGCGCACCCACCGCGCCGGCAGGGGCGGCGGCTGGCGTGACGGCTTCGGCGGCATCGGGCTGGACGAAGGCGAGCTGCATGTCGCGCATACGCTTCTTCTCGCGTGCGCTCATCAGCTGGTTCACGGCGATCACGCCGATCGTCACCGCGCTGATGAAGAGCGTGGCGAGCGCGTTCATCTCCGGGTTCAGGCCGAGACGTACGCGCGAGAACACGACGAGCGGCAGCGTGGTCGAGCCCGGTCCGGAAAGGAACGCGGACAGCACGAGGTCGTCGATCGAAAGCGTGAACGAGAGCAGCCAGCCCGAGAGCAGCGCCTGCGAGATGAGCGGCAGCGTGATGACGAAGAACACCTTGAGCGGCGTGGCGCCGAGATCGAGCGCGGCTTCCTCGAGCGACTTGTTCATCTCCTTCACGCGCGACTGCACGATGATCGCGACATACGACACGCACAGCATCACGTGGCCGATCCACATGGTCAGTACGCCACGTCCCTTTGGCCAGCCGAGCAACTGCTCCATTGCAACGAAGAGGAGCAGCAGCGAGATGCCTTGAATGACCTCGGGAATTACGAGCGGCGCGTTGATCATGCCCGCGAAGAACGCGAAGCCCCTGAAGCGGCCCATGCGGGCGAGCACGTAGCCGGCCCATGTGCCGATCGCGACAGAGGCGAACGCGGTCATCAGACCGATTTTCAGCGACAGCCACGCGGCGCTGAGCAGTTCGTCGTCCTGCAGCAGGGCGGCGTACCACTTCAGCGAGAAGCCCGACCAGACGGTGACAAGCTTGGACTCATTGAACGAATAAACGACGAGGCTGACGATCGGGATATACAGGAACAGCATGCCGAGCGTGAGCACCCCTGCGGAGAGTGCGCGATTGGGCTTGATCATTTGCGGTCCTCCAGTTCCTTGACCTGGTTGTGCTGGAAGAGAGCCATCGGCACGAGCAGCAGCAGCACCATCGCGACGGTGACGGCGGACGCCATAGGCCAGTCCATGTTGTTGAAGAACTCGTCCCACATCACGCGGCCGATCATGAGCGTGTCGGCGCCGCCGAGCAGTTCGGGAATCACGTACTCGCCCACGGCGGGAATGAACACGAGCAGGCTGCCCGCGATGATTCCGTTCTTCGAGAGCGGCAGCGTGATCCGCGTGAAGGCCACCCAGGGCTTCGCGCCCAGGTCGTAGGCGGCTTCGAGCAGCGTGAGGTCCATCTTCACGAGGTGCGCGTAGAGTGGCATCACCATGAAGGGCAGGTACGAATAGACCATGCCGATGTAGACGCCCGCGTCGCTGTGATAGAGACGCAGCGGAGAGTGGATCAGGCCGACGGCCATGAGCGCGTGGTTGAGGAGTCCGTCGTCCTTGAGAATGCCGATCCACGCGTACACGCGGATCAGGAACGAAGTCCAGAACGGCAGCATCACGGCCATCATGAGCAGGTTGCGTGTGGCCGGGTTCGAGCGCGCGATGTAGTAGGCGATGGGGTAGCCGATCAAGAGGCAGAAGATCGTCGAGACTGCCGCCATCTTCAGCGAGCTGATGTACGTGGCGATGTACAGGCTGTCCTGCAGCAGGAACGCGTAGTGGCCCAGTTGCAGCGCGAAGTGCACCACGCCGTCCTTCATCTCGACGAGATTCGAGTAGGGCGGTACGGCCATCACCTGGTCGGCGAAGCTGATCTTCAGCACGAGCACGAACGGCAGCGCGAAGAACAGCGTGAGCCAGATGAACGGCACGCCGATCACGGCGGTGCGGCCCGAGGGCACGAAGCGCGAGAAGAAGCGCGCGAGCGCGCCCCGGCGAGCGTCTGCGGCGGCGCGGCCTGAGCCGGGCGTGGCGGGAATGGTGGTACTCATGATGGAGGTCTCCTTACTGCGTGAGCACGACGCCGCTGGCCGGCGACCAGGACACGTAGACATCGTCGTTCCAGGCGGGCGCGCCATCGTTCATGAGGTGCGAGCTGGAGAGGTTCGAGACGACCACCTTGCCGCCCGGCAGACGCACGTGATAAAGCGAATAGCTGCCCATGTAGGCGACATCCGTGACCACGCCGCGCGCCCAGTTGTGCGGCGTGCCGGGCTTCTCGCGCGTTACGCGCACGCGCTCCGGCCGCACCGAAATACCCACGGGCATGCCGAGCGGGCCGGTCACGCCGTGGCTCACGTACATGCGCGTTTCGAGGTCTTCGCTTTCCACGAAGATGTGATCGGGCTCGTCCTCGACGACCTTGCCTTCGAACAGGTTGGTCGAGCCGATGAACTCGGCCGAGAAGCGGCTGTTGGGGAATTCGTAGACTTCGCCGGGCGAGCCGATCTGGACGATGCGGCCTTCGCTCATCACGGCGAGGCGGTTGGCCATGGTCATCGCCTCTTCCTGATCGTGCGTGACCATCACACAGGTGACATCGACTTTCTCGATGATGTTCACGAGTTCGAGCTGGGTCTTCTGGCGGATCTTCTTGTCGAGCGCCGACATCGGTTCGTCGAGCAGCAGGAGCTTGGGGCGCTTCACGAGCGAGCGCGCAAGCGCCACGCGCTGCTGCTGGCCGCCCGAAAGCTGATGCGGTTTGCGCTTGGCGTAGCGGCCCATCTGCACGAGGTTGAGCGCGTCGGCCACGCGCTCGCGAATTTCGTTCTTCGGCACGCCTTCCTGCTTGAGGCCGAACGCGACGTTCGACTCCACGCTCATGTGCGGGAAGAGCGCATACGACTGGAACATCATGTTGACGGGGCGGCGGTACGGCGGCAGCGACGCGAGATCTTCGCCATCGACGAAGATGCGGCCCGACGTGGCCGTTTCGAGGCCCGCGAGCATGCGCAGCAGGGTGGACTTGCCGCAGCCCGAGCTGCCGAGCAGCGCAAAAAGCTCGTTCTTGGCGATGTTCAGGTTCACGTTGTCCACGGCAGTGCTATCGCCGAACTTCTTGACGACGTTTTCGATGCGCACGAACGCATCGTTCGTTGCCGGGGTCGCGTTGGCGCGCGAAGCTTCTGGGGCGTTGACTTTGGACGTCGAATTCATGATCTGACCTTGGTTCCTTTCTGATCGCAGTACACGTTTTTCAGGCGCGAGCCGGCCTGCACGGGGCGCTGACGCGACTCGCGATTAGTACTGCGAACGGAGCTCGGAAAAGGCTCGCGCGCGTCGTCAAAGCAGGGGGGCGGCGCTGCGCGGCCTGACTTCGGAATTGCGTACTTCAGGCGGAGAGGGGTCGAGCGATCCCTCTTCCGCGTCGTCTCCTTCTTGTTTCCTTCAGGGGGGAATCAACGCGTCAGTGGCCGGTCTTCAACTGGGCCCACAGACGGTTTTCAAGGCGCAGGATGTCGGCCGGCATCGGCTTCATCAGCGTCATCTTCTTGAGCACGTCTTCCGACGGGTACACCGTCGCGTCCTGCGCGACTGCCGGCGTGACGAACTGGCGTGCGGCCTTGTTCGCCGTCGGGTAGAACACTTCGTTGGTGATCTGCGCGTTGACCTTCGGATCCGAGATGTAGTTGATCCACTTCATCGCGTTTTCGGGGTGCGGTGCGTCCTTGGGTATGACCATCACGTCGAACCACAGCAGACCGCCTTCCTTCACGTTCGAGAATTTGACGTCGTACGAGCGCTTGGCTTCTTCGGCGCGGCGGTGCGCGATGCCGACGTCGCCCGACCATGCCACGGCAACGCAGATATCGTTGTTCACGAGGTCGTTGATATAGCCCGACGAATTGAACTGGGTGATATACGGGCGGACTTTCTTCAGCACTTCGAATGCGGCTTGATAGTCCGCGGGGTTCGTGCTGTTGGGGTCCTTGTGCATGTATTGCAGCGTCGCGGCGAACACGTCAACGGCCTGGTCGAGGAACGACACGCCGCAGCCCTTGAGCTTCGAGAGATTTTGCGGATCGAACACGAGCGCCCAGCTATCGACCGGCGCGTTCGGCCCGAGCGCCTTTTCCACGGCCTGCTTGTTGTAGCCGATGCCATCGGTGCCGAACGCCCAGGGCACGCCGTACTGGTTGCCCGGGTCCGCGTCTGAGATCATGTGCATGAGCACGGGATCGAGGTTCGCGAGGTTGGGGATCTTCGATTTGTCGAGCTTCTGGTAGACACCCGCCTGAATCTGCTTGGCCATGTAATTCGAGGTGGGCACGACGATGTCATAGCCCGAGCTGCCGGCCAGCAGCTTGGCCTGGAGCGTGTCGTCGCTGTCGTAGTTGTCGTATTTGACCTTGATGCCCGCTTCTTTTTCGAAGTTCGGGATCGTGTCTTTCGCAATGTAGTCGGACCAGTTGTAGACGTTCAGATCGCCGTCTGCCGCGTGCGCTGGCGCGCTGGGAATGGCCGTGAGGCCTGCACACGCTGCGAGGGCCGCGATCGCGACCGCATGACGAAGATGACTAACACTCATGTTGCTTTCCCCTGAAGATGAAGATCGGCGGGAGGCCCAGCACCCCGTTGCGCCGCCCGCCGTGGACAAGTCGCGTTAAGAAAGACCCAGTTGTTGCGCGGTTTGGTCGATGGCCTTCTTCGCCTTCGACACGATTTCATCGATTTCGCCGCGCGTGACGACGAGCGGCGGCGAGAGCAGCATGCGGTCGCCCGTGGCACGCATGATGAGGTTGCCGTTGAAGCAGAAGTCGCGGCACAGCGTGCCCACGTCGCCGCCATTCGCGAAGCGCTTGCGCGCCTTCGGATCTTCGGCGAGCTGCAGGCCCGCCACGAGACCTGCGCCCGAGATGTCACCGATGATCGGATGATTGGCGAACGTCTCGCGCAGGCGTTGCTGGAAGTACGGGCCGGTGTCGTTCTTCACGCGCGTGACGATGCCTTCGTCGCGCAGCAGCTTGAGGTTCGCCACGGCCACGGCGGCGGCGACCGGATGCCCCGAGTACGTGAGGCCATGATTGAACTCGCCGTTCTCGATGAGCGCCTTCGCAATGCGGTCGTGAATGCCCACCGCGCCCATCGGCACGTAGCCGCTCGTGAGGCCCTTGGCCATCGTGATGAGATCGGGCTCGAAGCCGAAGTGCTGATGCGCGAACCACTCGCCGGTGCGGCCGAAGCCGCCGATGACTTCGTCGGCGCACAGCAGGATGTCGTACTTGCGGCAAATGCGCTGAATTTCCGGCCAGTAGGTCGAGGGCGGGAAGATTACGCCGCCCGCGCCCTGGAACGGCTCGCCGATGAAGGCGGCCACGTTCTCCGCGCCCACTTCGAGAATCTTCGCTTCGAGCTGCTGCGCACGCACGAGGCCGAATTCCTCGGGCGACATGTTGCCTTGCGCTTCGCCATAGAAGTACGGCTGGTCGATGTGCACGATGTTCTCGACCTTCGAGGGCATCTGCTCGTGCATGTAACCCATGCCGCCCAGCGTGCCGCCCGCGATGGTCGAGCCGTGGTACGCATTCCGGCGCGAGATGACGACCTTCTTCGACGGCTTGCCTTGCGTGAGCCAGTACTGATGCACGATGCGCAGCACCGTGTCGTTGCCTTCGGAGCCGCTGTTGCAATAGAAGAAGTGGTTGAACGGCTCGGGCGAAAGCTGCGCGAGCAGCGCCGACAATTCGATGACCGGCGGGTGCGTGGTCTTGAAGAAGGTGTTGTAGAAGGGCAGTTCCAGCATTTGCTCGTAGGCGGCGTCGGCCAGTTCCTTGCGGCCATAGCCCACGTTCACGCACCAGAGCCCGGCCATGCCGTCGATGATCTGGTTGCCTTCCGAGTCCCACAGGTACACGCCTTTCGCCTTCACGATCACGCGGCTGCCCGTCTGGTTGAGCGAGCCCATATCCGAAAACGGGTGAATGTGATGCGCGGCGTCCAGCGCGCGGTACTCGCTCGTCGAGCGCGCCGTTCGGCTGGATTGCGCGCGTAGCGTCGTCGGCACTTCCTGCAGCGCGCTGGCCGGGGCGTCGATTCGATAGCTCATTGCTGTATCTCCTTTCTTTTTTACACGTGCAGCAGCAGGTGCTTGCGTTCCCACGAACTGATCACGCGGAAATAGGCTTCGTATTCGGTTTCCTTGAGCGCGAGGTAGGCGCGCACGAACTTCTCGCCGAGGATGTCCTTGAGCGGCTCGCACGAGCCCATCAGCGTGAGGCCTTCCTCGAGATTGCGCGGCAGCTGGTAGGGCAGCGAGTAGCCGTCGCTCACGAGCGGTTCGGTGGGCTTGAGATGCTGCGTCATCCCCAGATAGCCCGCGGCCAGCGTGCCGGCGATCGCGAGGTACGGGTTGGTGTCGACGCCGGGAATGCGGTTTTCCACGCGGCGCGCAGCCGGCGACGAGTACGGCACGCGGAAGCCCACGGTACGGTTGTCGTAGCCCCATGCCACGTTGATCGGCGCGGCCATGAAACGCGAAAGGCGGCGATACGAGTTGATGTACGGCGCGAAGATCGGCATGAGCGCTGGCGTGTACTTCTGCATGCCAGCGATATACGCGTAGAACATGTCCGTGGGCTTGCCGTCCGAACCCGTGAAGAGGTTCTGACCGCTTTCCTCCGAAACGAGGCTCTGATGCACGTGCATAGCCGAGCCCGGTTCGTTCTCCATGGGCTTGGCCATGAACGTGGCGTACATGTGATGGCGCAGCGCGGCTTCACGCACCGTGCGCTTGAAAAGGAACACGCGGTCGGCGAGGTTGAGCGGATCGCCGTGCAGGAAGTTGATCTCCATCTGCGCCGCGCCCACTTCGTGAATCAGCGTATCGACTTCGAGGTCCTGAATATCGCAGTACTCGTAGATGTCTTCGAACAGCGGATCGAACTCGTTCACCGCTTCGATCGAATACGCCTGGCGGCCCGTTTCCGGACGGCCCGTACGGCCGATGGGCGGCGCGAGCGGAATATCCGGATCCTTGTTCATATCGACGAGATAGAACTCGAGTTCCGGCGCGATCACCGGCTTCCAGCCCTTCGCGGCATACAGGTCGAGCACGCGGCGCAGCACGCGGCGCGGCGAGATCTCGACAGGCGTGCCGTCGAAATGCACGCAGTCGTGAATCACTTGCGCGGTGGGATCGACAGCCCATGGAATGATGCGGATCGTCGAAGGGTCGGGCACACACACCATGTCGGGGTCGGTGACGCCGGTGAGGCTTCCGTCCTCGGGGTAGTCGCCCGTTACGGTCTGGATCATCACGGCTTGCGGCAGGCGCATCGCCTCGCCCGATTCGAACTTGCTGCGCGGGATGATCTTGCCGCGCGCAATCCCCGCCATGTCGGGGATGATGGCTTCGATTTCGGTGATGTGGTGCTTCTTCAGGAATTCGTCGATTTCATGCATGATCTTTCTCTCTGTTCTGTATGGGCCGGCATCAGGCGTGGGCGGCGCGCGGCGCATGCGCCACGTCGTGTCCGGCCCCGCCCGGTATTCGGGCCAGCATGTGGTTGCGGCAGGCTTCGCCGAACGTGCGGAAGATAGCGGTGGACAGCGCGTCGTCGGCGTACTTCCATTCGGGGTGCCACTGCACGCCAAGCGAAAAACCGGGTGCGTTCGCAACGCTCACGGCTTCGATAAGGCCGTCGGGTGCGAATGCCTCGGCCACGAGGCCCGCGCCCAGCCGTTCGATGCCCTGACCGTGCAGCGAATTCACGCGTGCTTCGCGCGCGCCGCCCGCAAGCTGTTGCAGCACACCGCCTTCCACGAGCTTCAACGCGTGCGCCGGACCGTATTGCGTGTCGAGCGGATCGTCCTTGTTCTCGCGATGGTCGTCGTAGCGCGCAACGTTGTGCACCTGCTGATGCAGCGTGCCGCCGAACACCACGTTCATCTCCTGGAAGCCGCGGCAGATCGCGAGCACCGGCACGCCGGCCTCGATCGCGGCGCGCAGGAGCGGCAGCGTGGTGGCGTCGCGAGCGGGGTCGTGCAGCGTGCCGCTCTCGCTTGCCGGGCCGCCGTAACGATGCGGCTCGACGTTCGAATAGCTGCCGGTGAAAAGCAGTCCGTCCACGGCTTCGAGAATGTCTGCCGCAGTCTGCCGCTCGCCCAGGGCGGGCAGCACGAGTGCGAGCGCGCCTGCTCCATCCACAGCCGCGGCGATGTACTTCTCGCCGGCAACATGTGACGCGTGCGCTCCCATCATCGTGCGGTCGGCCGTGACGCCAACTAATGGTCTGGTTCGCATGACTAATGATTCGCTTGCTTGCCCGTGCGTAGTGTGTCGGCGCTACGGGCGTGACATGACCTTGCAGCCTTGCGGGACGCAAAACTACAAACCCTGTGTGCTCCGCGCAGCGGCGCTAACGGATGGCGCTGCGCGTGGAGATCATGTAGGCGGTTCGTTTCTTGCCGTTGTGAGGCGCAACGGTGTTCAGGCGTGCGCAGCCACATCGCGAAGGCGCGACAGGACACTTCGCGAACCAACGACGGCGAAGAAAACGAACAGCGCGGGAAGGAGAGGCGCTAGGGCAGAAGCGACGCGACTTCGTCCGTGTGGACGGCAATGAAGGCGCGTGCAGAGACCGAGTTGTGACGCCGAACAGAGCGGCGGGAAAGGATCGTGAAGACGGACAGGAACAGGCGAGAGGCAAGCCTGCCGCTACTGCCGTCGGCGATGGCGGTGCAGTCACTGCGAAGACACCTCGCATGACTACGATCCCACCTCACCAGAGGGCCACGGACTCTCACAATAACACTCGACTGGTTGCGTTGAAAAAGGCGTTTGGTTCAAGCATTCGAGGTCGTCAAATTCAGCGATGCATCAAACATTGAACGACATCGATGTATTGCTTTCCAAACTCAGCCGACTTGCTATGTTCCTCGCATAAAACGCGGTTTTTGCGTTGCAACGCGATAGAAACGATGCAGTGTTCGACTTGTAGTTCAGCATATACGAGTCAAAAAGGGCGTCAATTATTTTTTCAAGTTTTTGATGTCAGCACTTTCCCCGAGAGCCCTTTGAAATAGCTCGCTGTGCGAAATATCGGCTCCTGCACTTATATTTCGAATAACTTACAGGGGTTTGTACTGACGCAAAATAAAGCAAACTGATTAGAATATTCAACACGTCCACCGCGCCCTCTCCTCGCGCGTTCACTGCCAACGGTCCTTCATCGTGTCCGAGTCCGCCTCTGTATCATCCGAAGTCGCCACGCGTCTACGTTATGTCCGCAAACGCTATGGTTTGTCGCAGCGCGAGCTCGCCAAGCGCGCAGGCGTGACCAATGGCGCGATCTCGCTGATCGAGCAAAGTCGCGTCAGTCCCTCGGTGGGGTCGCTCAAGAAGCTGCTCGAATGCATACCAATGAGCCTCGCTGAATTCTTCACATTTGACCTGACCGAAGGGACAGAAGTCGTGTCGCGGCGCGGCGAAATGCCGAACCTCGGCAACGAATCGATCGAGTTCTATCTGGCCGGCGCGAACGTGAAGGACCGCAACATGGGCATCATGCGCGAGGTCTATCAGCCGCTGGCCGATACCGGCCCTGAAATGCTGGTGCATGCGGGGCACGAAGGGGGCGTGGTGGTCGCCGGACAACTCGAGCTGACCGTGGAGGGCACGACCTGGCTGCTCGACCCCGGAGACAGCTACTATTTCGAAAGCCGCTTCCCGCACCGGTTTCGCAATCCCAGCGCGAACGAAGTCTGCGAAGTGGTGTCGGCGAACTCGCCGCCCACCTTCTGACTCCCTGATCGCGCGAACCCGTTTCACCTGACGCCGCGTTGCAGCGTGCAAGGTGGATCGCAAATCATTGAGGCATCCTGATGGAAAAGAAAACATTCGCTTACTGGCAGGACAGGGCCGCGACGCTTCCGATCGAAGGTCGCGCATTCATCGACGGCGCGTATCGCGATGCATATTCGGGCCGCACGTTCGATTGCGTGAGCCCGATCGACGGCCGCGTGCTCGCGAGCGTGGCCGATTGCGGCGCAGCCGATGTCGATGCCGCGGTCGGCGCTGCCCGCCGCGCGTTCGACGAAGGCGTCTGGGCTGGCCTGAATCCGCGTGCGCGCAAGGCCGTTCTGCTGCGCTGGGCCGCGCTCATGCGCGAGCATCTCGACGAACTCGCGCTGCTCGAAACGCTCGACGCAGGCAAGCCGATTGGCGACACGACGACCGTAGATGTGCCAGGCGCGGCTTATTGTGTGGAATGGTTCGCGGAGGCCATCGACAAGGTGGGTGGCGAAGTCGTGCCCGCCGATCATCATCTGGTGGGCCTCGTCACGCGCGAGCCCATTGGCGTGGTCGCCGCCGTCGTGCCGTGGAATTTCCCGATCCTGATGGCCTCGTGGAAGTTCGGGCCCGCGCTCGCGGCGGGCAACAGTGTCGTGCTCAAGCCTTCGGAGAAGTCGCCGCTCACGGCCATTCGCGTGGCGCAGCTTGCGCACGAGGCCGGCATTCCGGCCGGCGTATTCAACCTGCTGCCCGGTGGCGGGGAGCCCGGGAAGCTGCTCGGCCTGCATCGCGACGTGGACTGCATTGCGTTCACGGGCTCGACGAACGTGGGCAAGCAGATCATGCAGTACGCGGGGCAGTCGAATCTCAAGCGCGTGTGGCTGGAGCTTGGCGGCAAGTCGCCCAATATCGTGCTGCACGACTGCCCGGACCTCGACCGTGCGGCGAACGCGGCGGCGGGCGCGATCTTCTACAACATGGGTGAAATGTGTACGGCGGGATCGCGCCTGCTCGTCCATCACGAGATCAAGGACGTATTCCTCGCGAAGCTCGTCGAGGCGGCGAAGGCCTATAAGCCAGGCAATCCTCTCGATCCGGATGTGTCGATGGGCGCGATCATCGACAAGATTCAGCTGGAGCGGGTGCTGAGCTATATCGAAGCCGGTCGCAAGGACTCGAAGCTGCTGACAGGCGGTGAACGCGTGAATGCCGAGGGTGGGGGCTTCTACGTGCAGCCCACGGTGTTCGATACGCATCACGACACGAAGATCGCGCGCGAGGAAATCTTCGGGCCGGTGCTGTCGGTCATTACCTTCAGCACGATCGACGAAGCGGTGCGCATTGCCAACGACAGTGACTACGGGCTCGCGGCTGCGGTCTGGACCGCGAACCTCACGCACGCGCATGAAATTTCGCGCAGGCTCCGTGCGGGCACGGTGTGGGTGAACTGCTACGACGAAGGCGGGGACATGAACTTCCCGTTCGGCGGCTTCAAGGAATCCGGCAACGGTCGCGACAAGTCGTTGCACGCGCTCGAGAAGTACACGGAACTCAAGTCCACGCTCGTGCGGCTGCGATAACGCGAGTTATCGCTCGGAGTTACCGTTCCACCAGCGCGCCGAGATTGGCGCGCACCCGCTGAAGCATCGCGCCGAACTGCTCAGCTTCTTCAGGCGTGAAGCCCGCCAGGGCTTCCGCCTGGACTTCGTCACCTACGCGGCGCGCGCCCGTGAGCACGCCTTGTGCCCTGGGCGTCAGGCTAACCAGCAATTCGCGGCGGTCGTCCGGGTTGGGCGTGCGCACGACCCAGCCGCCTTCTTCCATGCGCTCGAGCAGCCGCCCCGCGGAAATGGGCGCCACTTCCAGCAGTTCGGCGAGGCGCGCCTGGTTCATGTCGCCGTAGTGCGCGAGGTACGCGATCATGCGGCACTGCGCGCGCGTGAGTTCGAGCGACGACTTCGCAAGCTCGTCGTAACGTTTGCCATAGAGCCGGCCCACGTCGACGACCAGGAAGCCAAAGCGCTTTTCGAGGTCGGTAGTCATCGCGCGATTATACGGGCGGGCGGCTCGCGCCTTCGCACGAGCGTCCCTGGCGATACCGATTGCGTCAGCAGGTGCGAGTCGTATAATAAGCAGGCTTATTAATTCGAAGCGCTCCGCCCCCCAATCAAGATAGCCGCCAGACACCCGCACGATGACCGCAGTCATGCAGGACGGCACCGCCGCGCAGCATCGGGCGGAGCCGGTCAAGGAAGCCCCGCTCAATCGCGGCATGATCACGCTCTCGATCATGCTCGCCACGCTGATGCAAACGCTGGACAGCACGATCGCCAATGTCGCGCTGCCGCACATGCAGGGCACGCTGTCAGCCTCCCAGGACGAGATCACCTGGGTGCTCACCTCGTATATCGTCGCCGCCGCCATCGCCACGCCGCTGACGGGCTGGCTCGCCGACCGTTACGGCGTCAAGCGGCTCCTTGGCATGGCGATTGCCGGCTTCACCGTGGCCTCGGCGCTGTGCGGGCTTTCCGAAACGCTCGGCGAGATCGTCGCGTCGCGGCTGTTGCAGGGCGTGTTCGGCGCATCGCTCGTGCCGCTCTCGCAGTCCATTCTTCTCGACATCAATCCGCGCGAGCGCCAGGGGCAGGCCATGGCGGTCTGGGGCATGGGCGTGATGGTCGGTCCCGTGCTGGGGCCCACGCTGGGCGGCTGGCTCACGGATAGCTACAACTGGCGCTGGGTGTTCTTCATCAACGTGCCGGTGGGCCTGTTCGCGTTTTTCGGCGTCTCGACTTTCATGCCCGCGCGCGCGCCTGGCCGCACGCAGCGCTTCGACGTGTTCGGCTTCGCCACGCTCGCGCTTGCCATCGGCGCGTTGCAGGCCTTGCTCGACCGCGGCGAGCAGCTCGACTGGTTCGGCTCGCTGGAGATCCGCATCGAGGCGCTGGTGGCGGTCATTGCCTTCGCGTTCTTCGTCGTGCATACGGCCACCTCGGGGCCCGGCACGTTCTTTCGCTACCAGCTCCTCAAGGACCGCAACTTCGCTACGGGCACGCTCTTCATCTTCGTGATCGGCGCAGTGCTCTACGCCACGCGCGCGCTGCTGCCGCCCATGCTGCAGAACCTCATGGGCTATCCGGTCGCCACTACGGGGCTCGTGACCGCGCCGAGCGGCGCGGGCACCATGGTCGCCATGCTGATAGCCGGACGCATACTGAAACGCGTGGACGCGCGCATTATGCTGCTGTTCGGCTTTGTGGTCTCCGCCTACGCGCTCTGGCAGATGATGCAGTACACGCTCGTGCTTTCGCCCTCGGATATCGTGTGGCCGGGCGTGGTGCAGGGCTTTGGCCTCGGCTTCGTGTTCGTGCCGCTTTCCGCGCTGACGTTCTCGACGCTGACACCGCAACTGCGCGCGGACGGCACGGCCACCTATAGCTTGATGCGCAACATCGGTAGCAGTATCGGCATTTCGATCGTGCAGACCTTCGTCACGCGCGGCACGCAGATCGCGCATTCGGACCTCGCCGCGAACATCACGCCGTTCAATCCGGCGGTTCAGCAGATGCTCGAAAGCGGTTCGCGGTACGATCTCGCCGTGCTCAACCAGTCGATCACGCAGCAGGCCCAGATGATCGCGTATCTGAACGACTTCAAGATGATGTTCGTGGCGACGCTGCTCGTGATTCCGCTGCTCTTTCTGATCCGCACCGGCCCGAGCGCCGCCACCGTCGATACGAGTCACGCGGCGATGGATTAGCGAACCTGTTCGTCTTCCGTTTCACCCTGGCGCGCGGCACGTCCGCGCGCTTTGCATTCAAGAATCCCGATGCCTCTGCGAGCTCGTCGGGCAGCCGCTGCTCACGTGGTGGCTGGCCGATCGCGTATTCGGGTTGCCTGACCCGCTCGTGGAAATCGCGGTGTTGCTCGCGGCGCTGCCCACGGGCACCGGCCCGTTCATGCTCGCCGAGTACTACCGGCGCGAGGCGCACGTGACGTCGCGTACCATTTTGCATTCCACACTCGGTTCACTCGTCACGCTCACGCTGATCCTGCTGCATCTGCACCACGGCTGAAAGCCGGCGCGGCACGATGCTTGCTGGCATAAAAGCCAGGACCATCGATCAGGAGAATTGGCGATGAACTGGCTACGACGCTCGAGCGCCGCGCGCGCCTCACTCGTCATCACCGTCGTGCTCACCGCAGCGGGCACGGGAGCCTGCACGCTGGGCGGCGCCGCCGCGGGCGGCTACGTCGGCAACCGGGCCACCAACGGCAGCGCGGTCGGCACCGTGGGCGGCGCCGTGGCCGGCGGCGTGATCGGCCACGAATTGAGCAAGTAGGCGCGAGACTTCCTGTTACTTCACGGCGCCTAGTGCGAGTCCCTTCACCATATAGCGCTGCAGCCAGGCGAACACCACGGACACCGGCAGCGTGGCGGCGAGCGTGGCCGCCATGACGAGCTGCCATTCCACGGTGTACTTGCCGGCCACCATGTCGGTGACCTGCACCGTGAGCGTCTTGTTCTCGGGCGAGCGGATCAGCGTGTAGACCACGGCGAACTCATTCCACGCGCTGATGAACGTGAAGATTGCCGTGACCACCACTGCCGGCACCGCGAGCGGCAGGAACACGCGGAACACGGCACCCGTGCGGCTGCAGCCTTCGAGCCACGCCGATTCTTCGAGATCGCGCGGCACGGTCTGGAAATACGACGAGAGCATCCACACGGCAAACGCGATATTGAACGCCGCATAAGAGACGATCACGCCGATCTTCGAATCGACGAGATTGCCGTCGCCGTACGGAATCATCGCGGCGAGCCGGAACAGGCCGACCACGAGCAGGATCGGCGAGAGCATCTGCGTGACGAGCAGGAACTGGCGGTACAGGCCGCGCCCGCGGAACGGAAAGCGCGCGAGCGCATAGGCGGCCGGGAGGCTCACGGCGAGCGCGAGCGCGGTGGAAAGACAGCTCACCACGATGCTGTTGCGCAGCGCGACGCCGAAGTTCGCGGCCTGCCACATGTCGACGTAGTTCTGCCAGCGCCACTGCATCGGCAGCCAGCGCGCCGGATAGACGAACACTTCCGAAGCCGGCTTGAACGAGGTGAAGAACATCACCGCGAACGGGAACAGCACGGCCACGACGAGCGGTGAGAGCACGAGCCAGCACCAGATCGAGCGTTTGAGCTTGCGGTTCATGCCAGGTCTCCTTCGGCGCTGCCGCGTTTTGCCTGCAGGCGCAGGTAGACCACCGAGAAGGCGAACAGGATGACGAGCATGATGAGCGAGACGGCGGCCGCTTCGCCAGGTCGTCCTAACCGGAAGCCGAGTTCGTAAAGGTAAGTGACGAGAATATGCGTGCTGTCGTCGGGTCCGCCTTGCGTCATCACCCAGATGATCGGGAACGAGTTGAACACGTAGATCACGTTCAGCAGGACCGCCATGTTGATGAACGGCTTGAGCAGCGGCAGAGTGAGCTTGCGGAACTGTTGCCAGGCGCTCGCACCGTCGATGCGCGCGGCTTCGTAAATATCGCCCGGCACCGAGGAAAGGCCGCCCAGCAGGATCGTGGTCGTGAAGGGGATCGACACGAGTATGCCCACGCAGATTTCCACCGGGAACGCATACTCGGGCGTCGCGAGCCAGTGGATCGGCCCCGTAGTGAGCCCGAGGCGCTGCAGCGTGACATTGACCATGCCGTAGTCGTCGTTGAACGCCCAGCGCCAGACCACGGCCGTCATCGTGAGCGAGACGGACCACGGCAGCATGACGATCGTGCGCGCAATGCCGCGGCCGTAAAAGTCCTGATTGAGCACGAGCGCGACCGGCACGGAAATCCCCACCGTCCCCACTACGACGAAGAATGTCCAGATCAGCGTGTTCCTCAGGGCGCTCATGAACACCGGGTCGCCGAACACGTTATAGAAGTTCTGCAGGCCGCTGAAGTCGCGAATCTGCCCGAAGCGCGACACCTCGTGCAGCGACTGATACACGATGTTGAATATCGGATAGCTGATGATGAAGAGCGCGAGCACGAGACTCGGCACGATCAGGAGCCAGGGCGCGCGGGGCGCGGAAACGGCGCGGGGTAGTCGGCTCATGCGGGTTCGTGCGCGTGATCGGTCGGGGGCATCGCCGGCCGGTGCTGTGGCGGGCGAGGGCTTCAGGGGACCCGTAGTCATGTCGAATCGTCAGTGCTTCGAAACGTCGGTTCTCAGGCGCTCCGGCGCGCGCCGGAAACTTCAGGCGCGCGCCGGTGTATCAGGGCTTGTTTGCCAGACTTACTTGCCGAGCGACTTGTTCGCTTCGGTGGCCGCCTGGTTCAGCGCATCGGCGGGCTTGGCCTTGCCAAGGTAGACCGACTGCATCGCGTTGGTCACGGCCTTGGCGGTGTCTTCCCAGCCCGTCACGGTCGGCGCGAACTTCGCATGCGGCAGCAGCGCGATGAAGGCTTGCGTGTCCGGATTCTGGAAAGCCGGGTCGCTCGCTTCAGCCTTCGTGGTCGGCAGGAAGCCTTCCGTGCTCGTGAACTGCACGCGCGGTTCCTTCGTGAACAGGAAGTCCAGGAACTTCCAGGCGCTCTGCTTCACCTTGGAGTTCTTGAACATCATGATCGAGTCGGTCACCGCGTAGGTGGCGGGCGTCGTGGCTACCGGGATCGGGTCGATGCCGTACTTGATGTTCGGTGCTTCCTTCTGCAACTGCTTGGCGAGGAACGGCGCCGAGATCATCATCGCCACGCGGCCCTGCTTGAAGAGGTTCTGCACGTCTTCACGGCTGTAGCCCGTCACGCCCGGCTGCGTGAGACCTTCGTCGATCATGGACTTGTAGAGCGTTGCGGCCTTCACGCCAGCCGGCGAGTTGAATGCCGCCTTGCCGTCCTTGCCCACCACTTCGCCGCCGTGGGTCCACAACGCGTAGTAGAAATACACGTCGGTTTCAATTTCCTTGCCCTGCAGACCGAAGCCCGCAATGCCCTTCGCCTTGAGCTTCTTCGACGCGTCGATCACGTCGTTCCACGTCTTCGGGCCTTGCGGATAGCCAACCGAAGCGAGCATGTCCTTGTTGTAGTACAGCGCGCGCGCCGAAGCGGCGATCGGCAGGCCGTAGGTCTTGCCGTTGATCTGACCCGGGGCCAGGAACGGACCGATGAAGCGGCCCTTGAAGTTCGCGTCCATGTACGGGTCGAGCGGCTCGGCAATGTCGTCCTTCACGAAGTCGAGGAGCCACCGCGTGCCGATGATCGCGAGGTCGGCGTTCGCGCCGCCGGAGATGTCCGTTTGCAGCTTCTGTTGCAGCGAGTCCCAGTTCACGTCTTCGATCTTGATCGTGATGCCTGGATTGGCGGCCTCGAACTGCTTGGCCATTTTCTCGAAGTACGGCGCGGTGGCGTCGCTGTAGTGGGCGACGGTCACGCGGACCGTATCGGCGTGCGCCGCGGCGGTGATGCCGGCGAACGCTAGCGCGACGGCGAGCTTGCCGAGCATGGTGGTTGCACGTGCCTGAAACGACATTCTCTTTCTCCTAAGTGGTTGTTCCTGCTTATGTCGCCGCCGTGACCCGGCTGCTGGGTTGCGTTGTTTGAAAAAATCCTACAGGATGAAAAAAGCGTTGTCACCTGGTAAACTCGATATTGTTTCGAGCGCGGGAATTTGCATAACATGCTGTAAAACAGGGGAAATTCATGCGCTGCAGCAGCGGCGTGCGCTCGGTATAAACCCGCATACGGACCATTGTCCATATTCGTATGTAGGAAATTTTCAGGCTCTCCGGCAAGGCTGGCGAGCCGCACGGAGAGTCGACATGAGCCGGGTGGTGCTGGTGACGGGCGCGAGCGGCGGCATAGGCCGCGCGCTATGCAAACGGTTTCTGGAAGCGGGCGACACGGTGCTCGCGCTCGACCGCGACGCGGCGGGCGTGCAACAGCTCGCGGCCGAATTCGGCGAAGCGGGCGCGGCGCGCCTCGAACCGCTCGCCGCCGACGTGAGCGATCAAGCCGCCGTGACCGCAGCCGTGGCGCGCGGCGTGGCGGCGCGTGGCCCGGTCGACGTGGCCGTGGCGAACGCGGGCGGCGCGCTCGGCACGACGCTCGCGCATACCGACGCCGCGAGCTGGCGGCGCGACATCGACCTGAATCTGAACGGGACCTACTACACGGTCGAAGCCGTGCGCGCCTCGATGATCGAGCGCCGGCGCGGCGCGCTCGTGCTGATCGGCTCGGTGAACGGCCTGTCGGCGCTCGGCCACCCCGCGTATAGCGCGGCGAAGGCGGGCCTCGTGAGCTACACGAAGGCGCTCGCCATGGAGCTGGGCCCGCACGGCATACGCGCGAACATCGTTTGCCCCGGCACGGTGAAGACGCCCGCGTGGCGCGCGCGCATCGAGCAGCATCCAAAGATATTCGAAGAACTGAGCAAGTGGTATCCGCTAGGCGACGTGGCCACGCCCGAGGATATCGCCGACGCCGTGCAGTTTCTCGCCTCGCCGCAAGCACGCGTGATCACGGGCGTGGCGCTGCCCGTGGATGCGGGCCTCATGGCGGGCAACCGGATGATGGCGAACGACCTGACGCTCGATCCGTTCTGAGGCGCGCACGCGGCGAATTGATCTGAGCGACCTGACAAGACTTCACGCAAACGAGGACAGCATGGCAGCGGTACAACTGAACGGCATCTACAAGCGTTATGGCGACACCCAGGTCGTGCACGGCGTCGACCTCGACATCGAAGACGGCGAATTCGTCGTGCTCGTCGGTCCCTCGGGTTGCGGCAAGACCACGGTGATGCGCATGATCGCCGGCCTCGAAGACATCTCCGGCGGCGACCTCACCATCGGCGGCACGCGCGCGAACGCATTGCCGCCGCAGCAGCGCAATATCTCGATGGTGTTCCAGAGCTACGCGCTGTACCCACATCTGTCGGTGTACGACAACATCGCGTTCGGTCCGCGCATTCGCAAGGAGCGCGAGAATGGTTTCAAGCCGCGCATCGAAGCCGCCGCGAAAATGCTCAACCTGTCGAGCTACCTGGAGCGCTTGCCGCGCGCGCTCTCGGGCGGCCAGCGCCAGCGCGTCGCCATGGGGCGCGCCGTGGTGCGTGAGCCCGCGCTGTTCCTGTTCGACGAGCCGCTTTCGAACCTCGACGCCAAGCTGCGCGTGCAGATGCGCACCGAGATCAAGGCGCTGCACCAGCGTCTGCGCAACACGGTGGTGTACGTCACGCACGACCAGATCGAGGCGATGACGATGGCCGACCGCATCGTCGTGATGAACGCGGGGCGCATCGAACAGATCGGCCGCCCGCTCGACCTCTACGACAAACCGGGCAACCTGTTCGTGGCGAGCTTCCTCGGCTCGCCTTCGATGAACTTCGCCGAGGGCACGGTGATGAGCGACGCGCGCGGCACGGCGCTCGTGCTCGAAGACGGCGTGCGTATTGTGCTGCCGGAAGGCAAGGCCCAGGCGGGGGCGCGCGTGACGCTCGGCGTGCGGCCCGAGCACATCGAGGCGGGCGGCGACGTGCCATTCACCGTCGATGTGATCGAGCCGACTGGCGCGGAGACCCACTTGTACGGGAAAATAGGCGCGACCACATGGTGCGTCACCACGCGCGCGCGCCCGGACGTTTCTCCGGGCCAGCGCATGACGCTAGGTTTGCCTTTGGCGCACCTGCATCTGTTCGATACTGAAAGCGGCAAGCGGCTCGATTGAAGCGGAAGCACGCATCGAAACTGGATAGCGGGCCCTCATGTGAGCAGAACCTGGTATCTTCCACGGGAAAAACAGCTTGCCGGTCTCCAACCTGATCCATCACATCCGCAATGTCGCGGAGTCGCTGCGTCCCGCCGAGCGCAAGGTCGCGGAGATGGTGCTCGCCGACATCGACTTCGCCATGCGCGGGAGCATCACCGAACTCGCGTTGCGCGCGGACGTGTCCGAGCCCTCCGTCACGCGCTTTTGCCGCGCGGTGGGCGCGCACGGCCTGCGCGACTTCAAGATGCGGCTCGCGCAGAGCGCGGCGGGCAACGTGCCCTTCGCGCTCGCCACCGAGATGACGGGTGGCGAGGCGAGCGGCGCCGGGTGGGCCGGCGAGGTCGGCACCTTGCTCGACAAGGTGACGGAGTCGGTCGTGCAGGGCGTGACCCACGCGCGCGCTTCACTCGATACGGCGGTGTTCGAGGCTGCCGTCGCGGCGCTCTCCAGCGCGCGTCGCGTGTACTTTTTCGGCGTGGGCGCGGGTTCTGGGCTCGTTGCGCAAGACGCGGCGCTACGCTTGCTACGGCTCGACATTGCCGCGAGCGCGTTCACGGATGCGCATCTGCAGCGCCTTTACGCGGCGTTGCTCGAACCTGGTGACGTGGCGTTCGCGATCTCCCAGTCGGGGCGCAGCGTGGAAGTCAACGAGAGCATTCAGATCGCCAAGGAGCGCGGCGCGACGACCATCGCGCTTACGAGTGCGGGTTCGCGTCTCGCGTGGGTGGTCGATATTCCACTCTTGCTGCGCGTGCCCGCCGCGAGCGATGCACACGCGCCCGCCGTGGTGCGCATCGCGCATCTCGCGGTGCTCGATGCGCTCGCGCTGGGCGTGTCGCTCGGGCTCGGGCCCAAGGCGCTTGCCAAGATGCGCGACGCCCAGGCGCGCAGCGATGGCGCGCCCGACGATGCCTCCACGGTCGGCACACCCGAAGACGGGCGTTGACGCGTTGAAGCTTACGCAGCCGCAGCGCCTTCGCGCCGCTTGAGCTTCACCGGCATCGTATCCGGCACCATCGTAAACGCCTGCACTTCCTGAATCCTTGCGGGATCGATCGCCAGTTCGATCGTGAACGACTTCATCAGCATCGAGAGCGCGAGGCGCATTTCCACCGTCGCGAGATGGCGGCCAGGGCACACGCGCGGCCCGGCGCCGAACTGCAGATACGCGCGCACGTCATGGGCTTTTCCATCATCGGCTTCGCGTTCGCCGCGCTTCATCCAGCGCCACGGATCGTAACGCTGTGGATCGGCGAAATGCTTCGCGTCGAGCATGGCGGGACGCGCGACGAAGAACATGCGCGTGCCCTTGGGCAACGCCACGTTGTCCACCACGACATCTTCGAGCGGCTCGAACGAATGCACCGACGCCACCGGACGCAGACGCGTGGCTTCGATACAGATCGCCTCGAAAATATCGAGGTCTTTCAACGTGGCGTAGTCGGGACAGACCGTCGAATTGCCGAGCACGCGTGAGGCTTCGTCGCCGAGATGCCGCTGCAAGGCCGGATCCGTGGCGAGGTAGGGCAGCGTCCACGCGATAGAGTCGGCGGTCGTGTCTTCGCCCGCGATCAGGAGCGTGAGCACGTTTGCGTGGATCTGCGCGTCGCTGATGGTCGTCTCACCGCCCGGCGCCTGCTGTTGCGAGAGCATCGCTTCGAGCAGATTTCGCGGCGCATCCGACGGCTCGTCGCGCATGCGCTCGCGGGCGCGCGCCATCATCGCGTTGACGTAGCGGTGCACTTCCTCGAGCGAGCGCTCGAGCTTGCGGTCCGCCGGCAGTTTGACATATCGCCAGTACGGAAAGAGCGCGTTGGTGCGCCTCATCACGCCCGGCAGGATGCGCTCCAGGTGCTCCTGAATCACGCCGTGATCGCGCTCGAGCGTGCGCGGATCTTCGCCGAACGCGAGCGCGCTCGTTACGTCCACGGTGTAGCGCTTGAGGTCGTCGGTCATCTCGACGGTTTCGCCGCGCTCGGCCGCGCGTTGCCAGCGGGTGTGAAGACGTTGCGTGATATCGGCCAGCGTGGGGTAGAACGCCTTGATGTTGGGTATCGAGAGCGCCTGCATCACGAGCTTGCGCTGCGGTTCCCACGCAACGCCTTCTGCCGAGAAAAGGCCGTTGAAGCCCATCTCCTCGAACACCGCTTCGATGGGCTGATAGCGGCGGAAGCGATGCGGACGCTCGCGCATGATCTGCTGGATCAGTTCGGTATCGGTCCAGATCGTGATGGGGATGCCGCCCACCTGGAAGCGGTAGGGCGCGCCGAGTTCGGCGGCCCATTGCTCGAGGATCAAATGTAGACGCGGTGGCGAAAGTTGCAGCAGATTGCCGACGAGCGGCAGGCCGCGCGGGCAGGGCAGGTCGGCGATCTGGCGCAATGCTTGTCCGGTGGATGCCGTGCTCATGGGGTGGTTCTCATCATGTGGTCGTTTTTATATCGCGTGCGAAAGGCGCTCATAGCGGCGCGGCCGCCGCGCCTTCCATGTAACCGAAGCGCCGCGAGAGGCGTTCCGCGGCGGCGATCAGCAGTTGCGTTGCCGTGCCTTCGCGTGCGACGTCGAGGCTGCCCGAAGGGCCCATCACCGCGAGCACGAGGCACACGCCGCCGGTGTGGTCGAACACGGGCGCGGTCACGGTGCTGATGCCGGGAATGGGTTTGTCGAGCGCCGTGTCCACGCCCTCGGCGCGAATCGCGGCGAGCCGCGCGAGGTAGGCGGGCGTGGCGCCTTCGCGCGGCTTCGCGCCAGCGAGCCGCAGTTCGTCCTGGGCGAGGAAGGCTGCGCGCACATCGTCGTCGACCCATGCGGCGAACACGCGACCGATCGACGTGTTCACGAGCGACATCACCGTGCCGGGGCGCAGGCTCACGTGCAGCGGCAGCGCCGATTCTTCGAGGCGCACGACGGTCGGGCCGAGCGGCCCCGGCACCGCGAGCGCGACGCTCATCGCGGTGGCGGCGGCGAGGCCCACCAGCTCGGCATCGGCTTCGCGAACCGGCGAAAGACGCGCAAGGCCGATCAGGCCAAGTTCGAGACTGAGCGGTCCCGCTTCGTAGCGGCCCGCCGCGTCGCGCGCGAGCAGGCCGATCTTCTGCAGGCTCACGAGGTGCGGGAAAGCCTTGGCGGGCGCCATCCCCGCGGCGGCGGCGAGGTCGCGCAGCGGCAAGGGCGTGCCCGCCGCGACGAGCGCGGCGAGCAGCTCGCCCGTGACATCGAGTGACTGGATGCCGCGTTGCGGTTTGTCGGCGGCCTCGGCTGCCATGCCGGTTGCGGCGTCTTCGCCGGCGGCTTGCGTTGCGTCGTCGCGCGCAGGCCTGGAGCTTACTCGGGGCATGTCGGTGTCGATGAAAAAGCGGCGGCGGTGATTTCGGCAGCGGCGTCGCGCAGCGCGCGCACGACCGCGCCGTTCGCGCGCACGTCGATCACGCCGGTCGCGCCGATAGCGGTGAGGGTGAGGCTCAGTTCTTGTCCAGGGCCGAGCACGGGCACGCACACGCTGCTGACGCCGGGGCTGGGCGCGTCGATGGCGAGTTCGTAGCCGCGTGCACGGATGGCGTCGAGCGAGGCGAGGAAGGCGGCATCCGGCGTGCTTTCCGAGGGCGCGCCGGCGGCACTGGCCACGTGGCTGATGCCGCGCCACACCGGCTGCGCGGTTTGCGTGGCCCATGCGGCTTCGAGCGCCTCGGGCGCGAGGAACGCACAGAACATGCGGCCCGTGGCCGTGGCCCGCAGCGACATCACCGTGCCGACGTGCAGGTTCACGTGCAGCGGCAGGCTCGCGTGCTCGTAGCGCACGATAGTCGGCCCCTGCGGCCCGGCAATGCATAGCGCAACGCTGCAGTTGAGCGCCTGCGCGAGCGCGGCGGCGCGCGGCACGGCCTCGCGCAGCGCCGGTTGCTGCGCCAGATGCAGCAGGCCGAGGCGCAGCGCGAGCGGGCCGGGTTCATAGCGCCCCGAAAGCGCGTCGCGCTTGATGAGCCCGAGGCGCGTCAGGCTCACGAGATAGGCATGCGCCTGGCTCGACGGAATGTCGCCGCTCGCCGCGAGTTCGGTGGCGCCAAGCGGCGCGCGCGCGTCGGCGAGGGCGCGCAGCAGGCGTCCGCCTACTTCCACGCTCTGGATGCCGCGCTGCGTGCGGGCGGCCGTCGCGCTGCTTTCCGGCGCGGACGCAGCGCTTTCATTGCGACGTCTCATTGCGCTTTTCTCTGGCTGAAAAAGGGTCCATGTTAACTGAACGGCGGCAGGCGTACGGACTGCAGCGTGCTTTGGTCGGAAATTAGCATATAGCGATGTAATTCGCTATTGACAAATAAAAACGGGAAGACCATGATGGCCTCACCCCGGCACAACAGCGGTCCAATTCAATTTCAAACGGGGCGAGACAACCCGGGCTGGCGCCCAACGCGCCCGGCCCGGGCGCGCTTCGCCCCGCCCCGGCTTCAAGAGCC
Organism: Paraburkholderia sp. BR10936; assembly: GCF_040965735.1. NCBI lineage: Bacteria > Pseudomonadati > Pseudomonadota > Betaproteobacteria > Burkholderiales > Burkholderiaceae > Paraburkholderia > Paraburkholderia sp. BR10936. Next base: position 402,486 of record NZ_JBFRCM010000002.1, read on the forward strand.
CCTCGATACGGAGACTCAACATGGCAAAGGCGTTCGCATCCCAGGCCGACCTCGAAGAAAAGAAGGTCACCTTCACGCAGCTCTCGGAAAACGCATACGCGTACACCACGGAAGGCGACCCCAACTCGGGCGTCATCATCGGCGACGACGGCGTGCTGATCGTCGACACCACGGCCACGCCCGCCATGGCGCAGGACCTCATCGCGAAGATTCGCACCGTCACCGACAAGCCCATCAAATACGTCGTGCTCTCGCACTATCACGCGGTGCGCGTCCTGGGCGCTTCGGCGTACTTCAAGGAAGGCGCGCAGCAGATCATCGCGAGCCGCGGCACGTATGAAATGATCGTCGAGCGCGGCGAAGCCGACATGAAGTCGGAAATCGAGCGCTTCCCGCGCCTGTTCGCGGGCGTCGAAACGGTGCCGGGCCTCACATGGCCCACGCTCGTGTTCGAGAAGGAAATCACGCTGTTCCTCGGCAAGCTCGAAGTGAAGATCGCGCACCTCGGCTCGGGTCACACGAAGGGCGACACGGTCGTATGGCTGCCGCAGCAGAAGGTGCTGTTCTCGGGCGACCTCGTCGAATACGACGCTGCGTGCTATTGCGGCGACGCTCAACTCGCCGAGTGGCCCGCCACGCTGGAAGCGCTGCGCTCGCTTGGCGCTGAAAAGCTCGTGCCGGGCCGCGGCCCCGCGCTGCTCAATCCTGCGGAAGTCAACAAGGGTCTCGATTACACGAAGGACTTCGTGACTACGCTGCTCGCGCAAGGCCGCGCCGCCGTGGCGCAGAAGCTCGACCTGAAGGGTGCGATGTCGCTCACGCGCGAGGCAATGGACCCGAAGTTCGGCCACGTGTTCATCTACGAGCATTGCCTGCCGTTCGATGTGACGCGCGCATATGACGAGGCGAGCGGCATTACGCATCCGCGCATCTGGACGGCACAGCGCGACAAGGAGATGTGGGACGCGCTGCAGGACTGAAGCGACAAACGTCTGGAATACGTGGCAGGAGACAAGAATGATCGACTATCAGACGCTGACCTTCGACTACGCGCGATGCAGCGAACAAACTCCGGACGCCGCCGTGTGCGTGCGTCCGGTCGTGGTGGTCGGCGCGGGGCCAGTGGGTCTCGCGACGGCCATCGACCTCGCGCGGCAAGGTGTGCCGGTGGTGCTCGTCGACGACGACTGCACGCTTTCCACGGGGTCGCGCGCCATCTGCTTTTCCAAGCGCTCGCTCGATATCTTCGACCGCCTCGGCTGCGGCGACCGCATGGTCGAAAAGGGCGTGAGCTGGAACGTCGGCAAGGTGTTCCGCAAGGACGAACTCATCTACACGTTCAACCTGCTGCCCGAAAGCGGCCATCATCGGCCGGCTTTCGTGAATCTTCAGCAGTACTATGTGGAAGGCTACCTGCTCGAACGTGCGCAGGCGTTGCCGAACCTCGAAATCCGCTGGAAAAACAAGGTGACGGGCGTCGCGCAGCATGGCACGCCGGGTGCCGCGGATGCGCACGTCGCGCTCGAAATCGAAACGCCCGACGGCCCATACACGCTGCTCGCGCGCTACGTCGTGGCCGCCGACGGCTCGCGCAGCCCGTTGCGCAAACTGCTCGGCCTCGACAGCCACGGCCGCACCTTCAAGGACCGCTTCCTGATCGCCGACGTGAAGATGGAAGCGGACTTCCCCACCGAACGCTGGTTCTGGTTCGATCCGCCGTTCCATCCGAACCAGTCGGTGCTGCTGCATCGCCAGCCCGACAACGTCTGGCGCATCGACTTCCAGCTCGGCTGGGACGCCGACCCGGTGCTCGAAAAAACGCCCGAGCGCGTGATTCCGCGCGTGCGCGCGCTGCTCGGGCCCGACGTGAAGTTCGAGCTGGAGTGGGTGAGCATCTACACGTTCTCGTGTCTGCGCATGGACAGCTTCCGCCAGGGCAACGTGCTGTTCGCGGGCGACTCGGCGCATCTGGTTTCGCCGTTCGGCGCGCGCGGTGCGAATAGCGGCTTCCAGGACGGCGAGAACCTCGCATGGAAGCTCGCGATGGTGCTGGAGAACCACGCGCCCGACGCGCTGCTCGACACCTACGCGAGCGAGCGCGAATATGCAGCCGACGAAAACATCCGCAACTCCACGCGCTCGACCGACTTCATCACGCCCAAGAGCGCGGTGAGCCGCGTGTTCCGCGACGCCGTGCTCACGCTCGCCCGCGAGCATGCGTTTGCGCGGCAACTCGTGAACAGCGGCCGGCTTTCCGTGCCGGCGGTGTTGCGCGAATCGACCTTGAACACGCCCGACGAAGAGACGTTCGACGGCCAGATGGAGCCAGGCGCTTCGTGCGTAGACGCGCCGGTGCAAAACGCAGCGGGCGGCGAAAGCTGGCTGCTCGCGCATCTGGGCGACCAGTTCGCGGGCCTCGTGTTCAGCCGCGCGGGCTCGGCCTTCGATACCGCGACGCTCGACACGCTGCAGGCGCTCTCGCGTTCCGCGGTGCCGCTCAAGTTCGTGGTGATGCTCGAAGGCAACGCGGCTGTGCCCGCGGGTCTGCCTGCATCGACCGCGGTGCTGCGCGACGTGCACGGGCTGGCGGCGCAGCGCTACGGCGCGCAGGACGGCGCGTTCTATCTGATTCGTCCGGACCAGCACGTGAGCGCGCGCTGGCGGCGCGCCGATGCGGCGCGCGTGCAGAGCGCGCTCAAGCGGGCGCTGTGCGTGCAAGGCACGGCATAGAGGAACGAGGAGGCAACCATGCTGAACACCCAACCGAATCTGGCAAGACCGGACGACTTTTATGAAGCGCTGATCGACATGCATCGCGATCTCGACGAGGCGCAGAGTCAATCTGTCAATGCGCAGCTGATCCTGCTGCTCGCGAACCACATCGGCGAGCACGAAACGCTGATGCAAGCGCTTCGCTTCGCGCGCGCAGGCGTGAGCGCGCCGGCGAGCAACGGCGACACGGGAAAACTTGCGGCGTGAAAGCCTGAAAGAGACCGATAGCGTTGACACATGCGGCCAGTGCGAACTGGCCGCATTCATTTGCCCCACCTAATTCATCGCCCATTTGCGGCACTTCTCGCGCAAGCAATCGTTTGCGTTTGCAAAGCGCGCATGACACCTCGGCGCACTGGCTCGCGTCACCGACTTTCGGCATGCTTTCCACGCGTGCCATCTATGCAAGCTGATTCAAGAACGCCTTGGGATACGCCGTAAACGCGACACATAGCACTCACTTCGCAAACGCATAAGATAGTCAGACAAATGCGGGCGATGGAATCGTTTTCCGGGGATACAACTTGAATCGCAGCAGTCAAACATGGTCGCGTACGGCGGCGCCGGGCGAGGTCATTTATTCGGAAGGCTTTGCAGGCGAACGGTTGATCTTCGTGATCGCCGACGGCAAGGTCGAAATCTCCACCCGCTGCGACGACAAGAAAGTCGTCATGGCCACGCTCGGACGCGGCGAATTTTTCGGCGAGACTGCGCTGCTCAGCGCGGAACCGCGGCCGAACACGGCGAAGGCGCTTAGCTTTTGCCAGCTGACCGTCGTGCCGGCGACTCTCATCGAAGAGGAACTCGAACGCGTCACCCCGATGCTGCGCCATGTGGTGCGCACGCTCACGCGGCGCGTCAAGGCGAAGGACGATCTGCTCGCCACCTACACCCATGCGGACTTCATGCCGGGCGTACTGTCGTACGCGCATGTGCTCGCGTTGATCGCAGGGGCGAGCGATCGCGCCGAAGGCGGCGATACCTGGTCGCGACAGGGCGCGAGTGGTGCCGAAGTGAGCGTGCCGCTCGCCGACGTCGTGCAGAAATGCCGTGCCGTGGCCGGCCATTCTCGTCCGCATGTGATGGCCATGCTCCGGCGCATGGAGAAGCTCAATCTCGTCGCGATGCAAAGCGGGCAGGCCACGCATCTCGCCAACAATGCGGCAGCGGCAGAAGGCGCGTTGGGCCGCCAGGTGGTGACGTTCGACCCCGTACGCATCGTGGAGCGCGCGACGCAGGTCGCAGACAGCGATCTCGATGTGTCGATCAACAGCGAACTCGAACTGATCGAGCTGGGCGATCTCGAAGCGCTGATCGGCGTGGAGCGCAAGGTCATTCTCAACAAGCTCTCGCACGCCGAAATCGCCGATGAGGTCTTCGCGTTCCGCAAGTCGAAGGTGCTGAACTTCGTCGAGCAAAAGGGCGTGGCGTATTTCTCGAAGCGCACGGGCCGAGGCTCGGGCGAACTCAAGTCGCTCGACGATCTGTTGTTCGTCGATCAACGCACGCTGTTCGAAGCCGTGAGCGCACTCGATACCTACGATCTCGCGAAACTGCTCGCCTCGATCGAAGATCAGGCCGTATCCGAGCGCCTGCTCTCGGTAATGGTGGACGCACGCAAGAACGAAGTGTCGTGGGTCATGCGCCGCGACATCAAGATCGATCCCGTGGAAGTCGAAGATATCGAGCAGCGCCTGCTTGAAGCGGTGCGTGCACTCAAGTCGCCTGGCGGACGCCAGGCAGATCGCTGAGTTGGGAGACACGCATGGATCTGCTTACCCTGATCGGTATCGCCATTGGCGCGCTCGCTGTGGTCGCGGGCTTCTCGCTCGAAGGCGGCCATTTCGTCACGCTGCTCCAGCCCGAGGCGCTGGCCATCGTGCTGGGCGGCACGCTCGGCGCCGTGATGATCCAGAACACGTGGGCGCGCTTCTTCGACGCCATCAAGCATTTGCGCATGGCGTTCGTGAAAGCGCCGCGCGTCGATGAAGCGAGCCTCGCCGCCGTGCTGGAGTGGGGCGATCAGGCCAAGCTCAACGGACTGCTCGCATTCGAGTCGATGGACCGCCAGGGCATTCATCCGTTCGCGCGGCGCGGGCTCGAATTGCTTGCGAGCGGCGTTTCGACCGCCGTGCTCGAAGATGCGCTCCAGCGCGAACTCGAAGCCTCCGGGCGCAAGCACATGGCGGCGGCGCGCGTGTGGCAGCAGGCGGGCGGCTATGCGCCCACGTTTGGCATTCTCGGCTCGGTGCTCGGCCTCATTCAGGTCACGGGGCATCTGATCGAGCCTGCCGAACTCGGGCCCGGCATTGCCGTGGCCTTCATCGCCACGCTGTACGGACTTGCTTTCGCGAACCTCGTTTTTCTGCCGCTGTATGGCAAGATACGCGCGCATATCGAAAGCGAACTGCGCCTGCGCAAGCTCTATCTCGACGGCCTGCTCGCCATTTCGCGCAAGGAGTCGCCGCACACGATCGCCACGCGTCTCGCTGGCGAGGTGGGCGGCAAGAGCGGCGGGTTGCAGGGCGAAGCGAACGTATGGGCGCTGGACACCACGCACGCGAGCTGACCGCCCATGCTTTCCGATAAAGACTTGCCGCTCACGGCACAGTTCGATCACGACGAGGACGAGGGCGGCGAATCGAGTTCCGGCCGCTGGCTCATTTCCTACGCGGACCTGATCACGACGCTGATGGTGCTGTTCCTCGCGCTCTACGCGATGCAGCTGGCGAAGCATAAGGAATCCGAAATACGATCGGCAGCGCAATCGACGAGCACGGCGGCAGCGGCCGTGAAAATGCCTGCCGTCGATCAGGCATTGCTCGCCGCGCTCGAAACGCTGCGCCAGCGCGGCGAAATCACGATCGCGCCGGCGGCGCGCGGCGTGGAGATCGGCATCAACGCGAAGATCCTGTTCAACGCGGGCGATGCCACGCTGCTGCCCGAATCGCTTGGCGTGCTGAGCCGTATCGCGGAGGTGTTGCGCGCGGCGCCGGCGGGCAACATCCTCGTGGAAGGGCACACCGACAGCACGCCGATCTCGAACGCGAAATTCGCGTCGAACTGGGAGCTCTCATCGGCGCGTGCGGGCGCGGTGGTGCGCTATCTGGTCGAGCGCGGCATCGAACCTCACCGGCTCGCCGCGATTGGCCGCGCCGACAACTTCCCGCTCGTGGCAGGCAACGACCCCGCGAGCCGCGCGCTGAACCGGCGCGTGACGCTGATCGTGCAGCGCTGAAGCTCATGCCTTACGCGTGATTGCCAAAGCAAACGCGCGTCACACTTGCATGGACGGCACGTCCTTCATGCAGCGCAAGGCGAACATCGACCGGCTGTGGCGAATGCTCGAGATGCGATAGAGCTTCTCGCGCAGGAAGCGTTCGTAGCCGGCGGTGCCATCGACCGCCACCTTGATCCAGTAGTCGTACTCGCCGGAGACGAGATAGGCCTCCAGCACTTCGGGCAGCGCCGCGAGTTCTGCGCCGAAGCGCGCGAGCGCGTCGTCTTCGTGACGGTCGAGCGTCACTTCCAGAATCACGATGTCGGCGTAGCCCAGCTTTTGCTGGTTCACGAGCGCGACATAGCCGTCGATATAGCCATCGGCTTCGAGCTGGCGCGTGCGGTTCCAGCACGCCGTGGTGGACATGCCCACTTGCTCGGCAAGTTCGGCGTTCGAAAGTCGGGCGTTCTTTTGCAGGGCGCTGAGGATCTTGCGGTCCTGGTTGTCGAGCGCTTTGGGCGGGCGTTCACGAGGGCTCATGGCGAAAAAGAATCTTGTTCAGGTTGTGGCAATTTTAACGGAAGAAGATTCCGTCAATTGGCCGATTCTGCCTGAAAACGGGAAGCCTATACACGCTATTCCCCGGTATATTTTCCGCATGCCTTCTTGCCTGGCACGACCCACGCGGCCACCTCCCCGCAGTGGGAAGCGCCGTCGCAGCCACGAGCCGCGGCGGTCCGTCAGGGCCGTTTCCGTTGCATTCTGCGGCGGCTACCGGGCGTTGCGTGCGTTCACCGCGCTGCCAGCAATGTCCGGTCAGGCAGATGGCATTTGAAAACCGCGCTTTCGCGCGGTTTTTTGTTGCCCGTTTTCGATACCCGTTTTTAATAACCCCGGCGACCCCGAGCGCCGTTCGTCATCCGTCTTCGCCAGCACGCCCCGCAATGTCGATCCAGCTGTATCTCTCTTTTCTCGCCGCCGCGCTCGTCCTTGTCTACACGCCCGGTCCCGTCAACGTGCTCACCATGAGCCAGGCGCTCCGTGCCGGCTGGCGTCACGCGCTGCCCTGCGTCTGGGGCGGCACGTTCGCGGTGCTCCTCCAGCTCGCGCTGACGGCGCTGTGCCTCAATTCACTGCTACTCATTAGTGAGCATTCACTTACGGTATTGCGATGGCTGGGCGCGGCCTACCTTGTCTGGCTGGGCGGCAAGCAGTGGCGCAGCCGCTCCTTGACGGGCACGGATGCCCCTGCCGAAGCCGATGGCGCGAGCCGTCGCGATTTGTTCTGGCGCGGATTCGCGACTTCCGGGCTCAACCCGAAGACCTTGCTGTTCTTCCCGTCGTTTTTCCCGCAGTTCATGAGCGCCGATGCGCCCTGGAGCGCCAATCGTCAGTATTTGCTACTGGCGGCGACGTTCGCGCTGCTGTTTGCGGGCGGCGTGGCTTCGATGGCGCTCTTTTCGCACCGGCTGCGCCACGTGCTGCAGCGGCCGAGGCGCATGCGCGCCGTGAATCGCCTGATGGGCAGCCTGCTCGTGGGTATGGGCGCGATGATGGCCGGCTTGCGCTGAGCGCGCAGGCGGCGGATGGCTCGCGCGGGCGCGCGAACCGGCTGACGTGACGCGGGTTTGGCGCGCGGCGATGCTTAAGGCGACGTGGTCGATGCGGCCGGCGCTGCGGTCGGCATGGCCGCTGAGCGTGTTGCCGATTCCGCTGGCACGCTCTGGGGGCCGGAGGTCGTCGAGGCCGAGGCGAGCGTTTGTGCCGTTGCTACGCTAGCTGACGCCGCCACGGGCGTCGCGGCATTGTGAGTGGTCACACTCGTCGCGAGCGCCGCAGATTGCGGGTTTGCCGCAACCGGCGCCGGCACACCCATGATAGCCGCCGCGGTTGCGGCGCCGTGGTCGACCGGTGCGGATGCACCCGGCGCAGAAGCGGCAGGCGCGGGCGCCGCCGTGGCAGGCGCCGGAGTTGGCGCGGGCGCAGCCGGTGGCGCTGTCACAACCGGCGCGGCCGGCAGCGCGTTGGTGTGCAACACCGCCGCACCCGTCGCGGCAGCCGCAGCGGCGGCCGCCGGTGCGGCCGACCCCACCGTGGTCGCGGCGGGTGCGGCGCTTGCCGTGACCGGCTCGATCGGCGGCGGCAACGGCGAAATCTTGATCGCGCCGCCGCCCGGCACAGGCTCGCTGCGCGCCGAAGCGCTCAAATAGCGCCCCACCAGATCGAAGAAGCGCGAGTAAAACGGGCCCGACTGGATCGTCTCGCTCGAAATCTTGACCATCTCGTCGCTGTTCGAGCGAATCGGCAGCGAAACCGACCCCAGAATCGAGAGCCCCACGCTCGCCGAGGTATCGCTCTTCTTGAGCGCGTAGCCGTTCTGCACGGCGTTCACGTACACCATGCTCGTATTGCTCGCGTCGCCCGGCGTGCAGACCACGTGCACCTCCACGACGATGTGCTGATCCAACGTCGGCTGGAAGTTCTTCGTGGCGTCGACGGTGTCGTCGCGCGTCATCGTCGTCATGTAGCCCTGGCTCAGCAGTGCGCGGCGCGACGATTCGCAGGCGTCAGTGCTCGCGTAGTTGAAGCTGCGCGAGAACTGGCTGGGCGCGGTGCTCAGCAGCTGATCTTCCTGGAACTTGGGCTTGGGCGAGGAGCACGCGCCGAGCGCAGCAGCCAGCGTCACCGTGATGACGGCGAGAGCTGCGCTGCGAAGCGGGACGGGCAAACGAGGGAAAACTTTTAAAAAACGGGACATATTCGGGGCAAACAGGGCAGCAATGCGGCATTGCATCGGACGGCATGCATTGTAGTTCGGTTCCGCTGCGCACGACCGAACGCTCGTTTTTTCGAGGCATTTCGAAAGCCGGACGAAGGCGTCTCGAAGCTTACATCCCACATGACAAAAAAAACGGGCTTCCGCCCAACGCGAAAGCCCGTATCGAGCCGGCGCCCGGGACAGCGAGCGGAGAAGAGAACCCGCTGGCGTGCGCCGCAGCCGGGTACCGCCGGCTGTTCTGTGCGCGATGCGCCAAATCGTCCGAACCACACCTGGCGCCGCGCCCGCAACGCGGCGTGAGTGGGGGCTCACTTCATCGGTTCACTTCGTCGCCTTACTTCGTGCCGACCGTCGTGAGCGGCTGCCACTTGCCGTTCACGACCTTGTAGACCGTCACGCCGCCGTATTTGAGGTCGCCGTACTGGTCGTAGGCCAGCTCGTTCGTGGTCACGCCCTTCATGTTCGTCGTCTTGAGCGAGGCGAGGTAGAGGTGCGGATCGGTCGAATTCGCCTTCTTCATGGCGGCGAACACGGCGCGCGTGCCGTCATACGCGTACGGCGAATACAGCTCGACCGGCTTGTTGAAGCGCTTGGTGTAGCGCTCGACATAGCTCTGCCACCCGGCATCTGGTCGAGCGGGCTGCCGCCTGACGAAGCGAGCGCGCCTTCTGCCGACGGACCGGCAATCTTGATGAGCTAGTCCGAGTGCATCATGTCGGGGCCGATCAGCGTGGCCTTGATCGCGAGCGACTTCATTTGCTTGAGCATCGGCGCGGCCTGCGTGTCGGCGCCGCCGTAGAAGATCGGGTCGGCGTCGGCCGACTTGACGTGCGTGAGAATCGAGCGGAAGTCCACGGCCTTGTCGTTCGTGAATTCCTGCGCGACCACCGTGCCGCCGGCCGCCTTCACGGCCTTGGCGAATTCTTCGGCCACGCCTTGACCGTAGGCCGTGCGGTCGTCGATCACGGCGAAGCGCTTGAACTTCAGGCAGAATGGAAAAACGGCGAGCGCCCGTAAGGACGCTCGCCGTTTTCCTTGAAGCAGACTTGCGTGTGAAGCGTTGCGCTTACACCGCCATTTCGGGCGGCGCCTGGCGGAAGCACCGCGTGATCCAGCCGAGGTACACGAGGCCGAGCACGAACCAGATCACGCCGAGCACGATGGCGGTCTTTTCGAGGCTGCACAGCAGCCAGATGTCGGTCACGGCGCCGATCAGCGGGAACACCAGACCGCCGAGCAACCCAAAGCCACGCGTGCCCGCCGCGCCGCTGAAGTACTGGCGGATCACGCACAGATTCACCGAAGTGAACGCGAGGAACGCGCCGAAGTTGATGAACGAGGTGGACGTGGCCACGTCGAGCTTCAGCGCGATCAAACCGACGATACCGGCAATCGCGATGTTGATCGCAGGCGTGCGAAAGCGCGGGTGGATGTAGCCGAAAATCGACTTCGGCAGCACTTCATCGCGGCCCATCGCGTAGAGCAGACGCCCCACGCTGGCCTGCGCCGAGATGCCCGAGGCGAACTGCGCGAGGATCAGGCCCGCGAGGAAAATCGTCACGAAGATATCGCCGCCCACTTTGCGAGCGATTTCGAACGCGGCCGAATCGGGGTCCTTGAACACGGCGCCCGGATGCGCGAGCTGCAGCGTGTACGCGGCGATCACGAAGATCGCGCCGCCCACCAGCGCGATCAGCACGATGGCGCGCGGGATGGTCTTTTCGGGCTCGATGGTTTCTTCGGTGAGCGTGGAAACGGCGTCGAAGCCGAGGTACGAATACGCGGCGATCGCGGCGCCCGCCATCGTGGCCGAGAGCGGCACGTGCGGCTGGAAGAACGGCTGCGCCGTGACGAGCCCGCCCGGGCCTGCGGCCGCGGAGGCGTAGTGCAAACACAGGACAACGAACATTACTGCGATGCCGAGCTGCACGACCATCAGCACGATGTTGAAACGCGCGGCAAGTTCGATGCCGATGACGTTCAGCACACTCGTGAGCACGATGAACGCGACGATCCAGATCCACGTGGGCACGCTCGGAAACGCCGCGCCAAGATACGCCGCGCCGATCAGCCAGATCACCATCGGCAGGAAGAAGTAATCGAGCAGTGTGGCCCAGCCGATCATGAAGCCCAGGTGCGAATTGAAGCTCTTGCGCGTGTACGTGTAGGCCGAACCCGCCACCGGGAAAAGACGCGCGAGCTTGCCGTAGCTGAACGCCGTGAACACGATTGCGACGAGCGCGATGAGATACGCGAGGGCGGCGGTGTCCTGGCTCGCGCCTGCGAGCACGCCGTAGGTGCCGTAGACTATCAGCGGCGCCATATAGGCGAGGCCGAACAGGAGCACGGACGGCAGGCCGAGCGTGCGTTTCAGGTGAGGTTCTTGAGTGCCGCGTTCTTGCGACGGCGAGGCAGGCTTCATGATGCAGTTGTCTCCTGGGTGCTGCGGTTCAGGCAGGCATGGGCGAGCCTGGCGAGCCGCGCAGGGTGGCTTGCCGGATCGCTGGTTGCCGGGCTTGTTACCGGGTATTAGTGCTACGCGCCTTTAACGCGTGCGCGGGCGGATATTGAGCGAGCGACGGCCTTGCGCGTCGTTCTCGTCCGCGAGATTGAGCGCAATGCGTGCGTCGTGCAGATAGCTGTAGTGTTCGCGGCTTTGCGCGAGCAGCGCGCGATCCACCTTCGCGTGCAGCACCGCGTCTTCGTTCTTCAACTCGCAGAGCACGTCGCCGAACGGGCTCACGAGCGCTGTTTCGCCGGGGAACGTGAGGTTGTCGTCGCCGTCGCCGGTGCGGTTCACGAGCGCGGCGAACATCTGGTTCTCCATTGCGCGCGCAACGATCGCGCGGCGATGCACGGGGCCGAACGGATCCATATTGCCGTTCGTGACGACGAGCATTTCCGCGCCGAGCGAGGCCACGGCGCGCGCCGTTTCGGGAAACTCGATGTCGTAGCAAATCAGGAGACCCACGGTCATGCCCTTGAATTCGCACACCTCGAAGTGGTCGCCGGGCGTGAATACGCCCACGTCCGTGGCCCACAGATGCGTCTTGCGGTAGCGCAGCGCGATGTCGCCGCGTTCGTCGATCAGGACGGTCGTGTTGTAGAAGCGGTCGCCGTCGCGCTCGGCAAGGCCGACCGCCACGCCGATCTTCGCGGCGCGAGCGGCGTCACGGACTTTGCTCAAAGACGGACCTTCGAGCGATTCGGCTACGTCGCGCACGTTTTCGCGGGTGGGAAAGCCCGTGAGCGTGGCTTCGGGGAAGACGATGAGATCGCTGCCTTCATGGCTTTTGGCCATAGCGTCGAGTACGCGGGCGAGGTTGGGAGCGACTGCGCCGTCCACGATCGGGATCTGCGCGAGTTCGAGTTGCATGCTTGTCTCCTTCCTTATGTATTACGTAAAGCACCGCGTGGGCGTCTGGAGCCGCTATTATCTCCACGTTATTTTTGTCGAGAAATTACCCTGCAGGGGTACCCTGATCGGAGGACCCATGGAGCCCCTCATGGAACTGGACTGGCAGGACCGTGCGTTCCATCACCATATCGCGACGCTGATCGACGCCCTCGACGGCCCCGACTTCTGGACCCGCATGACGCGTGTGATCGAGCGCTTCGTCGCGTTCGACAACTGGGTTGCGCTCGTCTTCCGGCGCGATCGCGCGCCGCTCGTATGCGCCGAGTCGCCCATGCCCGACGGCACCGTGGATCTCTTGTTCCGCGCGTATCTGGAGGGGATGTACCTGCTCGATCCGTTCTATCTGAACGCGAGCGAAAAGCCGCGCGCAGGACTCGTCACGCTGGCCGAAGTCGCGCCCGATAATTTCCGCATGACGGACTACTATCAGCGTTACTTCAAGAGCAACATCATCGGCGACGAAGTGCAGTTCAACGTGCCTCTCGACGAAGCGCGCACGCTGATTTTCTCGCTAGGCGCAAAGCACCATTACACGGAGCGCGATATTGCGTTGTTCGCGATGTTCGCGCCGTGGGTGATCGCGCTCATGAAGCAGCGGCTTGCGTATGAGACGTTTGCCGAGGGTGTTGCCGAGGCAGTCGCGTCTGACGTATCTGAAGCCGACAGCGCGGCGCAGCAGGGGCAGTTGAGCGAGGCGGGCTTTGCGAGCCGCATCGAGGCGGTCACGCAGCAAAGCGGACGCGTGCCGCTCACCGCGCGCGAGATCGAAGTGGTGCGTTTGAGCCTGAGCGGTTTTTCCACGCGCGCGATTGCGGAGCGGCTCGCCATTTCGTTCGAGACCGTGCGCGCGCACAAGAAGCATATCTACGCGAAGCTCGGCGTGAGTTCGCAGTCGGAGTTGTTTGCGCTTTTCTACGAGCCGCTCGGGCGCGCGGGCGTATGAGCGCCGCGCGCCTTCGACGGCGCGCGTCAGAACTCGACGAGCGCGAAGTCTTCCTTGCCCACGTCGCAGAGCGGGCAGCGCCAGTCGTCGGGCACATCGGCCCAGCGGGTGCCGGGAGCGAGGCCGTCGTCGGGGGCGCCTGCCGCTTCGTCATACACCCAGCCACAGATCACACAGACCCATTGCTTGAGCCCGTCGTCGGCGCTGGCCGCAGCCGTCGAGGCGCTTGAGGAGGCCTCGGGCGTGGCGCCTTCGGGCGGGGTGTCGAGCGCGACGACGAGCGGCGCTGCGGTGCTCTCGCGTTCAGCGAGCTTGCTTTGTAGCGTGGCGAGCAGCGCGGCGGCTTCGTCGGCGGTGAGGTCGATCCAGTACGGGTCGCCTGCGCCGTCATTCAGGCGTTCAGGAGAGAACTGGATTTCGAGGGCGACGCCTTTCTTGTACATAAGCGAAAACGGTTGGCTTGATGCCCCGGACGCGCTGCGCTTACAGGAAGTAGCGGAACAGCAGCGAGGCCGCGATGCCGCCAGCGCCGATCAGCGCGAGCATTTGCAGGAGCGTGATGGACTTGCTGGACTTGGCGTTCGAAGCCGTGGGACGGGTGGTGGTGTTCATAGGGTAAATTTGCGGCGGCGTGGGTTGCGATTTCGATTGCGCCCCGAAAAGTCGCCATCATCGGCATGACGGCGGCAGAGCGCGGCGGGGGAGTTTCGCACGATTTCGCATCGGCGGGGGCATTTGCGGGGCGACTGTGCGCACGCGCCGCAGATTCGCCGCGGCAACCTGCGCCGCACAGCGGCGTCGATTATCGCCGCTAATCTGGGCCGGATTCCTGAGCGCGCGGAGATGGTTTATTTCGCAGGCGTTGAGAGAAGCGGCTCACAACTGCAGCCAGCGCCGTTCGATATACGAGAACAGCCAGCTGACCGGCACCGCGCACGCCATGCCGATGGCGACCTGCGCCACGCGAAAGAGCGCGACGTCCCACACTGGTCCGTTAATGGGCACGAGCAGCACGATCGTGGTGGTGATCGCGCCCAGTCGCGCGGCGGTGCTCACGCTCAGGCACCAGCAGCCGATGATCACCACGCTCACGGCGACGAGGTAGGCCGCGAGATTTTCCGGGCCGAACGCCGCCGTCGCGAGCCCCACCGCGCCGCCCGCAATCGCGCCGATGAACTGGTCGCGCGACTGCGCAAGCGTATCGGCGTAATCGTGCTGGGTGACGGCAATCGCCGTGATCGCGGCCCAGAACGCTTGTTCGGTGTGGAGCGCGCGGCCGATGCTGTATGCAAGGCCTGCCGCGCACACGGCGCGCATCGCCATGAGCGTGCCTTGCGCGGCGCGACTCTTGAGCGGCAGGCGCTTGAGCGTGCCGAGCGCCGATTGCTGGAGCGAAGTCAGGTAGGCATAGAGGTTGTCTTGTGGGTCGTGCATTGCGCGTGATCGGTCGTAAGGAGAACGTGAGGCTGGGCGGGCGCGTTGCCAAGCATATCAAGCCGTGTTTGCAATATGCGGATCGTCGGGCAGGCGATGCATGCGCAACGGCGTCGCCGCGTGGCGCAGGAGCGAGACAAAAAAAGGCGCGATGCCAACCGGCATCGCGCCTTTCTACAGCCGAAAAACCGTGCGTTACTTCCTGTCGATCGAGATCGCGCCCGGACCCGTTACCGCGAGTGCGAGCAGTCCGCCGGCGATGCTGATGTTCTTGTAGAAGTTGATCATGTTCGCCATTTGATCGGCGCCCGTCATGGTCCAGAAGTGATGGCCGATGAAGGCCGTTGCAACGGTATAGATCGCGAGCAGCACGGCGAGCGGCCGCGTGTAGAAACCCACGAGCAGCAGGATGCCGACAGCGAACTCCATGATCACGGCGATGACGGCCGACAGCATCGGCACGGGCGCGCCCACGTGCGCCATGTAGTCGACCGTGCCCGAAAAGCCGGTGATCTTGGACCAGCCGAACAGGATGAACAGGGAAGTCAGCAGAATGCGTGAGACCAGCAGCACGACGTCGTTGCCCGGCCCGAACAGGTTGTATCGCATGGTTTTCTCCGAATAAGTTTTAAGCAGTTCACTACGTATCAGTTCGCGCTTTGCCGGGCGGCGGCCCACTTTGAGTGAATGGACCGCCGCGCGCCGGTCTGCGCAAGCATAACCTCAGGCGCAACGCCGAAGTCAGGACCAGAGCTCCGACACTTCGATATTACGCAGATCGAACACGAGGACCTCTGCATCGTGTCCGTCGCTGAAGCTCAACTCGCGCTCGGCGCGGATGCGCGCGCCGTCGCCCTCGCCCAGTTCCACGCCGTTCAGCTTCACGCTGCCGCGCGCCACGTGAACGTAAGCGTAGCGGTCGGCGCCCACTTCGATCTTCGCCGTTTCCGCGCCGTCGAGGCGGCCTGCATAGACGCGTGTGTCCTGGCGCAGCAGCAGCGAGTCGTCGGCGCCGTCCGGCGAGAGGATCAGGCGGAACTTGCCGCGCTTTTCCTCATCGGCGATGTTCTTCTGCTGGTAGCGCGGCTGCGCACCCTTCACGTTCGGCGCAATCCAGATCTGCAGGAAGTGCACCCCTTCGTCGGCCGAGTGGTTGAACTCGCTGTGCGCGACACCGGTGCCGGCGCTCATCAGCTGCACGTCGCCGGGGACGATCACCGAGCCCGTGCCCATCGAGTCCTTGTGCTCCAGCGCGCCTTCCAGCACGTACGAGAAGATTTCCATGTCGCGGTGCGGGTGCTTGCCGAAGCCGCGCGCCGGGGCCACGCGGTCGTCGTTGATCACGAGCAGGTCCGAGAAGCCCACTTGCTTCGGATCGTAGTAGTTGGCAAACGAAAACGTGTGACGCGAGCTGAGCCAGCCATGTTCACCGCGGCCGCGTTGGTCTGCCTTGCGAAGTTCGATCATTTTCGTCTCTCCTGGCGGGCCGAGTTGGCGCTTTAGCGCCTTACCCTGGCCCCATTGGGTTGATGGGATTCGCTTGATTGGTTGCGATGGAAGAATTTTAGGTCAATCAAATCGACTGGAATCACCGTAAAATACGACTCACTGTCACGATGAAGTGGACAATCGGAATGCAACTCGACGACATGCGGATCTTCGTGACCACCGTGGATGCGGGCAATTTCACGGCGGCGGCCCATCGGCTGCGGCTTTCCAAGCAGTTCGTGAGCCGGCGCGTGGCGGCGCTGGAGGGCGATCTGGGCGCGCGCCTGCTGGTGCGCAACACGCGCAAACTGGCGGTCACGGACCTCGGCCAGGACTTCTACGAGCGCGCGAAGCGCATCCTTTCGGACGTCTCGGAGGCCGAGCAGGCCATGTCGGACCGGCGCAGCGAGCCGCGCGGCTTGCTGAAAGTGAGCGCGCCGATGTCGTTCGGCATGGCGCACCTTTCGCCGCTCGTCGCCGAATTTCTGCGTGAGCATCCGGACGTGCGCTTCGACATGGATCTGAGCGACCGCACCGTCGACGTGATCGGCGAGGGTTTCGACATGGCGCTGCGGATCGGCCGGCTGGCGGATTCCACGCTGGTCGCGCAAAAGCTCATCGACGTGCGCATGATCGCCTGCTGCAGTCCCGGCTACCGGCGCCGCCGGCGCGCGCCCCAAACGCCTGCCGATCTCGCGCAGCACGCCTGCCTGCCGTACGGGCAGCAGGGCCGCGCGCCGTGGGAATTCATCGTTGATGGCGTGCGCACGCCTTTTGACGTGCATGGGCCGCTGCGCGCGAATAACGGCGAAGTGATCCGCGACGCGGCCATTGCCGGGCTCGGCATCTGCTACCTCCCGGACTTCATCGTGGCGGGATCGGTTGATGCGGGGCTGCTGGTGGAGGTGCTGGAGCCGTTCATGCCGCCGCCCAACGCGCTCCATGCGCTGTACCCGCAGCATCGTGAAGCTTCCGTGACGATCCGCGCATTCACGCAATACCTGCGCGAGCGGCTCGCGGCGCGTGCGGCAACCGCGCGTGGCGGGGCGCTTTGACGCAGCAAGCGTGCGGCCCTTGCAGAAGGGCCGTTGCGCCTGCATCTAACGCACAAAGCTTCGTGAACGCAACATGACAGCGCGGCCGCGTGAGGCGCCTTGTCGCAGTTTCGTTGTATGCTCACCGCCCCGAGGGTTGCTCGGGCCGCGCGATGCGGGCGCGGAATCCCATAACGGCGGGCTTTGACGGACGCTATGGGGTCCGATAGGCAGGGTTAATACCCGCGATCAAAGCAACCAATTTTTCAAACGGACGCGGTTCCCGTAATCTTCGTCCATACCTTTTCCCAACCCAGAGCGAGGAAACAACGCATGTCTCTCATCAACACGCAAGTCAAGCCGTTCAAGGCAACCGCATACCACAACGGTAAGTTCGTTCCGGTCTCTGAGGAAAACCTCAAGGGCAAGTGGTCGGTCGTCGTGTTCTATCCGGCCGACTTCACTTTCGTGTGCCCGACCGAACTCGGCGACCTGGCTGACCAGTACGCGGAATTCCAGAAGCTGGGCGTCGAAGTCTACGGTGTGTCGACCGACACGCACTTCACGCACAAGGCATGGCACGACACGTCGGACACGATCGCCAAGATCCAGTACCCGCTGGTCGGCGACCCGACGGGCGCAATCACGCGCAACTTCGACGTCATGATCGAAGAAGAAGGTCTGGCACTGCGCGGCACGTTCGTGATCAACCCGGAAGGCGAGATCAAGCTGTGCGAAATCCATGACAACGGCATCGGCCGTGACGCCAAGGAACTGCTGCGCAAGGTGCAAGCTGCTCAGTACGTGGCAGCACACCCGGGTGAAGTTTGCCCCGCCAAGTGGACGCCGGGCGCTGAAACGCTCAAGCCGTCGCTCGACCTCGTCGGCAAGATCTAAGCGTTGCTGTTCAAATGCGATCGCCCTGATCGCATGACGCCGAAGTCTCACTAGCTGTATCCCCGGGCCGCGCCCAGTCGGCCGCGGTCCGGGTGCCTGTTCGCCTCTTGACGCCATAAGCGGAACGGCGAAATTGCCAGGCAATACTTAGAATTCCCCCGCTTCTTCTCTAGCCGGAAAAAAAGCCATGCTCGACGCCAACCTCAAAGATCAACTCAAAAGCTACCTCGAAAAAGTCACGCAGTCGATCGAGATCGTTGCGTACCTGGACGATGGCGAGAAGTCGCAAGAACTGCAGCAATTGCTGCAGGACATCGCATCGCTCTCGAATCGCATCTCCTACGAAGCACGCCGTGGCGCCGCAGCCGGCGACGCGCGTACCCCTTCGTTCGATATCAAGCGCGCGAACTCCGACGTGAAAGTCACGTTCGCGGGCATTCCGATGGGCCACGAATTCACGTCGCTCGTGCTGGCGCTGCTGCAGGTGGGCGGCCACCCGGTCAAGCTCGAGAACGACACCATCGAACAGGTGAAGGCGCTCGATGGCGCATTCTCGTTCGAAGTCTATATGTCGCTGTCGTGCCAGAACTGCCCGGAAGTCGTGCAGTCGATCAACGCGATGGCTTCGCTCAACCCGAACGTGCAGATCGTCACGATCGACGGCGCGCTGTATCAGGACGAAGTCGAGAAGCGCCAGATCATGGCCGTGCCGACCATCTACCTGAACGGCGAAGTGTTCGGCCAGGGCCGCATGGGCGTGGAAGAGATTCTCGCGAAGCTCGATACCGGCGCATCGTCGCGTGCTGCCGAGAAGCTGAACCAGAAGGATGTTTTCGACATGCTCATCGTCGGCGGCGGACCCGCTGGCGCTGCGGCTGCGATCTACGCGGCGCGCAAGGGCATCAAGACCGGCGTGCTCGCCGAGCGCTTCGGCGGCCAGGTGCTCGACACGATGGCCATCGAGAACTTCGTCTCGGTCACGGAAACGGAAGGGCCGAAGTTCGCCACGGCGCTGGAGCAGCACGTGCGCGCCTATGACGTCGACATCATGAATCTGCAGCGCGCCGAAGCGCTCGTGCCCTCGGGCAACGGCTTCGAAGTGCGCACGCAAAGCGGCGCGACGCTGCGTGCGAAGAGCGTGGTGCTCGCCACCGGTGCGCGCTGGCGCAATGTCGACGTGCCGGGCGAGCAGCAGTACAAGAACAAGGGCGTGGCTTACTGCCCGCACTGCGACGGCCCGCTCTTCAAGGGCAAGCGCGTGGCGGTGATCGGCGGCGGTAACTCGGGCGTGGAAGCGGCAATCGACCTGGCCGGTATCGTGAGCCATGTCACGTTGCTCGAATTCGGCGCGCAACTGCGTGCGGACGAAGTGCTGCAACGCAAGCTGCGCAGCCTGCCGAACGTCACGGTGCACGTGAACGCGCAAACCACGGAGATTTCCGGCGACGGCCAGAAGGTCACGGGTCTCGCTTTTCTCGAACGCACGTCGGGCGAGAAGCGTCATCTCGAACTCGAAGGCGTGTTCGTGCAGATCGGCCTCGTGCCGAACACCGAGTTCCTCAAGGGCACGGTGGCGCTGTCGAAGCACGGCGAGATCGAAGTGGACGCCAAGGGCCAGACGTCGGTGCCGGGCGTGTTCGCCGCGGGCGACGTGACGACCGTGCCGTTCAAGCAGATCGTGATCGCCGTGGGCGAAGGCGCGAAGGCATCGCTGGGCGCATTCGACTACCTGATCCGCTCCTCCGTGGAGCAGGAAGAGGATGCTAAGGCGGCGCCCGTGGTCGCCTAAGCAAAGGGTTGTAGCAGTCTCTCTTTACGCCGGCTCACGCCGGCGTTTTTTTATGGTTTCGCGCAAGAAGACGGCTCAGTCCTGGACGAGCGGGCTGCCTTTTACAGAATATGTGAAATTAAATGAACAGCGTCTCGGTGCGCGTGCCAAACTGGCTGCTGGTCGACACCGTCGATCGAGGAGACGAAACATGCAGCGCGAAACATTCATCCGCAGCCTGGCCGAAGAAGGCTTTCCCGAGCCCGTTGTCGTGACGCGCGAAGCCGGCGTCATGGAGGTTCATTCGCATCCGTTCGAAGCGAAGGCGCTGGTCATCGAGGGCGAACTGCACATCCGCGTAGGCGACGAAGAGCGACACTACAAGGTCGGCGACGTGTTTCATCTCGCCGCCAACTTGCCGCACGCCGAGCGCTATGGGCCGCAGGGCGTGCAGTACCTGGTGGGGAGGAAGTGAGGGGGGC
Source organism: Paraburkholderia sp. BR10936 (assembly GCF_040965735.1). NCBI lineage: Bacteria > Pseudomonadati > Pseudomonadota > Betaproteobacteria > Burkholderiales > Burkholderiaceae > Paraburkholderia > Paraburkholderia sp. BR10936. The sequence continues at coordinate 422,721 of NZ_JBFRCM010000002.1, forward strand.
GCCTATGCCGCGAGGGGCCGAAGCTCCGTACGGATTCAACGGGTCGATGCAGCACACTACACCCTGCGTGAGCAGCCGAGGTGTTGCAAATGAAACAGCGACCGAGGATCCATTGCTCCGATAGCCAGCGAAGACTAATGTGGGAGCGCTGGCGCGAAGGCGACTCGCTCCCTCACCCCCGCGCCGCGATTTCCTTCTTCCACCCCGCGATGATCTTCCCGGCGAGCGCATTGTAGTCGCCGTCGAAGTGGTGATCGCCGTTCGTCTTCACGACGTCGATGCCGGTATTCGCGAGCGCCGGACACAGCGTGTCTTTCTCGCCCGCGCCATACACACATTGCACGATAGAAGGCGGCACCTTCGCGAGTTCCGGGCGCACCTGCAGTGCCTTGTCGCTGGCGGGCATGCCGAGCCAGCCCGTCACGCGAATCTGGAAGTCGGCGTCCGGCGCGAAGCCGAGCAGCGACATGTACGACACCTTCGCGCGCAACGTGTCGGGCAGACGGTTGTAGGCGAACGGCATCACGTCCGCGCCGAACGAGTAGCCCACGAGCGCGATGTGCTGCGCATGCCAGCGCGAGCCGTAAGTCTTCAGCACGCGGGCGAGATCGTGGCTCGTTTGCTCGGGCGTCCTTTCGCTCCAGAAGTAGCGCAGCGCGTCCCAGCCGATCACCGAAATGCCCTGCTTTTGCAGCGCTTCTGCAATCGTCTTGTCGAGATCGCGCCAGCCGCCGTCGCCCGAGATCACCACCGCGAGCATGTCGGTGGGGTGCGCCGCGGGCAGTTCGACGAGCGGCAGGTCCGACACGTCCTCTTCGCTCTCCGTCACGACGCGCAGGTGATTCGATGTGAGCGCAACGATCTTGTCGGCGTCGGCAACGTTGGGGGCGAAGGCGCGCGGAGCGCCGGAAGTGGCTGCGTGCACATCTTTCGTCGTCACACCCTGCTCGAAGAAGCCGGGCAGGCCATTGCCGCGCGAGAGCGTGGGGTCGGCCGGGCAGGGCGCGAAGCGCGCGTCGAGCTTTGCGGCCGGATCGAGCGACACGGCGCCCGCCATCGTGTTCGCGGGCGCCTGCGAGAGCATGCGCTGTGCGATGAGCGCACCTTCGCCGCTGCCGATCGCGATCGGCGCGTAGTACTCGCTGGAGCCTAGCTGGCGTTCGAGTTGGTGGCTCAGCGCTTCGGCGTCGCTGTAGAGCTTGTGGCAGGTCTCGTTCTTCACGGCGGCGAGGTTCTGCGCATAGCGCTCCGTATCCACGCCCACGACGAGCGCGCCATGCTGCGCGAGCGCGTCGGCGCGCGTCTGGTCGGCGGCGCTCCAGTGCTTGTCCGCCGAGAACAGCACGGTGAAGCCGCGCATGGCGACACTCGGTTTCGTCACCGCGACTTCGCCGTAACGGCCGCCCGAAACGTGCATGGTCGCGGCGGAGGCGGGCGTCGAGACGGGCGTCGAAGCCGCGTTGGCGTGAACCGCGCAAAACGCCAGCGCAGCGGCGCCCGCTGCCGTGCCTGCAATGCGCGGCAGCCTGGGAATACGGAATGTCATGAGCGCCAGCCTCCTGCCAGCAGCGATAGATCAGCGAGAGTGATGAACACGCTGATCGAGCCAGAGGCGGCCAGATAGCGTGGTTCCCAGCGCGGCGCGAACTTGTTCTTGAAGCCGCGCAGCCCCCGGAAGTTATAGAAGCGGCCGCCGAAGCGCCAGATGAAACCCGCGAGCCGGTGCCAGGACGACGCGAGCGGCGAAGGGCCCATGCCCGAGAGCGGCGCCATGCCGAGCGAGAGCGACTGGTAGCCTGCGGCCTTCAGATGCAGCGCGAGCTGCGTGAACAGATATTCCATCGCGTAGGGCGAGGCGCCCGGCATATGGCGCATGACGCCCACCGTCGCGTCGGTGTTCAGATCGGTCGTCATGAAGGTGACGAAGGCGAGCGGCTCGCCGTTCTGACGGATGAGCAAGACGGACTGCGCGGCGAGATAGTCGTCGTCGAACGCGGCCACCGAGAAGCTTTTCTCGCGCGCTTCGCGGTCCTGCAGCCACGCGTCGGAGATCGCGCGCAGCACCGGCAGGCTCGCGCCCATCTGCGTGGGCTCGATATGTTCGATCGAAAAGCCGTCGCGTTCGCCGCGCTTGAGCGCGTAGCGCAGATGCGCGCGCTGCGGACCCTTGAGGTCGAATTCCTGCAGCATCACGCGCGCTTCCTCGCCGAGCTTCATCAGCGTGAGGCCGGCGTCGAGATAGAGCGGCAGCGCGTCGGCGCGCACCTGGTAGAACGCCGCGCGGCCGTTGTGTGCGTGCGCGAGCGTGACGAACTCGCGGATCAGCGCGGGCCACTCTTCGCGCGGGCCAACCGGATCGTGCAGCGCCGCCCACGTGCGACCGCGCTTCGCGTACATCAGGAAAGCCTTGCGCGAGGTGGAGAAGAGGAAGCTCTTGTCGCCCATCAGCGCGAGGCCCGCGTCGCTGCGTTCCTGCGCGCGCACGATACGCGCGGCCTCTTCGAGGTCTTCGCTCGGGGGCATCACGAAGCGGCCGGCGGCGGGGCGCAGCAATTGCCACAGTGCGAGCGCGGCGGCGAACACGCCGGCGCCGAGCGTGGCGCGCAGCGCGCGCGGCGCGCGGCTGTGGAAGGCGAATTGCCACCAGAGGCTTTGCGAGTACTGCACATCGCGGAACGCGAACAGCAGCACCCACACGGCGAGCGCGATCACGCAGCCGACCGAGGCGAGCCAGGCCGGCGTGAATCGCTCGCTGAACATCGACGAGTGGCGATTGAAGCGCTTGCGCGTACCAAGCAGCAGCACGATCAGCACGCACAGCACGCCCGCTTCGACGAAGGCGAGGCCCTTGGCGAGCGAGAGCGCGAGGTTGGCCACGGCGATCACGAGCGCGAGCCACCAGGCGGCGTCCAGACGCCGCAGCAGACCGCGCGCGACGAACAGGAGCAACACGCCGAAGAGGCTGCCCATCAGCTGCGAGCTTTCGAGCACCCAGAGCGGCACGATGGTTTGGAGCAGCGCGATGCGCTTGGAGAACGCGGGTGTGGCGCCCGAGATCACGAGCATGCTGCCGGTCACGAACGTCACGATGGCGAGGAAGAGCGGCGCGAGTTGCGAGACGCCATCGGCGCCGCGCTTCGCAAAGCGGGCGCCGAGCGGTGTCTTGAGCGCGCGGCCCTCGAATACGGCGAGCACCGCGGCGGCGAGCGCGAGCGGCGCGCCGAAGTAGATCGCGCGATAGGCGAGCAGCGCGGCAAGCACCTTCGAGGTCGGCACGCTCGGCCCGAGCGCGTAGACCATCGCGGCTTCGAACACGCCGATGCCGCCGGGCGTGTGGCCGATCAGGCCGAGCAGCATGGCGGCGCAATACACGGTGAGGAAGTCGGTGAAGCCGAGAAGCGCATGCGGCATGACCGACCAGAGCGCGAGCCCGGCGCCGACCACGTCGAGCGCGGCCAGCAGCAGCTGCGCGACGAGGTCGCGCCGCGCCGGCACCGAAAAGCGCAGCCATGCGCGGCCGAACGGCTCGATCTCGCGCGCGCTTGCGGGGCAAACGATGACCATCACCGCGCCGCAGCCGAGCACCACGCCGCCGATCAGGCGCAGTTCGTCGGGCGAGAGGTGCAGCAGACCGGAGAGCGTGCTTGCGGCGCCCACCATGCCGAGCGCGGTCATGAACACGAGCGCGAGGGCGAGCGTGACGCTCGTGAACACCGTCATGCGGCCGATCTGCGCGGCGGTGACGCCCGCGCCGCCATACACGCGGCAACGCACGGCGCCGCCCGTGAGCGCGCCGAAGCCGGTCACGTTGCCGAGCGCCGAGCCGGCGATCGCGCCGGCCCACAACGCGCCGCGCGAGACGCGCGCGCCGAGGTAGCGCAGGCCCACGGCGTCGCGACCGACCAGCGCGACGAAGCTCACGGCCGTGGCGGCGAGGGCGCCGACCCATTGCGCGGGCGTGAGCGTCCAGAGCTGGCGGATCACCGAGTGGTAGTCGACCGTGCGAGAGAGGTGCTGGAACACGACCAGCAGCAGCGCGCAGATACCGAGCGCGAACACCGGCGCGACAAAGCGCTGCAGGTGCAGGGCACCGGCACGGCGGCGCAGCGCCCCGAGGGCGCGCGCCGCGCGCGAAGAATGCGATTGGGACATGGATCGGTCTGGTGGCTCTCTGCGATGTCGCCGTATCGACTGTTACAGCTTCCCCGGCGGTGACATCGTGTTTATTCGCGTTTTGCGCTTACGTTCTTTCGAGGCCGGGTCTCGCGCATCACGCGCGCGAACCGGAAATTCGAGCCGAATCGTAATCGTTCGGAAAGGACTAGTTAAGCTCAGCAAACGCATGGGACTACCCGCCGGTTGACGCCCCGGTGCAAGAAACCGCTATTGGGTGCAGATCAATTCGACGCGATGACGCGTCGTAACTAGTGGATTTAATTAGGGAATAATCTTTTTGCGATTGATGTTTGCAGGGCCAGATTAACAGGCGGCCAGAACGGCAAGGTAATCGTTAACTTGTGAGTAATGGGCGGGCGCAGATCGCATGCTGAAACGCGCGCCGAGTGGGCTGGTTCGCCGAAAGCCTTGCGTGGCGGGCGTTGCAGGCACTCCTGGTTGGCAGCCGGAGATGATGTTTTGGGTGTTAACCGGGCACTTTCTGAAATCGCTGTCACTAATTCGAGACAGCTCGTTTAATCCTTTTACAATGCTCGACGGGCGAGTTAGTCTGCTTTGGTCAAGAGTTGTTTTACCGTGCCGGGAGAATGACGTGAAAAGACTAGCCTTGACTTCCCTTTCACTGGCCGCGCTCGGGGTTGCTGGCACGGCTCAGGCACAGACTAGCGTGACGCTGTACGGCACCATCGACACCTCGATTACCTACGTCAATCACGCCGACGGCAGCAAGAACCTCTGGACGCTCGGCAACAGCAGCTTCGGCAATCTCTCCGGCTCGCGATGGGGTTTGAAGGGCGCTGAAGATCTCGGTGGCGGCCTCAAGGCGATCTTCCAGTTGGAAAGCGGCTTCAACCCGTCCACAGGCGCGCTTGCGCAGGGCGGCAGGCTGTTCGGCCGACAGGCATACGTGGGCTTGACGGCCGAGCAGTACGGGTCGCTCACGCTCGGGCGGCAGTATGACCCGCTCATCGACCTCGTGCAGGGCATCACGGCCGACAACTATTTCGGCTCCGTGTTCGCAACGCCCGGCGACGTCGATAACTACGACAACAGCTTCCGCGTGAACAACGCCGTCAAGTACACCACGCCCGTATGGAGCGGCCTCCAGGCTGCGGCGATGTACTCGTTTGGTGGCATCGCGGGTTCGACAGGCGCCGAGCAGTCGTACTCGGCGGCGGTCAACTACACCAACGGTCCGCTCGCGCTGGCAGGCGGCTACTTCTACGCGGCGAACAGCCAGGCCGTCAACGGCATTCGCACCGGCGGCTGGACGAGCACCTCGGACGGCACCTTCGACGGCCCGATCAACTCCGGCTACGCTACGGCACACTCGCTCACCATTGCGCGCGCGGCGGCGCAGTACCAGCTCGGCCAGTTCACCTTCGGCCTCGGCTACAGCAACGCGCGCTACTCGCCCGATGCGAGTTCGGTGTTCCGCGAGACGCAAAAGTACAACACCGGCCAAGGCTTCATGAACTATCAGCTGAACCCGGCGCTGCTGCTCGGCATTGGCTACAGCTACACGCATGCCAACGGCGATACGTCGGCGAATTACAACCAGGTGTCGCTCGGCGCGGATTACAGCCTCTCGAAGCGCACGGACCTTTACATGACGGCGGCCTGGCAGCATGCGAGCGGCGATACCGGGAACGGTACGGGCGGCTCGATGCCGGCCGAGGCTTCGGTCGGCTCGTACGGTTACTCGGGCACCTCGAACCAGACCATCGTGAACTTCGGGCTGCGGCACAAGTTCTGAGCGACGGCCTCGATCGACAACGCCGGATGCGCCAACTGGGCGGCGCATCCGGCGTTTTGGCGTGTGCGGCCCTGGGTTCGGCTCAAGGCGCGTCAAGCGTCAGGGCATCGCGCGTCACGCCTCGCGCGAACGCCGGAGCGTGAGCAGCGCAAGCCAGGCGGCGAGGCGCTCCATACCGCGCCGCACGCCCGCGAACGGCGGCTGCCATGCGCTCGTGATGCTCACGCGTGCCGGCAAGGCGGCCTCAGTGCTGAGCCAGATACGTTCGCCACGCTCGAGCCGAAGCGTCTCGCCCGGTTGCACCCAGTGGTCGTAGGGCGAGCGGGCGCGCGTGACCCATACCTGGGCTACCTGAACACGCAGCGTGGCTGATGCGCTCACGCGCCAGGTGACAGTGCGCATGGGCGGCACGGCGAAGTGGACCGACTGGACGGGCAACGGATCGTCGAGACGGTCGGTTGCGTCCGCAACGGCGTGCGGCGCGGATTGTGGGGCGGGCTGTAAAGCGGGTTGCGAAGCGGTCAGTGAAGCTGCCTGAAAAGCGTCATCCATCGTTTTCTCCAGTTTTTGGAGCCGACGGACGGAGCGCTATCACCCAGAAAGACAAAAAGCCCCGTCGATGCCGGCGGGGCTTGTGATTTGCGTGACGACAGACTGCTAGTACGCACACCATCCCCGTGGGTTACCCGTATGGGTTTTCCACGGATGATTCATCGTGTTTGCGATGACGAGGCGGGTGGAGGACGTGTGCATGGCTTGAGTGTGCGGGGTGCCTTGCAGCGCTGTCAACCGGAAATGCTTAAATGGGCTTTGGCAGCCGCAGTTTGTGTTGCGTGCGAGTCTCGTTCGCACCTTTGCATGACGCGATCGTGCCCTTCGATGGCATATCCTCTTGCGGGCAGCACCGTTTTCTCACTAGGATTGGTTGTTTTTTATGGATATCCGTCGAACCGTCCCACAATGTGGGGGGCGTACTCCCTGATACGCCTCGCGGCATCGACGTGTTGTGTGGAAACGACTGCATCTGATATATCACATACAGAATATTGCTTTTTGTGGCGACGCAACATATGATTGAGTTATTCGATTACTCAATCATGCGGAGCTTCAAATGGATTTCGTTTCTCTCGCACTGTTCGGTGCAGCGGTCGTGGGTCTGGGTGCAGCTGCTACGGTCATGATCGCCAGGTGGCTGCCGCAGTCCGCCATTGAGCAGGCTGCGCAGCATGGCCGGTACGCTGGTTTGGGCGAAGCACCGCGCGCCAGGGCCGTTCGTCGTGCACAATTCGGTCCGCGAATCCGTCCGCAGGTCGGAAAAGAGGTAATCAATGTCGTCAGAACAAACTGAAGTTGTAGCAAGCCGGGAAGCGGCGCCGCTCAAGCTGGCGCTGCAGCCCATCAACGCCACACTGAGCCTGCGCGATCAGGCTTATGCCATGCTGCGCCAGGCCATTGCCGACGCCGATATCTACCAGTCGCGCGAGGAAATCCGGCTCGACGAGCGCGTGCTGAGCGAATCGCTCGGCGTGAGCCGCACGCCGGTTCGCGAGGCCATGACGCTGCTCGAGCAGGAGGGCTTCCTGCGCATGGTGCCGCGCCGCGGCATCTATATCGTGCGCAAGAGCAAGCGCGAGATCGTCGAGATGATCCAGATGTGGGCCGCGCTCGAAAGCATGGCCGCGCGTCTCGCCACGATCCACGCCACCGACGAGGAAATCGCGCGGCTGCGCCACATGTTCGACGACTTCCGCGACAGCACGCCCGCCGAACACATCGCCGAGTACTCGGACGCCAACATCGCGTTCCACCAGGCGATCGTCGAGCTTTCCCGCTCGCAGATCATCCTCGACACCATCAAGAACATCTTCGTGCACGTGCGTGCCATCCGCCGCATGACGATTTCGCAGAGCGACCGGGCTTCGCGCTCGATCGTCGATCATCTGCGCATCATCGAGGCGCTGGAGAAGCGTGACACCGAGCTGGCGGAAAAGCTCGTGCGCCAGCATTCGCTCGATCTCGCGGCTTATGTCGAGAAGAACTGCGATTTTCTGGATTGACGCAGGCGGCTGACGCCGCCTCTAGGCAAAACGGGAGACCTTCGGGTCTCCCGTTTTGCGTTTACGTTCTTTCGCGTCCCATCACGCTCATTCATCACGCGTCGGCAGAACGGCCTCCGACAGCCGACTTTATGCGCATCAACCCCTGGCATCCCTGACCAAATCCCGGTGCGAGGCAGCCATCCTTTACACGGAATCTGGCATATCAGATGCGGCAAATGTTCGGGGTTTTCCCTCGTGTGCGCCGCGTCAATGCCACCGAACTTGCACCAAAGCCATGCTGGATAAGGCTTCGACGCGATTCTAATGGCATTCCCGATGGGCAATTCTCCTCTTGCTTCGTTGTGATATATCACATACCGTATTGCTCAAGGACGCAGATGACGCGCCATCGCGCGAAACGCCTCTGCCCACGCAACCCCACCGATTTTCGAAAACTCGCCCGGCCACGATTAGATAAGGAGACATGACATGGGCAAGGCATTGAACGGCGTGCGCATCCTCGATTTCACGCACGTGCAGTCGGGACCCACCTGCACACAACTGCTCGCCTGGTTCGGCGCGGACGTGATCAAGGTAGAGCGCGTAGGCGCAGGCGACATCACGCGGGAGCAGCTGCGCGACCTGCCGGACGCGGACAGCCTTTACTTCACGATGCTCAACGGCAACAAGCGTTCGCTCACGCTCGACACGAAGAACCCGCAAGGCAAGCGCGTGCTGGAGCGGCTCATTCGCGATTGCGACGTGCTGGTCGAAAACTTCGCGCCGGGCGCGCTCGAGCGCATGGGTTTCAGCTGGGAACGTATACAGACGCTGAACCCGCGCATGATCGTCGCCTCGGTGAAGGGCTTCGGCCCCGGCCCGTACGAGGACTGCAAGGTCTACGAGAACGTCGCGCAGTGCGTGGGCGGTGCGGCGTCGACGACAGGCTTCGACGACGGCCCGCCGGTCGTCTCCGGCGCGCAGATCGGCGACAGCGGCACGGGCCTGCATCTCGCGCTCGGCATCGTGACCGCGCTCTATCAGCGCACGCACACGGGGCGCGGCCAGAAGGTGCTTGCGGCCATGCAGGACGGCGTGCTCAACCTGTGCCGCGTGAAGCTGCGCGACCAGCAGCGGCTCGAGCGCACCGGCGTCATGAAAGAGTACCCGCAGTATCCCAACGACGGCTTCGGCGAGGCCGTGCCGCGCGCCGGCAATGCGTCGGGCGGCGGGCAGCCGGGCTGGATTCTCAAGTGCAAGGGGTGGGAGACCGATCCGAACGCCTATATCTATTTCATCGCGCAGGCACCCGTGTGGGACCGCATCTGCAAGCTGATCGGGCGCGAGGAGTGGATCGACGATCCGGACTACGCCACGCCGAATGCGCGCCTGCCGCGCCTGAAGGCGATCTTCGACGAGATCGAGCACTGGACCATGCATCGCACGAAGTTCGACGCAATGGCCGTGCTCAACCGCTACGACATTCCGTGCGGCCCGATTCTCTCGATGAAGGAGATCGCCAGCGACGAATCGCTGCGCGCGAGCGGCACGATCGTCGAGGTGGATCACCCGGTGCGCGGCAAGTACCTCACGGTGGGCAACCCGATCAAGCTCTCGGATAGCCCGACCGAAGTCACGCGTTCGCCGATGCTGGGCGAACACACCGACGAAGTGCTCGCCGAATTCGGCTACACGAAGGACGAGATCCACTCGCTGCGCGCGTCTGGCGCCGTTTGAAACCGAGGAGCGAAACATGGAAACGTGGATGCGTTTGATGGCGAGCGACGGCAGCATCGTGTTCGGCCGCGTCGAGAACGGTTACCTGCACGAATACCAAGGGCTCGATCAGCCGGTGCCCACTGGCGCAGTGCTGTCGCTGCGCGCGCTTACGCCGCTCGCGCCCTGTGCACCCGGCAAGATCGTTGCGCTGTGGAACAATTTTCACGCGCTCGCCGCGAAACTCGAAAAGCCGGTGCCATCGCACCCGCTCTTTCTCATCAAGCCGCCGGCTTCGGTGATCGGCTCTTCTGAATTGATTCGGCGTCCTGCTCACTATGCGGGAAAAATCGTCTTCGAAGGCGAACTCGGCATCGTGATCGGCAAGCGCTGCCGCGATGCGAGCGTGAAGGAAGCCGAGTCGGCGATCTTCGGCTACACGATCGTCAACGACGTCACGGCAGCGGGCCTCATCACCGAGAATCCGCACTTCCCGCAATGGTGCCGCGCCAAAGGTTTCGATACGTTCTGTTGTCTGGGTCCGGCGATCGTTTCCGGGTTCGACTGGCAGCGCGCACGCGTCGTCACGAAACTCGATGGCGTGGAGCGGCAGAATTATCCGCTCGACGACATGGTGTTTTCGCCGGCGCAGCAGGTGAGTCTTATTTCTCAGGATCTGACGCTCGAACCCGGCGACGTGATTGCGTGCGGCACCTCACTCGGCGTAGGCTCGATCGTTGATGGCGCAACGGTCGAGGTCACCATCGAAGGGATCGGTACGTTGAGCAATGCGCTGGGCGCCGCGTCAGCGCAAATCGAGTCGCTTGCCGCCGTAGAGGGCGCGGCTTGACGGCCTGAAACCAAAGACGCGCGCGGCAGCGATGCCGCGCGAGGAGGAGAAATGCCGGAGCAACTGGCTGGCGACCTGGCGTGGCTGGGCGCTGGCGCGCTGTTCGCATGGCTTGGCTGTGCATTTGCACAATTGGCGGCGCTCGCGCCGGTGCGTGCGTGGCCGTTGTCGCGTTCCCGCTCCACGCCGTCCTGCGCCAGGCGCGCTGGTGCGCCGCGCAGGCATCGGCTCGCCTTCGCCATTTCGTTCGCATTGCTACTGACCGTGCCGCCCGGCGTGATCGCTGCGGGCTGGATGCATGGGCCCGACGCGACCGTCGCGGTCGAAGCCGGCGTGCTGGGCGGTTTGTGCCTCGCGGGCCGGCGCGACCTCACGCCCCGCGCGCGGACGGCGGCGCTGCTGGGGGGTGTATCGGGCGCGAGTGTCTTGATCGGCGCGTTCGTTGGTTACGTGTTGCAGCCTGAGCGGAGTGCTGGCGAACGTGTAGCGCTATTCGTCGCGGCGGCGACCGGCGCATTGCTGACCGGCGGCGCGCTGCGTTTGCTCAGCCGTGGCGCGCAAGCGAGCGGCTCGGTCCGCAGGCACGTGCCGTTCGGCCGCGGCGACCGTGTCATGCATGTCATCGCGCTGCTGCTGGGCGCTGCGCTCGGCTACGAATTCCTGAGCGCGCGAGCTTCGCCCGATTTCGAGATCTCCGTGCTGGTCGCGGCGAGCGTGCTGTGCGCAGCGCTGGGCGTGCGGCTCATGAGCGGCGCCCGGCGGCCGCGGCTCGCCCGCACGGGCGCCGTCGAGGCGTCACCGCCACGCGAGCCCTTCAGCGCAACATTCCATGCAAGTTTTGCCGGTGTGCCGGATGAACTGCTGGTCGCGGCCTGCGGCAGCGGCGCGTTCGAACCCGCCTGGCTGGCCGCGAGCGACACGCCGCACGGAAGCGGAGGGCGCGCGGGTCATCACGCGTCCCAGGATTTGCCACGGCGGCGACGCAGCCGGGGCGGTGCGCTGCGTCAGCGGCAAGGACCGCACTGACGTCTATCTGCGGGAGCAGGGGAAAACAACAGAACGCGCAATATGACGCGAATGATTAGTCATGCATGATGGTTTCTTGGCTATCCATTAAACCTTACTTATGCAAGCTCGCTTCTGACACTTTCGTAATGTTCTCGATGAGCGCCGCGCCTTCCTCCATGAGGAAGCGCTTGAACGCAAGCGCGACGGGCGGCAGGCGCTTGTTTTTCCGGTGCACGACGTACCAGTTGAGCATGACCGGGAAGCCTTCGACGTCGAGCACGGTGAGGTGACCGACCTGCAGTTCGAGGCTGATGGTGTGCGCCGAAAGAAAGGCGATGCCCATGCCCGCGATCACGGCCTGCTTGATCGTCTCGGTGCTCTGGATCTCCATGGCGATCTTGAGGTTCGTGATCTTCCCCGCGAAGCCTTCTTCCATCGAGTTCCACGTATCCGAGCCGCGCTCGCGCACGATGAACGCCTCGTTGGCGAGCGTGCTGAGCTTGATGGCGCGCTTGTTGGCGAGCGGATGCGTGGGCGCCGCAACGATCACGTACGGGTGAGGCGCAAACGGCTCGTTGATGGCGTCAGTCGCGTGGGGCGGACGCACCATCACGGCGAGATCGGTCTGATTGGTGGCGAGCTGCTGGAGCAGCTGCTCGCGGTTGTGCACGGAGAGATTGAGCGCGACGCCCTTGTAGCGGCGCGTGAACTCGGCCAGCAGGCGCGGAAAGAAGTAATCGCCGGCGCTAATGACGGCGACGTTGAGCTTGCCGCCCGAGACGCCCTTTAGCTGGCTCATCGCCTCGTCCACTTCGTGGAACTGCTGCATGATCGCGCGGCTGTAGTGGAGCATCTCCGTGCCCGCGGGCGTGAGATAGATCTTCTTGCCGAGCTGCTCGAAGAGCGGCAGGCCCGCGTGATCTTCGAGCTGCCGAACCTGCGTGGAAACGGCCGGCTGGGTGAGATGCAGCTCTTCCGCAGCACGCGAAAAACTGAGGTGGCGCGCCACGGTCTCGAAGACCTTGAGCTGGCGCAGCGTGGCGTTTCGCATCGTCATGGCCGAACCATAAAGGATACTGAATCCACATAATAACAAACTTTAATTGTGAGTAATTCAGCAATCACCCTAGCATAAGTTGAAAGGAGTCCGAATGCCGTGCAAAGCGCTCGAAGCCAGGTTCGGGTTAACGCTCGGAAATACGATTTCATAAGGGACAACACTGAGAAAAGCCCTTGTTTCACGATGTTTTCAGGGTCTGACGTAATGCCAGGGTGAATGAGGATTGACGAATATCCAATCGGATTCTTGATTCAGCTGGCGAATAAAAAACACAGCACAGCGAAGTGAAAAGCTAAAACCATAAGCCTGGATTTATGCAGACCCGTAATCATGCAGGCTGCAATGAATAGATAGCGGAGACAAGCGATATGAATGCAATCGGTCAGAGGAGCGAGAGTGGTCCGTTCTGGACGAACCGCTGGTTTCAACTGGTGGTGGGCATGCTATGCATGGCGCTCGTTGCCAATCTGCAATACGCATGGACGCTGTTCGTCGCGCCGATGAATTCGCGCCACCACTGGGGCCAGGCGGAGATTCAACTGGCGTTCTCGATTTTCATTCTGACCGAGACCTGGCTCGTGCCGGTGGAAGGCTGGCTCGTCGACAAGTTCGGCCCGCGTCCGGTCGTGGCGGGCGGCGCGGTTTGCGCAGGCCTCGCCTGGGTGATCAACTCCTACGTCACGACGCTGCCGATGCTCTACGTGTCGGCCGTGATCGCGGGTATCGGCGCGGGCGGCGTGTATGGCACCTGCGTGGGCAACGCGCTCAAGTGGTTCCCGGACCGCCGCGGTCTCGCCGCGGGCCTCACGGCCGCGGGCTTCGGCGCCGGCGCCGCCGTGACGGTGATTCCGATTGCGAACATGATCACGCGCTCCGGCTACGAGCACACGTTCTTCTTCTTCGGCGTGCTGCAGGGCGTGTCGATTCTCGTGCTCTCGCTCGTGCTCGTGAAGCCCGTGACGCGCCCCGTCGCCGCGGCGGGCCGCCGTCTCGTCTCGCGCGTCGACTACACGCCGGGCCAGATGGTCAAGCAGCCGGTATTCTGGGTGATCTATATCTGCTTCGTCGCGGTGGCCGCCGGCGGCCTGATGGCCACGGCGCAGATCGGGCCGATCGCCAAGGACTGGGGCCTCGCCCGCATTCCGATGACGGTGTTCGGCATGACGCTGCCGCTCCTCACGCTCACGCTGTCGATCGACAACATCTGCAACGGCTTTACGCGTCCGCTGTGCGGCTTCATCTCCGACAAGATCGGCCGTGAGAACGCGATGTTCCTGATCTTCGTGGGTGAAGGGCTCGCGCTGCTCGGCATGATGCAGTTCGGCACGAACCCGTATGCGTTCATGACCTTCGCCGCGCTCATCTTCCTGTTCTGGGGCGAGATCTTCTCGATCTTCCCGGCCATCTGCGCGGACACGTTCGGCAGCAAGTTCGCCGCATCGAATGCCGGCACGCTGTACACCGCCAAGGGCACGGCAGCGCTGCTCGTGCCGGTGGCCTCGGTGCTGTCTGCTACGGGCGGCTGGAGCGCGGTGTTCATCGCGGCTGCGGTCATCACGATCGCGGCGGGCGTGAGCGCCAAGTTCTTCCTCGCGCCGATGCGCAAGCGTCTGATCGAACAGAGCAGCGAAGCCAGCGGTGACGCGAGCAACGAGCCCAACGTCACGCTGGCCACGAATACGGGCGCGGGGTTGCCGCACTGGTCCAACCAAAGCGGCGAATGAGGCGCGCTGGCCCGCCATGTCGATGAACGTATCGCTCCAGCAACTCAAGGTGTTCGTCGCGGTGGCGCGGGCGCGCAGCTTCACGCGCGCCGCGCGCGAGTTCGGGCTCACGCAGTCGGCGGTGAGCCGCTGCGTGCGCGAACTCGAGGAAGCGATCGAACTCAAGCTCTTCGACCGCACCACGCGCCAGGTCGAGCTCACGCTCGCGGGCAGCGGCTTCGAGCGACGCATCGGCCGCCTGCTCGACGAGATCGAGATGGCGCTCAACGAGGGCCGCGACGCGCACCAGGCGCATAGCGGCGTCGTGCTCGTGGCGAGCAACCCGGTGCTCTCGTCGACCTGGGTGCCCGCTGCGCTCGCGCGCTGTGCAGCGGCTTTTCCTTCGCTCACGCTGCAGTTGCAGGACTTGCCGCAGGCGGCCGTGCTGCAGGCGGTCGAGCAGGGCGAGGCCGATTTCGGCGTGATCGCGGAAAGCGTGCCGTTCGCGAGCGGCAACCTCGATGTGCAACCGCTCTCGGCCACGCCGCTTTGCGCGCTCTTGCCTGCCCACCATCCGCTTGCGCTACAGGGGGCGCTGCGATGGGACGATCTCGCGCGCGAACCGCTCGTCACGCTCAATCGTGACGCTGGCTGCCGCGGCGCGGTGATGCGTGCGCTGGACGGTCTGCGGCCTGAGGGGAGGCCGCTGCAGGAGTTCGCGCACGTGGCGGGCGTGGCGCGCATGGCGCAGCTCGGCATGGGCATCGGCGTGTTGCCGGTGTGCACGGATGGCGCGCGCGGGGGGCACGCGCAGCGTGCGGGCGACGTTGCGCACGCAACGTGCCACTGGCCCGTGCCCGCGGGGCCGCTCGTCACGCGTTTGCTGCATCCGGTCGTCAACGTGACGACGATGCTCGTGCGGCGTCGCCATCGTTCGCTACGGCCTTGTGCTCAGGCGGCGTGGTCGCAGTTCATGCCGGACGGGCCAGTCGCGGACGGTTCGGACCCGGAGACCTCATCGCCGGATAGCGAAGCGTTACCGCAAACGTCCATCGACGGCTCGCCGATGCGTGGCTCGAACGGCACGCCGATGCGCGTCGCGTTGCGCGGCGCCGATACGCCGCCGCCGCTCCAGGTAACCCGCACCCACGCCCGCATCGAATAGCGCGCGTTTCTTCTTCTGCAAAGCAAAACGGATCGCTCGAAGCGATCCATTTTTGTTTTTCCAGCACCAGAACCGGGGCGTAAAAAAGCGGCGCTCGCGCCGCCCTTCGCCGCGACTTACGTTACGCCGGCTGCATCGCCATCCGCTCACGCTGCTTGACCAATGCGAGCACGGTGTCGATGGCCGGCGTCGGCTCGCCAACCAGGCTACCCATTTCCTGCACGACGGTAATCAGCGGATCGATCTCCATCGGCCGGCCGGTTTCGAGGTCGACGAGCATCGAGGTCTTGTGCGCGCCCACTGCGCCGGCACCGTCGATGCGACGCTCAACGTCCACACGGAAGTTCACGCCGAAGCGCTCGGCAATGCGCTTGCCTTCGAGCATCATCGTGCGCGCTACGGCGCGCGTGGCCGGGTCGCTGGTGATGACGTCGAGCGTGGCGTGCGTGAGTGCGCTGATCGGGTTGAAGCAGAGATTGCCCCACAGCTTGAGCCAGATTTCGTCGCGGATGTTCTCGCGGATCGGCGCATCGAACCCGGCGGCCTCCATGGCTTCATGAAGCTGGACGATGCGCGGCGTGCGCTCGCCCGAAGGCTCGCCGATCGGAAACTTCTTGCCGTACACGTGGCGAATCACGCCAGGCGCGTCGATTTCGGCCGCCGGATAGAGCACGCAGCCAATCGCGCGCTCGGGCGTGAGACGGTTCCATTGCGCGCCGTCCGGGTCGATGCTTTCGAGGCGGGTACCCGCGAACTTGCCGCCATGCTGGTAGAAGTACCAGTAGGGAATGCCGTTGGTGCCCGTGACGATGGCCGTGTGCTTGCCGAGGAGCGGCTGCATCGCGTCGATCACGCCCGCCACCGAATGCGCCTTGAGCGTAATGATGACGACGTCCTGCACGCCCAGTTCGCGCGGATCGGACGTGCAGCGCACCTTCGCCACGTACTCCTCACCGTCCATCAGCAGGCGTGCGCCGTTCTCGCGCATGGCGGCCAGATGCGGGCCGCGGGCGACGAAGCTCACGTCGGCGCCTGCACGGGCGAGTTGCACGCCCATCATGCCTCCGATAGCGCCCGCTCCAAAGATGCAGATCTTCATATTGAAACCCCAATGACGTTGAAAACCGCTTGTCCGCAGGGCGTTTCGCGAGCGATGGGGAAGCTGCCCGCTCGCCGCGCCCCCGGACGATGGTTTGAGCATAGGGGGCGCTGTCGATTAACGACAGTTAAAGTTTGTCGGGAAAATCATCAAGAGAAGCTTATGGATAAGGGGCGCCTGAGGAGGCTGTTCAGGCGCGCCGCACGAGCAGAAAACTCACGCCGATCAGACCGAGAAATGCACCGCAGGTGCGATTGAACCAGCGGCGCACGGTGGTGCGGGTGAGCCAGCGGCCGAGGTACATGCCGGCGAGCGAGTAGAGCGCGATGGCCACGCATTCGAGCACGAGAAAGCTCGCGCCGAGCACGCCGAACTGCGGGGCGATGGGCCTGGCGACATCGACGAATTGCGGCAGGAAAGCCGTGAAAACGAGAATCGCTTTGGGGTTGCCCGCCGCCACGAGGCATTCGCGCCATGCGAGACGCGCGAGCGAGGCGTCGCCATCCATGCTTTCGCCGATGGGGTTGGCGTCGCTGCGCCAGAGCTGTATGGCGAGCCACACGAGGTAAGCGGCGCCCGCAAGCTTGATGACGAAGAAGACCGCCTCGGAAGCGCGCAGCACCACGGCCAGACCCGTGGCCGCGAGCGCGATCATGGCGGCGAACGAAACGAGCCGGCCCGTGCCGCCGAGAAAGGCGCGCAGAAAACCGTGCCGCGCGGCCACATTGATCGAGAGGAGATTGTTCGGACCCGGCGCCATATTCAGGGCGAAGCAGGCGGGCAGGAAGAAGAGCCAGGCGGTGAGGGACATGATGACGCTCGAAGAACGTTAGCGCCGTGCGCGGCGCGCGTGAATCGGCACATTCTAGCGCGCCTCGCGCGGGCCACCAGGCCGCTCAATGGAAAATCGGCAGCATGAGAAAGAGCTTGATGGTGATGGCGTTGGCAATGTCGATGAAGAACGCGGCCACCATCGGCACCACGAGAAACGCCAGATGGGAATGGCCGAAGCGCGCCGTGACCGCCTGCATGTTCGCAATCGCCGTGGGCGTTGCACCGAGGCCGAAGCCGCAGTGCCCCGCCGTAAGCACGACAGCGTCGTAGTTCGCGCCCATCGCGCGGAACGTCACGAAGATCGCGTAGACCACCATGAGCAGTGTTTGCGCGGCGAGGATCGTGAACACCGGCAGCGCGAGCGCGGCGAGGTCCCACAGGCGCAGCGTCATGAGCGCCATGGCGAGAAAGAGCGCGAGGCTCACGTTTCCGATCAGCGCGACGGCATGCTCGGCCACGGGCCGCCCGATGAGCGCGAGCCCGTTGGCGAGCAGCACGCCGACGAACAGCACGCACACGAAGGTCGGCAATTCGAAAGCGGTGCCCGCGATCAGCACGGAAAGCGCTTCGCCCACGGCGAGGCTGATGGCGATGAGCGTGAGCGTGTTGATGAACGCGCCCGGCGTGGTGGGCTGCTCGGCTTTCGGCTCCTCGAATGCGTAGGGATCGGGCGTTGCCGCGCCGCCGGCGCCAGGCGTATCGGCGCCCGCCTGTGCGCCGATGCGTTTCATGAGGTGCTGCGCAACGGGTCCGCCAAGAATGCCGCCCATGACCAGCCCGAAGGTGGCGCACGCAATGGCCGCTTTGGTCGCGGACTGCAGCCCGTGATGCTCGGTGAACACTGCGCCCCATGCGGCGCCCGTGCCATGCCCGCCCGCGAGCGAGACCGAGCCGCCCAGCAGCCCGAACAGCGGATCGACGCCGAACGCCATGGCGAGTGCGATGCCCAACACGTTTTGCAGCACGAGCAGGGCGACCACGACGGCAAGAAAGCGCACGAGTACCGGGCCGCCCTGTTTCAGGTTGGCGAGATTCGCATTGAGGCCGATCGTGGCGAAGAACGCTTGCATGAGCGGCGCCTGCAGCGAGGTGTCGAAGACCACGTCCGTGTGTGCGAAGCTGTGGAGTCCGAACACGATCAGCGCGGCGACGATGCCGCCCGCCACGGGTTCCGGTATCGTCCATTTGCGCAGAATCGGCACGGCGGCGACGAGCCACTGGCCGATCAGCAGCACGAGCGATGCGACGACGAGCGTTCCGTAGACTTTGACGTTCATGGCGGGTGTCCGGCGGGGCGATGAGAGGGCCAGGCTGGCGGCGCATCTTTCGCGCACGGTACACCAGGCGCCTACGCATTGCGCGCATGGTGCGCAGCCAGGCGCCGGTTCCGGCCGCGTTGCTTGCACGAAACGGGGCCCCACGCTTAAATTGGCAGGCATTCTCAGGCGCAAAGCCGCCGCCCATGCAGGACGAATACCCCCGCATTTCCCCGTTCGCCACGATGGCGCGAGACCGTACAAGAACCGGAGAAGGTCATGAATGGGAGTACCGTTGCTGAACGCGAGGCGGCCGGGCGTGCCGCGCGCGAGCGCTCGAAGCGTTCGAGCCACAAGGAAACCGGCACCATCAAGCGCGATCCGCTCGCACTGCTGCGCTCGAGCAGCGAAGGCCGCGTGCCGAACCTCGTGCAACTGCGCTACGGGCGCATGATCGTCTCGCCCTTCACGTTCTTCCGCGGCAGCGCGATCCTCCAGGCGCACGACCTCGCGGGTGTGCCCAACACCGGCATGACGATGGAGATTTGCGGCGACGCGCATCTGCTGAACTTCGGCGCCTTCGCTACGCCCGAGCGCCAGCTCGTCTTCGATCTCAACGACTTCGACGAGGTCGCGCCCGGCCCCTGGGAGTGGGACGTGAAGCGGCTCGTGGCGAGCTTCGTCGTGGCGGCGCGGCACATGCGCTACTCGCGCGGCGTGGCCGAGGAGCTGGTGATGACGGCGGTGACCAGCTATCGCGACCGGCTGCGCCAGTACGCGGAGTACGGCGCGCTCGATCTCTGGTACGACAAAATCACCTTCGACCGCATGGTCGAAACCGCGCTTACGCCCGAAGGCCGTCGCCTGATCCGGCGCGGCATGGAGAAGGCCGCGAACCGCACGCACGAGAATCTGCTCGAAAAGCTCGCGGAGCGCGACGGCGACCACTGGACGATTCACGACGCACCGCCCGCGCTCTTTCACGTGCACGGCGTCAACACGCTATTCGAACCCGAAGACGACTGGTTCGCGCTTGGCGACTGGCGCACGCTGATCGAGCCCATGTACGAGGCTTACGCGAAGACGCTCGCACCCGACCGGCGCGAACTGCTCGATCACTTCGCGATTCAGGACCTGGTGTTCAAGGTGGTGGGCGTGGGCAGCGTGGGCACGCGCTGCCTCGTGATGCTGCTCGTCGATCATCACGAGAAGCCGCTCTTCCTGCAGGTGAAAGAGGCGCGCCGCTCGGTCGTTTCGCAGTACTTCAAGTCGCCGTCGATCAAGCACGAAGGCGCGCGCGTCGTGCACGGCCAGCGGCTGCTGCAGGCCGCGAGCGATATCTTCCTCGGCTGGACCACGGGGCCCAACGGCCGTCATTTCTACGTGCGCCAGTTGCGCGACATGAAGCTCTCGGTCGATCTGCAGCTGCTCGACAGTCCCCTGCTCTGCGGCTATGCGCGTCTGTGCGGCTGGGCGCTCGCGCGTGCGCACGCGAAGTCGGGCAGCGCCGCCATCGAAATCTCTTCGTACATCGGCCGCAGCGACCAGTTCGCGGAGGCGCTCACGGGCTACGCATTCAGCTATGCCGACCAGGTGGAGCGCGATTACGACGTGTTCCTCAAGGCCGCGCGCAGCGGCGCGATCGTCGCGCGCAGCGACGACGACATGGCCGCCGATTTCCGCGTATGAGCAAAGGCTGAGTCGAACCTGCAGGCCAAGGCCCAAGCGTGCTGCGGAACGCGCTATCCTTGCGCTTTTCTTTCATCGCGCCGCGCATGAGCCTCGTACGCATGCACGGCACGCGCCCCATGCGTCTACGTCATATCGAAGTCTTTCACGCGATCATGCGCACCGGCTCGCTGTCCAAGGCGGCCGAGCTGCTTTGCGTTTCGCAGCCCGCGGTCAGCAAGGTGCTCGCGCATGCGGAGCGCAGTGCGGGCCTCAAGCTCTTCAGCCGCGCGCACGGCCGCCTGCAGCCCACGCGCGAGGCCGAGTTGCTGTTCGCCGAAACGCAGAAGCTGCAATCGAACCTCGACAGCATTCGCGATCTCGCGCGCAATCTTGTGTTGCGTCCGCAAGGGCTGTTGCGCATCGGCTGTCTGCCGAGCCTCGGCATGAGCCTGATCCCTGCTGCCGTGCAGACGTTTCGCGCGGGCTATCCCGAGGTGTCGCTCAGGATCCAGACGCGCCACACCGCGGAACTGCTCAACGCGCTGCTCACACGCGAACTCGATCTGGGCGTCGCGCTCAATCCACCCACGCGGCCGGGCATTGCCGCGGTCGAACTGGCGCGCACGGCCGTGGTCTGCGTCGCGCCGCCCGACGACCCGACGCCGGAACACACGCCGCTCGCGTTGCGCGATCTGGTCGATGGCGAGTGGATCAGCATCGGCAACGTCGATCCGCTTGGCGAGGCGATCGGCAACCTGCTCGAAGCCGAAGGCGTGGACGACCGGCTCGCGGCCGTCGAGGCGCAGACGTGGCATGTCGCGCGCGCACTCGCGGCGCGCGGCATCGGCCGCGTGCTGCTCGACGAACTCAGCGCGCGCGGGGCGGGCGATCCGGTGTCGATCCGGCGCGTCGAACCGGCACTCACGGTCGGCGTGTTCGCGATGTGGCGCGAAGGCGGCATGGACTCGCAGGCAGGCAATGCGTTCGTGGAGGTGCTGCGCGGCTGTCTCGCCGCTACGTGCGCCGCGTGAGCGCCCGGACACGGGAGCCAAGGCCGCAAGACGCGAGCCGGCACGGGGCGCCGGTACAATCGCGCGCAGAGGGGAGCGTTGCTGTGCGTGCGCTTCATGCGAACGAACGAGAGATCCAGGGGAGACACGGTTGAAGCGCGAGTCGAAGCCGTTGGGTATCGTCAGAAGGCTGTGCGGCCACATGCGCTACGTCGCGCTCGCGAGCGCCTGCGTGTTTGCAGGCGCGGTGCATGCCGACGAACTGGAAAGCCCCACGCTGCGCAAGATTCGCGACACCGGGACGATCGTCATCGGCGTGCGCGAGGCCACCGTGCCGTTTTCCTATATGGCCGGCGGCGAGCACGCAACGGGCTACTCGTACGAGATCACTCAGCGCATAGTGGAGAACGTGCGCGAGACGCTCAAGCTCCCCGAACTCCGCGTGCGCGAACTCGTCGTCACGCCGCAGAACCGCATCACGCTCGTGCAGAACGGCACGATCGACCTCGAGTGCAGCACCACGACGCATACGCGCGAGCGCGAGAACGACGTCGCGTTCTCCAACAGCATCTTCGAGTACGGCGTGCGCATGCTCGTGAAGCGCGGCTCGCCGGTCAAGGACTTCGGCGATCTCGCGGGCCGTACGGTGGTCACGACGGCGGGCACGTCGGAAGAGCGCCTGCTGCGCCGCTGGAACATGGACCGCGCGATGAATATGCGCATCGTCGTCGCGAAGACTCACGGCGACTGCGTCGAAGCCGTGCGCTCGGGACGCGCCGTTGCCTTCGTGATGGACGAGCCGCTGCTGCACGCCGCGCTCGCGACCGGCTACATGGCGAGCGAAACGCCGGGCGCGCCGGTCGCGCAAAGCGCGCGTACCCGGAACGACGCGCACGCTTTTGCGATCGTCGGCAGGCCGGCCAGGTCGGAGGTGTACGGCTGCATGTTCCGGCGCGGCGACACGGCCTTCAAGCGCATTGCCGACGACACCATCGCGAAGATGGAGCGCTCGGGCGAGGCGCTCGCACTTTACCGACGCTGGTTCGAGTCGCCCATTCCGCCCGCGGGCGTGAACCTCGACTATCCGATCTCGGAGCCGATGAAGGCGCTTTTCGCGGATCCTAACGACCAGCCGCTCGATTGAAGGCTCAACCGAAAGAAAGAGGCAACGATGAGTGATACGCAACAACGCAAGATCGCACTGGTGACGGGCGCGGGCAGCGGCATTGGCCGCGCGTGCGCGCAAAAGCTGCTGGCCAGCGGTTTCGCCGTCGTGCTAGCGGGCCGGCGGGCCGCGCCGCTCGAAGCGCTCGAGGGCGAGGCCCGCGCGCGCGGGCAAGAAGCGCTGGCGGCGCCTTGCGACGTGACCGACGCGGCGGCCGTCGAGGCGCTCTTCGAGACGATCCACACGCGCTACGGCCGGCTCGATCTGCTCTTCAACAACGCGGGCCGCAACGCGCCGTCCGTGGACATCGACGAGCTTTCCGTGGACGACTGGCGCGCCGTGGTCGATACGAACCTCACCGGTGTGTTCCTGTGCACGCGCGCGGCGTTCGGGCTCATGAAGCGGCAGACGCCGCGCGGCGGGCGCATCATCAACAACGGTTCGATTTCGGCGCACGCGCCGCGGCCGTTCAGTGCCGCCTACACGGCGACCAAGCACGCCATCACGGGCCTCACGAAAACCGTTTCGCTCGATGGCCGGCGCTACGACATCGCGTGCGGGCAGATCGACATCGGCAACGCGGCGACCGAGATGGCCGAGCGCATGGCGCGCGGTGTGCCGCAGGCGAACGGCGAAATCGCCGTCGAGCCGCTGATGGACGTGGAACTCGTGGCCGATGCGCTGCTGCACATGGCGCAACTGCCGCTCGAAGCGAACGTGCAATTCATGACGATCATGGCGACGAAGATGCCGTTCGTAGGGCGCGGCTGAGCGCGCAGGCCGGGCGGGCGCTGTCGCACGCTCGGCCGCCGCGTCCCGTATACTGGCTGCTGAACCACCACGACGCCCGAGCGCCCATGTCTTTGCCCCCGCGTCCGGACGACGATCCGCGCCCCCAGCCGCCCGTATGCCCCGATAACGACGACTGCTGCCATAGCGGCTGCGACCCCTGCATCTTCGATCTGTACGACGAGGAGTTCGGCCGCTACCGCGCCGCGCTGGCCGCGTGGGAAGCGCGCGAAGCGGAACGGCAGGCGCAGGCGAAAGCCCCGCGCAAGCATCCCGCAAAGCCGGCTTCGCCAACGGCCGTGCCGTCGGGCGGCAAGCCCTCGCGCTGAACTGCATTGCTGCCTGCCGCCATGACCGAATCCATCCTCGTTCCCAACGCTCCCGTCCTCGACGCCGCCGCCCTCGACGCGCTGCAGGCGTTCGTCGAGCGCCATCCGCGCCTGTTCGTGCTGACGGGCGCGGGCATCAGCACAGATTCGGGCATTCCAGGCTACCGCGACGAGAACGGCGCCTGGAAGCGCTCGCCGCCCATCACGCTGCAGGAATTCCTCGGCTCCGAGAGCATGCGGCGCCGCTACTGGGCGCGCAGCCTGATCGGCTGGCCCACGGTGGGTCTCGCGCAGCCCAATGGCGCGCACCACGCGCTCGCGCGCCTCGGTGCGGCGGGCTACGCGCGCACGCTCGTCACGCAGAACGTGGACGGCCTGCATCAGCGCGCGGGCAGCCGCGACGTGATCGAGCTGCACGGCAGCATCGCGCACGTGCATTGCCTCGACTGCGGCGCGCAATATACGCGCGCCTCGATCCAGCCGGAACTCGAAGCACGCAATCCGGCCATCGTGGGCGCGAGCGCGGAACCCGCCGCCGACGGCGACGCCCATCTCGACTTCGACGGCGCGAACGCCTTCCACGTGCCCGCGTGCGCCGCGTGCGGCGGCATGCTCAAGCCTTCGGTGGTGTTCTTCGGCGAGAACGTGCCGCGCGAGCGCGTGGCGAGCGCCTCGAACGCGCTCGACGAGGCCGACGCCGTGCTCGTAGTCGGCTCCTCGCTGATGGTGTATTCGGGCTACCGCTTCTGCGCCTGGGCGCAGCAGCGCGGCAAACCCGTGGCCGCGATCAACATGGGCAAGACGCGCGCCGACCCGCTCCTCGCCCTCAAACTCGAAGCCCCCTGCGCCGCCGTGCTCGACGCGCTGGGCGCGCGCCTCGTCCCCTGACACTCCACGACCTCACGGAACCGACGACATGCTGACCACGCTAGCCGAACTCGAAGCGCACTACGGCACGCCGCACGAACGCGCGTTGCGCAAGGAAATCGATCACGTCAACGCGGATTACCGGCGCTTCATCGAAAGCTCGCCGTTCGTCGTGCTCGCCACGGGCGGCCCGGATGGCCTCGACTGCTCGCCGCGCGGCGATGCACCCGGCTTCGTGCGTATTCTCGACGAGCACACGCTCGCGTTGCCCGACCGGCCGGGCAACAATCGCGTGGACAGCCTGCGCAACGTGGTCGCTTCGTCGCAGGTGGGGCTGCTATTCATGGTGCCGGGCGTGGGCGAGATGCTGCGCGTGAACGGGCGTGGCCGCGTGAGTACCGACCCCGCGCTCCTCGCGAGCTTCGCCGTGGATGGCAAGCCGCCGCGCTCGGTGCTCGTGATCGACGTGGAAAGCGTGTACTTCCATTGCTCCAAGGCCATCGTGCGCTCGAAGCTGTGGGACCCGTCGCACCACGTCGAACGCTCGCACCTGCCGAGCGCGGGCGAGATGCTACGCCGCGTGAATGAGGAGCAATATGGCGAGACGTTCGACGCCGAGACTTACGAAGCCGGTCTCGCCGAGCGCATCAAGAACTCGCTGTACTGATTGAAGGCCGACTGAACGTCAACCAAACGCCGAAAGACCGCAAGACGATGAACGAACCGCAAGCCGTCCAACGCCTGTCCGCGCCCGCCGCCGAGCGCAACGCCGCGCCGATCCTGGAGGTGCTGCGCGGCGCGCTGCCCGCGCGGGGCACCGTGCTCGAAATCGCGAGCGGCACCGGCCAGCATGCCGTCCACTTCGCGACCGCGTTTCCTGACCTCGCGTGGCAGCCGAGCGACGCCGACGCGCGCGCCCGCGCCTCGATCGAGGCCTGGCGCGAGCACTCGGGTCTCGCCAACCTGCGTGCGCCGCTCGATCTCGACGTGTGCCGCGAGCCCTGGCCGATCGACGGTGTGGAAGCCATCGTCTGCATCAACATGATTCACATCGCGCCGTGGGAAGCGGCGCAGGCGCTCATGAAAGGCGCGGGCGCGCGCGTTGCTACGGGCGGAGCGCTCGTGCTCTACGGGCCGTACCGGCGCGAAGGCGCGCACACGGCGCCGAGCAACGAGGCCTTCGACGCCGACTTGCGCGCGCGCGACCCGTCCTGGGGCGTGCGCGACATGGAGGAAGTGGAGGCGTTGGCGCAGGCGCGAGGCTTCGCGTGCGAAGCGCGCGTGCCGATGCCCGCGAACAATTTCAGCCTGGTGTTCCGAAAACAGTAAGCGAGGTCGGCAAACGTCCGGCGCGCATGCGCGCGTTCGCGCAGCGCCGCTACGTTTCCCTTATGCTTGCACGGTTGGCGCCCCGTTGCGGCGCCGTCAATGAATGAAGTGGAGAAACAACATGAGCAAACAGCCAATCGGCGTTGTAGGTCTGGCCGTGATGGGTAGCAATCTGGCGCTCAACATCGAAAGCCGCGGCCACGCGGTCTCGGTGTTCAATCGCAGCCGCGCCCGAACCGACGAGCTGATCGCCGAGTATCCGGATCGCAAGCTCGTGCCGGCGTACACGCTCGAAGAGTTCGTGGATTCGCTGGAAAAGCCGCGCCGCATTCTGATGATGGTGAAGGCCGGCGCGCCCACCGACGACACCATCGCCGCGCTCAAGCCGCTGCTGGAGAAGGGCGACATCCTGATCGACGGCGGCAATACGCACTTCACCGACACTATCCGCCGCAACCAGGAACTCGCGAAGTCGGGCCTGCACTTCATCGGCACGGGCGTGTCGGGCGGCGAGGAAGGCGCGCTCAAGGGTCCGTCGATCATGCCGGGCGGCCAGCGCGATGCTTACGATCTGGTTGCCCCGATCCTCACTGAAATCGCCGCGAAGGCGCCGACGGACGGCGAGCCGTGCGTGGCCTACATGGGCCCGGACGGCGCGGGCCATTTCGTGAAGATGGTGCACAACGGCATCGAATACGGCGACATGCAGCTGATCGCCGAAAGCTACGCGGTGCTCAAGCAGGTGCTCGGCCTCTCGAACGAAGAACTGGGCAAGGTCTACACCGAATGGAATGAAGGCGAGCTCGACAGCTATCTGATCGAGATCACCTCGAAGATCTTCGGCAAGAAGGACGAGGAAACCGGCAAGGATCTCGTCGACGTGATTCTCGACCGCGCCGCACAAAAGGGCACCGGCAAGTGGACGAGCCAAAATGCGCTGGATATCGGCGCGCCGCTGCCGCTCATCACCGAAGCCGTGTTCGCGCGCGTGCTCTCGTCGCTCAAGACGCAGCGCGTGGCCGCGAGCAAGGTGCTTTCGGGCCCGGACGCGAAGCCGTTCTCGGGCGAGCGCAAGGCGTTCATCGAGTCGGTGCGCCGCGCGCTGTATTTCTCGAAGGTGATTTCGTACGCGCAAGGCTTCTCGCAACTGCGCATGGCTTCCGACGAGTACAAGTGGGACCTGCAATACGGCACGATCGCCAAGATCTTCCGCGCGGGCTGCATCATCCGCGCGCGCTTCCTGCAGAAGATCACGGACGCCTACGCGAAGGACCCTCAGCTCGATAACCTTCTGCTCGATCCCTATTTCCGTGACATCGCGGCCAACTATCAGTCGGCGCTGCGCGACGTGGTGATCCAGGCGGTAAACGCGGGCGTGCCGGTGCCGGCGTTCTCGTCGGCCATTGCGTACTTCGACGGCTACCGCTCGGAGCGCGTGCCCGCCAACCTCGTGCAGGCACAGCGCGACTTCTTCGGCGCACACACGTTCGAGCGCATCGACAAGCCGGGCAGCTTCCACGCGGACTGGTCGTAAGGTCGCAAGACAGAAGGCCGCATTGTCGTTGCGGTCTTTGTTGGAATCGTAAGGTGAGTCCGCAGGGCTCACCTTTTTTTATTACCGAAATCGCAATGGTGTTTTGACGAATTAGGGTTTTCCCTAGCGTGATCGGACGCCTACACTGTAATCAATCGCTGACGAACACGGTGTTCTGAAGCGGAAATAAAACAGATGGAGGTCCGATCATGAACAAGCTTGTCCCCGCAGTCGTCGTTGCCGCCGCGCTTGCCATGCCGGCAATCTCGTTCGCCCAGTCGAGCGAACAAGGCCTGACCCGCGCCCAGGTGCGTGCGGAACTCGTTCAACTCGAGCACGCTGGCTACAACCCGTCGGCTGACCATGTGAACTACCCGGAAAACCTGCAGGCCGCGCAAGCGCGCGTGACCCAGGAAAAGCTCGCCGCCGGCGACACCAGCGGCTACGGCGCTCCGGCGGTCGGCACGTCGCAGTCGGGTGCCGCGGTGCAACCGGCGCAAGTCGCCCCGAACCAGCGCATTTACTTCGGCCACTAAGCCCTGACCGAACGGAACCGCTTCAGGCGGTTCCGGCAAGCTACCCCCTGTAGTGAGTTGTCGCTGTACGCAGTCAGTTGTTGCAGCAGAAGCAGTGAGTGCACTAGAAGTTGCAGTTGCAAGACGCAGTGAGTGGTTGCAGTAGAAGGTGCAGTTCGCAGTGTGCAGTTGCAGTACGCAGTAGGTGAGTTGTTGCAGTCAGGAAGTACGCAGAGAGCAGAAGGTAGTTGAAGTTGGCTGGCGCAGTGAGAGGTGCAGCCGTGCAGTAGCAGAACGCAGTAGGCAGTACGTTGTTGCAACAGGCAGTCCAGCACGGGCCGGTTCTCCACCGGCCCGTACTTTTTTGTGGCGCGCTTTGTCCATATCTAAGGACGCCATACCGAACATTGACGGGTCCGAACGTCACTCCTATGATCGGGCGGCAGTTTCCCTGAAGTTGCCCCGCTACAGGAGACGCCCCGCCATGACCCGCTCCCCCCGCAAGCCCTTGCGCAGTCAGGCCTGGTTCGGCAAAGCCGACAAGGACGGCTTCATCCACCGCTCGTGGATGAAGAATCAGGGCATCCCACACGACGCGTTCGACGGCCGCCCCGTCATCGGCATTTGCAATACGTGGTCGGAACTCACGCCGTGCAACGCGCATTTTCGCGAACTCGCGGAGTACGTGAAAAAAGGCGTGTACGAAGCCGGCGGTCTGCCACTCGAGTTTCCCGTGATGTCGCTCGGCGAATCGAACTTGCGGCCCACCGCGATGCTGTTTCGCAACCTCGCCTCCATGGACGTCGAGGAGTCGATTCGCGGGAATCCGATCGACGGCACGATTTTGCTCGTCGGCTGCGACAAGACCACGCCGGCCTTGCTGATGGGCGCAGCGTCGTGCAACTTGCCCGCGCTCGCCGTCTCCGGCGGCCCAATGCTCAACGGGCGTTTCCGGGGCCATGAGATCGGCTCGGGCACGGGGGTGTGGCAAATGTCGGAGGAAGTGCGCGCGGGGACAATGTCGCAGGCCGAATTCGTCGAAGCGGAGTCGTGCATGAACCGCTCGCGCGGCCACTGCATGACCATGGGCACGGCGTCCACGATGGCCTCGATGGTCGAATCGCTGGGCATGGGGCTGCCCCACAATGCGGCCATTCCCGCTGTCGATGCGCGCCGCCAGGTGCTCGCGCAACTCGCCGGGCGGCGCATCGTCGAGATGGTGCGCGAGGACCTCACGATGTCGAAGATCCTCACCCGCGCGGCGTTCGAAAACGCGATCCGCACCAACGCGGCCATCGGCGGCTCGACCAACGCCGTCGTGCATCTGATCGCGCTCGCGCGGCGCATTGGCGTGCCGCTTTCGCTCGATGACTGGGAACTCGGCTCCGATGTTCCGTGCCTCGTGAATCTGCAGCCTTCCGGCCATCATCTGATGGAGGACTTTTATTACGCGGGCGGTCTGCCCGCGGTGCTGCGGCAACTGGGCGAGCAAGGGCTGCTGCATCGGGACGCGTTGACGGTCAACGGTAAAACCCTCTGGGAAAACGTGGCCGACGCGCCGAACTACAACCCCGAAGTCATCACCTCGTTTGCGCAGCCGTTCAAGCCCAAAGCCGGCATCGCCGTGCTCAAGGGCAACCTCGCGCCCGACGGCGCGGTCATCAAGCCTTCGGCCGCCACGCCGGCGCTGTTGCGGCATCGCGGCCGCGCGGTGGTGTTCGAGAACGTCGAGGAACTGCACGCGAAGGTCGACGACGCATCGCTCGATATCGACGAGCACTGCGTCATGGTCCTCAAAGGCGCCGGACCCAAGGGCTATCCGGGCTTCGCCGAGGTCGGCAACATGCCGCTGCCGAAGAAGGTGCTGCAAAAGGGCATTACCGACATGGTGCGCATTTCGGACGGCCGCATGAGCGGCACGGCGTATGGTGCGGTCGTGCTGCACGTGTCGCCCGAAGCGGCTGCGGGCGGCCCGCTCGCGCTCGTGCGCACGGGCGACATGATCGAGCTGGACGTCGCGGCGCGGCGCCTGCATCTGGAAGTCTCCGACGCAGAACTCGCGCGCCGCAAGACCGAGTGGACGGCGCCCGAGCTGCCCGAGCGCGGCTATTACCGGCTTTACGTCGAGCACGTGCTGCAGGCCGACAAGGGCGCGGATCTGGACTTTCTGGTCGGTGCGAGCGGCGCGGCCGTGCCGCGCGACTCCCACTGATCGCGCAGGAGCACACGATGAGCGCGCCAGCCAAATCCGTCGGTGCGATCGCCGGCATCTACCCGATCCTCTATGCGTACTTCGATCGCGATAACCGCCTCGACCGCGCCGCCATGCGACGCCAGGTCGAAGCGGCCGTGCGCGGCGGCGCGCCGGGCATTGCGGTGCTCGGGCTCGCGACCGAGGTCAACAAGCTTTCGCGCGCCGAACGCGAGCAGGTGATCGGCTGGGCGCAGGAGGACAGCGGCGGCGCGCTGCCGCTCGCCGTCACGGTGAGCGGTCCCACGGTTCAGGCGCAGCGCGAATTCGCGCAACACGCGATCGAACGCGGCGCGGCATGGCTAATCCTCCAGCCTCCCGTGCGCGCTCAAGGCGAGCCTGCGCAATCCGAATCGTTCTATTTCGACTTCTTCGCTGACGTGATGGCAGGGCTCGACGTGACGGTCGGCATACAGAACGCGCCAGGGTATCTGGGCGTCGGGCTCTCGCCGGGCAGTTTGCGCGCGCTTGCTGCGCAATGCCCGAACTTCCGCGTGCTCAAGGGCGAAGGCCCGGCGGTGACGATCGCCGAAACGATCGCGCAGATCGGCGACCTGATGCCCGTGCTCAACGGCCGCGGCGGCCTGGAATTGCTCGACAACCTGCGCGCCGGCTGTGCGGGGATGATCGTCGCACCGGACTGCTTCGACTGGCAGCAGCAGGTCTACGCCGCGTATTGCGCAGGCGATCTCGAGCGCGCACAAGCCCTGTACCAGCAGGTGCTGCCCGCCATCGTCTTCGTCATGCAGTCGCTCGATACGCTGATTTGCTACGGCAAGCGCATTGCGGCGTGGCGCATGGGCATCGACGTCGACTATGAGCGCGACGTGAAGCTGGCGCCGAGTAGTTTCGGCCTCGAAGCCGCCCGGCGATTCGCGCGGCAGCTCGGCCCGCTCGCGTGATCAGCGCGCATGCAGATGGGGCACGCCCTCGCTCGTCGCGACCTTGAGCTGATGCAGCGCCCGGTGCGCCTTGTTCAACTGGGCCTGCGCGGCAATGCGCTGCGCCTCCAGCTGAGCGACGTCCTTTCGTATCTGGTGCTGGCGGCCCGTCACCGTCTGCTCTTGTTCCGCATGGCGCTGCAGATCCACGCGCAGGCGTTCGGCCTGGGCTTCCGACTCCTCGATCTGCCGCGTGAGCTCCGCATTTTGCGCGACGAGTTGCACGCGGCGCGTTTCGCCGTCGGCGAGGCGCGTGGCTTGCTCCTGCATCAGGTGAAATGCCGAGCCGGCCGCGTCGAGGTCGTTGGCTTTCAGCGCGCGCCACAGTACGCTTTCTTGATGGAGCGCGACGAAGTAGCCGAGCGTGGGCGGGTGGAAGAAGAGGCTGACCGTATAGGCGAAGCAGCGATAGACGCGGAAGGTCAGGAGCTCGTCGGCAGCGTGGAGCGCTTCGAATGCGGCGCCGTCGGCGATCTGCACGGGGCGGCCATTGAGGTGCGCGGGCATGACCGGCACCGGATGGAGTGTGGACACTGGCCGAGGCCCGCCGGCGCCTTCGGGCTGCACGGCTGCGCCTGCGGAAGGCTCCCCGCGCGACTCGACCTCGACGGGAGCCTCGGGCGGCGTAACGGTGGGCTCGGGCGCGGATTGCGAGACGCGGCTCGCGGCTTCGCTTGCGACGGCGCGCTGCGTGGCGGCATCATGGGCGACGGCCAGGATTCGTGATGGCGCGCCAGAGAGCGCGGTGTTACGGCGGTTCAGAATGGATTTCACGGCGGTTCCCCCAGTTTGGCGCGCCAAAAACAAGGCGCTCCGCGCGCGGCAGCGTGGCACACAGGCGCCGGCGCGCAGGCAAATGGGGCGGGCGATGCGGGTAGGGCGCCGTCCGCTCCGGGTTCGCGTACTAGTGAAGCAGGCGAGGCCGGCGTGCGATGTCGTCGAAGAGCGCACGGCCGGGCTCGAGCGCGAAAAGCCAGGTTTCGTCATAGCCGCTCAGCGTATCGAGCGCGTCGCGCAAGCGCTCGATGACTACGGCGGGAATTTCCACGGACGCCTCGGTGGCGCCGGAAAGCCGTGCGATGCTGGCGTGCTGGACCAGTTCGTCGGCGGCTTCGGCCACGTCGGCCGCAAAGACGAGATGGTTGTTCAACAATTCGACGAGGCCCGGCGACGACGTGACATCTTCGACGTTGAGCTGCAGCGAAAGAAAGGTGGCTTTGTTCATTCTCGGATCCCTCAGGGCCATGGGACTGCAGCGAGAGGCCTTTCATCTGATTATCGGGTGACGCGTGAACCAGTATAGGCGTAGACCCGCGCAAACGCAGGCCGGGCGAGCATGCCGGCGAAAAAAGGCGGCTGGAGCATGAACGATATAATGGGGGACGTTCGCCATTTCCGGCTTATTCCGTCTTCATTCGCGCGGAAGGTGGCGCGCAAGCGAACGCCTGCGGCCCGCCGCGCACTCCACATGCGTATTTTTGCGTCATACGCGAGGACCAAGCGAGGAACAGCAAGATGAATCGACAACGGCGAAACCCGGGCGCGTATGCGGCGCTGGCCGCCCTCACGCTCGTCTGCAGCGCCTGTAGCAGTACCTTCGCGCCATGGGAATCCCAAAGCGCCCCCCCAATGTCCACGAGCGGCGTGCCCGCGGGCTACTACCGCGTCAATCCGGGCGACACGCTCTCGCGCGTCGCCGGGGCCTTCGGCCAGCGTCCCCAGGACATCGCGAGCTGGAACCAGCTGCCTTCCGCCAACGCCCAGATCCTGCCAGGCCAGGTGCTGCGCGTCGCGCCCCCGCCCAACTACGCAACGGCTGCGCCGCAGGCGCAGATGCCTGGCGGCGCACCGGCCGCCGCTGGCGTAGCCATGCCCGCACCCGTTGCGCCGGGCATCGCGCTCGCGTGGCCTGCGCGCGGGCCGATCCTGCAGCGCTTCGTGCCGGGCAAGTCCACTGGCATCGTGATCGGCGGCTCGCCCGGCGAGGAGGTCAAGGCCGCCGCCGCCGGCCGCGTGGTCTACGCGGGTACGGGTATCGAGGCCTATGGGCCGCTGGTGATCATCAAGCACAACGACCAGGTCGTGACGGCCTATGGCCGCAACGGCAAGCTGCTCGTGAAGGAAGACGACGCCGTGTCGCAAGGCCAGCCGATCGCGGAAATGGGCACCGGCGGCGTTCAGTTCGAAGTCCGTAGCGACGGCAAGCCCGTCGATCCGCTGCCGCTGCTCGCGCACTAGCCACGGCGAAAGCGCGCTCCGTGCCCGGCCCGGCATTGCGCTGGGCCGCCGTTTGAAAATACACTCGATGGTTCCACGCCGCACGGGCGCGCGCCCGACCAGGCGCGCGCCCGTGCGTCCCGCGCGTGCTTCAACCACGAGGATTTCATCGCAATGATCGACCTGCGCAGCGACACCGTCACCCGTCCGAGCGAAGCCATGCTCGCCGCCATGACCCGCGCCGAAACCGGCGACGACGTATGGGGCGACGACCCGACCGTGCTGCGCCTGCAGGCGCGCGTGGCGCAAGAGGCGGGCAAGGAGGCGGGACTCTTCTTCCCGAGCGGCACGCAGAGCAACCTCGCCGCGCTGATGGCGCATTGCGCGCGCGGCGACGAGTACATCGTCGGCCAGGCGGCCCACACCTATAAGTACGAAGGCGGTGGCGCGGCCGTGCTGGGCAGCATCCAGCCGCAGCCGCTCGACAACGCCGAAGACGGCTCGATCCCGCTCGAGCGCATCGCTGCAGCGATCAAGCCGTTCGACGACCATTTCGCGCGCACGCGTCTGCTCGCGCTCGAAAACACCATCGGCGGCAAGGTCCTGCCGGCGGATTACGTCGCGAAGGCCACGCAGCTTGCGCATGAGCGCGGCCTCGCCACGCACCTCGACGGTGCGCGCGTGTACAACGCGACGGTCGCCTCGGGCCAGCCGCTCGAGGCGCTCACGGCGGGCTTCGACTCGGTGTCGATCTGTTTTTCGAAGGGGTTGGGCACGCCGGTGGGATCGGTGCTGGTCGGCAGCCGCGCGCTCATCGACGCTGCGCATCGCTGGCGCAAGGTGCTGGGCGGCGGTATGCGCCAGTCGGGCGTGCTCGCGGCCGCGTGCCTTTACGCGCTCGATCACAACGTCGCGCGTCTCGCCGACGACCATGCGAACGCCGCGCGTCTCGCCGCCGGTCTCGCGCAGATCGATCAGGTGAAGGTGATGTCGCAGGCGACGAACATGGTGTTCGTGCAGTTCCCGCAGGAGCACTGCGCGCCGCTGGAGGCATATCTCAAGGAGCGCGGCATCCTCACGCAGATGCTGTACGCGTCGCGCTTCGTCACGCACCTCGACGTGACGGCCGCCGATATCGACACGTTCGTGGCGGCGGTGAAGGGCTACTTCGCGCGATAAGCCGGTAGACGGGCTGGCGAAGGCGCGCTTTTCCCGCGTGCCTTTGCGTCAGACTTCAGCCGTCCGCACGGACCGCATCAATCGCATCACCCGCGCTGCACCGCCCGGTGCGACGGCGCGAAAAGCCGCAGCCCGCTCGCAATGGCCGCCGCGCCCGCAAAGGCGCAGCCAAGGCTTAAGGCGAGCGTCGGGCCGTGCCGGCCCACGATCTGGAAGCACAGCGCCACCAACGCAGCGCCCGTAGTCTGCCCGAGCAGACGCGAGACCGCGACGGTGCCGCTCGCGCCACCGCTGCGCTCGGGCGGCGCGCTCGCCATGATCGCCCGCAGGTTCGGCGACTGAAAAAAGCCGAAGCCCGCGCCGCAGATCGCCATCCGCACGACAATGTCAGTCACCGTGGGGTGCGCGGGCAGCAGCGCCAGCGACGCCATGCCGGCCGAGAGAATGGCGAGCCCGATCGCACCGAGCAGGCCCGGCGGATAGCGGTCGGAGAGGCGCCCCGCAATGGGCGCGGCGGCGGCCACGACCACGGGCCAAGGCGTCATCAGGAAGCCGGTCTCCACCTGGCTGCGCATCAGCACGGTTTCGAAATAGAACGGCAGGGAGACGAACGCGAGGCCCTGCGCCGCGAATGAGCAGATCGCGGTGACCGACGAAAGCGCGAAAACCGGCCGGCGGAACAGATCCACGGGCAGCATGGGCGCGGGATGGCCGGCTTCGCGCCGGATCAGCAGCGCGCCGAACACCAGCGCCACGACGGCCGCAATGCCCACTTCGATGCCGGGCGCGCGCTGCGCGGCCTCGCCGAGCGCGAAGATCAGCGCCGCGAACGTAATCACATTGAGCACCGCCGCGACGGGATCGAAGGCGTGCTTGCCGCGCGCCGTCTGCGGCAGCGCGGGCAGCGCGAACACGAGCGCGAGCACGCCGAGCGGCACGTTGATCGCGAAGAGCCACGGCCAGGTGCCCGCGGAGAGGATCAGCGAGGCCATGGTCGGACCCACGGCGAACGAAACGCCCACGATCAGCGCGTTCATGCCGAGCCCGCGCCCGAGCCGGTGCGGCGGGTAGAGAAAGCGGATCAGCGCCGTGTTCACGCTCATGATGGCGCTCGCGCCGAGCCCCTGCAGCACGCGCGCCCCGGCGAGCGCGGTCAGCGTGGGTGCGAGCGCGCAGGCGAGCGAAGCGACCGTGAAGATCGCGAGGCCGCTGATATAGATACGCCGGTGGCCGATGATGTCGCCGAGCGCGGCGAGCGGCAGCAGCGTGGCGACCATCGCGAGCTGGTATGCGTTGATGATCCACACCGAGGCGGCGGGGGCCGCGTGCAGGTCGGTGGCGATGGCCGGCAGCGCGGTGTTGGCGATGGCGGTGTCGAGCGTGGCGAGCGCAACGGCGAGCATCACCGCGCCCATGGCGCGGCGGTTCTTCGCGGACATGGGCGCGTCGGGGGGATCGATATCGCTGGTGTTGCGGGTTTCGCGCGCCGCGGAAAAGGTTTCGGACAAGACAGTCTCGGGCGGATGGACGATGAAGGCTGCGGCGCGGGCCGCGCGGACGAATTTTGCGATTGTTACAGAGCCCGCCCGGTTCTGCAGGGGAAGCCTCAGGGCGTGGGGTGACTGTAAGGCCTTGGGTAGCACTCGATCGTTCATCACGGCTCAGCAATCGCAACTAACCGCCAAGCCCGTCACGCGCAGACGTGACGCCGCGCTGCGCGCGCGCAACCCACCGCATGGCAAGGGATCGAGGCGGACGGCGGGTTCCGCGTGGCTGGCGGCCGCGCTCCGTGCCCGGCTGGCGCGCCGCCGCACGCCATTTGAAAATGCACTACTCTGCAAATTGATCTGCGCTCGCTGGCGAGCGGTGCCGGCCTTTTGCGCCGCGGCGCCGACGCGTCATTGTCCCGTTCCGTCACGTGCGGCGCAGGCCCAGAACAACCGCGCGCCCTGCACCTTTTATGGGCGCGCCGCCATTTCCGGCGCATTGCATGGGACCGCACCAGGCGCTCGTTGCCAGGTGCGGTCGACAGGAGTCAGTAGATGACAGCCATCGGTCTCGAGTTCGATCAGTTGCAAAGCAGCGTCGAAGCGCTGCGTCGTTCCCTCTCCAATCGCCTGATGTACGGTGTCGGCAAGGACGCCGTGACAGCCCGTCCGCAGGACTGGCTGCATGCTGCGGCGCTCGCCGTGCGCGACCGGCTCGTCGAGCGCTGGATGATCACCACGCGCCGCCAGTACGACCAGGACGTCAAACGCGTCTATTACCTGTCGATGGAATTTCTCATCGGCCGCACATTCTCGAACGCGCTGATCGCGCTCGGCATCCACGACCAGATGAAAGAGGCGCTGGCGAGCGTGGGCGTCGACATGGACACGGTGCTCGACTACGAGCCCGACGCGGCGCTCGGCAACGGCGGTCTCGGCCGGCTCGCGGCGTGCTTTCTCGATTCGATGGCGACGCTCGGCATTCCGGGTTTCGGCTATGGCATTCGCTATGACTACGGCATGTTTCGCCAGCAGGTCGTGAACGGCGAACAGGTCGAAGCGCCCGACTACTGGCTGCGCTATGGCAATCCGTGGGAGTTTCCGCGGCCCGAGGTCCAGTATCCCGTTCGCTTCGGCGGGCGCACCATGCAGCGCAACGGCCACGTGGAATGGGTCGACACGCAGCACGTGAACGCCATGGCCTACGACACGGTCATTCCCGGCTACGCCACTAGCGCGACCAACACGCTGCGGCTGTGGTCCGCGCGCGCGGACGAAGAACTCGATCTCTCGGCGTTCAACCAGGGCGACTATCAGCGCGCGGTGGAAGCGCGCAACATCTCCGAGAACGTCTCGCGGCTGCTCTATCCCGACGACTCGACGATGGCCGGGCGCGAACTGCGTCTGCGCCAGGAGTACTTCTTCGTCTCCGCGACGATGCAGGACCTGATTCGCCGCTACCTGCGCACGCACAGCACGTTCGGGCGCTTCTCCGAAAAGGTCGCGGTGCACCTGAACGACACGCACCCGGTGCTGGCCATTCCCGAGCTGATCCGCCTGCTCGTGGACGTGCATCATCTGCCGTGGGACGAGGCGATGGGCCACGTGCGCCGTGTGTTCTCGTACACCAACCACACGCTGATGCCCGAAGCGCTGGAAACCTGGGACGTCGAACTATTGGCGCGCCTCTTGCCGCGCCACCTCGAAATCATCTTCGACATCAACGCCGCGTTCCTGCGCGAAGCGAGCGACCGCGGCGCGCACGACCTCGACCTGATCCGCCGCATCTCGCTCGTGGACGAATACGGTCAGCGCCGCGTGCGTATGGCCTATCTCGCGATCGTGGCGAGCCACAAGGTGAACGGTGTCTCTAAGTTGCACTCGCAACTGATGACGCGCGATATCTTCGCCGACTTCGCGCGTCTCTTTCCCGACCGCTTCACGAACGTGACCAACGGCATCACGCCGCGCCGCTGGCTCGCGCAGGCGAGCGCGCCGCTCGCGCGCCTCGTGGACGAAGCGATCGGGCCGCGCTGGCGCAGCGATCTCTTCGAGCTGGGCGCGCTGCGCAAACTGCGCGGCGACGCGTCGTTCGAAGCCGCCTTCCGTGCGGCCAAGCGCAGCAACAAGGTGCGCCTCGCACATCGCGCCCTGCAGCGCACGGGCATCGTCTTCAATCCCGACGCGCTGTTCGACATGCAGGTCAAGCGCATTCACGAGTACAAGCGCCAGTTGCTCAACGTGCTGCACGTGATCACGCGCTACAACCGCATTCTCGAAGCGCCGGAGCGTGACTGGGTGCCACGCGTCGTGCTGTTCGCGGGCAAGGCCGCGTCGGCGTACCGCATGGCGAAGATGATCATCCACCTCATCAACGACGTGGCCACGAAGATCAACAACGATCCCGTAGTGGGCGATCGGCTCAAGGTGGTGTTCGTGCCGAATTACGGCGTGAGCGTGGCCGAGGCGCTGATTCCCGCAGCGGACCTGTCCGAGCAGATCTCGACCGCGGGCACCGAAGCGTCGGGCACCGGCAACATGAAGCTCGCGCTCAACGGCGCGCTCACCATGGGCACGCTCGACGGCGCGAACATCGAGATCGGCGAGGCCGTGGGGCAGGACAACATTTTCATCTTCGGCCACACGTCCGACCAGGTCGATCAGCTGCGTTGCGCGGGCTACCGGCCGCGCCAGGTCTACGAGGAAAACGCCGAGCTGCGCCGCGCGCTCGACCAGATCCGTATGGGCTTCTTTTCACCGCACGATTCGGCACGCTACACGGACATCTTCCACACGCTCGTGGACTGGGGCGACCACTACCTCGTGCTGGCCGACTACTCGGCCTTCATCGAGGCCCAGGACGCCGCCGACCAGCGTTTCATGGACGTCCCCGCGTGGACCGCGAGCGCGATCGAAAACGTGGCGGGGATGGGGAAATTCTCGTCGGACCGTGCGATCGCGGAATACGCCCGAGATATCTGGCACGTGAAGTCGATCGAGATGGAGTGAGGGGCGAGCGCCCGCGGTGCTTCCGGCAGTACTTCCGTTAGTACTTCCGGCGGTATCAGGGCGCTGAGGGCCGCGTCGTGCCGCCTTCGGCCTGCGCCGCTTGCGCGGCCTTGGCGATGCGCACCGCTTCCTGCACACGTTCGAGGAATGCCGGGTCGAGGCTCGTGACCGCCTCGCGCGATTCTCCGCCCGTCACGACATAGAGCCGGTGCACGGCTTCCTGCCAGAGCCACGCGAGCCAGCCCACCACGATCACCATCACGCCGCACGCGAGACCGGACGCCGAGCCGAGCACACCACCCACGACAGCGCCGGCGGCGCCGACCAGGCTGATCGCGATCGGCACCACGCGGCTGCGCCGCCCGATGACGATACGCACGTCCTCGATGTCGCGCATGGGGAAGACCTGGCCGGCTGCGGAAAGCGCGTTGCGCGTCACCGAGACGGCGGCTTCGTTGAAAGGGAGTTCCATCGGTTCGATCGCTGCGAGGTGAGAGAGCGCAGCGTACCAGAAGCGGGGCCAGGGCGGGGTCGCGGCGGACATAACGTCGCAGGCCGCACGCATGGCGGGGTGGGCCGTCTGCCGGAGCCGCTATACTTGCGCGCTTTTAATGCCCCCGTCGGCACCAGGGATTCTCCATGAGCGCACTGCCACGCTGTCCGAAATGCAATTCCGAGTTCACCTACGAAGACGGTGACGTCTACATCTGCCCGGAGTGTGCACATGAATGGTCGGCGCTAGCCACCGCGCCGGCTGAAACAGCGGGCAAGGTGTATCGCGATTCGGCCGGCAATGTCCTCCAGGACGGGGATACCGTCACGGTCATCAAGGACCTGAAACTCAAGGGTTCGGGTGGCGTGATCAAGATGGGCACCAAAGTAAAGAATATCCGGCTGGTGGACAGCGACCACGATATCGATTGCAAGATCGACGGCTTCGGCGCCATGAGCCTCAAATCGGAATTCGTCAGGAAGGCGTGACGAAGGGCGTCGTCGTGCATCGACTGCGATGAACCAAAAAAAAAGCGGGGCATCCCAAGGGATGCCCCGTCCGGTAAGGCGCGGCGTGCAGCGCGAGCTGCGGCGCGCCGAGCAGAGCCGGCGCTATGAGTCGCCGGCCGCCGCTGTTGCGCGAGTCACGCTGCTTAGAACTTGTGGCGGATACCGACGCGAACCGCGACTTGATCCTGCGAACCCGTGCCCGACGGCTGGTAGATGCTCGAGCTCGAGTCGCCGATCTGCGCCTGTACCTTCTGGCCGTTCGCGAGCGTGCCCGATGCGTCCTGGTACGACACGAGGCCGTAGACGTCCGTGCGCTTGCTGAGCGCGTAGTCGAGCGATGCGTTGACCTGGTTCCAGTGAGCCGTCTGGCTGCCCGAGGTGCGCGAGTACGTGTAGCCAAGGCCAGCCGCGAGAGCCGGCGTGAAGGCGTACTTGCCGCCTGCTTCGTACGCGTTGTAGAGCGTCGAGGAACCGGCGATCGGCGAAAGCAGCGTGTTGGTCCACAGGGCCCACAGCGTTGCCGGGCCGACGATGTAACGGCCACCGACACCGAACGAGCGCGTGTCGCGCAGCGTGCCCTGTGCAACGTTGGCGATCGTGGTCGTCGTCGACGGCGTGGTCTGGCCCGGGTACGTCTGGTTGAAGTAGGCAGCGCCGATGCTGAACGGGCCGTAGCCGTAGTTCGCGCCGAAGCTGTACGCGCGCGACGAGCCGGCGATCGGGCTGGCCGCCGGACCCGTTGCCGGTGCGCCGGCGAACGAGGTCGAGTTCGAGAAGCCGTACAACGCGCCGAACGTGAAGCCCGAGAAGTTCACGCTCTGGAACTTGACCGCGTTGTTGATGCGGCTCGACGTCAGCTGGTCGATGTCGTTGAAGTGGTACGCCCAGTTACCC
Source organism: Paraburkholderia sp. BR10936 (assembly GCF_040965735.1). Classification (NCBI taxonomy): domain Bacteria; kingdom Pseudomonadati; phylum Pseudomonadota; class Betaproteobacteria; order Burkholderiales; family Burkholderiaceae; genus Paraburkholderia; species Paraburkholderia sp. BR10936. The sequence goes on from NZ_JBFRCM010000002.1 coordinate 463,572, forward strand.
GAAACCGTGTTGCCACCGGTCGAGTACTGCGCGCCGAGAATGTCCGTGTTGAGCGAGTATTGACGGCCGAACGTCAGCGAACCGATGTTCGACTGCGTCAGACCGACGAAAGCTTGACGGCCGAACATCGCGCCGCCCTGGCCTGCCGTGCCGTTACCGCTGTTGAAGCCGTTTTCGAGCACGAAGATCGCCTTCAGGCCGCCGCCCAGGTCTTCCGTGCCGCGCAGGCCCCAACGGCTGCCCTGCGCCACGCCGTCACCGTACGAGAACTGATGCGAACTGCCGTTCGTACCGTTCGAGTTCTTCACGTTGCTGATGTAATTCACACCCGCGTCGATCACGCCGTACAGCGTTACGCTGCTTTGTGCGTGGGCAACGCCTGCGATCGAGGCCAGAATAGCGGTGGTCAGAATTTTCTTATTCAACTGTTTCTCCGGGTAAAGGACGAGATGACTACTCCGGCCTCTTATGGGCCGGTCAATGCGACGGGCTGCAATTTAAGGGTCGATAACGAAAGGAATGTGACAGTAAGACTTTGTAGGCAAAATGTCGCCATTCTGTTGTGTGGAAGCGACACACGGGTTGCACCCGCGGAGAGCGGCGCCCGAAGCCCGTCGTTATTGGCTTCGCGGGCAATTTTTCCTGTCAATTTGAAAGACTGGACTGCGGCAATCGGCCTTATAAGAATTTTTCCTAAGCTTTCTTCTATTTGCCGGGTTAAGCCATCTTTTGAACCTGACTTCAAGCTGAGTTTGATTCATCTCAAGGGCGCATTAACGGCCCGATCAATGCGCGCTTTACACGTCTGCTTGCCATCGATTCATTGAAGTGGAAATTAGTTATCCGAAATAATTGAAATAACCGGGAAACGCCTATAAAAAAGGCTCGCACCTATGGCGCGAGCCCTTTTACGACAAGGCGTTGCAGGTTACAGCGAAAGAAGCGAGCCGCTGCGAATGGGCTTTTCGCCGGCAATGCGTGCGACTTCCATGCCGGCCGTGGCGAAGCGCGCGCTATGGCGTGCATACATCACGCCGCTCACGCCCGCGTGCAGCGTCGTCACGGTGTCGGCGAGCGGGTCGATGACATCGGCAATGGCCGCGCCGCGTTCCACCCACGTGCCGCAATCCACGCGAAACACGAGCACGCCGCTGGCAGGCGCCACGATCGGCTCCGTGCCCGCGAGCGGCGTGGCTGCATGGGCGAGTGGCGGCAGCGGCGCGGCCGTGCCTTCGATGACGCCGCGCCCGATCAGATAGTCGACGATGGCCTGGGCGTCGTGCTCTGCGAGCTCGTGCGAGACGTCGCGCTGGCCGCGCAGCTCGACCGTTACCGAAATCGAGCCGTACGGGATGGGGAAGCGCGTGCCGAATTGCTCGCGCAGCTCCGACCAGCAGAAGCTGTGAATCTCGTCGAACGGGTTGCCGATCGAGTTGAGCGCGAGCAGCGAGGCCTTGGCATCGAGATAGCGCGCGAGCGGCTCGACGTCGGACCACAGCTCGGGGTTCGTGTAGATGTGCATGGCGGCTTCCCAGTCGCAATGCAGATCGAGCACGATGTCGGCGTCGTACGAAAGGCGCTGGAGCGCGAGGCGCATCGAATCGAGTTCGGTTTTCGGCTTCTGAGCGGCCAGCGCTTCGCCCATGGCCGCACGGATGGCCGTGCGGTTCGCGGCTTCGTCGGGCCCGAGACGCGCCTCGATGCTGGGCAGCACGAGCGCGGTGAGCTCGTGGAAATTGCGGTTGAAGTTCTGCGCCGTGTTCGATTCGAAGCGGCCGATCATATGCCCGAGCCAGTGCTGATTCAGGCCCACGGGGTTCGGCACCGGCACGATCACGATCTCGCCGCGAAGGCGGCCCGCAGCTTCCAGCTCCGCGAGCTTGCGGCGCAGCGCCCACGAGACGAGCATGCCCGGCAGTTCGTCGGCGTGGAGCGAGGACTGGATGTAGACCTTGGGACCGCCGGCCTTGCCGTAGTGGAAACTGGCAAGTTCCCGCGCGGTACCGAGGGCGGGCGCGATCAACGGGTGGTTTCGGGTTTGCATGATGGATGCGCGAGGCGCGGCGGCCCGCAAAGGTGTTGGAGTGAACGATGGCCCCGTAAGCACATGCAGGGGGCCGTATACCGATCTTAGCCGATTCGACGCGCCGCCGGAACCGGCGCGCGCTCACGCGCCTGCGGCATCGTCTGAAAATACGGAATCCGAAATAAAAATCCGGAAATGAAAAAGCCCGGACACAAAGCCCGGGCTTCGTGCGCCGTGATGCAGCGCCGGCGCGATGCGGTGCTTAGCCGCCGTACACGTCGAAGTCGAAGTACCTGGATTCGATCTTTTTATAGGTACCGTCCTTGATCATGTCGGCGATGGCCTTGTCGATCTTGCCCTTCAGGTCGGCGTCTTCCTTGCGCAGGCCGATGGCGGCAGCGCCCGTCGGGATTTCCTTGCCGGCGAACTGGAAGCCAGCGCCGCGCGGCGTCTTCAGGAAGCCCAGATCCGCCTGCACTTCATCCTGCAGCGCAGCGTCCAGACGGCCCGAGATCAGGTCGGCGTAGACCTGGTCCTGGTTCTGGTAAGGAACGACGTTCACGCCCTTCGGTGCCCAGTTTTCCTTCGCGTAGGTTTCCTGGATCGTGCCTTGCTCGACGCCAACCGACTTGCCCTTGAGCGAGTCGGCCGTCGGGGCGAGGCTCGAGCCCTTCTTCGCGACGAGGCGCGTCGGCGTGTTGAACAGCTTCGCCGAGAAGGCGATCTGCTGCTCGCGCTGCGGGGTGATCGTCATCGACGAGAGCACGCCGTCGAACTTCTTGGCCTTCAGGCCCGGGATCATGCCGTCGAAATCTTGCTCGACCCACACGCACTTGGCGTTCAGGCGCTTGCAGATTTCGTTGCCGAGGTCGATGTCGAAGCCGACCAGCTTGCCATCGGGTGCTTTGGATTCGAACGGTGCGTAGCTGGCGTCAACGCCGAAACGCACGGTGGACCAGTCCTTCGCATGGGCGACGCCGGCCGAGACGGCGAGCACGGCAACCGTGAGGGTGGCAAGCAGTTTCTTCACTATGGGTACTCCTCGAGATGGTTCAGGGCGCGCCGCGTGCGGTTGTGCCGCCATGGCGCATTTCCCGGCGCGGCTCGCGCCGGATTATTGTTGGACCTGCCAGCCTGCGGCCAGCGAAGCGCGCGCAAGCTTACCAGGTCAAAATTGCTGCGTCGCTAGTGTAATACCGGATAGCGGGAAAGGGTGCCGGTAAGTGTACGCCCGTGCGCTTGTACGATTTAACGCAAAGCCTTGTCGGGCAAGGCGAACGGGCCAATGGGGACAGGCCAATGCGGGGGCTTGGGAGGGGCTGCGCGATGCTCTGCCGCAACAGTCGGAAGAATGCGATGCCGCGCGGTCGCGGCATCGTCAGCAGTCTGAATGGAAATTGAAATCGATTCGACGGCGCGCCGTTGGTTTTCGGCCCGAATAGGGCCAGACAACGCGCCGTTTTTTGTCGCGGTGCAGCAACGAATCGGCTGCACCGCGTGGACGACGTCAGACTATGCGCACGCCCGCGCGCCACGTCGCGCGCGGCACGGGCAGCGAATCGAGCATCGTCACCCGCACGAAGTCCGCGCGCAGGCCCGGCTCGATCGCGCCGCGATCGTGCAGGCCCGACTTGCTGGCGGGTTCCCACGAGACCGTAGCGAGCGCGCGCGGCAGCGTCCAGTCGGCCTTGGTCACGAGGTCGAACGCGGCGGTCAGGAGGCTCGACGGCACGTAGTCGGACGAGAGGATGTCGAGCAAACCGGCCTGCGCCAGCTCCAGCGCCGAGACGTTGCCCGAGTGCGAGCCGCCGCGCACCACGTTCGGCGCACCCATGATCGTCGCAATGCCGCGCTTTTTCGCTTCCTCGGCGGCCACGCGCGTGGTCGGGAATTCGGCGAGCACGATGCCTTCGGCCGCGGCCTGCTCGACGTGCTCCACGAGCGTGTCGTCGTGGCTCGCAAGCGGGATGTTGCGCGTGCGGCAACGCTGCACGATTTCGAGGCGGTGCGCGTCGGCGTAGCGTTCCTGCTCCGTGGCCATTTCGGTGAGCATAGTGTTGGTCTGCTCGTCGGTCCACTTGCCGTGGCGCTCCTGAAATTTGCGCCATTGCTCGCGGTCGTGCCACTGGCGCTGGCCCGGCGTGTGGTCCATTACCGAGGCGAGGCGCAGCAGCGGGTGGTCGCTCAGCATGTCGAACAGCTCGATCACGTCTTCGGTGGCGATTTCGCAGCGCAAGTGCAGGAAGTGCTCGGCGCGCAGCAGGTTGCGCTCGGAAAAGCGCGTGAGCGCCTTGGCGCTCGCGAGCTGCACGTCGCGGCCACGCACGCCCACGGCGAGGCGCGTGCCGATGGCCAGCGCGTCGAATACCGTGGTGATGCCGGCGGCTGCGATCTGCGCGTCGTGAATCACGAATGCAGCGTCGGTGTTCCAGTGCACGCCGGGGCGCGGCGCGAGGTGCTTTTCCAGGTTGTCGGTGTGCAGTTCGACGAGACCGGGCAGCAGGAAGTCGCCTTCCCAGTCTTCGGCTTCGGGCGCGGCGGTCGAGCCGCGCGAGATGTCGCGGATCTTGCCGTCTGCCACGCTTAGCGTGCCGGTGAAAACTTCGTCTCGCGTCACGATGCGAGCGTTCTTGATCAACATCGTCAGGCTCCGTTTCAGATATCGGTTTGCGCCGTTCAGGCGGGTTTCAGGCTGCGGCGCTGAGCGGCGCTTGCGCGCGCGGCGCGCTGAGTTCGAGTACGCGGGTGGCGACGCGCTGGCGCGTGTCCTCGTCGTGGAATACGCCGACAATCGCCGCGCCGCGCTCGCGCGCTTCGCCAATCAGGCTCGCGACGACTTCGCGGTTTTCTGCGTCGAGCGAGGCCGTGGGTTCGTCCAGCAACAGCACGCGGTGCTGCGCGATCAGGCCCCGGGCGATGTTCACGCGCTGCTGCTCGCCGCCCGAAAACGTGGCGGGCGCGAGCGGCCAGAGGCGCTGCGGCACGTTCAGGCGTGCCAGCAGCGTTTGCGCGCGCTCGCGTGCTTCGTCTTCCTCCACGCCGCGCGAAACGAGCGGCGCGGCCACGATGTCGAGCGCGCTCACGCGCGGAATCACGCGCAGAAACTGGCTCACGTAGCCCACGACGTTGCGGCGCAGGCGCAGGATGTCGTGGGGCGCTGCGCCCGTGATCTCCAGATGCTCGAGCGGCGCGCCCTCGTCCCGGATCGCAATCAAGCCGCCGCTGGCGAGGTAGTTGCCGTACAGGCAGCGCAGGAAAGTGCTCTTGCCCGCGCCCGAGGGGCCGACCAGCACGATGCATTCGCCGCGCTCCACGTCGAGCGACACGCCCGCGAGCGCTTCGATGCCGATGCCGCCCTGGCCGTGCAGCGTGAAAGTCTTGCGCACGTCTTCGGCGCGCAGCATGAGCGCCGGTCTTTCGAGGAACGCGCGCGTGCCCGGTGATGAGTTCAGAGTCATGTCTTTCATCCTAGACCGGCAGCACGGATGCCACCAGCGTCTGCGTATAGGGATGTTGCGGGTCGTCCAGCACCTGGTCGGTCAGGCCCGATTCGACCACCGTGCCGCCTTGCATCACCATCAAGCGGTGCGCGAGCAGCCGCGCCACGCCGATGTCGTGCGTGACGATCAACACCGAAAGATGCAGGTTGGTCGTGAGCGTGCGCAGGAGGTCGAGCAGGCGCGCCTGCACGGACACGTCGAGACCCGCTGTGGGTTCGTCCATGAAGACGAGGCGTGGCCCCGTGACGAGATTGCGCGCGATTTGCAGGCGCTGCTGCATGCCGCCCGAAAACGCCGACGGCAATTCGTCGATGCGCTGCGCGTCCAGCTCCACGCGCTGCATCCACTGCTGCGCCGTGTTGCGGATTTGCCCGTAGTGACGTGCGCCGACGGCCATCAGCGGCTCGCCGATATTGGCCCCGGCCGAGACGCCCGCGCGCAGCCCGTCACGCGGATTCTGCTGCACGAAGCCCCATTCGGTGCGCGCAAGCAGGCGCCGGCGCGGCTCGGAAAGCGTGCGCAGGTCGAGCGTTTCGCCGTTCGCGCTCGTGTAGTGCAGCGCGCCCGAGTCGGATTCGGTGCGCAGTGCGAGCGTGTTGAGCAGCGTGGTCTTGCCCGAGCCCGATTCGCCGACGATGCACAACACCTCGCCGGGATACAGGTCGAAGCTCACGTCGCGGCAGCCGTTGCGGCCGCCGTACTGCTTCGTGAGCGATCTTGCGCTTAACAGCGGCGTCATGCTTTCTCTCCTGCTTCATTCGTTGCGTGCGCATCGATCTGCTCGCGGCGGTCGTGGCAGTAGTCGCTGTCCGAGCAGACGAACATGCGTTTGCCCGAGTCGTCGACGATCATTTCGTCGAGGAAACTCTCGCGCGAGCCGCACAAGGCGCACGCGTGCTCCCAGCGCTGCACTTCGAACGGATGGTCGTCGAAGTCGAGGCTCTTCACCGGCGTGTACGGCGGAATCGCGTAGATGCGGCGCTCGCGACCGGCGCCGAACAACTGCAGCGCGGCGTTCATATGCAGCTTGGGGTTGTCGAACTTCGGAATCGGCGAGGGCGACGTGAGATAACGGCCGTTCACGGTCACCGGGTAGTCGTACGTCGTGGCGATGCTGCCGTGCTGCACGATGTCCTCATAAAGCTTCACGCTGATCAGGCCGTAGTCGGCCAGTGCATGGAGCTTCTTGCATTCGGCCACGCGCGGCTCGAGCCGGAACAGCGGCTCGGGCATCGGCACCTGATACACGAGAATCTGCTTGTCCGTGAGCGGCGTTTCTGGAATACGGTGCCGCGTCTGCACGATCGACGCCTCGCTCGTGCGGCGCGTGGTGGCCACCCCCGTGGTGCGCGCGAAAAAGCGACGGATGTTCACGGCGTTCGTGGTGTCGTCCGAGCCCTGGTCGATCACCTTGAGCGTGTCCTTCGCGCCGATGATCGCCGCCGTCACCTGGATGCCGCCCGTGCCCCAGCCATACGGCAGCGGCATTTCGCGTGAGGCGAACGGCACCTGGTAGCCCGGCACGGCCACGGCCTTGAGGAGGGCGCGGCGCAGCATCCGCTTGGTCTGCTCGTCGAGGTACGCGAAGTTGTAACCCGAGACGGCCTGAGTTTCGTGCGAGGCGACTTCGGCTGCGGTGGATTGCAAGGTATCGGGCGCGTTCATGCAGCCTCCTTGTTGTGCGCGTCGGCATTCGCGTCGCTGTCGCTTTCATGCTGCGCGCGCAGCTTGCGCACGAGTTCCAGTTCAGCCTGGAAGTCCACGTAGTGCGGCAGCTTCAGGTGTTGAACGAAGCCCGAGGCTTCCACGTTATCGCTGTGCGAGAGCATGAATTCGATGTCCTGAGTCGGCGAGGCGATCGTCTCGCCCAGCTCCTCGGCGCGCAGCGCACGATCCACCAGCGCCATCGCCATGGCCTTACGTTCCGCGTGGCCGAACGCGAGACCGTAGCCTTGCGTGAATTGCGGCGGCACGTCTTTCGCGCCCGCGAACTGGTTGATCATCTGGCACTCGGTCAAGTCGATCTCGCCGATTTCCACGGCTTCATCGAGTTCGTCCAGCATCATTTCTACGCAGACCGAACCAAAACGGATCTCGCCCGCGAACGGGTGCGAATGCGCGTAGCCGCGCTGCGTGGCATAGCCCATCGCGAGCAGGAAGCCTTCGTCGCCGCGTGCGAGATTTTGCAGGCGCACGGTGCGATCGGCAGGGAACGCAAGCGGCTCACGCGAGAGGTCGCCGGGCTCGCGTGCTTGCGTCGAGCGCGTTTCCTGCTCGATCAGGCCTTCCTTGTCGAGCAGGGAGACCACGCGCGGCATCGCTTCTTCGGGCGGGGTGGCTCGCGGCGCGCGAGGCGTGGCGCTCGCGGCATCGTCGCCTTCGGCGAGCAGCGCGAAGTCGAGCAGGCGCTGCGTGTAATCGTAGGTCGCGCCAAGCACCTGGCCGCCGGGCACGTCCTTGAAGGTCGCGGAAATGCGGCGCTCCACCACCATGTTTTCCGTTTCGACCGGTTGTGTGTAACCAAAACGCGGCAGCGTGGTGCGATAGGCGCGCAGCAAAAAGATTGCTTCGACGAGATCGCCAGCGGCCTGCTTGATGGCGAGCGCGGCAAGTTCTTCGTCGTAGACCGAACCTTCGGCCATCACACGCGCCACGGCCAGACGCATCTGTTCGCGGATCTGCGCGACGCTCAGCTCGGGCACGCGCGTATCGCCGCGGCGAGCCTCGTCGAGCAGACGCCACGACGCTTCGATCGCGCGCTCTCCTCCTTTGACGGCGACGTACATCAGTGCATCTCCACGAGAGTGGTGCGCGGCAGGCCCATGAGGCGGTCGCCGCACACGAGATAGAAGTCGATGCCGCACGGGAAGTGCGGCGCGAGGGCGGCGCGTTCGCGCCAGAAGCGCTCGGGCAGACCGACGGGCGCGATGCTGCAGGTCGTTTCGATGCCGGGGCCGCGCAGCGTGAGCGGTGCGCCGCCGGTGAGGGAATCGACACGCGCGAACACCGTGGCCGACTGCTCCGGCGACTCGGGCGTGCCGCTCGCGAAGTCGTCGAGCGGCGGCAGGGCGGCGGCGTCGTGCACATAGGCGAACGCGGCTTCGCGCGCCTGCTGTGCAAGCGGCGCGCCTGCATGAAAGCGCAGCGCGGCCGCGAGTGCGGCGTCGGGCTGGGCGAGCCACACCGGCGTGGCGTAGTCTGCGAGTGCGAGCAGCGAGGCGAAGGCAGCGAGGCCGGCGCGCGCGGGGGACGCATCCGCCGCCGTGGGCGCCGGCAGCGGCGTTTCGATCACGCCGATCGTGCCGGGTCGCGCGAGCGCGTCGAGCAGCGTGCGGAACACCGTCTGCGTGTCGTGAACCGGATCGCCGAAGCCGGGCGCGAGCGCCGCGAGCAGATCGGGCGTCATGGCATTGCGTTGGTCGCTCATGCGTCACCTCGAACCATCGTGAAGAACTCGACCCGCGTGCTGGCGGCGTCGGCGCGGCGCGCGTCGCGTTGTGCGGCGAGACGCGCGGCGAGCGGCTCGATCAACCGGGCGTGCAACTGGTCGTGGCGCGCGGGGAGTTGCAGCAACGCGTCGGCGAGGGCGGCCAGCTCGGCGCGGCGCTTGTCGCGGCCCAGATGGCAGGCCACGCCGACCGGGCCGGACTGGCCGGCATCGCCGCCTGCGGTGCGCTCAGTGCCCGAGGCGCGCAGGCGCAGCGTGGCGCGCGTGACGGTGGCTTCGCCCAGATTGAAGGCGTCGCCGGTGCCGCCAATGCGCCCACGTACCATGGCCAGTCCGGTTTGTGGCGGACGCAGCCAGTCGAAAGCGGGCTCGGGCGCACCGGCGAGCGCGGCGCTCAGCGCCGCTTCAAGCTCGGCGCGCGGGGTATGCGCGAGAACGGCCATCCATGCGCGCCGGGTCGCCGACGCGGAGGATGGGGTGGAGGAAGCGTTCATCGGAGTTCCTGTGTCGTGAACGGGGGAGAACGGACATGGCAACTGCGCTTTTCGAACAGCCTTGCCTGGACCTCGATTGAACCATCTATTCATCTAAACGTCTAGACGTTTAGTGGTACAGTCGTCCAAGGCTGACGCAATGAAGGTTTTCATATTTCCATCACGCCCTGCGCACTACAATGCACAAAACGCTATTGGAACCGAGAGGAATGACAGCACCATGACATCGAACGACGAGGCGCCGTCCAGCCTGCTTGAGCGCGGCGCGGGTGTGGCGGTGTGGCGGCAGATCGAGCAGATCCTCGCGGCCGAGATCGCCGCGAAGGGTTTCGGCGAAGACGGCCGGCTGCCTAGCGAAGGCGAGCTTGCGCGCCGCTTCGACGTAAACCGCCACACGGTGCGGCGCGCGATGCTGGGCCTTGCGGCGCTGGGGCTCGTGAGCGTGGAACAGGGGCGCGGCACTTTCGTGCAGCCCGGCGCGATCGACTACACCATCGGCAAGCGCACGCGCTTTACCGAGAACCTGAAGCGCCATCAGCATTCGGCGGCGGGCAAGCTGCTGTCGTCGTCGCGTGGCAAGGCGGACCCCACGGTCGCCAAGGCCCTGGGGCTGCGCGCGGGCGCGCTCGTCTACCGGCTCGAAACGCTGCACGAGTCGGACGGCGTGCCGCTCACTTACGCGCGCAGCTGGTATCCCGCCGCGCGCTTCGCCGATCTGCCCGTGGTCATGGAGCGCGTCGACAGCACCTCGAAGGCCCTGGCCGAATACGGCGTGGCCGACTATCTGCGCAAGTGGAGCCGTATCGGCAGCGTGCTGCCCGAGGCCGAGGTGGCGCGGCGCCTGAACATCAACCGGCAGCAGCCGGTGCTGTGGGTGGAAAACGTCGACGTCGACCTTGATGGTGTGCCGATCAAGTACGGTATCACGCACTTCGCCGCCGACCGCGTGCAGCTGATAGTGGAGCACGACATATGAGCGTGCTGCACGAAGACTGGAGCGAAGCCACGCGCTTCGCGCTTTACTATGCGCCGCCGCGCGAGTCGGCGTGGTGGCAGGCGGGCTGCGCGTGGCTTGGCCGCGATCCGGAGACGGGCGACACGCTCGCGCCGCCGCCGCGGCTCGCAGGCCTGCCGCAGCCGCTGGAAACGCTCACGGTCGCGCCACGTCGCTATGGCTGGCACGGCACCCTCGTGCCGCCGTTTCGTCTCGCGCCGGGCATGACGCCCGCGGCGCTCCTCGCCGCCGCGCAGCAGTGGGCGCAGGGGCAGGCGCGCTTCGAAGCCAATGTCGAGGCGGCGCTGCTCGGCCGCTTCGTGGCGCTGCGCCCCGCCGACGATGCCGGCGAAACCGCCCTGCGCGAACTGGCTGCCGACGCACTGCGCGCGCTCGGTTCGCTGCGCGCCCCGCAAACGCCCGCCGAACTCGCGAAGCGCCTCGACGCGCCGCTCACGCAGCGTCAGCGCGCTTACGTCGAAGCGTGGGGCTATCCGTACGTGTTCGAAGAATTCCGCTTTCACATGACGCTATCCGATTCGCTGAACGACGCGCAAACGTGCGCGCAACTCGTCGATGCCTGGAACACGCAGATGCAGGGTGCCAACCCGTTGCCGGTGGAGGGCGCGGCGCTCTTCGTCGAGCCCGAGCCGGGCGCGCCTTTCGCGTTGTGGCGCCGCTTGCCGTTCGCGGGGGCCCGCGCATGAAGGGCGGCCTGATCTACGTAATGGGGCCTTCGGGTGCGGGCAAGGACACGTTGCTGCGTTACGCGCGCGAGCGCCTCTCCGGTGAAGACGTCGTCTTCGCGCATCGCTACATCACGCGCGAAGACAGCGGCGGCGAGAACCACATCGCGCTCACCGAGGCCGAATTCGAGGCGCGTTCGCAGCGCGGCCTCTTCGCGTTGCAATGGCGCAGCCACGCCCTGCGCTACGGCGTGGGCGTGGAGATCGACCAATGGATGGCGCTCGGCTGCACCGTCGTGGTGAACGGTTCGCGCGCCTACGCGGGCGAGGCGTTCGAGCGCTACCCGCGCATGACGCTCGTGCACATCGAAGCCGCGCAGCACGTACTCGCTGCGCGCCTCGCTTCCCGGGCGCGCGAAACGCCCGAGCAGGTCGCGTTGCGTCTTGCGCGGCGCGCGCCGTTCGAGGTGCCGTCGGGCGCCGCGTTTGCGCGCATCGACAACTCCGGGCACCTGGAGGAGGCGGGCGGGGCGTTCGTCAAGCTCGTGCTGCAGGTGGCGGCCGGATAGTTTCCGCGCCGTCCTCGAGCGCCGCTTAACAGTCGCTTAAGGGCTCGAATGGGCGGGGGGATTTTTGGTTGGGCGTGGTTGCCGTGAGAAGATGCAGGCGACCCGAGAACTCAACGAGAATGCCCTTGGACCGTTTCCAGGAGATGCAAATTTTCACGCGCATCGTCGACCGCCGCAGCTTCACGCAGGCGGCCGAGGACCTGAACCTGCCGCGCGCGACGGTCACCAACTCGATCAAGCGTCTCGAAGCGCGCCTCGGCGTGCGTCTGCTCGAACGCACCACGCGCCAGGTCAAGCCGACGCTCGATGGCGACGCCTACTACCAGCGCTGCATGCGCCTGCTCGCCGACCTCGAGGAAACCGAGGAGGCGTTTCGCGACACCGATCCGCAGGGGCGTTTGCGGGTGAACATGCAGGGCACGCTCACGCAGTATTTCGTGATGCCGCGCCTGCCCGACTTTCTCGCGCGCTATCCGCGCGTCGAGCTCTTCATCGGCTCGGGCGATCACTTCGTCGATCTCGTGCGCGAGGGCGTGGACTGCGTGCTGCGCGCGGGCGAGCTGGCCGACTCTTCGATGATCGCGCGGCGCGTGGCGCTGCTCGAGCAGGTGACCTGCGCGAGCCCCGCGTATCTGGAACGGCACGGCGACCCGGAGTCGATCGAGGCGCTCGCCGGCACGCATATGGACAATCCTGGCCGGCCCGGCCATCGGGCCGTGAACTATGTGTCGCCGGCCACGGGCCGCGCGCTTCCGCTCGAATTCACGACCGCCGACGGTATCGCCCGCGTGACGCTGCCGGGCCCGGTGGCCGTGAACGGCGCGGAACTCTATACGGCGGGCGCGCTGGCGGGGCTCGGCATCGTGCAGGTGCCGCGCTACCGCGTGCGCGACCTGCTCGCCAACGGCGAGCTGTGCGTCGTGCTGCCCGCGCATCCGCCGCCGCCCTTGCCGGTCTCGGTGCTTTACCCGCAGAACCGCCAGTTGTCGCTGCGCGTGCGCGCTTTCGCCGACTGGCTCGCGCAGGTGTTCGCCGAAGTTGCCTGAAATGGCTCGAGCGCAGCCGGGGCAGCTTGCCCAGGCGCGCCCGCTTGCGATCCGTTGTTTTTACGTGCGCCGCGCGACCATGCCGGACACACGCGCCGCGGCTTGCTGAAGCGGTTCGAGGAAGGTCTTGACCATCTGCCTGGCGGACGTGCGCTGTGCGTTGCCACTGATGTTCATCGCGGCGATCACGCGGCCCTGCCGGTTGCGGATAGGCGCGGAGATCGAGATGAGTCCGCCTTCCAGTTCCTGATCGACGATGGCCCAGCCCTGCTGGCGCACCTGGGCGATGATCTTCTTGAGTTCGCCGACGTCGGTGACCGTGCGCCCCGTATGCGCATAGAGCGGTGAGGAGCCGAGCGTTTCGTCGAGCGCGGCTTCGTCGAGCGAGGCCAGCAGCACGCGCCCCATGGAGGTGCAGTACGCGGGCAGACGGCTGCCGATCGAGAGGTTGATCGTCATGATCTTGTGCGTGGGCACGCGCAGCACATAGACGATCTCGGTGCGGTCGAGCACGGCCGCCGAGCAGCTCTCGTGCACTTCCTGCGACAGCTCTTCCATCACCGGCTCGGCGAGGTTCCAGAACGGCATCGACGTGAGGTACGCGAAGCCCAGGTCGAGAATGCGCGGGGTGAGGCGAAAGAGCCGCCCTTCGGCTTCGACGTAGCCGAGCGTCTGCAGCGTGAGCAGAATGCGGCGCGCCCCGGCGCGCGTGAGGCCCGTGGCGGCGGCGACGTCGGTGAGGGTCTGCTCGGGATGCTCCGCGTTGAATGCGCGGATCACCGAAAGCCCGCGCGCGAACGACTGCACATAGGAGTCGCCCGGTTTTTCGGGAATCTCGTGCTGGTCGGCGGAGCGGTCTGGCGAGGCACTGGAAGCGGAATTCATGGGCGTGGCGTTCGGTCTTGCTGCGGCGCTTGGAGAACCTATCAAGATAACCCAAGGGATCGGTTTCGCCAACAAGCGGCGAGGTCGGGCGGCCGCTCACTGTCGGGGCATGGCGCCTGCGTCAACATCGATAGTGCGGCGTCGCGTGGCATGCGTCAAATGCGCACATCAGATCATTTGGCAGTCAGTTATTTGATTTAAGTCAATTGGATTTTGTCGAAAAATGATTGATTCGTGAGTCGATTGTTTATGTCTGAATATCGGCAATTCCTGAAATTAAAACGAGATAAGAGTCATGTCGAAATTCGAATGAATCGGCACACTTTCTGACGATTCTTCGACCGCGCCGCGCGTGTCGCCGGTGCCCATCCTCGCTTGCCCGCGCACTGGGGAATCACGCTGAAACCACTGTGCGGCGGGCGTTTGTGAGATGAAAGCTATTGGAAAGATATTTGCGGCTTTCCGTCGCGCTTGCCTGGGCGTGCTTTGTCCCGCTGGCCAATCCTTAGCAAAGATCAAATTTTGAGATTGGGGTTTCCGTAGAATCGCGCTGAATACGATACGGGTGCATTTTGCGTGGCGAATTTGCGATGCAAATGTGTTGGTGTTACGCGTTTTGGTGGACAACGGAAGAACAGGCAAACATGAAAGACAGAAAAGCCTTTAAAAGGTGGTTAATCCCCCTCGGCAGCGGGCTGCTCGTTTCTCTTGCGGGGTGCAGCGGCAATTTTGCCGTGCTGGACCCGAAGGGCAGCGTGGGCGCGGCCGAGAAGTCGCTCATCCTCACGGCCACATGGGCCATGCTGCTGGTCGTGGTGCCCGTCATCATCCTGACGCTCCTGTTCGCGTGGCGCTACCGCGCCTCGAACCGCAACGCGACCTACGCGCCGAAGTGGGCCCACTCCACGGCAATCGAAGTGGTGGTCTGGGCCATTCCGGCCGCCATCATCCTGTTCCTCGCCATCCTCACGTGGCGCACCTCGCACGAACTCGACCCGTACAAGCCGCTGGAGTCGAGCGTGAAGCCCATCAACGTCGAAGTCGTCGCGCTCGACTGGAAGTGGCTCTTCATCTACCCCGACCTCGGCATTGCTTCGGTGAACCAGCTCGCCGTGCCGGTGGGGACGCCGGTCAACTTCCGCATCACGTCGGACGCTGTGATGAACTCGTTCTTCATCCCGCAACTGGGCACCCAGGTTTACGCGATGGCGGGCATGCAAACGCGTCTGCACCTGATCGCCGACGAAGCTGGCGATTTCGACGGGCTCTCGTCCAACTACAGCGGCAAGGGTTTCTCGGACATGAAGTTCCGCACGCTCGCCACGAGCCAGCAGGACTTCGACGCGTGGGTGCAGAAGGTGAAGACGTCGTCCACCCAGCTTTCGATGGACGAGTACGCAACGGTCGCGAAGCCGCGGGAGAAGGCGCCGGTGCAGTACTTCTCGACCGTCGACCCGAAGCTCTTCAATAACATCATCGCGAAGTACAACAACGGGCACGTCACGAATTTCGACCCGTCCTGCGTGACCAAGGGGTAAGCAGCATGTTCGGAAAACTCACATTAGAGGCGATCCCGTTCGATCAGCCCATCATCATGGGCGCGGCGGCGTTCATGGCGCTGATCGTCGTCGGCGTGCTCGGTCTCGTCACCGTGACCGGCAAGTGGAAGTACATCTGGACCGAGTGGCTCACGAGCGTGGACCACAAACGCATCGGCGTGATGTACATGATCGTGGCGGTGCTCATGCTCGTGCGCGGCTTCGCCGACGCGGTCATGATGCGTATCCAGCAGGCCATGGCGTTCGACTCGCCCGGCTATCTCCCGCCGCATCACTTTGACCAGATCTTCACGGCGCACGGCGTCATCATGATCTTCTTCATGGCGATGGCGCTCATGGTCGGCTTCTTCAACCTCGTCGTGCCCCTGCAGATCGGCGCGCGCGACGTGGCGTTCCCGTTCCTGAACTCGCTCTCGTTCTGGATGACGGCGATCAGCGCGATCCTCGTCAACATTTCGCTCGTGGTCGGCGAGTTCGCGAAGGTGGGCTGGCTCGCGTATCCGCCGCTCTCTGAGCTCCAGTTCAGTCCAGACGTGGGGGTGGACTACTACATCTGGGCAGTGCAGCTTTCCGGTGTCGGCACGCTGATCACGGCCGTGAACTTCTTCGTCACGATCGTCAAGATGCGCGCGCCCGGCATGACGCTCATGAAGATGCCCGTGTTCACGTGGACCGCGCTGTGCTCGAACGTGCTCATCATGGCCACGTTCCCGATCCTCACGATCGCGGTGGCGCTGCTCGGCCTCGACCGCTACGTCGGCACGCACTTCTTCACGAACGAGCTGGGCGGCAACGCCATGCTGTATCTGAACCTGATCTGGGCGTGGGGCCACCCCGAGGTGTACATCCTCGTGCTGCCTGCGTTCGGCATCTATTCGGAAGTGATGGCCACGTTCTGCAAGAAGCCGCTGTTTGGCTACAAGACGATGGTCTACGCCTCGTGCGCGATCATGGTGCTGGCGTTCCTCGTGTGGGCGCACCACTTCTTCACGATGGGTGCGGGCGCCGACGTCAACGCGTTCTTCGGTATTGCGACGATGATCATCGCCATTCCCACCGGCGTGAAGATCTTCAACTGGCTGTTCACGATGTATCGCGGCCGTGTGCACTTCACCGCGCCCGTGCTCTGGACCGTCGGCTTCATGGTGACGTTCTCGATCGCCGGCATGACCGGCGTGATGCTCGCGATTCCGGGCGCGGACTTCGTGCTCCACAACTCGCTCTTCCTGGTCGCTCACTTCCACAACGCGATTATCGGCGGCGTGGTGTTCGGCTACCTCGCGGGCCTGCAGTACTGGTTCCCGAAGGTGTTCGGCCTGAAGCCCAGCGAAAAGCTCGGCAAGGCGTCGTTCTGGTGCTGGTTCGTCGGCTTCTACGTGGCCTTCGTGCCGCTCTACGTGCTCGGCTTCATGGGCGCAACGCGTCGTACCAACCACTACGATGTGCCCGAATGGCATCCGTACTTCGTGGTCGCCGCGATTGGCTCTGCGATCATCGCGGTCGGCGTCGTGTTCCAGGTCCTGCTGTGGGTCATGGCCTTCGTGAACCGCAACAAGGCCGAATGCAAGGACGTGACCGGCGATCCGTGGGACGGCCGCACGCTCGAATGGGCAACGTCGTCGCCGCCGGCGGTCTATAGCTTCGCGGTCATTCCGCACGTGGACGACATCGACGCTTTCGCGCACATGAAGGAAGCGGGCCGCGCTCCGGGCCTCGCCGCGAAATACAGCGACATCCACATGCCGTCGAACACGTCGGCGGGCCTCTTCATCGGCATGTTCAGCCTCGTGCTGGGTTTCGCGGCCGTGTGGCACATCACGTGGCTTGCGGTGCTCGGGTTCATCGGCGTCGTGCTGACGGTCATCCTCAAGAGCTTCGGCAACAACGACGGTTACTACATTCCGGCCGCGAAGGTCCGCGAGATCGAAGAAAGCCGCTTTGGCACCGGCGCCGCCGTGGCCAAGCGCGACCTGGTCGCCGAGGAGGCAGTCTGATGTTACAGAAAACCAATGCGGCAACCCTTGCCGAACTCGATCAGCACGATCACCCGCAGTCGCACTCGGTATTCGGCTTCTGGGTCTACCTGATGACCGACTGCCTGCTGTTCGCGGCGCTGTTCGCCACGTTCGGCGTGTTGAGCCAGCAGTTCGCGGGCGGCCCCACGGGCAAGGACCTGTTCGATATTCAGGGCGTGGCGCTCGAAACGGCCGTGCTGCTGTTTTCGAGCATCACGTACGGTTTCGCGATGCTCGGCGCGCATCAGCGCAAGAACGGCGTGGTGCTCGGCTGGCTCGCCGTCACCTTCATTCTGGGTGCGTCGTTCCTCGTGCTCGAACTGCGCGAGTTTTCGCACCTGATCGCAGAAGGCGCCGGCCCGCAGCGCAGCGCGTTCCTGTCGTCGTTCTTCACGCTGGTCGCCACGCACGGCCTGCACGTGTTCTTCGGCCTGCTGTGGATGCTCGTGATGATGATCCAGGTGGTTCGCGCACGGGAGTTGGGCGAGCAGGAAATCCGCCGCCTCACGTGCCTGAGCCTCTTCTGGCACTTTCTCGACGTGGTGTGGATCTGCGTGTTTACTTTTGTCTATCTCGGGAGCGTGCTCTAAATGGCTCAATCTCATGCAGAGTCGCACGGCAGCCTCGGCAGCTATGTGGCGGGCTTCATTCTTTCGGTGCTGCTTACCGCGGGCGCATTCGGCGTTGTCCTGCACGGCACGCTCGATGCCTCCGCGGCCTTGATCGTGATCGCGGTGCTCGCCTTCGTGCAGGTGGTCGTGCACCTCGTGTTCTTCCTGCATCTGAACACGTCGCCGGGGCAGGGCTGGAACGTCCTGTCGCTGGCGTACACGGTGCTGGCCGCCGCGTTCCTGATCTTCGGCACGATCTGGGTCATGCACAATGTCGGCGCGCTCATGATGTCGCGTTAAGCGTTCGCCTCACTGGCTGGCGCCTCGCGCCCGCCTGAACTCGCAAAAGCCGCACGGGCCAACCGTCCTGTGCGGCTTTTTCGTTTTTGGAGCCAGGTCCGCGTGCTTGACACTCGTCCCAGGACGCGCCTATTATGGCCGTCAAATTGTTCGATTAACGATCATCGGTTCGGCACTCGAACAAATCGCACGAGGACGTGCGCGCTCGATCTCCCATTTTCGCCCGCGCAGTCCGTCAATCTCAATCATCTTTGCATGGGATCGCATCAAGTGCGTGCGATCGAAAGGAGACTCACATGACGGAAGCATTCATCTGCGACGCGGTTCGCACACCTATCGGCCGCTACGCGGGCGCCCTTGCCCAGGTTCGCGCCGACGACCTCGGCGCCGTGCCGCTCAAGGCGCTGATGGAGCGCAACAAGGACGTGGACTGGACGGCGATCGATGACGTCATCTACGGCTGCGCGAACCAGGCCGGCGAGGACAACCGTAACGTCGCGCGCATGTCCTCGCTGCTGGCGGGCTTGCCGCAGGCCGTGCCGGGCTCGACGGTGAACCGCCTGTGCGGCTCCGGCATGGACGCCGTGGGCATTGCCGCGCGCGCGCTCAAGTCGGGCGAAACGGGGCTGATGATTGCGGGCGGTGTGGAAAGCATGAGCCGCGCGCCGTTCGTCATGGGCAAGTCGACGAGTGCCTTCGCTCGCGACGCCGCGATTTACGACACGACGATTGGCTGGCGCTTCGTCAATCCGCTGATGAAGCAGCAGTACGGTGTGGATTCGATGCCGGAAACGGGCGAAAACGTCGCCGTCGACTACAACGTGAGCCGCGCCGATCAGGATGCGTTCGCGGTTCGCAGCCAGCAGAAGGCGGCTCGCGCACAGGCGGATGGCACGCTTGCGCAGGAGATCGTCGCGGTGACGATTGCCCAGAAGAAGGGTGATCCGATTGTTTTCTCGCGCGACGAGCATCCGCGTGAAACGAGCCTCGAAGCGCTGGCCAAGCTCAAGGGCGTCGTGCGCCCGGATGGCTCGGTGACGGCAGGCAATGCTTCGGGCGTGAATGACGGCGCTTGCGCGCTGCTCCTCGCCAACGAGGAAAACGCGAAGCGTTTCGGGCTCGTGCCGCGTGCGCGCGTGCTCGGTATCGCAACGGCTGGCGTCGCGCCGCGCGTGATGGGTATCGGTCCCGCACCGGCTACGCAGAAGCTCCTCGCGCGTCTGAACATGACCATCGACCAGTTCGATGTGATCGAGTTGAACGAAGCGTTTGCTTCGCAAGGCCTCGCCGTGCTGCGCATGCTCGGCGTCGCCGATGATGATCCTCGCGTCAACCCGAACGGCGGCGCGATCGCGCTTGGGCACCCGCTCGGGATGAGCGGCGCACGTCTCGTGACGACCGCCACGTATCAGCTCCATCGCACGCAAGGGCGCTTTGCGCTTTGCACGATGTGTATCGGCGTGGGGCAGGGGATTGCGATCGCTATCGAGCGCGTCTGATTTTACGTCGCCCTGAATTGAAAGCCGCGGGTCGATTTGATTCGCGGCTTTTTCGTTAGAAATTTCGCGCTACGCAACAATTGCGCGATCCATTTCACCACGTAATCGCAGGGGAATTTGAGCCTCAGCAAACCCCTCGGCAATTAGCCGTATTGGGTTGCGGTAAGTTGACCCGCTTCCGGGCAGGTAACGTCCGCGTTCTAAAAGCCGCGCGTAGAATCGGCCGCACTTCGGCACCACACGCCGATGCGAATACGGCAATCATTTCAAACCCGTTTGACGAGGAGAATGTGAATGACGAAGGCAGCGATTCTGGCGGCGGCATGGGTGGTGGGCGTTGGCCTCTCGCAGGGGGCGTTTGCGCAAAACGACGCGGCGGCTTCGGCGCCGCAGGGGCAAAGCGCGCTCGCCAGCGCGGCGCAGCAAGCGATTGCCAACGCGGAGCCGGTGCATATCCACGCGAAGATCGTCGGCATCGATCGCGCTGCGCGCGTCGTCACGTTGCGCGGGCCGCGCGGCAATGACGTCGATATCGCGCTTAGCCCGCAGGTCAGCAACTTCGACCAGCTACACGTGGGCGACACTGTCGACGCGCTCTACAAGAACGCGCTCCTCATGACGGCCGACAAAGTAACGGGAAAGGACAAGGATATTCGCAAGCGTGTGGATACGAATGTCTATCTGCCCGCGTCGTCGGGCTACGACGCCGCGCGCCAGGTCGAAGTTCAGGCCACGGTGCAGCACATCAACGCGAAGAAGCGCGAAGTGACGCTGCGCGGCGCTTATCAGACCGTCACGCTGCAAGCCACCCCCGATATCGACCTCAAGACCCTGAAGGTCGGCGACACGGTTCACGCCGTGTTCGTTTCCGCTTATGCGACGCAGGTGACGCCGGTTGCCGCCACGCAGTAAGCATGTAAAAAAGCCGGCGCATTGCGGCGCCGGCTTCCTTTTGCGATCCGAACGGGCGCCTCGGAAGGCGCCCGTTTTCGCTGGTCGTTACATGCCTGCCATGCACATGTACTTGATCACCACGTAGTCGTCCACGCCGTAGTGCGAGCCTTCGCGGCCGAGGCCTGACTGCTTCACGCCGCCAAACGGCGCGACTTCATTCGAGATCAGGCCGGTGTTGATGCCCACCATGCCGTATTCGAGCGCTTCGGCCACGCGCCACACGCGGCCGATGTCGCGGCTGTAGAAGTAAGCGGCGAGACCGAATTCGGTATCGTTCGCCATCCTGATCACTTCGTCATCGGACGAGAAGCGGAACAGCGGTGCGAGCGGCCCGAAGGTTTCGTCGCGCGCGACCTTCATCGCGGGCGTGACGCCGGTGAGGATGGTCGGCTCGAAAAAGCCGTGGCCGAGTGCGTGGCGCTTGCCGCCCGCGGTCACCTGAGCGCCTTTCGCGAGCGCATCTTCGATATGCGATTCCACCTTCAGCACGGCCGCTTCGTTGATGAGCGGGCCTTGCGTCACGCCGGCCTCCGTGCCGAGGCCGACCTTGAGCTTTTCCACCGAGTCGCGCAGCTTGGCCGCGAACGCGTCGTACACGGCGTCGTGCACGTAGAAGCGGTTCGTGCATACGCAGGTCTGGCCGCTGTTGCGATACTTCGAGGCGATGGCGCCGGCGACGGCCGCATCGAGATCGGCGTCTTCGAACACGATGAACGGCGCGTTGCCGCCCAGTTCCAGCGAGACCTTCTTGACCGTCGAGGCGCACTGGCTCATGAGCAGGCGGCCAACCGGCGTCGAGCCCGTGAAGGAGAGCTTGCGCACGGTCGGGTTGCTCGTGAGCTCGCCGCCGATCGCCTTCGGGTCGCCCGTCACGACGCTGAACACGCCGCGCGGGACGCCCGCACGCTCGGCCAGCACAGCGAGCGCGAGTGCCGAGAACGGCGTGGCTTCGGCGGGCTTGAGCACGATCGGGCAGCCTGCCGCGAGCGCGGGGCCGACCTTGCGGGTGATCATCGCGGCGGGGAAATTCCACGGCGTGATCGCGGCGCACACGCCCACGGGTTCCTTCGTCACGACGATGCGCTTGTCGTTGGCGGGCGTGGGGATCGTGTCGCCATAAATACGCTTGCCTTCCTCCGCGAACCATTCGAGGAACGACGCGGCATAGCCGATCTCGCCCTTCGCCTCGGCGAGCGGCTTGCCTTGTTCCGTGGTGAGGATGAGCGCGAGGTCGTCGGCGTTTTCCATCATCAGGTCGTGCCACTTGCGCAGAATGACACTGCGCTCCTTCGCGGTCTTCGAGCGCCATGCGGGCCATGCGGCGTTCGCGGCGGAAATCGCGCGACGCGTTTCGGCGGCGCCCATGCGCGGCACCGTGCCGATCACCGCGCCGGTGGCGGGGTTCTTGACTTCGAACGTGGCGCCGTCTTCGGCGCCTTGCCATTCGCCGTTGATAAAGGCGCTGGTTTGCAGCAGCGATGCGTCTTTCAGATTCATGCTTGCACTCCGGACTGACTTCGATTCATTTAGAACGACGAACGGCACAGCGGCAAGCGCCGGTGTGCCGTTTCGCGGATGGCCCGCTGCTCGCGGGCCAGCATGTGGTGGAGGCTTACGCCGGCACGCCCACGGCTTCCTTGACCGACTCTTCGAGGATCGCGAGCGCTTCGTCGAACACGGCGTCCTGGATCGTCAGCGGGAACAGGAAACGCACGACGTTCGAATACACACCGCAAACGAGCAGCAGCAGACCGCGATTCAGGGCTGCCGTTTGCACGCGCTTCGTGAAGTCGGCGTCGGCTTCGCTCGTGCCCGGTTTGCAGAACTCAACCGCGTTCATCGCGCCGGGGCCGCGCACGTCGGCGATCTGCGGCACGTCGGCCTTCATCGCGTTGAGTCTGGCCTTGAGCTTGTCGCCGAGCTTCGTGGCGCGCTCGCAGAGCTTTTCCTCTTCGATGATCTCGATCACCGCGTGCGCCGATGCCACAGCCAGCGGGTTGCCCGCGTACGTGCCGCCGAGGCCGCCCGGCGCCGCCGCGTCCATCACTTCCGCGCGGCCCACCACGCCCGAGAGGGGCATGCCGCCTGCCAGGCTCTTGGCGATCGTCATGAGGTCCGGCGTGACGTCGTAGTGTTCCATCGCGAACAGCTTGCCGGTGCGCGCGAAGCCCGTTTGCACTTCGTCGGCGATCAGCAGGATGCCGTGCGTGTCGCAGATCTTGCGCAGCCCGCGCACGAAATCAGCCGGTGCCTGGTAGAAACCGCCTTCGCCCTGCACCGGTTCGAAGATGATCGCGGCGACGCGCTTCGGATCGATGTCGGCCTTGAACAGCATCTCGATGTGCTTGAGCGAGTCGGCCGTGCTGATGCCGTGGACCGAGTTCGGGTAGGGGGCGTGGTACACGTCGGCCGGGAACGGGCCGAACGCGAGCTTGTAAGGGGCGACCTTGCCCGTGAGCGCCATGCCCATCATCGTGCGGCCGTGGAAGCCGCCCGCGAAGGCGATCACGCCCGGACGGCCCGTATGGGCACGTGCGATCTTGACGGCGTTTTCGACGGCTTCGGCGCCCGTCGTGAAGAAGGCGGCCTTCTTGGCGAAGCTGCCCGGCGCGCGCTGGGCGACCTTTTCGGCCAGCGAGACGTACGACTCGTACGGCACGATCTGGTAAGCCGTGTGCGTGAACTGGTCGAGCTGCGCCTTGATGGCGGCGACGATCTTCGGATGGCGGTGGCCCGTGTTGCACACGGCGATACCGGCGGCAAAGTCGATGAAGCGGCGGCCTTCCACGTCCCACAGCTCGGCGTTTTCGGCGCGCTCGGCGTAGAAGTCGCACATCACGCCCACGCCGCGCGGGGTAATGGCGTTCTTGCGGCTTTGCAGATCGGCGTTCTTGCTCACGTTCATCTCCTGTGGAATCGGTGTCAGTTCTGAAGTTGGTTGGCGGACCGGCAAGCAGTCCATGTCGCGACTATACTCACGTTTGGCTCTAAATTTCAGAGCCATTCAGTGCAATCTTTAGGAGCCAATTTCGATGCGTGCGAGTGTTCTGTCCGATTGGCTGGCGCAACGGCTCGACCGCGGAAGCGCCCAGCCGGTGTACCGGCAACTGCACAAGCTGCTGCAGCAGGCGATCCTCTCGCGCGAACTGCCGCCCGGGGCGCGGGTGCCGTCGTCGCGGCTGCTGGCGGCCGAGCTGGGAATTGCACGCAATACCGTGACGCAGGTCTACGAACAATTGGTGCTCGAAGGCTATGTCACATCGGCGACTGGGCGCGGCACCTTCGTGGCGGACACGTCACCCGACGAAATAGTGGGGGCGACTGAAATTGGCTCCATGCAGACGCGGACAAATGGAGGCGCTTCAGGAGCCGCGCTACCTGCGGGGAAAGTCGCAACTAACAGCCAGAGCGCAAAGGGCGCGGACGCGCTTGCCGCGGCGGCGCCCGGAGCCGCGTCGACAAGCGGAATGGAAGCCGCCACTCAGACGCAACGGTCCACGGCGCGCGCCCTCTCGGCACGCGGCACGCGCCTGATTACCAGCGCGGGCGTCTCGAAGCGCCAGGGCGGCGCGTTCATGCCCGGCGTGCCCGATGTCTCCCGCTTCCCGGCGCGCGTATGGACACGTCTGCACAACAAGTACTGGCGCAGTCTGCGCCCGGACCTGCTGACCTACGCACCCGGCGGCGGCCTCGCGCTGCTGCGCCACGTACTGGCCGACTACCTGCGCACTTCGCGCTCGGTGCGCTGCTCGCCGGAGCAGATCATCATCACGACGGGTATTCATCAGTCCATCGACCTGGCCGTGCGTCTGCTCTCCGATCCCGGCGACACCATCTGGACCGAAGACCCGTGCTACTGGGGCGTACGCAGCGTGCTGCATGTCTCGGGCCTCAACACGCGGCCGATCGCCGTGGACAGCGAAGGGCTCAACCCGTCGGCGGGCGACTTCGCCGCGCCGCCGCCGCGGCTCATGCTCGTCACGCCTTCGCACCAGTACCCGCTCGGCATGGTGATGAGCCTCGCACGCCGGCGCATGTTGCTCGAGTACGCGCGCCAGCATCAGTGCTGGATCATCGAGGATGACTACGACAGCGAGTTCCGTTACGGCAGCCGCCCGCTTGCGTCGTTGCAGGGGCTCGATACGGCGGGGCAGGTGATCTACGTGGGCAGCTTCGGCAAGACGCTGTTTCCGGGCCTGCGCGTGGGTTATCTCGTTGCGCCGGAAGCGCTGGCGGAAAGCTTCGCGACCGCGAGCGCCGAGCTGTATCGCGAGGGGCAATTGCTGCAGCAGGCTGTGCTCGCAGAGTTCATCGCCGAAGGCCATTTCACCTCGCACATCCGCAAGATGCGCGCGCTTTACGGCCAGCGCCGCCAGGTGCTGCTGGACGCCGTTGCGCGCCGCTACGGCGACGCGTTGCCCGCGATGGGCGGCGACGCGGGCCTGCACGTCGTGATGCAGTTGCCCGAAGGCAGCGACGACCGCGCCGTGGCCGAAGCCGCGCTCGCGCGCAATATCGTGGTGCGGCCGCTTTCGGGGTATTACTCGTCGCGCGAGCGTGCGAATCCGGGCTTGCTGATCGGCTACGCCTGCGTGCCCGACGAGGAGATTGCACCGGCGTTCGACACGCTCGCCGAGGCGATCGATACGACGTTGCCCGCGCTCGTATGAGCGAAGCGGTCGCTGCGGCGCAGGCCAATCACAGCCGGATCAGCACCGCCCCGCAAGTCACGGGCGCGCAAGCCACCATGCGGCGCGCCGTGAGCTTCTCGTTCATGAAGAGCCAGCCGATCAGCACGGCGAAGCGCGGGTCGTTGCGGCCGCAATCGTGTGATTATTCCAGCGTACGCGTATGGCCGCCAGAAATAGGGAAAAGCCGCACGAGCCGTCGTTGTGTTTCTATTCGGCTCGCGCGGCTTTCGAGGGAGCGCGTCAGGTCACGCGCGCACGCAGTCTTGCGGAGATCAGATCGATGGCCGTGACCACGACGATCACCATGATGAGCACGGCGCTGGTCTGCTGATAATCGAACGAGCGGATTTCCTCATACAGCACGACGCCGATGCCGCCCGCGCCCACCATGCCCACCACCATCGCCGAGCGCACATTCGACTCGAAGCGGTAGAGCGCATACGAGATCCACAGCGGCATGACCTGGGGCAGCACGCCGTAGACGATCTCGTCGAGCGGCGAGGCGCCCGTCGCGCGCACGCCTTCCACGGGGCGTGGGTCGATGGCTTCCACCGCTTCCGCAAAGAGCTTCGCGAGCACGCCTGTCGTGTGCACCCACAAGGCGAGCACACCGGCGAACGGCCCGAGGCCCACGGCTACGATGAAGAGCATCGCGAACACCATCTCGTTGATGGCGCGGCACGCGTCCATCAAACGGCGCACGGGATGCAGCACCCATGCGGGCGCGAGATTGTGCGCCGACATGAGCCCGAACGGCACTGCGCAGACGATGGCGAGTGCCGTGCCCCACAGCGCCACCGCGATCGTGACCCACATCTCCTGGGCATACGTGCGCCATTCCGTAAAGTCCGGCGGGAAGAAGCCGCGCGCGAACGTGCTCATATTCGCTGAGTCGGAGAAGAGGTCGAGCGGGCGCATGTCGGCGCCGCGCCACGCCACGCCGAGGAGCACGAACACGATGGCCCAAAGCGCGAGCGAGGACCAGCTGCGCTTGCCTGTGAGGCCGCGCGCCGCCAGGGCGGCCGCTTGCGGCGCGGCGGCGACGTTCGGCGTCGCCGCCGGCCCGGCAGCGGGCCTTGCGACTTCTGCCTGCGGCACGGCGCGTGAGCTGTCGAAATCCATCGCGCCCATTACTGCTTCGCAGGTGCGGCGAGCGCGCCGATCTTCGCGTCGATGGCCGCGATCTGGCTCTTGCGGTCGTCGTCGGAGAGATGCGTGTCGGCGGCGATCTTCTCTTTCTGCTGGAACAGCGCGACCTGGCGGATCGGCAGGAGCTGCGCGTCGGTGGCGGGCGCGAAGCCTGCGTAGCCGGTGATATCGGCCATGATCTTCTGCTCGCGCGGATCGGTCTTGGCGTAGTGGTAGAAGAAGTCGCGCAGCTTCTGCTTGGTGGCCTCAGGCAGATCCTTGCGATACACGAGCGGATCGGACGGAATGAGCGGCGAGGTCCACAGCACGCGCACCTGGGCAAAGCGGTCCGGGTGTTTCTGTTGCAGCGTGGAAAGCTCGATGGTGTTGTTGGTGGCGATGTCCACCTTGTTGTTCACCACGGCGAGCAGGTTCGCTTCGTGGCTCGAAGGCAGCACGGTCTTGAAGTTCGTCGCGTTCACCGAAACGCCGTGCTTCGCGAAGAGGTAATAGCCCGGAATCAGCGTGCCCGAAGTCGAATTGGGGTCGCCCCAGCCGAGCGTCAGATCCTTGGTATTCTTGAACACATCGTCGATCGACTTCACACGGCTGTTCACGTTGGTGATGAGCACCGACTTGTAGCCGGCATCGCCGTTCGCGTAGAGCACCTTCGCGAAGATCTCGCCATTCGAGCGGTCCACGGCTTCCATGGCCGAAGCGTTGCCGAAGTAGCCGATCTGCACCTTGTTGAAGCGCATGGCTTCGATGATGCCCGAGTAGTCCGTAGCAAAGAACGCATTCACGTGCAGGCCGGTCTGCTTGTTCAGGTCGTCGATGAACGGTTGCCAGCGTTGCTTGAGCACCGCCGACGAGTCGGTCGAGATGATGCCGAAGCTGAGATCTTCCGCGTGAGCGGCCGCGCTGCCGAGCGAGGCAAACGCGACGGCGCCGGCGGCGCACCAGGAGAGCATGGAGCGGAACAGGTTCATTGGGGCGGTCCGTGGTGAGTAAAAACGTTGCGGGTTGGAAAAAGGTTGAGTTGCGTGATCAGGCCGCGCGAGGCTGCGCGCCGAAGCACGTTGCCGCGGACGGCGCAGCATCGGGTTCGAGCAACTCGCGCGCGGCGTTGCCATAAAGCTGTTGCAGCAGCGCGGGCGTGAGCGCCGACGATGCGCCGTCGTACACCACGCGCCCGTCGCGCAGCGCGATGGTGCGCGGGCAGTACTCCATGGCGATATCCACCTGATGCAGCGAGACGACCACCGTCAAGCCGTGATCGCGATTGAGCATGCGCATCATGTCCATCACGCGGCGCGACGATGCGGGGTCGAGCGAGGCGATGGGTTCGTCGGCGAGAATCAGGCGCGCGCGCTGCACGAGTGCGCGGGCGAGCGCCGCGCGCTGCTGCTGGCCGCCCGAGAGGTTCGAAGCGCGCTCGGCGGCCTTGTGCGCGATGCCAACCTCGCCGAGCGCGGCCAGCATCAGCTCGCGTTCGGCGCGCGGAAAGCGGCCCGTGAGGCGTCGCCACAACGGCAGCCGCGACAGCGCGCCGATCAGCACATTCGTTTCGACCGTGAGGCGATGCACGAGATTGAACTGCTGAAACACGAAGCCGATGTCGCGGCGAATGCGGCGCACTTCGCGCACGATGCGGCCGTCCTGCTGAATAGGACGACCAAGAATCTCGATGCGCGAAGGCTGCGGGTCGGAAGCCGTGAAGCCCGCAATATGGCGGAGCAGGGTCGATTTGCCCGAGCCCGATGCGCCGATCAGCGCGACCATTTCGCCAACGCCTACGCGCAGGTTGATTTCGTCGAGTGCCTTGCGGCCGCTGTCGAAGCTTTTCGAGAGGCGTTCGATGCGTATGGCGTCCATAACAATCCGTCGCTGTGTAGTCGAGGGCTCATTCTAGGAAGGGACTGTGACGGTTGAGTGAAGGTGTCGCGACGTCTAGACGACTACATGTCTTGCGGCCTTCTGGCCGCGAAAAAATCGCGAGAGATGTGACAGCCACATGACGCCAAACATCTGTCATGCTCAATATCATGGGAAGCGGCTATATTGGTGGGCAACGTACGTGCTGTCCCTGGTTTTCCTGACTTATTGCTGACTCATTGTCGACAGAGGTGGCACTCGGAAGGCAGTTGTAGACAAAGCGGCCGCACGCGGCGGCGCGACCTGGGCGGCCCTACCTGGGCGGCCCCACCTAGGCGGCCCCACCTAGGCGGCCCCACCTAGGCGGCCCCACCTAGGCGGCCCCATCCAAACAAGCGACGAAACCCGGCGCCATATGCAGGCACTGAGCTTCCTACCCGATAGCTTCGAGGAATACGAGGATCTCAAGATGATCCTCGATGCCGGCGCACGCTGGCTCGACATTCGCAGCGAGGGCGAAGTCGAGGTGCGCGGCCGCACGTTTCCTCTCTACGTGGCGGCCATCGGCTCGCGCGACCCGGCCGCACCCGGCATTGGTTTTTTCGGGGGCATCCATGGGCTCGAGCGCATTGGCTCGCAGCTCGTGCTCGACTACATGCGCGCGCTCGTGGGGCGTCTTGCCTGGGACGAACTGCTCCTGCGTCAACTCGAGTCCGTGCGCATCGTCTTCGCGCCGATTCTCAATCCCGGCGGCATGTGGCTCGCCACGCGTGCAAATCCGAACGGCGTCGACCTCATGCGCAACGCGCCGCAGGACGCCGACGAGCGCGTGCCTTTTCTCGCGGGCGGCCAGCGCGTCGGCTCGTGGCTGCCGTGGTATCGGGGGCGGCGCGGCGCGGCCATGGAGATCGAGGCGCAGGCGCTCCTGAAGATCGTCGACGAAGAACTCACGCGGCGCCCGCTTTCCTTCGCGCTCGACTGCCATTCCGGTTACGGCTGGACCGACAGCATCTGGTTTCCGTACGCACGTACGCGCCGTCTCATCCGCCATCTGCCCGAAATGTACGTACTCAAGACGATGTTCGAGCGCGCGCATCCGCATCACGGCTACACCTTCGAGCCGCAGAGTCACCAGTATTTGCTGCACGGCGACTTGTGGGATTGCGCATACGATCGGGCGCCCGACAGCAACATCTTCCTGCCGCTCACGCTCGAATTGGGCTCGTGGTTGTGGATCAAGAAGAACCCGCGTCAGATCTTTTCGCGCCAGGGCATGTTCAATCCGCTCTTGCAGCATCGCACCGCGCGTGTGTTGCGGCGCCACGCGAATCTGTTCGAGTTCCTCACGCGCGCCGCGTATTCCTCGCAGCGCTGGCTGCCCGAGGGTGTGATCCGCGATGAGGTGCTGAAAAGCGCGATCGGGCACTGGTATCGCAAGCCGGGCACATGAGCGAACCGTGGATCCTGCTGCGCGGCCTCACGCGCGAATCGCGCCACTGGGGCGCGTTCGCCACGCTGCTTGCGGCCCGTGACGGCGTGCTGCCCATCGACCTGCCGGGCAACGGCACGGCGGTGCACGAACGCTCACCGCTCGCGGTGGACGACTACGTGGACACGCTGCGCGCCCAGGCGCTGCGGTACGGGGCGCGCCCGCCATACCGCGTGCTGGCGATGTCGCTGGGCGGCATGGTGGCGACGGCGTGGGCGCTGCGCTACCCCGACGAAATTGGGCGGCTCGTGCTCGTGAACACGAGCATGCGGCCGTTCAGCCGCGTAGACGAGCGCTTGCGGCCGTCGGCGTGGGCCGCACTCGTGCGCGTGGCGCAGCATTGGGATGGCGGCGACACCGGCGGCATTGCCGAGACGCTGATCTACGGGCTCACCTGCGCGCGCCGCGACACGCTCGCTGCCGACCTCGAAACGTGGCGCGCGATCCGCGCGAGCGCCCAAGTGAGCCGCGCGAACGCGCTGCGCCAGCTGGCCGCCGCCGCGCGCTTCAAGGCGCGCGCGGTGCCGCGCTGCGCGGTGCTGGTGGTGTCGTCGCGCGGCGACCGGCTCGTGAACCCCGTTTGCTCCGCGCGGCTCGCGCGGGCCTGGGGCGCGCCGCACGTGGCGCATCCCTGGGCGGGGCACGATCTGCCGCACGACGATCCGCAATGGCTCGTCGATACGCTCCACGCGGGCGACGTCGCCGGGAACGCGGCGGGCCAGGCCGCCGGGCGCGGCTGAGCGGTGCCGCGGCGCGTGCGCGCCGCCCGCATCGCCAGTCCGGCGATTGCCCCATAATACGAAAACTCATCCGGCACTTTCAGGACGATTTCCAGACATGAACGACAAACCCGCCATTGGCGCCGCCGTGCCGCGCCTCACGAGCCTTTCGCACGGCGGCGGCTGCGGCTGCAAGATCGCGCCGGGCGTGCTTTCTGCGCTGCTCGCCCGCAGCACCCCGCTCACCACCGCGTTTCCGAACCTGCTGGTCGGCACCGAGACCGCCGACGACGCCGCCGTCTACAAGCTCAACGACGAGCAGGCCATCGTCGCGACGACGGACTTTTTCATGCCGATCGTCGACGATCCGTACGACTTCGGCCGCATCGCCGCGACCAATGCGCTTTCGGACGTCTACGCCATGGGCGGCAAGCCGATCCTCGCGCTGGCACTCGTGGGTATGCCGATCAACGTGCTGCCGCACGATGTGATCGCGCAGGTGCTGCGCGGAGGCGAGGATGTGTGCGCGGCGGCGGGCATTCCCGTGGCGGGCGGCCATTCGATCGACTCCGTGGAGCCCATTTACGGCCTCGCGGCGCTCGGCGTCGTGCATCCCTCGCGCGTGAAGCGCAACGCATCGGCAAAAGCCGGCGACGTCCTCGTGCTCGGCAAGCCGCTCGGCGTGGGCGTACTTTCCGCCGCGCTCAAGAAGGAAATTCTCGGCGACGCGGGCTACAAGGCGATGGTCGCCGCCGCGACCCTGCTCAACAAGCCGGGCGCAACGCTCGCGGAACTGCCGGGCGTGCACGCCATGACCGACGTAACGGGCTTCGGCCTGCTCGGCCACACGCTCGAAATCGCGCGCGGCGCGAATCTCACCGCGCGCGTGCACTACGCCGAGCTGCCGTGGCTGCCGGGCGTGCAGAAGTTCGTCGACGACGGCGTGTACACGGGCGCCTCGGGCCGCAACTGGGCCTCGTACGGCGACGCCGTCACGCTCGCGCCCAGCCTGCCCGAAAGCGCGCGCACGCTGCTCACCGACCCGCAAACCTCGGGCGGCCTGCTCGTGGCCTGCGCGCCGGAAAGCGTGGACGACGTGCTGGCGATCTTCCGCGCGGAAGGCTTTGGCGACGCTCGTGTGATCGGCGAACTGAGCGAAGGCCCGGCGCGCGTGGACGTCGCATGAGGACCGTATGAGCGGAGAATCGCCGAAAGCCATCTTCTACGCGCTCGCTGCGAACTTCGGCATAGCGGTCTGCAAGTACGCTGCCGCGGCGTTCACGGGCTCGGGATCGATGTTCGCGGAGGCGATTCACTCCACGGCCGACTGCGGCAATCAACTGCTTTTGCTGTTCGGCCTGCGCCAGTCGCGCGAGCCGCCCACGCCGCTGCATCCCATGGGCACGGGCCGCGCGATCAACTTCTATTCGCTGCTCGTGGCGCTGCTGCTGTTTTTCGTGGGCGGCGCGTTCTCGGTCTACGAGGGCGTGCATCGGCTGATCGCGCGCGAGCCGTTGCGATTCGTCTATGTGGCGCTCGTCGTGCTCGGCATTTCCGTGGTGCTCGAAGCGTTTTCGCTTTATGGCGCGATGCGTGAAATTCGCAAGGGCGCGCCCACGAAATCGCTGTGGCGCTGGGCGCGCGAAACGCGCGATTCCGACCTGCTCGTCGTGGCGGGTGAAGACATCGCGGCGCTGGCGGGTCTCGCCATTGCGTTCGCCGCCGTGCTGCTCACGGTCATCACGGGCAATCCGGTATGGGATGCGTGCGGCTCGATCGGCGTGGGCATTTTGCTCATGCTGATTGCGTGGTTCATCGCGCGTGAAGTGAAGTCGATGATCGTCGGCGAATCGGCCGGCCCGGAAATGCGGCGCGATATCGAATCGTTCCTGCGCGCGCGGCCCGAAATTCAAAGCATCATCAGCCTCATTACCCTGCAATGGGGCAAGGAGGTGATGGTGGCGGTGCAGTGCGAAATGCTCGAGTACGACCACAGCCGCACCATGGTCGAGGCGATCAACGCGATCGAAGCCGACCTGCAGGCGCGCTTTCCTCTTGTGCGCTGGGTGTTTTTCGAGCCGGATTTCGTGAACCGGTAATGCAAGGGCCCGGCGGTTGCAAAACCGCCGGGCCCTTGCACACGAGTCACATCTTCACGCGCGCTTCACATTTCAATGCCGAAACGGCGTCCACACGGGCGTGGTGTTGTCCCACTGCTCGAGTTCGGAAGGTACGGTCGGATTCATATTGGACTCCTACGTTTTTTGTCTTGCAATCGAAATGCCGGTGCGTCTTGCGGGCTTATTCGCCCGCCTGCGCGACGCGCTGGGCGCGGTTCGCGCGGCTTTCCTGCAGCGCGATGCGTTGCGCTTGCGTGCGGCCGATCAGGCTTTGCTCGGGATAGCTCGTCTTGTTAAGCGAGGGCAGCGTGCCGTCGCGATACGCGGCGGCAATTTCCGCCTTCACTTCAGCGCGGGTTTTCGGCGCGCTGTTGTCCTGGGCGAAGACCGAGGCGCTTGCGGCGAGCGAGAGGACGAGCGTGGCGCCAATGGCAGTTGCGAGAGTGCGTTTCATGATCTGCTCCTTTTGTACCGGTGCCACGTGGGTCGCGGCGACAGGAGCAAATGTAGTTGCGCAGCCGTTTGCGATAAACGGCCGGAACGCGAAAGCAATTGTCGAAAATCCGGAACAATCGCTGCGCCGCGCCCGCGAAAGCCTCTGCGGGCGCGGCTTCGAGGGTTGGCGCAGCGCGACGGCGTTACGCCGCTGAGCTTATGCGGCCCATTCCGAAATGACAGGCGTTTCGAGCGCTGGCGCGTTTTCGCGCTCTTCGAGCGTGCGCATCGTGCAGGCCTTGTCGAGCGAGGCGCGGCCGCTCAGCAGTGGGCAGCGGTCGAACACCTCGGCAATCCAGTCCACGAACACGCGCACTTTGGGTGACAGATGGCGGCTGTGCGGATAGACGGCCGAAATCGGCATGGGCAGCGGCTTGTAATCGGGCAGGACCTCGACGAGCGCACCCGACTTCAGGTGCGGCAGCACCATGTAGCGCGGCCCCTGGATCAGGCCGAAGCCTTCGATGCCGCAGGTTACATAAGCGTCCGCGTCGTTTACCGAGACCATGCTCTTGAGCTTGACCTCCACTTCCTTGCCGTCGACGAGAAACGCCCAGTCCATCACGCGCCCCGTACGCGACGAGAAGTAATTCACGGCGCGATGTTCGGCCAGTTCTTCGAGCGTCTGCGGCATGCCGTGGCGCTCCAGATACGACGGCGCCGCGCACGACACGCCTTCGAAAATGCCGATGCGCCGCGCGACCAGCGACGAATCCTGCAGCGCACCCACGCGCACCACGCAGTCCACGCCTTCCTGCAGCAAGTCCACGGGGCGATCGGATAGCCCGAGTTGCAGGTCGATGTCCGGATAGCGCCCGTGGAATTCGCACAGCGACGGAATCACGATGAGCCGCCCGATCGAGCCGGGCATGTCGATGCGCAGCTTGCCGTGCGGTTTGCGGTTGCGATCCTGGAATGTGGTTTCCGTTTCCTCGACGTCCGCGAGAATGCGCACGCAGCGCTCGTAGTACGCGGCGCCATCGGGCGTGAGCGACAGACGGCGCGTGGTGCGGTGCATGAGGCGCACGCCGAGAAACGCTTCGAGATTCTGAATGATCGTCGTGACCGACGCGCGCGGCATGTCGAGCGTTTCGGCAGCACGCGTGAAGCTGTTGGTATCGACGACGCGGGTGAACACCTGCATGGCCTGAAGGCGGTCCATTGCCACTCTCCAAAAAGCTTCGGTCGCACGGCGCGCGGCGTTCGAAACTAACGCCCGCGCAGAAAGAGGAGACAGATTGTTCAGGTGCGCCGAATTGTGTTGCCGGATTATAGGCATTTATTTGCAAGTCTGCCGAACCCACAATTCGCTTCATTCGAATCTACTCTCGCGCATTGCGCCGATTTGACATGGATGTCTTTAAACGCCCAACGTCTTGGACCTCCGCGGAGGAAGCGCCGCTGGCCGAAGTGCCCGCGGCCTTGCCTGCTACCGCGTCCGCCAAGCCTGGCAAGGTGCGCGCGGTGCTCACGACCGACGTGGCAATCGAAGGCTACGCCCAGCAGATTCCGCTGCGGCTGTACCGTCCCGAAGCCGCGAATGGTCTGCCGGTGTTGCTGTATTTCCACGGCGGCGGCTTTGTGCGCGGGTCCATCGAGGAAGCGGATGCGGTGGGGCGGTTTCTCGCAGAACGCTTACCAGCGCTCGTGGTGAGCGTCGGGTATTCGCTCGCGCCCAGGCACCCGTTTCCCGCCGCCCCCGAAGATGCGCATCGCGCGGCGCTGTGGGCGCTTACGCGGGCCCGCGCGTTCGGCGGCAACCCGAAGCGCGTGATCGCGGCGGGCCACGACGCGGGCGGCCAGATCGCCAACGTGCTCGCCTTCATGGGCCGCGATCGCGGCGACGTGAAACTCGCGGCGCAGGCATTGTTTGCGCCGATGCTCGATCCGAGCCTCACGCGTCTTGGCGACGAGGCGCGCCTGGGCTCCGATATCACCGCAAGCGAATGCGCGGCGTGTTATCGCGCGTATCTGCCCGATGCGACGCAGCGCATGCATCCGTACGCGGCGCCGCTCGAATCGCTGCGTCTTGGCGGCTTGCCGCCCACGCTCATCGTGACCGCACAGAACGACGTGCTGCACATCGAAGCGGAGAAGTACGCGAGCCGCCTGATCGACGCGGGCGTGCGCACCCAGGTGGTGCGCTACCCGAGCGTCTCGCACGCGAATCTCGCGGCGCATCCGGCCGCGCTCAGCGAAGCCGTACGGTTTTTCCAATGTTGCTTCGACGCGGGGGCGTCATAGACGAAGCACCCTTGCGGCGGTGCTGCCGAACCAGTGAAGAACAATCAACCATTATTTCTGGAGTCCGACATGTCACTTTTTTCGCAATCCCGAACCCGTATCGCGCTAGCGGTCATTGGCGTGCTGGTGGTCGCGGGCCTCGGCACCCTCGGGGCCATCCGCCTCGACTCGCACCCTGCCGTTGCCGCTGAAGCGCCGCCCGCACCCGAGGTCGACGTCGCACCCGTGCTCAATCGCACGATCACCGACTGGCAGACCTACTCGGGCCGCATGGCCGCCGTCGAGAAAGTGGAGATACGTCCGCAGGTTTCCGGCACGATCGTCTCCGTGAACTTCCGTGACGGCGCGCTCGTGAAGCAGGGCGAGACCCTGTTCGTGATCGACCCGCGCCCGTACCAGGCGGCCGTCGATCAGGCCGCTGCGCAGCTTGCCGCCGCGCAGGCGCGCACGGGCTACGCGCAAAGCGACTGGGAGCGCGCTCAGCGTCTGATTGGCGATAACGCCATCGCCAAGCGCGATTACGACGAGAAGCAGAACGCCTCGCGCGAAGCGAACGCGAATCTCAAGGCCGCGCAGGCCGCCCTCGAAGCCGCGCAGATCAACCTGGGTTACACGCGCATCGTCGCGCCGGTTGCCGGACGTGTGTCGCGCGCCGAGATCACGGTGGGCAACGTCGTATCGGCAGGGGCAAGCGCCGCGCCGCTCACGACGCTCGTTTCCGTTTCGCCCATCTACGCCGAATTCGACGCCGACGAGCAGACCTATCTCGACTACATCAGCCACATGAAGAACGGCTCGAAGGTGCCTGTGGAACTGGGTCTGGCGAACGAATCGGGCTATTCGCGCACGGGCACGATCGAGTCGGTGGACAACCGTCTCGACACCACGTCGGGCACCATCCGCGTGCGTGCGCGCTTCGACAACGCCGACGGCGCGCTGGTGCCGGGGCTTTACGCACGCATCAAGGTGAGCGGCAGCGCCCCGCACCCGGCGCTGCTCGTGGACGACGCCGCCATCGGCACCGACCAGGACAAGAAGTTTGTTTACGTCGTCGATAACAGCGGCAAGATCGCCTACCGCACGGTGCAAACGGGCGGCCAGCAGGGCAACCTGCGCGTAATTCTGGGCGGCCTGAAGGCGGGCGACCACGTGGTGGTGAACGGCACGCAGCGCGTGCGCCCCGGTGAAGCCGTGCGCTCGCACATGGTGCCGATGAATGGCGACCCCGACGCCGATTCGTCCAGCACGGCAGCGAACCCCGGCGCCAAGGCAGCGAAAACGTCCTGACGAGCGGCGGGCGTAGGCGATCGCGGCCTGCGCCTGTGCTTCCGTCAGGATGACTAAGCAGCAAGATTCGCGTCAAATTGAGCGTCATGAACAAGAGCAACCCATGAACATATCGAAATTCTTCATCGACCGGCCGATCTTCGCGGGCGTGCTGTCCGTGCTGATCCTGCTGGCCGGCGTGATCGCGCTGTTCCAGTTGCCGATCTCCGAGTATCCCGAGGTCGTGCCGCCTTCGGTGGTGGTCCACGCGCAGTATCCGGGTGCGAACCCGAAGGTGATCGCCGAGGCCGTCGCCGCGCCGCTCGAAGAGCAGATCAACGGCGTCGAGAACATGCTGTACATGCAGTCGCAGGCCAATAGCGACGGCAATCTCACGCTCACGGTCACGTTTCGCCTCGGCACCGACCCGGACAAGGCCACGCAGCTCGTGCAGAACCGCGTGAACCAGGCGCTGCCGCGCCTGCCGGAAGACGTGCAGCGCCTCGGCATCACGACCATCAAGAGCTCGCCCACGCTCACGATGGTGGTGCACCTGATCTCTCCGGACAACCGGTACGACATGACGTACCTGCGCAACTACGCGCTGCTCAACGTGAAGGACCGACTCTCGAACATCCAGGGCGTGGGCGAGGTGCAGCTGTGGGGCTCGGGCGACTACGCCATGCGCATCTGGCTCGATCCGCAGAAGGTGGCACAGCGCAATCTCACCGCGAACGACGTGGTCAACGCGATTCGCGAGCAGAACGTGCAGGTGGCGGCCGGCGTGATCGGCGCCTCGCCTAGCGTGCCTGGCACGCCGTTCCAGCTCAACGTGAATGCCCAGGGCCGTCTGCGCACGGAAAGCGAGTTCGGCAACATCATCGTCAAGACGAATCCCGATGGCGGCGTGACGTACCTGCGCGATATCGCGCGTATCGAACTGGCGGCCTCCGAATATGGCCTGCGTTCGCTGCTCGACAACAAGCCGGCCGTAGCGCTCGCCATCAACCAGGCGCCGGGCGCGAACTCGCTCGCGATTTCGGACCAGGTGCGCGCGGCGATGAAGGAGCTCAAGCAGGACATGCCCGCGGGCGTGGATTACAAGATTGTCTACGACCCCACGCAGTTCGTGCGCTCCAGTATCGAAGCCGTCGTACATACGCTGCTCGAAGCGATCGCGCTCGTGGTGATCGTAGTGATCGTGTTCCTGCAAACGTGGCGTGCCTCGATCATTCCGTTGATCGCAGTGCCGGTCTCGATCGTTGGGACGTTCTCCTTGCTGCTTGCGTTTGGGTTCTCGATCAACGCGCTATCGCTGTTCGGGATGGTGCTCGCCATCGGCATCGTGGTTGACGACGCTATCGTGGTCGTCGAAAACGTGGAGCGCAATATCGCCAGCGGATTATCCGCGCGCGATGCAACCTACAAGGCCATGCAGGAGGTGAGCGGGCCGATCATCGCCATTGCGCTCACGCTCGTGGCCGTGTTCGTGCCGCTCGCGTTCATGAGTGGTCTCACGGGCCAGTTCTACAAGCAGTTCGCGATGACCATCGCGATTTCCACGGTGATCTCGGCGTTCAACTCGCTCACCCTTTCGCCCGCGCTTTCGGCGCTGCTGCTGCGTGGTCACGGCGAGAAGGAAGACTGGCTCACGCGTGGCATGAACCTCGTGCTGGGCGGCTTTTTCCGCCGCTTCAACCGGGTGTTTCATCGCGGCTCGGAAAGCTATGGGCGCGGCGTGAACGGCGTGCTGCGCCACAAGGGCGCGATGCTCGCGGTCTACGTGGTGCTGATCGCCGCCACGGTGCTGATGGCGCGTATCGTGCCGGGCGGCTTCGTGCCCGCGCAGGACAAGGAGTATCTGATCGCGTTCGCGCAATTGCCCAACGGCGCCGCGCTCGACCGCACCGAGAACGTGATTCGCGACATGAGCGCCATTGCGCTCAAACAGCCCGGCGTGGAAAGCGCCGTGGCGTTCCCCGGCCTGTCGGTGAATGGCTTCACGAATAGTTCGAGCGCGGGCATTGTGTTCGTCACGCTCAAGCCGTTCAAGGAACGCAAGGGCAAGGCGCTGTCGGCCGGCGCGATTGCGGGTGCGCTGAACCAGCAGTACGCCAGCATCAAGGATTCGTTCATCGCCGTGTTCCCGCCGCCGCCGGTGCTCGGCCTCGGTACGCTGGGCGGCTTCAAGTTGCAGCTGGAGGACCATGGTGCGCTCGGCTATGAGGCGCTCAACCGCGCGACCCAGGACTTCGTCAAGCGCGCGGCGCAAACGCCGGAGCTGGGT
Organism: Paraburkholderia sp. BR10936; assembly: GCF_040965735.1. NCBI lineage: Bacteria > Pseudomonadati > Pseudomonadota > Betaproteobacteria > Burkholderiales > Burkholderiaceae > Paraburkholderia > Paraburkholderia sp. BR10936. The sequence continues at coordinate 502,472 of NZ_JBFRCM010000002.1, forward strand.
CCGACGTTCACGAACTATCAGATCAACGTACCGCAGCTGAACGTCGATCTCGACCGCACGAAGGCGAAGCAGCTCGGCGTGCCGGTCACCGACGTGTTCGACACGATGCAGATCTATCTGGGTTCGCTCTACGTGAACGACTTCAACCGCTTCGGACGCGTGTATCAGGTGCGCGTGCAGGCCGATGCGCCGTTCCGCCAGCGCGCCGACGATATTCTGCAACTGAAGACGCGCAACGCCGCGGGCGAGATGGTGCCGCTCTCGTCGCTCGTCACGGTGACGCCCACGTACGGCCCCGAGATGGTGGTGCGCTACAACGGCTACACCGCGGCCGACATCAACGGCGGCCCGGCGCCCGGTTATTCGTCGGGCCAGGCACAGGCGGCGGCGGAACGCATTGCGGCTGAAGTGCTGCCGCGCGGCGTGAAGTTCGAATGGACCGACCTCACCTACCAGCAGGTGCTGGCGGGCAATGCGGGCATCTGGGTGTTCCCGATCAGCGTGCTGCTCGTGTTCCTCGTGCTGGCGGCGCTCTATGAGAGCCTGACACTGCCGCTCGCGGTGATCCTGATCGTGCCGATGAGCGTGCTGTGTGCACTAACGGGCGTGTGGCTCACGCAGGGCGACAACAACATCTTCACGCAGATCGGCCTGATGGTGCTGGTGGGACTCGCTTCGAAGAACGCGATTCTGATCGTCGAGTTTGCGCGCGAACTGGAGCATGACGGACACACGCCGCTTACCGCTGCCATCGAGGCGAGCCGCTTGCGTCTGCGCCCGATCCTGATGACGTCCATCGCGTTCATCATGGGCGTGGTGCCGCTCGTGCTCTCCAGCGGCGCGGGTTCGGAAATGCGTCACGCGATGGGCGTGGCCGTGTTCTTCGGCATGCTCGGCGTGACCGCATTCGGCCTGTTGCTGACGCCGGTGTTCTACGTGGTGCTGCGCACACTCGCGGGCGGCAAGATTCACGTCGCGCAGAAGGACAATGCGCGCAAGCCGCAATCGATGGTCGACGCGTAAGGCGACAAGGGAAAATGAACAACATGACTAACGAATCCATCTTGCGCTATCGCGCGAATGCCGCGCCGGGAGGCGGGCATCTCGCGCGTATCACACGAATCGCGGCGAGCGTCGCGCTCTTTGCCTGGCTCGCGGCATGCTCGGTCGAGCCGACCTACAAGGTGCCCGACGCCGCCGTGCCCGCGGCCTACAAGGAAGCGCCGCAGCAAACGCAGAGCACGAATCCGCACGATGTGGGCACGTGGACGCCGGCGCAGCCCGCCGACGGCACCCATCGCGGCGAATGGTGGACGGTGTTCGGCGACCCGACACTCGACAAGCTCGAGCAGCAGGCGCTGGAAGCGAACCAGGACCTCAAGGCGGCGGCCGCGCGCGTGCAGCAGGCGCGCGCCGTGACACAGGCTGCGCGCGCCTCGTGGTTCCCGTCGATCGATGCGGGCTTCGGCCCGACGTATCAGCGCGCCTCGCCGGCTTCGCTGTATTACCCGCAAAATTACAATGTGCCCGCTCAAACGCTGTGGCGCGCACAGGCTACGGCAAGCTATGAAGTCGACTTGTTCGGCCGTGTGAGTTCGAACGTTCACGCGGCGCAGGCGGACGCCCAGCAAAGCGAAGCCCTGTTCCTCTCGGTGCAGCTCGCCTTGCAGGCCGATGTCGCGCAGAACTACTTCCAGCTGCGCCAGTTCGACTCCGACGTCGATCTGTACCGTCGCACGGTGGCGCTGCGCGAAGACGCGCTCAAGCTCGTCGATCGCCGCTTCAAGGAAGGCGACATCAGCGCGCTGGACGTGGCTCAGGCGCGCAACGAACTCGCGAGCGCACGCGCCGACGCGGTGGGCGTCGCGCGTCAGCGCGCGGCTTCGGAGCACAGCCTCGCGATCCTGCTCGGCAAGGCGCCCGCGGACTTCACGTTCCCCGAAACGCCGCTCGCACCGGTCGTCGTGCAGGTGCCGCCGGGTTTGCCCTCCACGCTGCTGGAGCGCCGCCCCGACGTGGCCGCCGCCGAGCGCGCCATGGCGGCCGCGAACGCACGCGTGGGGCTCGCGAAGTCGGCGTTCTTCCCGCAGCTCAACATCACGGGTGCAGCGGGCTTCGAGTCGGCCACGCTCGGCGACCTGTTCATGTGGTCGAGCCGCGCGTTCCTGCTCGGGCCGCTCGCGGGTACGGCGCTCACGCTGCCGCTGTTCGACGGCGGCCGGCGCAAGGCGAATCTCGCCCAGTCGCGCGGCAAGTATGAAGAAGATGTTGCGCAATACCGCCAGCAGGTGCTCGTGGCCTTCCGCGAGGTCGAGGACAATCTCTCCGACCTGCGCCTGCTCGACGACCAGATCCGCGAGCAGAACGACGCGGTGAGCGCTTCGCGGCAGTCGGCGCAGCTTTCGCGCACGCAGTACGAGGAAGGCGAGGTCAGCTATCTGAACGTGATCGACAGCGAACGGACGGTGCTCGTGTCGCAGTTGCAGGCCAGCCATCTGCAGGGCTCGCAGGCCGTGGCGACGGTCAACCTGATCCGCGCGCTCGGCGGCGGCTGGGGCGACGCGAAGCCCGGCGACGCTACGCCGCCTCCGCCTCCGCCGGCGCCGCTCGCGGCGCGCTAAGCCGCGCCTTACAGCCCGCATAACTAGCCGCAACGCTCGCCGCCTGTGCATATCGCAGGCGGCGATTTCCTTTGCGCAATCGCTTCGTAGACCCGGCCCCGCCGCCCCCCTATCATCGTCTGGACCCATCTGGAGCCAACGCGATGGGCCCTCATCGCGTCGCTCCTCACTGAACGAAGTCCAACTTCCATCGAGGAACGCGATGATCCGTGCCGTGCGCGCCGTGGGGCGCCCTTCCTTTTTCCAGCGCTTCGGCCTGCTGACGGCAATCGCCGTGTCGTTTGCGGCGGCGGCGCTCGACGCGCACGCCGACACCGCTACGCTCAAAATCGGCATTGCCACCACGCCACAAACGCCCGCGCTCCAGGAAGCGGCGCGCGAGGCGAAGGCGCAGGGCGTGGATGTGAAGATCATCGAATTCACCGACTGGAACACGCCCAACGCCGCGCTGGCGAACAAGGATATCGACGCCAACTACTTCCAGCACAAGCCGTTTCTGGAAAACGCCGAACAGCAGGGCGGCTACAAGTTCGTCGCCATCGCGCCGGGCACGATCATGAAGATCGGCCTGTATTCGAAGAAGGTGAAACGCTTCGAAGACCTGAAGGATGGCGCGACGGTCGCGATCGCGAACGATCCCGTGAACGGCGGCCGCGGCCTCCTGCTGCTGCAGCGCGCGGGCCTCATCAAGCTCAAGCCGGGCGTGGACTATCGCGCCACGACGCTCGACATCGTCTCGAATCCCAAACACCTCAAGATCGTGCAACTCGAAGCGTCGCAACTCGCGCGCTCGCTCGACGACGTCGATCTCGCACAGGGCTACCCGAGCTTCATCAAGCTCGCGGGCACTACCGATCCGAACAGTGCGCTGCTCTTCGACGGCGTCGAGAACAAGGCGTTTGCGATCCAGTTCGTCGTGCGGCCCGAGAGCGTGAACGATCCGCGCATTCGCAAGTTCATCGACATCTACCAGCATTCGCCGGCCGTGCGCAAGGAGCTCGACAAAGCCTTCGGCAACCTCTACGCGGTCGCCTGGTAAAGCGCGCGCAATCTACGCACGAGGAGAGCAGCGATGATGAAATGGTTCGGAGCGGCGCGCTTTATCGAGGCGGGGCCCGCGGCGGGTGAGGCGCAGGGCAATGCCGATGCATCGCTGCCTGCGGTGGTGTTCGAAAACGTGGGCAAGACCTACGCGCCAGGCGCGCCGGCGGCGCTCGCGGGCGTCGACTTGCAGGTGGCGCGCGGCGAAGTGTTCGGCATCATCGGGCGCAGCGGCGCGGGCAAGTCCACGCTGCTGCGGCTCGTGAACGGTCTCGAAAAGCCCACGAGCGGCGGCGTGCGAGTGAACGGCGTCGACGTGGGCGGACTCGACGAGCGCGCCCTGGTGGCGCTACGGCGGCGCATCGGCATGGTGTTCCAGCACTTCAATCTGCTTTCCGCCAAGACCGTGCACGACAACATCGCACTGCCGCTGAAAATTGCGGGTGTGCCGAAGGCCGACATCGAGGCGCGCGTGAACGTGCTGCTCGATCTCGTCGGCTTGAGCGAACGACGCGACGCGTGGCCCGCGCGCCTTTCCGGCGGCCAGAAGCAGCGCGTGGGTATTGCACGCGCGCTCGTGCACGAGCCCGACATCCTGCTCTGCGACGAGGCGACTTCGGCGCTCGACCCGGAAACCACGCGCGCCATTCTTGCGCTGCTGCGTGACATCAACCGGCGGCTCGGCGTCACTATCGTGCTCATTACGCACGAGATGGAGGTGATCCGCGACGTTTGCGACACGGTCGCGGTGATCGAGCGCGGCGAGGTGGTGGAACAGGGGCCCGTGTGGCGCGTGTTCGGCGATCCGCGGCACGAAGCGACGCGCGCGCTCCTGCACACGCCCGGCCACGAGTTGCCCGACGACCTGGCGGCGCGTATCCACGCTGCGCCGCAAGTGGGCGCGCACGCGCTGTTCGACGTGCGCTTCACCGGCGACGAGGCGCAAGAGCCCGACCTCGCCACGCTCGCGCAGGCGTTCGGCGCGCAGGGCGTGCGCTTCGTGCATGGCGGTATCGAGCGTATCCAGGGGCGTGCGCAAGGGCGGCTAGTCGTTTCCGCGCCGGTGCAGAACGCCGCCGAGGCCGCGTCGCTCGCCGAGCGGGCGCGTGGTCATGCGAGCCGCGTGGAGGTGCTGGGCTATGTCTGACGTGTGGATCACCGAGCTCCTCGAAGGCATACGCGACACGTTGCTGATGGTCGGCGTTTCGGCGATATTCGCACTCCTGATCGGTATTCCGATCGCGCTGCTGCTCGTCACGACCGCGCGCGGCGGCATTCTGGAGCGACCCGCGCTCAACACCACGCTGGGCGCGCTCGTCAATGCGTTCCGCTCCACGCCTTTCATCATCCTGCTGGTCGCGCTGCTGCCGCTCACGCGCTTGCTCGTCGGTACGACCATCGGCGTGTGGGCCGCCGTGGTGCCGCTTTCCATCGCCGCCATTCCGTTCTTCGCGCGCGTGGCCGAGGTGAGCTTGCGCGAAGTCGATCGCGGTTTGATCGAGGCGGCCCAGGCCATGGGCGCACAGCGCCGCCACATCGTATGGCATGTGCTGCTGCCCGAGGCGCTGCCCGGCATGCTCGGCGGCTTCACGATCACCGTGGTGGCCATGATCGGCTCCTCGGCGATGGCGGGCGCCGTCGGCGCGGGTGGTCTCGGCGATCTCGCGATACGCTACGGCTATCAGCGCTTCGACACGACGGTCATGGTCACCGTGATCGTGCTGCTGATCGCGATCGTCGCGGCGGTGCAGTTCACGGGCGACATGCTGGTGCGGCGTCTTTTGCGGCGAACCTGAGCGGCGCAAGCCGTTCGACATGACGCGCGCAGCGCCCTTGCTGCGCGCTTCGTTTTTCGGGCATCACATTCGGGAACTATGGGTATGAACGAGGCACAGCGCCCACGCGGGCAGGAACAGGACGCGCGTTTCGCCGCGCTGCTCGAAGCGCTGCGCGCGAACGCCGCGCAACGCGATCTCGCAGGCGGTCACGCAGCCGCCGAAAAGCAGCGCATTGCCGACGCCGGGCTGCTCACGCTCGCTGTGCCGCGCGAATTCGGCGGGCAGTTCGGCCAGGACGGCGTGCGCTGGAGCGACATCTACGCGACGATCCGCGCGCTCGCGCGCGTCGACAGCGCGCTTGCGCATCTGCTCGGGTTCCAGTGTTTGCAAATAGCGAGCGTCGCATTGTGGGGCAGCGCCGCGCAGCGCACGAACTGGCTGCAAGGCACCGTCGAGCATCGCTGGTGGTGGGGCAATGCCGTGAATCCCATCGACACACGGCTCGTCGCGCAACCGGACAGGGAAGGCGGCTGGCGTCTGCATGGCAGGAAAGGATTCTGCTCGGGCACCTACGGTTCGCAGATGATGACCGTGAGCGCGCACGATCCCGCCACGGGCAGTCCGGTGTTCGCGGTCGTGCCCACCACGCGCGCCGGGATCACGGTGCACGACGACTGGGACCCGATCGGCCAGCGTCAGACCGATAGCGGCACCGTGTCTTTCGAGAACGTGGAGGTCCGCGCCGCCGAAGTATTGCAGCGCCCCGACACACCGCGCGCCACGCTGCGCACACTGGTCTCGCAAGGCGTGCTGACGAATCTCTTCGTGGGGCTCGCGGAAGGCGCGCTCGAAGAGGCGCGCGCCTACGTGCTCGCGAACGGCCGCCCGTGGGTCAATTCGGGCGTGCAGCACGTGTCCGACGACCCGTTCCTGCAGCAGCGCTTCGGCGAAATGCGCGTGCAGTCGCTCGCGGCGGCGGTGCTGGCCGATCGTGCGGGCGCGCTGCTCGACGCCGCGTGGGACGAAGGCGAGGCGTTGAGCGCGGCCACGCGCGCCGGCGTCTCGCTGGCGATTTCGGAGGCGAAGATCGTCGCGCACCGCGCCGCGCTCCAGGGCGGCGAGCAGCTTTTCGAGGCGTGCGGCGCACGCGCCACGGGCGCGGCGCTCGCGCTCGACCGTTTCTGGCGCAATGCGCGCGTGCATACACTGCACGATCCGCTCGACTACCGTCTGCGCGACGTGGGTCGCTATACGCTCTTGAGAGAAGTGCCGCAGCCGACGCTGTACACTTGAGGGCTCGATCGCGGCACGTGCCGCGACGCGTCAACCCTTGAGGATCGAACCGTTGGAGTTCCGACTACCGACCACGGCAACGGCGCCGTTTTGCCCTTCCGAAGTGCAGGGCAGCATCGAGGTTTCGCCGCGTGCGCCGTTCTGGAAGAAGTTCTGGCAATTCGCTGGTCCTGGCCTGCTGGTGTCGATCGGCTACATGGACCCGGGCAACTGGGCCACCGACATCGAGGCGGGCTCGCGCTTCGGTTACAGCCTGTTGTTCGTGGTCGTCCTCTCGAGCCTCGCGGCGATCGCGCTGCAATGCCTTTCCATGCGTCTTGGCATCGTCACGCAACGCGATCTCGCGGAGCTTTCGCGCGAGCGCTATTCAAGGCCCGTGGCGCTCGGCCAGTGGGTGCTCGCCGAGCTTTCGATCATCGCCTGCGATCTTGCCGAGGTGCTGGGCGGCGCGCTCGCGTTCCACCTGCTGCTGGGCTGCTCGCTGATGGTGGGCGTGGTGCTCACGGCGTTCGACACGCTCATCGTGCTGGGCTTGAAGGGCAAGAACTTCCGCTCGCTCGAGGCGATCATGGCCGGGCTCATCGCCACGATAGGCTTGGGCTACGTGATCCAGCTCGCGCTCGTGAAGCCGCACTGGCCGTCGGTATTCGCGGGCGCGGTGCCGTCGTGGCACGCGATTTCCTCGGCGGAGCCGCTGTATCTGGCGATCGGCATTCTCGGCGCGACCATCATGCCGCACAACCTCTACCTGCATTCGTCGATCGTGCAGACGCGCGCCGTCAAGCGCGACCGTGCGAGCCTCGCTCAGGCCATCGGCCTGTCGCGCCTCGACACGATCGTCTCGCTGCTGATCGCGCTACTCATCAACGCGGCTATCCTGATTCTGGCCGCGGCAGCCTTTCACGCCAACGGGCACACCCAGGTCACCGATATCGAACAGGCCTACAAGCTGCTCGCACCGATCGTCGGTACGGGCGCGGCGGCGGTGCTGTTCGCGATTACGCTGCTTGCCTCCGGGCAAAGCTCGACGTTCACGGGCACCGTGGCGGGCCAGGTCATCATGGAAGGCTTCCTGCGAATGAAAATTCCGTGCTACCAGCGGCGGCTCATTACGCGCGTGCTCGCGTTGATCCCCGCCTTCGCGGGCGTCGCGCTGCTCGGCAACGGCGCGGTGGGCAAGCTGCTGGTCGCAAGCCAGGTGGTGCTGAGTCTGCAACTGCCATTCGCACTCTGGCCGCTCATTCGCATGACGAACGATCGTGCGCTGATGGGCGAGTTCGTGAACCGGCTCCCCACGCGGTTGCTGGCATGGTTCCTGTTCGTCGTGATCTCGGCGGCGAACCTGTGGCTCGTCTGGCAGACGTTCAGCGGAAACTAAAGAAGGGGAAAGGTGTAACAGGCGCGCGCCATAGAGGTGGCACGCAGAGGCGGCAAGCAAAAGCGGCAATCGGAAAGCGCTTCGCCGTCCGGTGCGCTCAGGCACCGGACGGGTTCGCGTCTTGGTCTCGCGTCCGGTTAGTCCGGATCTGCTCTCCTACGCTTACGCAGCCTCGGCAATGCCATCCGACGTTACCACTGCCGGAAGGTCGCTCTCGGTCTGCTCGGCGCCCCGTCGCGCTGCAGCCGCCTTTTTCGTCTTGCCGGCTCGCGAAGGAGGCTGGCATGCGCCGCACACGACGTTGTGCTGAAGGTCGTGGCGATGCGCGACGAACTTACCGCCGCAACGGCAGCAAGGCGTCAACTGCAGAATATCGGCATCGAAAAATCGCACCAGGGTCCACGCACGCGTGAGGTCGAGCGCCGGCTCGGCCCCGCTGTGGCGGCAGTGTTCCAGATACAGCCGGAACCCCTTGGTGAGCGCGTCGAGATGCGAGCAACGCGCTTCGTTCTTGAGGAACAGGTACGTGTTATAGAACAGCGAGGCGTGGATGTTGGCCAGCCACGTCATGTACCAGTCCGCCGAGAACGGCAGCATACCTTTGGGCGGCGATACGCCACGGATCTCGCGATACAGGCGGATCATGCGGTCGCGCGAGAGCGTGAGTTCGCTTTCGAGCACCTGCATGCGCGCGCCCAGCTCGATCAGTGCGATCGCGCGGAATACTTCCTGAGCGTCTTCGGTGAGGCTGCGCCGCGTAGTCATGGACGTCACCCTCAGGCGAATTGACCAGCCGGCTGTCCCGCAAGCAGGATGGCCGCATGGGTAGCCGCCACGTCGGCATGCTTCGAAGTCTGCGTGAGCGCGGACAACATTGCATGATCGTCGAAGCGGAAAAAACAGAGAAGTTGGTCGGAAGAGGCCAACCTGACGATCTGCGCGAGCGACAGAGCGCCAAGCAGATCGGCCAGTTCCGACGACAGTCCCAGTCGGAACATGCCGACTGGCTTGTCCTCGCGCAGCATGCGCTGTGCGAGCATCAGATACGACAAATTAATTTCGCGGATAGATTCCAGCGTCTCGCTGCTACGGTCCATTTCTCTAGTTTCCGAAGCCCCGAATTTAACCCCCCGGCTTTTTCGCCGTTGTATCTTTTCTGATCTTGTGGTCGATCTTCGCTCGTTGGCTCGATCTGACTCTTTGATACAGGTTGTTACATCTCGTAACAACCTTGGAGGGAATTGTATGAGGGCTTATCTCAGAAATCAATCCCTCGGATCAAAAATAATCGTACTGTTGTAAATTATTTTCGGTAAGTTTTGCTGCAATTTGAAAGCCGGGTGGCGACAAGCCGTCGTGACACTGATCGGGGTGCCAAAACTGGCCGTAGCACCTTGGTTTATCAGGGTTTTCGCCAACGCGCCGCTGCGTGCGCAACGAATCATCGAAGGACAAAAATCGCCCGCCCGGTGGAATAAACGTTTAGAAAGGAGTTGGGTTGACAGGTAAAAAATACGGCTCTTTCGATTAATACCTATGACTATTGAGTTTGTAACAGATGTTTCGACCCCGGCGACCTGTAACAGGGCAATGTGTAACCAGGATGTTACGAGTGCAGACGGTGGGATGCACCGTTGGTTTCCGGAATATATGCGGACTGGATATTGCGCGAAGATCGCACTTGTGAAACGTTTGCGATCGACGATCGACGCGCAATCCGGGTGGGGCGGTTCTTTTGCCGCTTCAGGTCAGCCAGGGCCCTGCTTCGTTGAGGGCGCCGGGCAGTAACAGACCGACCCGACCGACCCGCGCGCCGACGATACGCGGGCGACGAGCGGCCCGCCGATTTCAAAGTCGTTGTCGATAACCATCGCGCCTCCTATACCGTATACAACGACTGTCGATGTGCTGGTTATATCATAACGTGATATAACTAAAAATAAATAAAGCGGCATTGCGGGTACGGCGCGTTCGCCCGCCCGGCACCGGGAATCATCGGGGGAGGGATCATGGCCTCGTTCAACAGGATTCTGCTGTGTTACGACGCAACGCGCGAAGGCCGCCGGGCTTTGCGTGAGGGTGCCGACCTTGCACGCGAATGCCACGCGCAAACGCATTTGCTGGCCGTGCTCGACCAGGCGCCCCTGCAATGGGGGACGGACATCGCGTCCGCCGTGCCGTTCGAAGCCGCGGAAGAAGCGGCGCGCGAGATTCTGCGTGACGGGGTGGCGTGCCTGCAGGACAAGGGGCTCGTGGCGACGGGGCACTTCGTGGTGGGCCGGCCGATCGACGTGATCGCAAGCTACTGCGAGGAACTCCAGCCCGATCTCATCGTGGTGGCGCACCACCGGCGCGGGCCGCTCAAGCGCTGGTGGGATGGTCGCGACGACCGCCTGCTGCTCGACCGCGTGTCGTGCAGCGTGCTGGTCGTTACCGCGGCGGACCCGGAGCCCGCGAAAGCGGCGGCCTGAGCCGCCGCCGCCACGCCCTCCCGCGCCGGAAATGCTATCGGGGGCACCCGGCGCAGCCGCCGACCGCGCGCGTCACGGCGCCCGGTCGCGCAACGCCTGAGCGGTCTGCGGATCGGCGGGAAAGAACGCTTCGATCGCTAGCTCCGATAGCGTGATGTCGACCGGTGTGCCGAACACGGTGGTCGTGCTATAGAACGCCAGTTCCCCAAGCACGGTGCGCACGCGCAGCGGCACGGCAATGTGATGCGCGATCGGCTCGGCGCTCACGTTCGCGACGCCCGGCGGCGGCGGATACGCCGCGAGTTCCTCGTGCAGCGCGGCGAGCGCGGGGTCGCCGCTCGCGTCGATCTGACGTTGCAGGCGCGTGAGCAGATGCGTTCGCCACGCGTGCCAGTTGACGATGCGCGGCGCCATGCCCTCGGGATGCAGCGATAGACGCAGCGCGTTGATGGGCGCAGCGAGCAGCGCAGGCGAAGCGTCGCCGATGAGCGGCGCGAGCGCGCCGTTCGTCGCGACGATATTCCAGTGGCGGTCCACGGCCACGGCGGGATACGGTTCGTGACCGCGCAGCACCAGATCGACTGCCTCGCGCGCGGCGGCGAGTTGCGGGTCGTCGAGCGCGCGCTCGCGATAGAGCGGCGCATAGCCCGCCGCCACGAGCAGCGCATTGCGCTCGCGCAGCGGCACATCGAGCTGCTCGGCCAGATGCATGACCATCTCGCGGCTCGGCAGCGCGCGGCCCGATTCGACGAAGCTCAGATGGCGCGTCGAAATCTCGGCTTCGGTCGCGAGCAGCAACTGGCTCATGCGCCGGCGCGTGCGCCAGTCGCGCAGCATCTCGCCGACGCTGGGGCGCCCGGCGCCGGACGGCGCGGCGGGGAGGAGGGAAGCGAGTGTGTTCATGCTGCCGATTCTAGCCAAACGCGAGAACAAGGCGATTACGTCTGAGGTAAAGAAGCGGCCGGCAACGGATATATGAAAACCTCGGGTTTACGCCCCTGCTGCATTCGTGGACGACGTTTACCGTGCGCCGCGCTATCGCCTAGAATAAAAATTCTCACGGACTGTGGCGTCGCGCAGAGGAGACTGCCATGAGGGAAACCGTAGCTGCTTATCTGCTCGGACCAGGCGTCATGTTGCTGGTATGTGCGGCTATGTGGGCCGTGTCGCGCCGCAGCAGAGGCACGCTCGAAGCGCGCCTGACTCGCTGGCTCGACGCGCATCGGCCGCACGGCATGCATCAGAAGCATTGAGCGTGCCAGCGCCGCGTCGGTTTGCGCGTTTGCCCGGCGTTTGCCCGAGAACATCGCGAACGGATCACGACAAGGCGCGGCAGGCAAATTCCATAGCATTCCGAATCAACTCCCGAGTTAGTTCGTTTCGCTCCGGCACGCAGTGCGGCCTTTGCGCGTGCCGGCTCGTCTGCCATTGCCGCCTCATGTCGAGGGAACTGAGCGTGCGCTCCGCGGTCATTCCGATACTGCATACCGGAGCCCTCCATGACCCGTCCCGCCGATTCCTTCATCATCTTCATCGCCCGCATCGCGCTCGCCATTCTGTTTCTCTGGGGCGGTGCCATGAAGCTGCTGGGATACGCGGGGTTTGTCGGCTACCTGCATTCGAAGGGCGTGCCGTATGCCTCGTATGGCGCGATCGCGGCAACCGCCGTCGAGCTGCTCGGCGGCATTGCGATCGTGCTGGGCGTGCGCACGCGCGCGGTTGCGTTCCTGCTGGCCGTGTACGCTATCGTGACGGCGATACTCGGCCACGACTTCTGGAACATGACCCAGGCCGCGGCGCAACAGGACGCGGTCATTCATTTCTGGAAGAACGTGGCGATCGCGGGCGGTTTCCTGCTGCTGGCCGTGACGGGCGCGGGACGTGCTTCCATTGATGGTCTGCGCGCGCCGCGCGGCGGCGGCCTGCGAGGCTGACGCCCTCGCGTGGCGAAGCGCGAGTGTCGAATTGCAACCACCGGGCAACCGGGTGTAGAGGGAGCAGGCCTTGATACAGAACTTCGACTTCAACGTGGCAGGCAAGACCGGGCAGTTCTGCGCGAGCCTTGCGGAAGACGGCACGCGGCGCGTGTTCATCAGTGAGGCGGATACCGCGAAGACGCTGGTGATTCTCGACGCCACCGGCCTCATCGGCGCGCTCAAGGCTGAGCTCGAGGAGCCCGACCAGCTGATCGCTCACGCCATCCGCAAGGCGCAGAACGATGGTTTGATCGCCCGCGCGATCGACTCCGGTGCGATCCAGGAGGCGTCGCTGTAGTTCGGCACGCCAGTTCGCTGTCGAATCAGCGAGATTCCGGTTCGTTCACTCGCGCCGGCGCGATGCGGCGCACGTCCGCATGCGCCGGTTCGGTTCTCACGAACCAGGCCAACCCGGCCGCCGTGAGCAGGAGCGCCGTCGAGACCGCGGTTTCCGCATGCAGGCCGGCCACCACCTGCGCCGCGCCCGCCCCGCCCGCAAGCGCGCCGAACGCCGCCACCCCCACTGCACCGCCCGCCTGACGCGCCGTATTGAGCAGCGCCGAGGCCGTCCCCGCACGCGCCGGCTCCACCGAGGAGAGCACGGCCGTGGTCATCGCCGGCACGGCGAGGCCCATGCCGGAAGGAATCAGCAGGAAGGCGAGCAGCACGAAGGCGAGCGGCGTCGCGGCATCCACGCTGACCAGCAATGCGTAGCCGGCACCCGCAATCAGCGCGCCGATGATCATCGGCCGGCGCGTGCCGTAATGCGCTACCACATGGCCGCTCACGATGTTCGAGAGCAGGAAGCCGGCGGTGAGCGGAATGAACGCGAGTCCCGCCTGCAACGGCGTCTCGCCCCGCGCATGCTGCAGATAGAGCGCGAGCACGAACACGGTGCCGTAATAGGTGAGATTCACGCAGATACCGAACAGCACCGCCGCGCTGAACGTGCGGTTGCGCAGCATGGCGAGCGGCACCATGGGGTCGTGTGCGCGCGCTTCGAGCGAGACGAACGCTAGACCCGCCACGAGCGCGAGCGCAAAGCCGCCCGCCACGGCCCAGTGCGTGAAGCCGAGCGGCCGCCATTCGATCACGGCGCCGGTAAAGGCCGTGAGCGCCACGATGGCGAGCAGCTGGCCGCGCACGTCGAGGCTGCGCACGGCGGGCGCGCCGGCAGCGCTGGCATCGTGCGTATGACGGCGCGGCGCGGGAATCCAGGCGAACGTGGCCCAGAGGCCGGCCGCGCACAGCGGCAGGTTCACGAGGAAAATGCTGCGCCAGCCGAACGCCGCGATCAGCAGGCCGCCCGCCACCGGCCCGGCGGCGATCGAGATGGCGCCGGCGGCGGTCCAGAAACCCACTGCACGCGCCCTGAGCGCCCGGTCGTGGCGGCACGCTTCGTTGAGCAGCGCGAGCGAATTGGGCAGCATGGCCGCCGCGCCCGCGCCCTGCAGCGCGCGGGCGGCAATCAGCATGACCGGATTGGCCGCGAGCCCGCAGGCCAGCGAGGCGAGGGCGAACACCACGAGCCCGATGGCGTAGAGGCGGCGTGCGCCGTAGCGGTCGCCCAGCACGCCGCCCGAGAGCATCAGCACGGCGAAGGCGAGCGTATAGGCGTCGACGATCCATTGCAGGCCCGCGACGTTCGCATGGAGATCGGTTGCGATGCGCGCGAGCGCAATATTGACGATGGTCACGTCGAGCTGCGTGACGACGAACCCGACGCTGACGGTCGCGACGATACGCGTGAGCGCGGGCGTGAAGTGGACTGGGGTGGGGTGTGAGGTATTCATGCGCCCATGGTAGGGCGCTCGCAGGCTTCGACGTTTCAGCGCGAGGTGAATCGTCGAAGCCGGCGAAAAATGGTGTCCGACCAGTAACGGCCGCCCAGTGCGCAGTAAGTGCACACTGGGGCGCACTTACTGCTCCCGATGCGCGTCCTTGAAGAACAGCGTCGTGATCGCACCGAGGACGCAGATCGCGGCCACGTAGTAGGTGGGCGCGAGCGGCGCGGACTTCATCAGCAGCGCGACGACGATCGGCGTGAGGCCGCCGAACACGGCGTACGCCACGTTGTACGAGAACGAGATGCCCGAGAAGCGCACCACGGGCGGAAACGCATTCACCATCACATAGGGCACCGCGCCGATCGTGCCGACCAGCAGCCCGCAAAGCGCATAGAGCGGCATGAGCATCGAACTGTCCACGGCGATCTGGCGGAACATCGTGTAGTAGGCGATCGCGAGAGCGATGCCGCCTATGGCCAGCACGCGGCGCGCGCCGAAGCGGTCCGCGAGCGCGCCCGCGCTCACGCAGCCCACCGTGAGGAAGAGCGTCGCCAGGCAGTTCGCGAGCAGCGACGTGGTGGCGTCGAGATGGAACTGCTTCTGCAGGAGCGGCGGCGTCATCAGGATCACGACGACGATGGCGGCCGAAAGCATCCACGTGAGCAGCATCGAGACGATCACGGCGCGGCCGTGGTCGCGCAGCACGGCCTTGAGCGGGATTTCGTCGGCGAGCGACTTGCGCGCCTTCATCTCCGCGAACACCGGCGTTTCGTGCAGCCACTGGCGCAGATACACCGAGAACATGCCGAACAGCCCGCCAATCAGGAACGGAATGCGCCAGGCATACGCGGCGATGTCGCCCGGGGCGTAGTGATGATTGACCGCCGCGGCGATCAGCGAGCCGAGCAGGATGCCGAACGTGAGGCCCGCCGTGAGCGTGCCGCATGCATAGCCGATATGGCGGCGCGGCACGTGCTCGGAGACGAACACCCACGCGCCCGGCACCTCGCCGCCCACGGCCGCGCCTTGCAGCACGCGCAGCGCGAGCAGCAGCACGGGAGCGAGCACGCCGATCGTCGCGTAGGTGGGCAGGCAGCCCATGGCGAGCGTGGGCAGCGCCATCAGCAGCACGGAGAGCGTGAACATGCGCTTGCGGCCGAGCAGGTCGCCGAAGTGCGCCATGACGATGCCGCCGAGCGGCCGCGCGAGGTAGCCCGCCGCGAAGATGCCGAAAGTCTGCAACTGGCGCAGCCAGTCGGGAATCGTTGCGGGGAAGAACAACTGGCCGATAGCCGGCGCGAAGAATACGAAGATGATGAAGTCGTAGAACTCGAGGGCGCCGCCGAGTGCGGCGAGCCCGAGCGTCTTGTAGTCGCTGCGGGTGAGCGCGCGCGCAGCGGCAGGCGTGCGCACGCCAATTTCTGTTGCTTGCATTTCCGAAAAACCAGGGTGTTGTTATGTACGACGTTGTATGTAGCGCGTGCGGAACGCGTGGACGTCCGGGATGGCCAGAATTTGCCTGGTGCGCGCGTGGCGCGGGGGCGGCGGTCGTCGGATAGGCGGGCGCAGGGGTGGGGCACGGCAACAGCGCGTCCGCGAGGGTGGGCGGACGTGCGACGACTTCAGGCCAGTGCGCGATTCTACAGGAAGCCTGGGAGCTGCCCGATGCGCGGCCCGTCAGGACGCTCCCGCGCCGCTGTGGGAAAACGGCGAAGCGCTCTGGAATTCGGACTCGTCCGATGGGCAGATTTTGCACATATCCACAAAATTGCCCGCTTTCATCATCGATCCATCAGGGGCCCCCACCATGCGTATCGCGATCCTCCAGCGCGACGCTGACCATCGCCAGCAGCTCGAGCGCGTGCTGACGCAATGCGGTCACGCCTGCGTTGCGTCCAGCGACGCACTCCTGCTTGCCAGAACCTTGGCCGCATCGACGGTCGATATGCTCCTGCTCGACTGGCAGGGCTCGCAGATCGCCGGCGCCGAGCTGCTGAGAACCTTGCGGGCCGTGAACGGCAGCCAGCTTCCGGTGCTGTTCGTCTCGGAGGACGCCTCCGACGCGAACGTGGTGCGAGCGTTTTCTATCGGCGCCGACGACTACGTGTGCCTGCCGGTTTGCCCTTCGGTGCTGCGCGCTCGCGTGAACGCGCTCCTGCGCCGCGCGTTTCCCGACCGGTTCGAGAACCTGACGATCGACGCCGGCCCCTATCGCTTCGACTTGCGGCATCAGGCGGTCAGCGTGCACGGCAAGCCTGTGCTGCTCTCGACCACGCAATACCGGCTGGCTGCGCTGTTCTTCTCGAATATCGGGCGCATGCTCTCGCGCGATCACATTTACGCGATGGTGTGGGGGCGCGAGTTGCAGACCTTGACCCGCACGATCGACAGCCACGTGTCGCGGTTGCGTCTGGTGCTGGAGATCGACACGCCGAACGGGTTTCGGCTGCAGCCGGTGTACAAGAGCGGCTACCGGCTGTTGTGCCTGCAGGATGAAAGTGAGGCGCTCGCCGCCGAAGGCGCGGGGCTCGAGTCGGCTTGAGGGGTAGCGCGGCGAATCATTCTGTCGTTCGATAAAAAAAGACGGCGGCACGCATGGCGTGCCGCCGTCTTTTTTGGCTGGTGCGTTACGCGCCGCGCGCGGCAACCTCAGCGTGCGAGGCCGAGTCCTTGCAGCACGGCGTTGCCTTCCTTCGTCAGGCGGATGCGCGGGTCCCCGGCGTCGTCCTGGACCTGCTCGACGAGGCCGGCTTCCTTGAGCATCGGAATCTCCGGTTTGGCGTGCGCGTCGATCGGCGCATGCAGCAGCAACAGGAGGGTCGCAAGCTCGTGGTGGCTCAGCAACCGGCGCAACAAGGTGCGGCGAGCGGGCTTCGCGCCGGGCGCGGCCTCGCTGTCGACCTGGTTTGTCGCCTGGATTTGCGGGTCTTGCTGTTTCACGGAACCTCCTGCAGCGCTCGTTTCTTTTGGTGAAGCGATGATGCGGACGAAGACTTAAGCAATTCTTAAAACGCCCGGCGAAAATGTGTCATCGCGCTACACGGCGCGTATCGATGTAAAAGGCTGTAATTGAAAGGGCGCGAAGGCGCGGCGAAGCGCCGCGCAAAGCGACCCGGCAAAAACGGCCCGTCAAATGTTCAAGGCGCGCAGGTTTTACTCGCGCCTTCGATCCACAGGTTCGAGGCGTGGCGTTTGCCGGCGTAATAACGGTAGGTCGTCGCGCCGTTATCGGTGCGAACCTTGATGACGTTCGAGTCGCCGAACTCGAGCATCTGGCCTTGCGGCAGCGGCGAGGTGGTGAAGCTGGCGCCGTGACGCGAGGCTTCGACGGTCAGGCACGAGATGACGTCCTGGACCGACCGGTTGGTTGTGGAATCGATGACCGGCTGACCGGCGTCCGGGTTGCTCTGAAACCACGCGCACGCGCCGAGCGCGAGCGAAAGGGCAAGGGGCACGGCAAGCTTCTTCATATTTCCCGGTATCCAACGAAGTAGCCAATCATTATATCGGGAGCATGTCCCGTGCCACGGCGTGGGCGCAACATGCCGCAAAACTGTCACGCGCCGGGCATCCGTGTTGCGGCAGTGCGACGTGCGTGCGAAGCCCTACATACTGGCGCGCAAGAACGTACGGAGCGAGATAGACTATTTAAGGGGTGCCGTCTGGAAATCTGACGTGACGTCAGGAGAATACGCATGAACCGCCCATCGGTACGCTTTCCTGTTCGCGCCGCTGGCGCTGGCTCACTCTTCAGGTGGGTCAAGTGGGGATTCGTCGTCGCGTTTCTGGCCGCCCTCGTCATCATCGCGCGCATCGTTCAGATCGAAATCGACACGTCGCGCCTGCAGGCGCGCTATCTCTCCGAACTCACGCGCGACATCGGCTTTACGGTCGAGAACGGGCCGAGCCACAACATCCGCTTTCCCACCACGAACGGGCCGTACGACGTGCGGCTCGGTTATGCGCAGCTGCCCACCTTCGAGAACCGGCTTGCGGAACGCGGTTTCGCGATCGCCGCGCAGGCGCGCGATTCAGATCGCATGATCGCCGTCGCCGACCAGGGGCTTTTCCTGCCATTCGAAGAAAAGGACCAGGCCGGCATCGTGCTGCGCGACGCTTCCGGTGCGACGCTTTTCCATACGCGTTATCCGCAGCGCGCGTACGAGAATTTCGACGCGGTGCCGGCCGTGGTGCGCGACTCGCTGCTTTTCATCGAAGACAAATATCTGCTCGCCCAGGACCAGCCGAACCGCAACCCGGCCATCGACTGGGGGCGCTTTAGCCGGGCGCTCGTCGACCAGGGTGCGCGCCTCGTGAACCAGCATCAGCAGACGCCGGGCGGCAGCACGCTCGCCACGCAGATCGAGAAGTTCCGGCACTCGACGGGCGGTCGCACCTCCACGCCGCCGGAGAAGCTGCGCCAGATCGCGTCCGCGTCGCTGCGCGCGTATCTGGACGGCCCGCAGACGATGCCCGCGCGCCAGCAGATTCTCGTGCGCTACCTGAATTCGGTGCCGCTCTCCGCCAAGCCGGGCGTGGGCGAAGTCAACGGTCTCGGCGACGGCCTCGCCGCCTGGTATGGCCGCGACTTCCGCGAAGTCAATCGCATCCTGCGCGCGCCGCTGACGCCTGAGACGCTCGACGCGCAGGCGCTGGCGTTCCGCCAGGTGCTCTCGCTGCTGATCGCCCAGCGCGCGCCTTCGTACTTCCTGCAAAAGAACAACGAGGCGCTCGCGAAGCTGACCGACAGCTATATCCGCCTGCTCGGCGCCGGCGGCGTGATTACGCCGGCGCTGCGCGACGCCGCGCTCGGCACGCAGCTTACGCTCGACCGCTCGAAGCCGTCGCAGCGTGTGCCGGTTTCCTTCGTGGAGCGCAAGGCGGTGCTGACGCTGCGCACCCAGCTCATGCAGGCGCTGGGGCTGAAGACGCTTTACGACCTCGACCGCCTCGATCTGACCGCCACGGCCACGCTCGTCGACAGCGTGCAGCAGGCCGTGAGCGACCGCCTCGCCGACGCCGCGACGAAGGACGGCGCGCGCCAGGCGGGTCTGGTCGGCTTCGAGATGCTGCGCCCGTCCGACGATCCTTCGAAGATCGCCTATAGCTTCACGCTGTTCGAGCGCAGCAGCGGTGAGAACCTCGTGCGCGTGCAAACGGACAGCGTGAACCAGCCGTTCGACATCAATTCGGGCGCGCGCCTGAATCTGGGGTCGACGGCGAAGCTGCGCACGCTCGTGACGTATCTGCAGATCGTGAGCGCGCTGCACGCGCGCTACGCGGCCGACGACACAAAGTCGTTGCGCGCGATGCTGCCGCAAGTCGATCCGAGCGACGCGCTCACGCGCTGGGCGATCGACTATCTCTCGAAGACCTCCGACCGCTCGCTGCATTCCATGCTGGAAGCGGCCGTTGAGCGCAAGTACTCGGCCAGTCCCGGCGAGACGTTCTACACCGGCGGCGGCGCGCAGAGCTTCAACAATTTCGAGTCGAGCGACAACGCGCAGATTCTGACTGTGCATCGCGCGTTCCAGCATTCCGTGAATCTGGTGTTCGTGCGGCTCATGCGCGACATCGTTCACTACGAGATGATCCAGACTTCGGGGCCGCCCGCGCAATGGCTCGACGATCCTGTCGTGCGCACGCGTTTTCTCACGCAGTTTGCCGATGGTGAGAGCCAGGTCTACATGAAGCGCTTCTACACGCGCTACGCGGGCAAGAGCAACGACGAAGCGCTCGCGATCCTGCTGCAGCACACGCGCAAGGGCCCGGCGCGCATTGCGACCGTGCTGCGCAGCGTGAAACCCGACGGCAAACTGCCGTGGTTCGATGCACAGATGCGCGCGCAACTCAAGAACACGAAGTTCCAATGGCTCGATGACGAAGACCTTGCGCGCTACTACGACAAGTACGCCGTCGACAAATTCAACCTCAACGACCGCGGCTATATCGCGGGCATTCATCCGCTCGAATTGTGGCTGCTGAATTACATGCGCCTGCACCCGGATGCAACGCTTGCGCAGGTCCAGCAGGAGAGCCGCGACACGCGCCTTTACACCTACAGCTGGCTCTTCAAGACGAAGTATCACGTGACCCAGAACCGGCGCATTCGCCACATGATCGAGCTGCGCGCGTATGACGCGATCGGCAAGTCCTGGCGCGCGGTCGGTTATCCGTTCGACAACATTACGCCTTCTTATGGCGCGGCAATCGGTGCTTCGGGCGACCGCCCCGCAGCGCTCGCGCAGCTTATCGGCCTGATTTCGAGCAATGGCGAAAAGCTGCCGACGCATAGCTTCGAATCGCTCGACTTCGCGCGCGGCACGCCTTACGAGACGCACTTCGTTCATGCGTCCGCGCAGCCGCAAGCGCTGATCTCACCGGAAATTTCTCAAGTGGTGCGCGAGTTGCTGACGTCCGTGGTGGAGGGCGGCACGGCCAAGCGCCTCGCCGACGGTATGACGCTCCCCGACGGCAAGACGCTGCCGGTCTACGGCAAGACGGGAACCGGCGACCAGCGCTTCAACGTGTACGCGCCGGGCGCGCGGCTCATCGAATCGCGCAAGGTGAACCGGAGCGCGACCTTCGTGTTCGTGATCGGCAACCGCTTCTACGGCACGCTTACGGCATGGGTGCATGAGCCGTACGCGGCGCGCTATACGTTCACGAGTGCGCTGTCCGTGCAACTGCTGAAGTCGCTCGCGCCGGTGTTGCAGCCGCTGCTCGAATCCAGCTCGGCGACGGACCGCCGTGAGAAGCCCGATCCCGTCCACGCCGCGCAGCAGATGACGCTCATCGACCCGCAGTCGGGCGAAATGCGCCGTGTGGTGTGGAACGGCAACGCGCTCGAATTCGACGACGCGCACTGATTCAGCTTATTCGGAATCCAAAGCAAAACGCGAGGCTGACGCAATTGCGTCAGCCTCGCGTTCTTCCTAATGCGGTCTATATCCGCTTCAGTATCCGCTCGGCGGCGGAGGCGGCGACCCCGGCGGGGGCGGCGGCAAATAACGCGGTTGCGGCGCTGTCTGGAACTGCTGCTGAGGCGCCTGGAACTGCTGAGGCTGCGACATCGTCATGTTGCCGGGCGCCGGGATGCGGTTGCCGGTGGCGTACATGCATTGCAGATAAGCGTAGTCGTAGCGGCGCTGCACGTCCCATGCGGAACCCTGTGCGTTGCCCATGCCCACCGCGCTGCCCGCCAGCAGGCCCGCGCCCGCGCCGATGGCCGCGCCGTGGCCGCCGCCAAATGCGGCGCCCGCGGCAGCGCCGAGCGCCGTACCGACCACGGCGCTGCCCACGCCGGCACCGGTTGCCGCCTGGTTCGATGTGACGCCGCCTACCTGCTGGAAAGCGAACTGGCGGCAGTTCGCGTCGTCGGCACGGAACTGATCGAAAGTCTTGCCCGTGCCAGGTAGGGCCATCACGCTCGGCCCCGTGGGCGTCACGGCGCATGCGCTCAGCAGCCCCGCTGTGGCGAGTAGCGCGAGATACGTGTATTTCATGTGCGGCTCGATATTTTCAAGGTTTCTAGTTCGACGGCGCCGGCTGGGCGGGAACCGCGCGCCAGCCCGACGAACATTGCTTCACATACGGATAGTAGGTTTTCGACTCGTCGCAGTAATACCAGGTGTCGGCGTTCGCCTGCTGGTCGCCCGCTGCATCGCCAGGCGCTGCGTTGACGGGGCCTTGCTGCGGGTCCATCGCGGGGGCCTGCCCCTGCTCGATGTAGTCGGGCGCCTGCGGCGGCGGCGCGACGATGACGGGCGCCGGCGCGTAATAGTAGGGCGCGGGCGCGACCGGGTAGTAATACGGCACGCCGGCGCCGAAATACACGCCGACACGCGCCGCCTGTGCTACGCCGCACACGCTGAGAAGCGCGGCCGCAGCGGCCCCGAGAAACAGTTTCGACCTTCTCACACACGATCTCCAGAAACGGGCAGGCCGGAGCAACGGCGCGCGCCAGCCGATTATCGAACGCTAAGACATTGCGGGAACCAATGCAATTACGCGAGTTGCACCGATTTTTCGAGTTGTTACAGAAGGCTCGGGGCTGATGGGGCGCGAAGGGTGGCCGTAGTGCGTACGGCGCGCAACGGCTCGCATCGCGCTCCATATTTCACAGAAAAGCGTGCAATGAGGCGCGAGCGCGCGTCGACGGGCTGTAATAATTGGATAGATCGATATCGACTCTTCGCACTTCGCCCTTATCGCACGCCGCCCTGGTCTCGCAATTAATAAGGAATCCGACATGAATAGATGTTTTGCTGGTCTTGTCGCGACTTCGCTGCTCATGTCGTGGGCCGCGACCTGACGCTGGCGGCTATGACCGCCGGGCAAGGGCACGCTGATGCTCCTCGACCCCGCTTCGCTCTGCGCGCGCGTGGCCGAGGAGGCGGCCGTCTGATCGACCGCCAGGGCGCGCCGCCTAGCGCGCGGCGCGTTCGCGCTCGAGCCGGCGCACGGCTTCGCCCACGTCCTGGCTGAACTGCGCGAGCGCGGCGAGTTCGAGGTTGGGCGGCTGCAGTGCGGACCAGAGTGCGTCTACGAGGCGTTCTGCCGTAGCGTCGATGTCCGTGCGGCGGTTGGCGAGCGTCGCGTCCCACAGCACATGCTCCATGGGCCCGAATACCAGCGAACGCAGTAGCCGCAGCGGCAGGTCGTTGCGGATCTGTCCGCTTTCCTGGCCGCGCGCCAGCACGCGCATGAGCGGCGCCGTGTAGCGGCGCTGCATTTCCACGAGCGCTTCGCTCAGATCGTGGTGCCGCGTGCGGCCTTCCGAGAGCACCAGTTCGCAGATACCGGTGCCGCTCTCCAGCATCAACTGCAGATGCATGCGCACGATGAATGCAAACTGCTGGCGCACGGTGCCGTCGCGCGGCAGGCCGCCTTCGATCGCGGCGATCGATTCGTCATACCAGTCGCCGATCACGCGCGCGCACAGCTCCCGTTTGCCCCGGAAGTAGCTGAACACCGTCGCCTCGGACACACCAAGGCGCTGGGCGATCTCGGCCGTGGTGGCGCGTGCGTACCCTTTTTCCGAGAACACCTCGCGCCCCGACTGCAGGATCTCGCGCACACGCTGCTGCGACTTGCGGCCCGCCGGTTGGCGGCGCGACGCGGGCAGGACGGCTTTCCGGGCAACGGCTTCCATATTGAGCTTGATTCAATTTACGTCAGGATGGAATTGATTATCCGTGAAAAAAACGTCGCCAGACAGGGAAATTTCGTCTCCATGAAAACTTGAGCGTCACTCAGAAATACCTATTGACGTTAACGTAAATCTGGCGTGAAATGTGCGTCCATGGGGCGAAGCTACGCCCGGTTCGAGATTCCCTGGAGACACACATGAGCAACGTACCCGGTTTGCAGTTCCCGCTTGGCGAGGAAGTCGAAATGCTGCGCGACAGCATCGCTGGCTTCGCGGCGAAGGAAATCGCGCCGCGCGCGGGCGAAATCGACCGCACCGACCAGTTCCCGATGGACCTCTGGCGCAAGTTCGGCGACCTGGGCGTGCTCGGCATGACGGTTTCCGAGGAATACGGCGGCGCGAATATGGGCTACACGGCGCACATGGTCGCGATGGAGGAAATCTCGCGCGCGTCCGCATCGGTCGGCCTTTCGTACGGCGCGCATTCGAACCTGTGCGTGAACCAGATCCACCGCAACGGCACCGAGGCGCAAAAGCGCAAATATCTGCCGAAGCTCGTTTCCGGCGAGCACGTCGGCGCACTCGCCATGAGCGAGCCCAACGCCGGCTCGGACGTCGTGAGCATGAAGCTGCGCGCCGAAAAGAAGGGCGACCGCTACGTGCTCAACGGCACGAAGATGTGGATCACCAACGGCCCGGATTGCGACACGCTGGTCGTCTACGCGAAAACCGATCCTGAAGCGGGTTCGCGCGGCATTACGGCGTTCATCGTCGAGAAGGGCATGAAGGGCTTTTCGGTTGCGCAGAAGCTCGACAAGCTCGGCATGCGCGGTTCGCACACTGGCGAACTGGTGTTCCAGGACGTGGAAGTGCCCGAAGAGAACATCCTCGGCCAGCTCAACGGCGGCGTGAAAGTGCTGATGAGCGGCCTCGACTACGAGCGCGCCGTGCTGGCGGGCGGCCCCACCGGCATCATGGCCGCGGTCATGGACGCGGTCGTGCCGTACATCCACGATCGCAAGCAGTTCGGTCAGGCCATCGGCGAATTCCAGCTCATCCAGGGCAAGGTCGCGGACCTCTATACGACCTACCAGGCGTGCCGCGCCTATCTCTACGCGGTGGGCCGCCAGCTCGACACGCTTGGCCGGGACCACGTGCGCCAGGTGCGCAAGGACTGCGCGGGCGTGATTCTCTACACCGCGGAAAAGGCAACGTGGATGGCCGGCGAAGCGATCCAGATTCTGGGCGGCAATGGCTATATCAACGAGTATCCGGTCGGGCGTCTCTGGCGCGACGCGAAGCTCTACGAAATCGGCGCGGGCACGAGCGAGATTCGCCGCATGTTGATCGGCCGCGAGCTGTTCGCGGAAACCATGTAATCCTAAGCAACTCACGGTAACGAAGGGAGAACGGGATGCCGGTCATCGAATCGAAGCTCAATCCGCGTTCGGACGACTTCAAGGCCAATACCGCGGCACTCGAAGCGCTCGTCGCGGACCTGCGCGAGAAGATCCAGAAGCTAGCGCTGGGCGGCGGCGAGGCCGCGCGCGAAAAGCACCTCTCGCGCGGCAAGCTGCTGCCGCGCGATCGCATTGCGCAACTGGTCGATCCGGGCACGCCGTTTCTGGAGTTCTCGCAGCTCGCGGCCTACGGCATGTACAACGACGACGCGCCGGGCGCGGGCATCATCACGGGCATCGGGCGCATTGCGGGGCAGGAATGCGTGATCGTCTGCAACGACGCCACGGTGAAGGGCGGCACGTACTATCCGGTCACGGTGAAGAAGCACGTGCGCGCGCAGGAAATCGCCCAGGAAAACAACCTGCCCTGCGTGTATCTCGTCGATTCGGGCGGCGCGAACCTGCCGAATCAGGACGAGGTGTTTCCGGACCGCGATCACTTCGGCCGCATCTTTTACAACCAGGCGAATCTCTCTGCGCAGGGTATTCCGCAGATCGCGGTGGTGATGGGCTCATGCACGGCGGGCGGCGCGTATGTGCCGGCCATGAGCGACGAGTCGATCATCGTGAAGAACCAGGGCACGATTTTCCTTGGCGGCCCGCCGCTCGTGAAGGCGGCGACGGGCGAGGAAGTCAGCGCCGAAGACCTGGGCGGCGGCGATGTCCATACGCGCCTGTCCGGCGTGGTCGACCATCTCGCGCAGAACGACGCACACGCGTTGGCCATTGCGCGTTCGATCGTCGGCAATCTGAACCGCACGAAAACGCCGCCCGTGGTGCTGCGCGAGCCGCTGCCGCCGCGCTTCGACGCGAAAAGCCTGTACGGCGTGATTCCAATGGATACGCGCAAGCCCTTCGACGTGCGCGAGGTGATCGCCCGCATCGTGGACGACTCGGCGTTCGACGAATTCAAGGCGCGCTACGGCACCACGCTCGTGACCGGTTTTGCGCACATCTGGGGCCACCCGGTCGGCATCATCGCGAACAACGGCATTCTGTTTTCCGAATCGGCGTTGAAGGGCACGCATTTCATCGAGCTGTGCTGCCAGCGCAAGATTCCACTGGTGTTCCTGCAGAACATCACGGGCTTCATGGTCGGCCGCAAGTACGAGAACGAGGGCATTGCGCGCAATGGCGCGAAGATGGTGACGGCCGTGGCCACGGCAAAGGTGCCGAAGTTCACGGTGATCATTGGCGGTTCGTTCGGCGCGGGCAACTACGGCATGTGCGGCCGCGCGTATTCGCCGCGCTTCCTGTGGATGTGGCCGAACGCGCGTATCTCGGTGATGGGCGGCGAGCAGGCCGCATCCGTGCTTGCCACAGTGCGCCGCGACGGCATCGAAACGAAGGGCGGCACGTGGAGCGCCGAAGAAGAAAATGCGTTCAAGCAGCCGATTCGCGATCAATACGAGCTGCAGGGCCATCCGTATTACGCGAGCGCACGCCTGTGGGACGACGGCGTGATCGACCCGGCGCAAACGCGCGACGTACTCGGCCTCGGTCTTGCCGCCACGATGAACGCGCCGATCGAAGAGACGCGCTTCGGCGTGTTCCGCATGTGATGCATTGAGGACCAGACAATGCAATACGAAACGCTCATCGTAGAAGTTGCCGGACACGTGGCCACTGTTACGCTCAATCGCCCTGAAGTCCGCAACGCGTTCAACGAAGCGATGATCGCGGACGTCACGGCCGCGTTCACCGCGCTCGGCGCGCGCGACGACGTGCGTGCGATCGTGCTCGCCGGCAACGGCAAGGCCTTTTGCGCAGGCGCGGACCTGAACTGGATGCGCAGGATGGCCGGCTACTCCGACGCGGAGAATCGCGCGGACGCCATGCGTCTCGCGCAAATGCTTTCGGCGGTCTATCGCTGCCCGAAGCCGGTCGTCGCACGCGTGCACGGCGACGCCTACGCGGGCGGCATGGGTCTCGTGTGTGCGGCGGACATCGTGGTTGCCGTGGAAAGCGCGCACTTCTGCCTTTCCGAAGCGCGCCTCGGTCTCATGCCCGCCACGATCGCGCCTTACGTGATCCGCGCGCTGGGCGAGCAAGCTTCGCGCCGCTACTTCGTCACGGCTGAGGCGTTCGACTGCGCCACCGCGCAGCGGCTCGGCCTCGTGAGCGAAGCGGTGAGCGCCGAAGACCTCGACGCCACCGTGCAACGCATGACCGAAACGCTCTGTGCGAACAGCCCGAATGCCGTGCGCGAGTGCAAGCAGCTCGTGCAGGACATCGCCGGCCAGACGATCGACGAGGCCCTGATCGAAGACACCGCCGTTCGCATCGCGCGTATTCGCGCGAGCGAGGAGGGGCGCGACGGCGTGTCGGCGTTCCTTGAAAAGCGCACGCCGCGCTGGCGCGATCAATAAGGCAAGAAGCAGGAAACGAAGCGAGGACAGCACATGTTCAACAAAATCCTGATCGCCAACCGCGGCGAAATTGCATGCCGGGTCGCGGCAACTTGCAGGCGGCTCGGCGTGAAGAGCGTGGCCGTGTACTCGGACGCCGACGCGAACGCCAAGCACGTCGCGGCCTGCGACGAAGCCGTGCATATCGGCGAAGCGGCCGCGGCGCAAAGCTATTTGCGCTATGAGCGCATCATCGAAGCGGCGCGCGCCACGGGTGCACAGGCCATTCACCCCGGCTACGGTTTTCTTTCGGAGAACGAAGACTTTGCCCGCGCGTGCGAGGCGGCCGGCATCGTCTTCATCGGGCCGCCGGTCGAGGCGATCGCCGCCATGGGCTCGAAGGCGGCCGCGAAGGCGCTGATGCATGCGGCGGCCGTGCCGCTCGTGCCGGGCTACCACGGCGACGACCAGGCCCCCGCACTCCTGCAGCGCGAAGCCGATGCAATGGGTTACCCCGTGCTGCTCAAGGCGAGCGCGGGCGGCGGCGGCAAGGGCATGCGCGTGGTCGAGCGCAGCGAAGACTTCGCGGCGGCGCTCGCTTCGTGCAAGCGCGAGGCGGCCAGCAGCTTCGGCAACGACCGCGTGCTGATCGAGAAGTACCTCACGCGGCCGCGTCACGTCGAAGTCCAGGTGTTCGCCGACAAGCACGGCGGCGCGGTTTACCTGTTCGATCGCGACTGCTCGGTGCAGCGCCGTCACCAGAAAGTGCTCGAAGAAGCGCCCGCGCCGGGCCTCGAAGACGGCGTGCGCCGCGCCATGGGCGAGGCGGCCGTGGCCGCTGCGCGCGCCGTGCATTACGAAGGCGCCGGCACCGTCGAATTCATCATGACGGGCGCCGACTTCTACTTCATGGAGATGAACACGCGCCTGCAGGTCGAGCACCCCGTAACGGAGATGATCACGGGCCTCGATCTCGTCGAATGGCAGTTGCGCGTGGCGGCGGGCGAGCCGCTGCCGCTCGGGCAGTCGGAGCTTTCGATCACGGGCCACGCACTCGAAGCGCGCATTTACGCGGAAAATCCGGCGCGCGGCTTCCTGCCTTCCACGGGCACGCTCAAGCATCTGCGCATGCCGGAGGGCGTCGAGTTCCGGCTCGGCGACGCGGGCCAGCGCGCGAGCGTGCGCATGGACAGCGGCGTGCGCGAAGGCGACACCATCACGCCGTTCTACGATCCGATGATCGCGAAGCTGATCGTGCACGGCGCCACTCGCGAGGACGCGCTTGCGCGTATGAAGCGTGCGCTCGAAGCGTGCGAGGTGGTGGGGCCGCATACGAACGTCGAGTTTCTGCAGCGGCTCGTGACCTGTGAGCCATTCGCAAGCGCCGATCTCGACACAGGCCTGATCGAGCGTAACCATGACGCGTTGTTCTCGCCGCAGCAGAAGCCGGTTCGGGAAGCGCTCGCGCTCGCGTGTGCGGCGCTGCTGGGCCGTGAGGGCGGCGCGGCGCATGGCGCGTCGCCGTGGCACGCGCTTTCGCACTGGCGCCTGAATAGCGGTTTCGCGCAATCGCTCTCCTGGCGCGACGTCGAAAGCGATACCGCAATCACGGTGGCCCATACGCATGACGGTGGCGAGGAAACCCTCGCCTATGCGGGGCACGCGGCGCGCTACACGTGGTGGCGCGGCGAGGGCGTGGACGAATACGGCGCGACCATCGGCGACAAGCGCGTGATGGGTCGCGTATTCATCGACGGCGATGTGTTTCATGTGTTCTGTCTCGGCACGGCGATGGCGTTCGAGTGGCAGAACCTGCTCGCGCATGCGGCCGACGCGGAGCACGGCGAGGGCCGTCTGACCGCACCCATGCCGGGCAAGGTGATCGCCGTGCTGGTGGAACCGGGCGCCGTCGTCGAGAAGGGCACACCGCTCATCGTCATGGAGGCGATGAAGATGGAACACACCATCGGCGCCCCTGCGGCTGGTAAGGTCACCGAAGTCTTGTATGGCGTAGGCGACCAGGTGGCCGACGGCGCGCAATTGCTCGTGCTCGAGGCTGCTTGATGCCGCTTTAACCCGCTTGAAGCGGTTTGACTTGCAGGGCCGGGCAGTTCCTTCCGGCCTCCCCTGTAGCCGGAGAACGATGTGAGAGTTTTGCCCTGGGGCGCTCTGCTAAAGCGGAGCGCCTTTTTTTTCGCGCTTCGCGGACGAGAACCGCTCAGTGTCCCTTCGCATGCGCGGCGAGCAGCTCTCGATGTCGCGCTTCGGTGGCGTCGTCGGCGGGGAACATGCATTCGAGGCGCAATTCCTGGGCGGCGATGTTTTGCGGCGTGCCCACGCTCGTCACCATCGAGAAATAGCGCAGCACACTGCCGTCGTCGATGAAACTGAGCGGAATGACCGGCATGGTGGGCGTGCCGCCCGATCCATGATGCGCTTTCCAGTCGCCCGGCACGCCGGGGAACGCGAGCAATTCGTCGAGCAGCGTGCGTGTTTCGTCGTCGATCACGCGGCCGACCGCTTCGCGATACACGCGTTGCAGAAGGCTTCGCGAAACGTTCTCCCAATCCGCGAGGAATGGGCGCATGCCCTGAGGATCGAACATCAAACGCAGCAAGTTGCGTGGGGCTGGGTGCGCGGCCATATCGAAGAAGTGGCCGAAGAAGCGCGGTGCGGCGTCGTTGGACATCAGCACGTTCCAGTGCCGGTCCATGACGATGGCCGGAAACGGATCGTGCTGGCGAATGACCCGCTCGAGCGCCCGCACGACATGCTGCATTTCCTGCGCATTCCACGGCGCATCCGAATAGACGGGCGCGTAGCCGGCGGCGAGCAACAAGGCGTTGCGTTCGCGCAAAGGCACGTCGAGCGTCTGCGCAAGGGTCAGCAGCGTGTCGCGGCCCGGTACGCTGCGTCCGCTTTCAATGAAACTGATTTGCCGCTGGGAGATCCCCGCGTCCAGCGACAAATCGAGTTGGCTCATGCCGCGCGCATCCCGCCAATAGCGCAGCAGGGTGCCGAGTTCGCTTTGCGGTGCGTTCAGGTCGGGGCGCGTGGGGTTCATCGGTTCTCCCAGGTTGGATGCGGACTCGATCATCAGTGGAGGATAGGCGCTCATGCGCGACTCACCAATTACATGCGATGTAATCGCCGAGTTGCGCAGGCAGTGCACGCGCCGCGTTCGGCCGCCTTCACTCGCGCGCACTTCGCGCAAAAACAGTGCGATGATTAGGTTATCTCTTCGGCCGACCTTTCAGGCCGAACCCTGGGAACGCGTCGCGGAGCGGATTCGCTACATGGTGGGATCCGGGGTCGGAAGGCAAATCCCGCTCCCTTCACCATGGCCGTACCGCCCCTCTACCAGACAGGTGAGGTCATCATGCTTGGTGTTCGTAAAGCTGTGTTCCCGGTGGCCGGAATCGATACGAGCTTTCTGCCGGCAACGAAGGCGAGCCCGAAGGAAATGCTGCCGGTCATCGACAAACCGCTCATTCAATATGCCGTTGAAGAGGCCATCGGTGCAGGCATTACCGAGCTTATCTTTGTGACGGGCCGCGGAAAGCGCGTCATCGAAGATCACTTCGACAGGTCCTACGAGGTCGAACACGTGCTTAGGGCGCGCGGCCGGCAGAATCTCGTCGAACTCGTGCAGAGCATCAAGCCGGCCAATGTGGAGTGCGTCTATGTCCGGCAAGCCGAACCGCTCGGTCTCGGGCACGCCGTGCTTTGCGCGGAAAAGCTGATTGGCGACGAACCGTTTGCGGTCGTGCTCGCCGACGATCTGCTCGACGGCAAGCCTCCGGTTCTCGCGCAAATGGTCCATATCTTCAGCCATTACGATTCCTCGGTTCTTGCGGTGGAAGAATTCGAGTCGTGGGAGTCGACGAGTCATGGCGTGATCGACGGCCGGCATTGGGACGAGCGCGTGAT
The DNA here is from genome assembly GCF_040965735.1 of Paraburkholderia sp. BR10936. Taxonomy (NCBI): domain Bacteria; kingdom Pseudomonadati; phylum Pseudomonadota; class Betaproteobacteria; order Burkholderiales; family Burkholderiaceae; genus Paraburkholderia; species Paraburkholderia sp. BR10936. The sequence goes on from NZ_JBFRCM010000002.1 coordinate 533,706, forward strand.
CAGCGTGAGCCGCATCATTGAAAAGCCGACGCCCGAACTGGCGCCGTCGAGCTTCGGCGTGGCCGGACGTTACGTGCTCATGCCGAGCATCTTCCACCATTTGCGCGCGCTGAAACCCGATGCCAACGGCGAGATCGAGCTCACGCCCGCCATTCACTCGATGCGTGAAGAGGAGCAGGTGCTGGCCTATGAGTTCGTTGGCAAGCGCTACGACTGCGGCACCAAGCTCGGCTATGTGCAGGCGACGGTGGACTTCGCCCTGCGGCATGCGGAATTGCAGGAAACCTTCGATGCGTGGCTGCGCGAGCGCATGGGCGCGGCGCAACTGGACGCGTGGGCAGCGGGTTCGATGCTGAGCCAACCGGCGCCGGTCGCGCCCGGGCTCGCACATTGAAGCCATGCCGTTTGCGTAGGAGAGTTGAACGTTACCCGTGAACGGGCAGCCTCGATAGCATGACATCGCTTTGACCGGGCGGGATCTAACGATGCCACCCTTTTCAAGGCGATGCAAGGAAAGGATTGGTAAGAAACCGTGCAAGGTTCCGCCCGTCGCACTGCTTTAAAATCGCGGCATGAACCCCAGCGTCCTCATTGTCGACGACGATCCCGTCGTGCGCGATCTGCTGAGCCGCTTCTTGCGCTCGCATAACTTCGATACCGCCGTGCTGCACGACGGCGTCCACCTCCAGCGCCGCCTCGAGCGCGAACGACCGTCCATTGTGGTGCTGGACATCATGATGCCGGAGACCGACGGCCTCGAAGCCATTGCCGCCTTGCGCGCGGCCGGCGACGACATTCCCGTCATTTTCGTCACTGCGCGCGGCGCCGTGAGCGATCGCATTCGCGGGCTCTCGCTGGGGGCGGACGACTATTTGCCGAAGCCCTTCGATCCGCACGAACTGCTCGTGCGCATCCAGAATATCCTGCGGCGGCGCGGTCCGTCCACCGCGAGCGCGCCTGAGGCGCGCCGGCGCTACCGGTTCGGCGACTTCGAGCTCGACTTCACGATGCGCACGCTCTCCTGCGGCGACACGCAAATCCCGCTGAGGGAGAGCGAATTCGCGTTGCTGAAGGTATTCGCCACACATCCCTACAAAGTGCTTTCGCGCACGCTGATCCACGATATCGTGCATCGCGACGAGCGCGAATTCCACGAACGCAGCCTCGACGTACCGATCTGGCGCCTGCGCCGCGTGATCGAGGCCGATCCGTCGAATCCGCGTCATATCCAGACAGTGCGCGGAAAGGGCTATGTATTCGTGCCGGATCCGGCGAATTATTCGGAGGCGCACGGCGCAGCAATTCAGTGAGAAGTCCGTTGAATACGCTGTTCGGGCGCATGGCATTGCTCTCGGCCGCGGTTTTGCTTTCCATGCAGCTGGGCTGGTTTTTGCTGCTTGCCCGCCAGCCGCCGCGCCATGAAGTCGATGGCTTTGCGCGTGGCGTCCTGCTCGCGCTACGCGTGGCGAGCGAAGAGCACGTCGGGGGCGGCACGGTGCCGCCCCCGGTGCATCTCGGCAGTTCGCTCGAGCCGCCGAAGGACCACGATCTGAGCGACGTGTTGCGCGTGCACCGCGTGCCGGTGTGGAACGTGCCCAAGGACGTTCACTTGCACGAACCGACGCGCAGGCCGCTGGTCGACTTGACGCGCCATCTGCGCGAACAATTGCCGCCCGGCACGCAGTTCGCCGTGGATGACGGGCGCCCGCCGCAGCTGTGGGTGCGCTTTCCGGGCAGCACGTCCTGGGTCGTTGTGCCGGTCGATATTCCGCCGCCGCCGCGCTTTGTCATCGAAGGGATTTCGATGCTGCTGGCGGCGCTCACGCTGTCGTTCCTCGCTGCCTGGCAGATCCAGAAGCCGCTCGCGAGCCTCGCCCAGGCGGCGCGCCGGTTCGGCACCGGCGAGCGCATTGCGCCGCTCGAAGGCAAGGGGCCGCGCGAACTGCGCGACGTGAGCGCGTCGTTCAACGACATGATGCGCTGCGTGAACGAGGCGGAAGACGATCGCGTGGTGATGCTGAGCGGCATCGCGCACGATCTGAAGACGCCGCTCACGCGGCTCAAGCTGCGCGCGACCCTGATGGCAGAGGAGGCGGAGCGCAACGGCATGCTGCGCGACGTCGATTCGCTCACCCACATCGTCCAGCAGTTTCTGGAGTTCGCGCAGCAGTCGCCCGACGCGGGCAGGCTATTGAGTGTCGACGGCTTTCTGCAAAGCCAGTTTGGCAATCCTGACGAAATCGAGGGCGGCAACGGGCCGCTGTTCGTGCTCGATCCGCGTGCCGGTTCGCGGTTCAAGCTGCCCCAGGTCTCGCTGGACCGGCTCGTCACGAATCTCGTCGATAACGCACTCGAGTATGGCGCGCCGCCAATCGAAATCTCGACGGCGATCGAAGACGGATCGTTCCTGATACGCGTACGCGATCACGGCGCCGGCATCGAGCCCGAGCGCATTCCCGCCGCGATGAGGCCGTTCGTACGCCTGAATGCGGCGCGCGGCGGCGAAGGCCACTGCGGCCTCGGGCTGGCCATCGTCGCGCGGCTCGTGCGCGATAGCGGCGGCCAATGCGACGTCAAAAACCATTCCGATGGCGGTCTGCTCGTGCAGCTCAGCTTTCCTGTCGCTCACGGCTGATACGCCACACCAAAAAACGCGCCGAGCCCTCGCGGACCGGCGCGCAAACGTGCCGACGCTTGAAAGAGCGGGCGCTCGTGGACGTCGTGGTCAGGCCGTCGTGCTGACGAACAGGCCGCTCGCGGCGCCCGAGCCCTGCTGCTGCAGGTTGCTCGCGAGCGTCGTGAGGAATTGCTGAAGCTCGGACGTCGTGCCGCTCGACGAACTGCTCGATGAGGCGCCCATTGCCGTCAAAAGGTTCTGGAAGTCAGACGTCAATTCGCTGTCCGAACTGCTGCTGCTCGACGAACTGCTTGCCGTGCTCGAATCGGAGGACGTGCTGCTCGAAGCCGACGAGAGCGACTGCGCGAGGTTCGAGATCGCCGAAGCGAGATCGCTGCCGTAACCGCCTGCCGACGAGGGCGGCGGAGGCGGCGGCGGGGGCATCATCGCTGCGGCAGTGGTCGTCGTGCTCGAATCGCTCGATGTGGACGACGTGCTGGAGCTGGAAGCCGTAGTCGCAGACGTCGCGCTTGCCGACGAAACCGCGCTGCTGCTGTCGCTGCTATCGCCCGTGGCCGTCGTGGTGACGCCGCTCTGTTGCGCGGCGACCTGAAACAGCGCGCCGAGGAATTGCTGGAGCGCGGCGGCAAGCGCATCGGGCGACGTGGACGACGTGCTCGACGTCGAACCGGTGGAACTCGACGAGGAATCAGAACCGGTGGTGCTCGCGGACGCGGTGGCCGTGCTGTCCGTGGTGAAGCCGAGCGACGAGAGCGCCGAGGCGATGGCGGCGGCAAGCGGATTGACGTTGTTCGAGTCCGACGAGGCGTCCGAAGCCATGGGCATGCCCGACATCTGGCTGGTGCTCGTGGATTGCCCTTCTGCCTGGTAAGCAGCCCGGGTCGAATACAGTGAGTTTGAGCTGGATAACGCGCTTATCGACATGTTTAACCCCCCGGTGAATGTGCGATATGGTCGATGCCCGACCGAGACGGCTGGTCAGGCCACTCAGTCGGCGCAATCGTATGTCGTCTTTCGCCGCGGGGGGCGGCTTTGTAATTCGAGGAAAGAGTTCAGGTAAGGAATTAGTGCCATCCTTACTTTTCCTTTCCTCAGGCTGCTGCGTCGCGCACCGGCGGCGCGAAGCGCAGCGCTACCGCAATGCGGTTCCACGCATTGATATTCGCCACGGCGGCGGTCAAGAATGCCATCTGCTCGCCGGGAAACTGGCGCGCCACGTCCTCGTAGAGCACGTCGCTCACACCGTCATGGAGCTTCGCGGTCAGCGCTTCCGTGTAAGCCAGCGCGGCGCGTTCACGCTCACTGAAGTATTCCGGCGCCTCGTGCCATGCGGCCACGAGATCGAGCTTGACGCGCGGCACGGCTTTCTCGCGCGCAATGTTGAGGTGGTACTGAATGCAGAACGCACAGCCGTTGATTTGCGAGGCGCGGATTTTCAGCAGCTCGGTGAGCGGCTTTTCGAGCCCCGAGGCATCGACCGCCTTGCTCATGGCGGAGAGCGCGGCGGCCACCGGGGCGGCATCGCGCGCGAAGGTTTCGTAAGCAATGCGGGTAGACGTGCTGGACATGACTGGACCTCGCGAAGTCTGGGCGTTAATATCAGAGCACGAACATCATATTCGAACTCTGACATCATGCGCAAGACAGTGAAAAAAGACCCGGTTTCGGAAAGGGGCGAACCCACGAGCGCTATTCCGGCGGTCGGCGAGGGCAAGCGCGGCGAGGCGGGCTATTTCGGCTACCTGCTGCGCCAGGCGGGCGCGGCGCACCGTTTGCGCATGGAACGCGCACTCGACGATCTGGGCATTACGCCGCCGCAATTCGTCGTGCTGACCATTCTGGCCGCCTACCCCGGCATTTCGGGCGCCGATCTCGCGAGGCTCGCGGCGCTCACGCCGCAAACGGTGAGCGTGATCGTCGCGAATCTGGAGCGCGGTGGCGCGATCGTGCGTCGCCCGCACGCTGTGCATGGGCGCATTCAGCAGATCGACGTGACCGATGAGGGCGAAGCGCTGCTCAGGGAGTGCCGCACGCGCGTGAAGAAGCTGGAGGCGCGCATGGCCGCGGGCTTCACGGCCGAAGAAGAGCAGGTGATACGCCGCTGGCTGGTGAGCGTCGCGCGCGAGGATGACGTGGGCTGAATGCAGCCGCGCTCCACCGCGCGTTACTGCGAAGCACTCTTCGCTTGCGCGAGGCTGCACGAATGGTCGAGCAGGCCTTCCGCCGTGCCGGTCCCGCCATCGACATCGAGCCCGCTGTTCACGACGAGCCAGCCGTCGTGCTTTGCATCGGGGCCGGCGCCCGTCACGAGTATCGTCTGCACGGCCATGGTCTGTTGCGGGCCGAGATCGCGCTCGACCACGCGAAAAGGATTGTTGTTGTCCGAGAGGCTCGTCACACGCGTGACGCGGTAGCGCGATCCGTCGAGCGTGGTCCAGCGCCACGTGCCCGGCGCGATGTCGGCATACGGCGCGAGTGCTTTGGTGATGTCGGGGCGCATGCAATCGACGTGGATATGCAGTTGATTCTGCGTGCGGCGCTCCGAGGAGTTGATCTCGAGGCCGAGCTGGTTGCCGGCGAGCGGCATGCCGAGCTTCGCTTCCACGAAACGTCCCGCGCCCCATGCGCCGACCCAGTACTCAGGCGCGCCGCCGTAGAGAATTTCGGGGCTCTCGATGCCGGCCACGCGGTCGGTGGGAATCACGAGATACTGCGCACGCCCTGCGATGTCCTTGAGCACGGCATAGCGCTTCTGGAAGTCGACGGTGGTGCAGGGGCCGGGCTTGCCCTTGTCGCGCATATTCGGCACGCACTGGCCGCCGACGACTTGCCAGAGACCGTTGGAGTCGACCGCGGAGAGGCGCACGCACGCGCCGGTGGCGGCGAGCGCAACGACCGCCGCCGTGGCGACGGCAAGCCGGGACATCCGCATGAAAGGGGCAAGGCGCAGGGATCGCATCGGCACGAAGTGTCTGGGTTGAGTCGATCAAACGCGCCGCGCTGCGAAGTCTGCACGCGTTGCGGCGCAACGCTGCGCGCAGTGTAGCGCAATGCCCGAGACAGTCGCTTGTGCGCGGTTGCCGCGATTTATTTGCGGCGCGGATGAAACGTGACCGGTTGCGCGTTCGAGGCGTCCGTTGCCGCGGGCGTCGGTCCGCACGTGCCGCAGGTGCCGCAGCCGTCGCCGCAATCGCCGGTTGCGCCTTTGGGCTGCACGAAACGCCCGAGGCGCTGCACGAATGCACTACGTTGCGGGCGCAACAGTGCGGCGGCCACGGCGGCCTGCGCGCGCGTGGCCGTTTTCGGTGCAAGCTTGCGCAGCGTATGGACGAAGCTCGCGGTCACGAGCAGCGCGATCACCGCATATTGCGCGACGAGTCCGGCGCTCATACGAAGTGCCTCGCGACCTGATACGTGACGAACGAGGCCGCATAGGCCACGACGAACATGTAGCCGAACGAGACCACGACGGCGCGCCACGAGCGCGTTTCGCGGCGAATCACGGCGAGCGTGGACATGCATTGCGGCGCGAATGCGAACCACACCATCAGCGAGAGGGCGCTGGCGAGCGAGAAGTTCTGCGCGAGCGTGTGGCCGAGCGCGGCGGTGTCCGCGTCGCCGCCCGCCACGGAGTACACGGTGGCGAGCGCGGCCACCGCCGTTTCGCGCGCGGCGAACGCGGGGATCAGCGAAAGGCTCATTTGCCAGTTGAAGCCGAGCGGCGCGAACGGCCATTGCAGCGCGCGGCCAAGATAGCCGGCGATGGAGTAATCGATGGCGGGCAGTGTTGCGCCGGCGGGCGGCGAGGGGAACGTGGAGATGAACCACATCAGCACCGTGAGCGCGAGGATGATGCCCGTCAGGCGCTTGAGGAAGATCGCGCCGCGCTCCCACAGGCCGATGGCGACGTCGCGTGGGCGCGGCAGCCGGTACGAGGGCAACTCCATCAGCAGCGCGTGTTCACGGTGGTCGCGGCGGAGTTTCTTCATGACCCAGCCCACCGCCATCGCGCCGGCAATGCCGGCGGCGTAAAGCGCGAAGAGCACCAGGCCCTGCATGTTGAATACGCCGAACATCATGCGGTGCGGAATGAAGGCGCCGATCAGCAGCGCATACACTGGCAAGCGCGCCGAGCACGTCATGAGCGGCGCGACGAGGATCGTGGCGAGCCGGTCGCGCGGGTCGGAGATGCTGCGCGTGCCCATCACGCCGGGAATCGCGCACGCGAAGCTCGACAGTAGCGGAATGAACGAGCGCCCGGTGAGCCCCACCGCTACCATCATGCGATCGAGCAGGAAGGCCGCGCGCGGCAGATAGCCCGACTCCTCCAGTACGAGGATGAAGAAGAACAGCACCAGGATCTCGGGCAAAAAGCCGAGCACGGTGCCGACGCCGCCGAACAGCGCGTCCGTCACGAGGCTGCGCAGCGGGCCGTCGGGCAGTGCCGTACCGGCGGCCGCGCCGAGCCAGGTGAAGCCGTCGCCGATGGCATCGGTGAGCGGCTTGCCGAGCGAATACACGGCCTGGAACACGAGGAACATCACGAACGAGAGGATCAGCGGGCCGAGCACGGGGTGCAGTGCGAAGCGGTCGATGGCGTCGTCGCGCGCGTCGGTGGCGCGCGGCATCGTCACGGCGCTCGCGAGGATGGCGCGCACCGTGCCGTGCAGGTCGTCGGCCGCCGCTGCTGCTTGCGCCTGCGGTTTTTCAGGCGTCGTGTGGTCGATCAGCTCGATGAGCGCTTGCGCGCCGCCGCGCCGCACGGCCACGGTTTCGACCACGGGCATGCCGAGCTGGCGCGCAAGCTCGCCCACATTTACCTCGACGCCGCGGCGCTTTGCGGCGTCCATCATGTTCAGCGCGAGCACCATCGGGCGCCCCATGCGCTGTACTTCAAGCACGAAGCGCAGATGCAGGCGCAGATTCGTCGCATCGGCCACGCAGACGATGAGATCCGGCGCGGCCTCGCCCGGGTAGCGGCCGAGCAGCACGTCGTGCGTCACGCGCTCGTCGGGGCTCGTCGAGTCGAGGCTGTAAGCGCCCGGCAGATCGAGCAGTTGCACCTTGCGGCCCGAGGGCGTGGCGAAGCGCCCTTCCTTGCGCTCGACCGTCACGCCCGCGTAATTGGCGACCTTCTGGCGCGCGCCGGTCAGCAGATTGAAGAGCGCGGTCTTGCCGCAGTTGGGATTGCCGACGAGCGCCACGCGCAGCGGCGCAACCGGAGCCAGGCTCATTGCGCGGCCTCCCCGTCCGTCGTCACGCTCACGCGCTGCGCTTCCGCGCGGCGCAATGCAAAGCGGGTCGAGCCGATCTGCACGAGCAGCGGGTCCGCGCCCCAGGGTGCGCGCGCAACCACGCGCACGGGCTCGCCGGGAACAAAGCCGAGGTCGCGCAGACGCTGCGCGATCGGGTCGGGGGCACGGATATCCTCGACACGCTCCACGAGGGCGGTCGCTCCTTTGGACAGGTCGGTCAGACGCATAGGTGGGGGGTCTGCTTATAACGAATGAGAACCGTTCTCATTGTAGCGCAGCGCCGGCATTGTGGCGCTAAATGCGCCTCGGCTCCGTCGATGCGGGCGGGGAACCTGCGGCCGAGGCGGGGTAGCGGTGCCGTGTGCGCTCAAATTTCCGGCGCAGGCAGCGTCCCGAGAATCGCTTCGAATGCAAGACCGATCGCGAGCAGCCTGCGGTCGCCGCCGACCGGTCCGTCGAGTTCGAGCCCGACGGGCAAGCGCGCGTCGACAAGACCCGCGGGCAGCGCGAGACCTGGAATGCCGGCATTGCTCGCGGGATCGGTGTTGCGCAGATACGCCACCATCTCGTCGATCGGCGCCGCGCCGTCGATCGACACGCGAGACGATCCATTCAGCTCGTCGATCGGCACGGCGGCGAGCCGCGTCGTAGGAAAGAGCAGCGCGTCGAGTCCGCTGGCCGCGAAAGTCTGCGCATAGAGCTGCTGCAGACGCGGCCGCCACACCGTCATTGCGCTGTGATAGTCGCCGCCGCGCGCGTCGGCGAGCACGGCGTCGTAGGCCGCGCGCACATCGGGACTCGCAATGCGCACGGCGACTTCGGCCACGGTTTGTGCCGGTGCGTGGTTCGCAACGAGCCATGCTGTGAGATCGTCGATGGGCTCGTGCAGCGCGATCGCGTAGCTCACGCGGTCGTTCAGCGCGAGCAGCTCGCTCATTTCGACCGGTACGAACGTGATGCCTGCGGCTTCGAGCTTCGCGAGCGCGGCGCGCGCCACGTCTTCGAGCGCGGCTTCGAGGCCTTCCCACAGCGGAGCGGGCAGGCCAATGCGCAGATTCGTCACGGCGGCCGGCGAGAGCGGCCCGTGCCCGGTAATCACGGCGTCGAGCAGCGCGACATCGGCAACCGTGCGCCCCATCGGCCCGACCGTATCGCGCGTATGGCTGATCGGCACGACGGCCTGCGGGTCGTGATAGCGGCGTTGCGTGCCGCCGTCGCCCACGCTCGGGCGCAGGCCGACAATGCCGCATAGCGCGGCCGGTATGCGCGTGGAGCCGCCGGTGTCGGTGCCGAGTCCGGCGGGCACGATGCGTGCCGCAATGGCGGCCGCCGTGCCGCCGGAAGAGCCGCCGGGAATTCGTTCGGGGTCCCAGGGGTTGCGCACGGGCCCCGCATGCGGCGCGAGATTCGTGCTGGTGATGCCGAACGCCAGCTCGTGCATGTTGGCCTTGCCGAGCAGGATCGCGCCGGCATCGACGAGGCGCTGCACCGAAGGCGCGTGACGCGCGGGCACGAAGCCTTCGAGCGCGGGCGTGCCCGCCGAGGTCTGCAGGCCGCGCGTATTGATGTTGTCCTTGACGACTACGGGCAGCCCGGCGAGCGGCAGACGCGCGCGCTCGCTGGCGCCGAGCGAGTCGATGCGCTGCGCGGCGGCGAGCGCGCCTTCCACGTCGAGCACGGTTAGGGCGTTGAGGTTGGAGAGCGCCTGCGCGCGCGCCAGCAGCGTGGCGACGTAGTCGGCGGCCTTCAGTTGTCCGGCCTGGATGGCCTCGACGGCTTGCGTTGCGCTCAGTTCCAGTTGCTGGTCGACAGTCCAGGTCATGCAGCGTTCTCCTCGTGCGGCTATACAGCCATGCTAACAACGCGTGCGTTTTACGTTGCGGCGCGACTTCTTCAAGAGGCGCAGCGCGAAGCGTGCGAGCGTGGGCACGAGCGTCGGCCGCAAGAGGCGCGCGTCGTAGCCGCTCATGCGCGCGTCGTTTTCTTCGAGGCAGAGTTCGATCATCTCGCGCGGTTCGAGCGCGTCGCCCAGTACCTCGCGGTTCGCGGGCAGAAAATTCGAGTCGCGCGTATTGCCGCTGGCGTCGATGCCTCGTGCGATCGCGAGCCGCTCCCATACCAGCATGAACCAGATGGCGGCGACGCGCACGGTGTGCCACGGCCTGCGCCACCGGGGCATGGTCTCGCGATACCACGCCACCCAGTTAACGAAGAAGAGGATGTGGCGCGCCTCTTCCTGGATCACCGGTTCGAAGGTTTCGACGAGGTCTGGCGGGAAAAAGCCCGAGCGCTGCGCCGAGCGAAACAGGCCGAACGCGAAGAAGCTGTCGATGCACTCGCTATAGCCGGTGAACATCCACGCCCATTCCGCCTTTTTGGGCGGCAGGTATTCGGGTTCAGGCGCAAATTCGATGCCGTAGGCCTGCACGAGATTCGAGAGTACGACCTTGTGGCGCGCTTCCTCGGCCGCGTCCATTTCGATTGCTTCGCGCAGCAGCGGGTCGCTGAGGGTTTGCGCGTAAGTCAGCACGCGGATCGAGGCGCGGCCTTCGGTCTGCACCGCCATGTCCCAGATCGGCAGCGATGTGAGGCGGCCGAGCGCATCGGGCTCGAGCTTCGGCCAGTCGAGCACGGCGGGGCGGTAGGGATCGTGGGTGTCGAGCAGCATCCGGCAGAACATCTTGCGATGTTCGTCCGATCCGATCTTGATGGGCCCTGGCGTGCCGTGAGTCCAGCGCCGCAGCGCGGCGTCCTGCTCGGAGATGAAGGCTGCGCCTTCGTCCGGATGCGTCAGGGTTTCGGACATGAGCATCTAACGGGAAGGGGGTATGACTCCTATTCTGTCACAACCGTAAGGAAGCATGCGCCCTCACGCGCAGCGGCGCTGCTGCTCGATCCACATGCGCGCCCAGCGGCAGGCGTAGGCGAGCGCGTGCCTTTCGTCGAAGAAGTAATCGAGTTCGTCGAACGAATGCTGCGCGCCCGGCTGCGTGCCAATGGTGAGATTGGCGGCGAAAAGGCCGTTCGGGAGCTGCCGCGCGCTGGGGGCGACGACGTAGCCTTTGTAGCGTAATGAAGTGTTCATGGCCGCGCTTCCTGCTGATCTTCTGCTGATTTGCTCGGGTTCTCGTTTTCAGTGGCGCGGGTGTTTTGCTGTCCACTCACGGTACCGACACGGACCAGCGTATGAGCCGCCGTATGTCGATGGAACCAATCATTCGTCGCAAGCAAATCACGTGTGGCCTGGAGCGGTCAGCAGGATGATCCGGATGAGGCGAGGGGTGAATCCGGCTTCAATGTGGACCGGACGAAATGCAGCGTCTGTGGGATGGCGCACGTGATCTGCGCCGCGCGACGCCGGCAATGTGGGTTAGGGAACGTTTCCCGCCCCGCACGTTCGACGCGCGGGCGGGCGGCCAGGCGGCAGAGGTCGGGCAGCGTGTCAGACCGCGAGGCTCAGACGTTTTTCGGTGCGCGGCGCGTTGGCGGCCTGCGCGCCGCCGACGCTGTTCAACGCGCTCGCCGGCGGCGCCGCACGATGTTCCTGGCCGCCGAACGCGAGCGCGAACTGCGCCGCCTGGCGGCCGACCGTTGCGAGCTGTTCGGCGACCTTGGCGTCGGAGCACTGCAGCGCGCTCTCGAAGCGTGTCTCCAGCGTGTTGATGCCCGCGCCGAACGGTGTCGGCCAGCCGCGCAGCGCGTGCACGATCGAGCGCAGCGAGGTCAGCACCGAGCCCGCGGCCTGCCAGCCATAGGCCGTGACGATGCAGCCCACTGCGCGGCCGTCCAGGTATGGGCGGTTGTCGGCACGCAGTTCTTCGAGCGTGTCGAGCGCGTTCTTCACGAGCCCCGATACGCCGCCGTGATAGCCGGGCGTCGCGATGATGACGGCGTCGGCGGCGCGCACGGCTTCGATCAGCTCGAGCTGGGCGTCGGTTCGCACGGGGTCTTCGGGCGCGTAGTGCGGCAGCGTGTGCAGGAACGTGCCGCCGAACAACTGCGTGCGCGCGCCGGCGTCTTCGGCGCCGCGCAGCGCGAAAGCGAGCGCGCGCTCGGTCGACGAGGCGGCGCGCGTCGTGCCGCCGATGCCCACCACGAGCGGGCGGCGTTGCGAATCGGAAATGCTCAAGGGGCGCTCCCTGAAATGCGATGAGACCTGGCTCGTGGGTGATCGGGTGACGCCGCCACGAAGCCTGCAGGCCTGGAAAGGGTCATCTTAGAGATCGCGCCGAGCGGCGCGAAACGACTTTTTGTTCTATCCATATGCCGGCGGCGCTACGTTGCGCGGCGCCATGCGCCCGAAATGCATATGCGAAACCATTGTTTGGACGCGCAGCGGGCCGTGGCTAAGATGAAGCCGTCTCCTCCATGACATCTCCTTGACATGGGATTCGGCCCCGCACTTCTCCGGTGACGGGGCTGTTTTTTTTCTGGAGACGGGAACGGGCGGCGCTTCGAGGTCTTCGAGGCCACGATCGCGGCAGCTGCGTGCCGCACTGTAGGTCGTGTTTTGCGCCGCTGACTGCGGCTACGCGCTAGCTCAAACCGTGAGGACGTTGCCGTCGGGGCCGATTTGCGGCGGAATTTCCGGCAGGGTGCCGTTGCCCGGCGCGGTGCGCGCGGGGGTGCCCGGCGTGGCCGGCAGCGTGGGCGCGGGAGCGCGCACGGCCGGTTCGGCGACCTTGCGAGTGGTGAGTTTGTCGGTGGAGGCCAGCTTGTGCTTCGTGCCGTGATGCGCCTTCTTGCCGGCATTGCTCGCATGCGCCGAGGGCGTGCGCGCTTCCGGCGGATTCCAGATCTCGATGTAGTGTTCCCCGGCGATCGCGGTGGACGCGAGGACGCCCAGCAAGGTCCCCGTGATGAAGAATCGCACGTCGTGTTCTCCGTTTCGATGTACAGGCCGGGGCCGCGCCATGCGCCGGGGCGCGATGGGGCGGCGTAACCCGGTACGGCGACCGGGCGGCACGAACGGCCGGCTGCCACGCACTGTACATTCATACAGGCGCTTATGCAAACGTTTCACGACGTGCTGCGGGCGATGTGTTGCATGGGCGCGCCGCGGCCTTACGGGGCTTGCGCCGGCGCTCAGTCTGGCGTTTGCGGGCGGTTCAGGCGTCGAGCGCCGCCCGGTTTTGTGCGATCGCTCCGTCCGCGGCCAGGCCGTGGGCGCCGAGCCAGCGCCCGTAGCTGCGCGGCGAGAACGCGAGCGTGAGCACGATCATCGCGCTGATCGATACGGCGAGCATGATCCACGCGCCCGTAAAGCCGCCCGTGAGGTCGCGCACGCGGCCGGCCACGATGGGGGCGAGCGCGGCGATAACGAAGCCCAAGCCCTGGACGAAGGCGACGAGGCGCGCGGCAAGGCGGTGATCCGCGCAATGGTCGAGCGCCGTGACGAGCGTGACCGAGAACGTGCCGCCGAGCCCCGCGCCCGCCGCCGCGACCCACAGCAGCGGCGCGGCCTCGGGCCACGCGGCGAGGCCGATCACACCGACGAGCTGGCCGCACAGGCCCAGAACGAGCCACGGACGCCTGTCCGTGAACGCCGCCGCGGCGAGCGGCAGGAGCAGCGCGCTGGCGGCCTGGAACACCGTCATCGCCGCGAGCAGCGAGCCGCTCGCTTCGACGCTCGCGCCGTGCTGCTGATAGTAGGCGGGCAGCCACGCGACGAGACTCGTATAACCCCCGTTGACGAGCCCGAAATGCAGCCCGAGCGTCCACGCCCGGCGCTTGCGCCAGACTGGCGCCGTTGCCGTGTCGGCATGCGCCTGCGAGGGTGCGGTGGCGGCGTGCTGCGCGTGCCGACCTGCTCCCGACCCGCCGTTCAACACGCCCCAGATCGCGAGCGCGGCCAGCGCCGGCAATGCCCAGACGGCAAGTCCCACATGCCACGAACCGCTGAGGCGTGCGACGAGCGGGCTCAGGCTCGCGCCCAGCCCGCCGCCGCCCATGATCGACGCCGAGAACAGTCCCATTGCGAGCGGCACCCGCGCGGCGAAGCGTTGCTTCATGACGGCGGGCAGCAGCGCCTGGATGGCCGCGACGCCCGCGCCGGCCGCGGCCGCCGTGAGCATGAGCGCGCCGCCGCTGGCGGCGAACGCGCGGGCCGCGCATGCCGCCGCAATCGCCACGAGCCCGAGCGCGACGCCGCGCGTCTCGCCGAGGCGGCGCGCGAGCAGGCCGGCGCCGAACGCGCCGAGGCCCATCGCGACGACAGGCAGGCTCGTGAGCAGCGAAGCGCCGTAGAAGCTCAGGCCGGTGTCGTTGCGAATGGTCGTCATGAGCGGGCTGATCGAGGTGAGCAGCGGCCGCAGATTCAGGCCGATCGCGACGATCGCGGCATACCACGCAAGCACGCTGGCCGACTCGCCGGACGGCATCCGGGAATCATTGGAGCGGGTTTGAGGGTTCAATGCGGTCAACCTTTTTTGCACCTTAACGGTTGACCATTATAAGCAATAATTGTCAACAATCTGGCTCGACCCGCTATGCCCGGCATGGGCGATCGAGTATGGGCGCGGGTCTATATCGCCTCGCCATGCCGCTCGCTACAATGCGACCTGACCCATCGACCCGACCCAGCTAGCGCGCCTGCCCATGGCTCAATCCTCCCGCCACGTTCCGCCCCGCGATACCGACGAACCGTCCGATGTCGAAGCGCGTGTCTATGCGTCGATTTCTTCCGCGTTGCTCGAAGGCAAGCTCGCGCCGGGCCAGCAACTGGTGGAGCGCGAACTCGCGGCGGCGTTCGGCTGCACGCGCGGCGCGTTGCGCAAAGTGCTGGCGCGCCTCGGCTACGACGGCAAGCTCGTGCTCGAACCCAATCGCGGCGCGTTCGTGCCGTCGCCCTCGGAGGACGACATCCGCGCGGTGTACCGCGCGCGCCAGGTGGCCGAAGCGGGCGTGATGGTGAGTCTGTGCGGCACGCTCGACGCCGCGATGCGGCGCAAGCTCGCGGCTCACGTGCGCAGCGAGAAGAAGGCGTTGCGCGAGGCGCGCGTGGACGAAGCGGTACGCCTTGCGGGGCAGTTCCATCTGCTGCTGTCCGAGCAGGCGGGCGGCACCGCGCTCGTGGAGGCACTGGCGCAACTGGTCGCGAAGACGGAGCTTTACAAGGCCTTGTTCGATCCGTCGAAGGCGTCGATGTGCGCACCCGACGAGCACGCGCAGATCATCGAGGCGCTCGAGGCGGGGGACCTCGCGGCCGCGCTCGCCACGATGCGTGCGCATCTGGGCGAGTTGGAGGAGCGGGTGGTGCAGCAGGCACGTGCGCGCGCCGGACGCGATCTCAAGACGGTGTTCGCGGATCTCACGAACGGCTGAAAGCAAGGGGCAAACGTCAGCCCTGGTCTACGCGTCGGCGCAACTCCTTCGAAGCCGCGAGCGGAATGCGCGCATCGTCCCACGTGGCGAGCCATTCAATCTCTTTCGCGGCGAATACCTGGCCATGATTGCGCAGCGCGTACTGCAACGAGTCGATAACGTGGTTGCGGATGATTTCGGGCGTATGCGGGTCGTCGAGGACGATGCGCAAGGCTTCGAGCGTGGCCATGGTGCGGCTCCGGCGAATGTGGCGACCGCAACGTTATCGCACGACAAAAAAACGCTTGCCGGGCGAGAAAAAATGCCCGGTAAAGCGCGCCTCAGTGCCGCGTGCGCTTGAATATCTCGTACTCTTCGGCGAAGGCTCTCGCAACGGCGGGCCGCTCGCGCACGCGCTGCGCGTAGGTCGCGACGGCCTCCCATTGCGATACATCGATGCCCACGTACGGCGCCCAGTTCAGCACGGTCACGAGATAGGCGTCCGCCACGCTGAATTCGTCGAGCAGGAAGGTGCGCGAGTCGAGATGACGCGCGAGCAAGCCGAAACGGCGCGGGATCTTGCCGCGCGCATATGCCTTGACGGCCTCGTCCACGTCCTTGCCGAGCAGCGGCACGAACACGGCCTTGTGCAGTTCGGTGCCGATGAAGCCTAGCCATTGTTGCAGGCGCGCGCGCTCGCGTGTGCCCGCTGGCGGTGCGAGCCGCGCTTCGGGAAAACGGTCGGCCACCCACGGCAGCACCGCCGAGTTTTCGGTGAGCGTCCAGCCGTCGTCCTCGCGCAGCACCGGCACCTGACCGAGTGCGTTGACGGCGAAGAAGTCACCGCCTTCGGCGAGCTGCTTCGTGAGCGTATCGACCTGGATGTAGCGGGCCTGCGCGCCTGCCTCGTAGAGCGCGATGCGCGTGGCGAGCGAGCACGCCAGCGGGGCGAAATACAGTTCCATCGTCTTCCTCCTTTGCGGGCTTCGGGCTTTTTTGAATTTTTGTACTATAGTGAACAAAAATCGCCGATCCAATATTTCTATGCAATCCAGTACAAAAAAAGATAGCCGCCCGCGCGGGCGGCCGCGCGCCTACGATCCGCACGAGGCGCTCGCCCGCGCGCGCGATACGTTCTGGCGCAACGGCTACGCAGGCACTTCGCTCGACGACTTGAGCGAGGCGACCGGCATGAACCGGCCGAGCCTCTATGGCGCATTCGGCGACAAGCACGCGCTCTATCTGCAGACTATGGAGCGTTACGTGGAAGCGGGGCGCACGGCGATGGAGTCCGCGCTTGACAGCGCAGTGCCGCTGCGCGAGGCGCTGATGCGCGTATTCGACGGCGCGCTCGGCTGGTATTTGCCTGCGCACGACGCGGCGCGCGGCTGCCTGCTGATCGGCACGGCGGCGGTGGAAGCCGTCAACGACGAGGCGGTGCGCGAGCGTCTTGCCGCTGGATTGCGCACATTCGACAAGGCCTTCGAGCGGCGCCTGCGGGCGGCGCTCGCGCAAGGCGAACTGCCGCCCGACGCCAGCGCGCCGATGCTCGCGCGCCTCGCCTCGGCGTTCTTGCATAGCATGGCGCTGCGCGCGCGGGCCGGCGATTCGCGGGCCTCGCTGCGCGCCATGGCGGTGGCGGGCGTCGCGCTGATCTGCGGCGAAGCGCCGACGGCGGCCGATGCGCGTGCGGCGCGGCGGCGCGCGAAGTGATGTCACGCTGAACGTTGCCGGCGTCCTCCAGACGGGTCCGCACGCCGCTTTCCCTTGCTACACTGGCGCAGTCGCGCAGGGACGGCTTGCGCACTCGAAGAGGGGAACACGATGGTGCGCTACAGGCACTACAAGGGTGGCATTTACGAACTGGTTTGCGAGGCGACGCTCGAATCGGATCCTTCCGTCACGATGATCGTGTATCGCGCGGCGAACGGTACGATCTGGACGCGACCCTCCACCGTGTTCTTCGAACTCGTCGAGTATGAAGGCGGACTCGTGCCGCGCTTCGCGCCCGTCAACTGATTCTTTTCACACTCGTCTCTTCCACGCTTTAGAGGGTTTCGCCGAATGCGTTTACTGATTGCGCTGATTCTGCCCTGGCTCCTGTTCTTCACCATTGGGCGTCCGATTGCGGGCATCGTCTGCCTGATCCTGCAGGTCACGCTGATCGGCTGGATTCCGGCCGCGATCTGGGCCGTGTATTCACTCAGCCAGTTCAAGACCGACCGGAAAATAGAGGACGCGCTCGGCCGCCGCGGTTAAATCCCTGAGCGGGCGTCTACGCGCCGTTCGGAGGCGCGTTGCGCGTTACAACGCTAACGCGTGCTCACAATTCAATAAGAACTTAACGCTGATTTTTCTTTCTTACAAATAGAAAGGAGAGTCAGCTATGTTCAAGTTCGTTCTCACGGTGGGCGCCATCGCGCTCCTCGCCGGGTGTGCGGTGGCCCCGGGCTACGAGTATGGTTACGGCGGCTATGGCCAGCCGTACTCCACCGGCTATTACAGCGGCTACGCGCCGGGCTATGCGCCCACATATGGCAGCGTGAATATCGGCGTCTGGGACGGTGGCGGCGGTCGCGATTATCACGGCGGCGACTGGCACGGCGGCGGCGGTGGTTGGCACGGGGGCGGCCCGGTTGGTCACGGTGGCGGTCACGGCGGACCTTGGGGGCCGCCGGGCGGTAGTCATGGAGGCGGCCCCGGCGGCGGTCATGGTGGCGGAGGCCACGGCGGTGGCGGTCACGGTGGCGGCGGACCGGGCGGCCGTTGATCCACGCCGAGTCGGAAAATCGCTTCAAAACGAATCAGGCCCGCCACTCTCACGAGGGCGGGCCTGATGCTTTGCACGAGAACCCGGCGTCACAGCCGGGGTTGTCGCGAAACTTACTGGCTCGACTGCGACGTTCCGTTCGTCGACGGGCCGTAAGCCGTCGCGCGCTGCGCTGCGACCTTGGCTTCGGCAGCCTGAATGTTTTCCGGATAGTGCATCCAGTCGCTCGGATCGTAGCCGGCGGCGCGCAGTTGCGCGAGATCGGCGCGAACTTCGGCGCGGGTCACGGGTTGTTGCTGGGGTTGTGCCTGCGCGAACGCAGCGGCGGGCACGGCGACGATGGCGGCAAGCACAGCTGCCTTCAGAAACGAATTCATGACTAACCTCCGATGTTTTTGTGGGGAGCCATCGCATCGGCGGGGCCCATCTGGTCAATGTATGTGGTCGGAGGGTCAGGGTAAATACCTGGAAAGCGAATTCAGTGTTCTTCTGGCGGCAACAATCGGGTTCGGAATCTCCTGAAGGGTTGCGCGACGTGCTTGCAATAAGGCCGGACGGCCGCGGATTATCCGGCCCTGAAATCTCGCCGGATTATTGCGAAATCCGTAATTCCAATTCGCCCGAAACGGTCTGTATCCGGCTGTGGCGCTTGCCTAGAATCCACTCACAGCCAGCCGATGCGGCGAATCGCAGCGAGCCGGCCGAGCACGACAGGGTATGCACCGTCGTTGCGCATCGATGCTAAATAATTCCGGAGGTTGTCATCATGAAGTCGCTTCTCAAGGCTGTTGCCCTTACCGTTGCCATGGCTGCTCCGCTGGCCGCTTTTGCCCAGGCCGATCAAGGTCTGACCCGCGAGCAAGTGCGCCAGCAACTCGTCGAATTCCAGCAAACGAGCCGCAATCAGGCGGCAGTCGCCCCGCAGGCGGCCGCGCCGGTCGCCCAGACCGACGGCTCGTTCGGCGGCGTGAGCAACTCGACGTCGGTTGCCGGCGCTCGCTATGTGTCGGAAGCGGCTCGCACCGGTCCGCAATCGGTCTACTTCGGCGGCCAGTAAGTCTTTCGGCAGTCAGCAGATAAAAACGGCCCGCGAATTCGCTTCGCGGGCCGTTTCGCATTTGGGCGCGGCGTTTTGTTGCCGCTACATGGCTTCCGCCTCCGGCACGTCGAGCACGAGATCCGTGCGCGCGACGGCCACGCAGGTCAGCACATAGCCCTCGGCTTTTTCCTCGCGGCTCAATCCGGGCCACTCGATCGTGAAGCTCACGTCGCCGCTCACTACGCGACACAGGCAGGCGCGGCAGGTGCCGTTGCGGCACATGCGCGGCAAACGGATGCCTTCGAACGCCGCCGCTTCCAGCAAGGTCAGCTCGGGCGGCGCTTCGAAGCTGCGCCCGAGCGGCTCCACGCGGACCACGGGCACGTGCGGCGGGCCCTCCTGCAAGCTTTCGCGGTTCACGTCGCTCATGAAAGCGACACTCCGAGCAGCCGCCCCGCGCCGGCCGTGAACGCCGCCGCGGCGAGTCCGATCACGATCTGCCGGAACGCCGAAAACGTCGCGCTGCGCCCGTTGAAGAGCGACGTGAACACGCCGACGAGGGCGAGCCCGCACGCGCTCAGCGCCACCGACTGCGCGATGGCCGTGACGCCGTGCGCCCACAGGAAAGGGGCAGTTGGAAACGCCGCGCCGAGCGAGAAGAGGCAAAACGAGACGGCGGCGGCCGACCACGGATTGCCGCCCAACTCCTTCGGATCGATGCCAAGCTCCTCACGCGCCAGCGTATTGAGCGCCTCGTCCTTGTTGCGCATGATCTGAGCGGCCACGCGGCGCGCTTCTTCAGGATCGACGCCCTTCGCCTGATAGATGAGCGCAAGCTCGTGACGCTCGGCGTCCGGCGTGTGTTCGAGTTCGTCGGCTTCCTTCGCAAGCTGCGTGCGCGCAAGCTCGCGCGCGTTGGTCACCGAGAGCCATTCGCCGAGCGCCATCGAGCAGGCGCCCGCCACGAGGCCCGCCAGCCCCGTGAGCAAAATCGTGCGATTGACGCTGCCCGCGCCCGCCACGCCCATGATCAGGCAGAAGTTCGAGACGAGCCCGTCGTTCGCCCCCAGCACCGCCGCACGCAGGTCGTTGCCCGCCATCGCGCCCTTGTGCCACGACTCGGCCGCGCCGATCGCTTCGCCGTGGCCGTGTTCGGGCTCGCGCTTCTTCGCGGCAATCGCCTGCACGATGGCCGCGTGCTGCTGCTCCTGGGCCGAAAGCTTCTCGGCGCCGGGCTCGTGCGCGTAGCGGTCGCGGTCGGCGTACTCGGCAGCGGCGACGGTGGGCAGCACGAGTGAAGGGCCGAACGTGCGCGTGAGCGTTTGCAGCAGGCGGGTTTTCGCGCTGCGCCGATGCGGCCGGGGCGTGACGCCGTTGGCCGCGAGCTTCTCGCGCCAGACGCTCGCGTGCTCGCGCTCGGAGGCCGCGAGATCGGCGAAGATGCGGCGGCGCTCGTCGTCTTTCTCGACCGCGGATAGCGTGTCGTAGACGGCGGCGCTGTCGAGTTCGTCGGCGAGATTGCGCCGGAAGCGGTTGATTTCCTGAGCGGAGGCCATGGCGCGCGGTGCGGGAAGTTATCTGCCAAGCTTACCCTGGCGCGGCAACGGCCAGAAGCCGCGCGTCGACGCCCGCCTTGCTCCTGTCGGGCCGGTACGCTCAGCGGCGCTGACGCAGATGCCGGTAGACCGTGTTGCGCGCGAGCCCGAGTTCGCGAGCCGCCGCCGATACATTGCCGCTGTGGCGCGCGAGGGTCTCCTCGATGAGCCGCGACTGCCAGACGGAGAGGCGCGCGGGCTCGCGTTCCGTGTCGCTCGCCTGGTCTTCCGTCGAGGCATCGGCGCACGGCTGCGCGCAGTCACTCGCGGGATCGCAATCGTGCATGAGGTCTTCGGGCAGATGCTCCATGTCGATGGCGTCTTCGCCTTCGGCCATGATCGCCGCCGTGCGCAGCGCGCTCGCGAGCTGACGCAGATTGCCCGGCCAGCGGCAGCGCGCGAAGCACGCCCGAACGGCCGGTGTCAGACGCGCGGGCGCGCCCGGCACCTCGCGCCGCACAATCTCGAGCATGCGGGCGACGAGCGGGTCGAGGTCGGTGCGCTCGGCCAGCGCCGGCAGCGTGACGACGAGGCCGTTGATGCGGTAGTAGAGATCCTCGCGGAACGTGCCTTCGGCGATCATCGCGCGCAGGTCGCGGTGCGTCGCGCAGACGATGCGCAAATCCACCGGCACCGCGCGCGTACCGCCGAGCGGCACGACGGCGCGCTCCTGCAACACACGCATGAGCCGCACCTGTTGCGCGAGCGGCATGTCGCCGATCTCGTCGAGAAAGAGGGTGCCGCCATGCGCCTGCGCGATCTTGCCGGCGCTGCCGCGGCGCTTCGCTCCCGTGAACGCGCCGTCCTCGTAGCCGAACAGCTCCGCTTCGATCAGCGTGTCGGGCAGGGCGGCGCAGTTGAGCGCGACGAACGGCCCGTCGCGGCGCGGCGAATCGCGATGCAGCGCCCGCGCGAGCCATTCCTTGCCGGTGCCCGTGCGGCCGAGCACGAGCACCGGAATGTCGCGGCCGCGCACGCGCGCCACGCGCTGCAGGGCGGCGGCGAGCCGCGCGTCGCCGGTGTCGAGGTCGGCGAGCGTGGGCTGCGGCGCGGTGTCGGCGGCGTTGGGCGCTTTCGCCTGGGAGGGCGCGGGCGTGAAGGGCGAGCGGGACGTGTCGGCTACGGCGCTGCGCGCGAACGTAGGGACGCCCGACATGGCCGCGCCGGGCGTGGCGCGCGCGATCACGCGTACGCCGCTTGGCAGTGCGAACGCGAGCGGCTCGCCGCTCGCGCGCATGATCTGCTGCATGAACGCCGCGAACGGCTGACCGAAGAGCGCCGCGAACTCGCGCTGCTGCAGTTCGGCGAGCGGTGCGCCGAACTGGAACAGGGCGCTGCGGTTCGCGCAGAGCAGCGTGCCGTCGGCCGAGAATGCGGCCAATCCTTCGTAGAGCGTACCAATGAATTCGGCGCGCGCATGAAACTGGAGCCGGATGGCATCGGCGAATTCGGTGTTGAACAGATGGTTCTCGATCATCTGCGCCGACATGCGCACGAGCGCGAGCGTGTGCTTGTGAAAACCGCGCGACTCGCCGCTCACGTCGAGCGCGCCAAGCGTGCGCCCATACGGATCCGCGATCGGCGCACACGAGCAGGTGAGGATGTGATTGGCGCGCAGAAAGTGCTCGCCCGCATGCACCGTGGTCGGTTGGCCTTCGACGAGCGCCGTGCCGATGGCATTCGTGCCGCGATGCTGCTCGGCCCACGAAACGCCCGGGCGCAGCGCGACGCGCTGTGCTTTCTCGACGAAGTCGCTGTCGGCGCAGCTATGCAGGATCACGCCGTTGCGATCGGTAAGCAGCACCATGCTCTGCGTATCGACGATCTGCGCGTGTAAGGCGTCCATGACGGGACGCGCCTGGTGATAGAGCGTGCGGTTCGTGTCGATCAGTTCGCGCAGGTCGGCGGCGGCGAGCGCGTCGAAGTCGGGCGCTTCAGTGGCGCGCAGTCCGAGTGCGCGCGAGCGCGCGTGAGCCTGCGCGATGGCGTCCGCGCGGGCCGCGTCGTGCGGCGTGACGGGGCGTCGGGTCACTCGTGTCTCCAGTCGTTTTCGGGCGCTACGCTGCGACGCAACATGGGTGCGCGAGCGGGGCCTCTGGGGCAGTTCATGGTACAGGAAACGCGGCGGCTGCCAATTCGGGTTGAAGCCGGGTTGAAGGCAGCGGTTTCAGCCGCGCGGGCGCCGCATCAACTGCGTCTTGAGTTTACTGGCGCGAGTGCCATGATGAAGGTGAGGGCGCATTTGCGTCGCGCCCCCGCTGAATAGCGGAGTTCGTCATGGTGCACGGCGAATTGAGGATCGTGGTGGCGGTGCTCGCCACGTTCGTTGCGCTCTTTGGCCTCGGGTATGCGATTGACGGATTGATCTTCGACGAAGACAACGTCGTGCTCTCCGGAATGGTGACCGTGGCTCTTGGGGTCGTCGCGTTCGTGGTGATGCTCACCCTGCACCCGAAAGACCTCGAATCTCTCGAACAGCACCGGCATCGCGAATCCTGACGCGCCCGGGTGGCGCGCATGGTGCGATGCGGCAACCGGCGCAGCGCGTTGGCGCAGGGCCGGGAGGAGAGTATCTTTGCGCGCAACGGCGCACGCGCTTGCTGCACCCGCGAAACAGGGCTCGGACGACGCCGCCGCCGGCTATTTCAGGCATGTGACAACGTCGACCTTGCGGGCGGCAGGAAGTCGTCTAAAGTGAATCAAATCAACCTGCGCGAACGTGTAGTTTGCAAGGGTTGGTGTTGATCCGCGCGAGCCGGATCGGGTGTTCTCAGGCACCAGGTTGGGGCAGCCCGAAGGCGGTTGAACGCGGCCTTTTCACCCTCCACCAAAGGCGACCCCCATGCAGATCATGTTTCCGAAAGAGGTGCCCGAGTACTCGGGCCCAGACCTGACCTTGGCGTTTCCGGCGATGATCGATGGCGAGCGGGTGGAGTGTCTGATCACGGCGGCGGCGCTGGAAGATCACTTCGGGGCGGCTTCGCCGCGCGCCGAAGACATGCTCAGCGCGTTCGACCATCATCGCGACCGCATCGAGGCCTGCGCGCGCCGTTTGCTCTCCGAAACACGTGCGCAGTGTCTCGTGCTGCGCAGCGGCTACGTGCGTTTCGTGCAGGCGCACGCCAACGCGTAGTCGACAAAAAAGCGCCCGCAGGACGCGGGCGCTTTCCGTCCAGCTGAGTTTGCTTGCCGCGCCCGTTGGGGCGCGGCGTTCGTTTACGCGGTTGCCGCGTTGCCGCTAGAAGATGGCGGGTTTCGTGTAGCGTTCGGATGCGGCGGAGTCCGTTGCCACGTGGCGGCTCCTGTGTGCAGGGAATCTGACGATAGTTCCCTATCATAAGAAGCACGTGCCGTGCGGGGCAGTGATGCGGCTGGGAAGTTTGATGCTGAGGGGGCGGCAGCGGCGTATCAAAACAAAAAGGGTGGCGCGAAGCCACCCTTTTGCTTTTACGCGTTGCCGAGATAGAAGAACCGGAACAGGAACACGGCGGCGATGATCCACACGATCAGCTTCACGTCGCGCACGCGGCCCGTGAGGAGTTTCAGGCCCGCATACGAGATGAAGCCGAACGCCACACCGTTGGCGATCGAGTAGGTGAACGGCATGGCAAGCGCCGTAAGAGCGGCGGGCACGACTTCGGTGGCGTCGTCCCAGGGCAGATCGGCGAGTTCGCGCAGCATCAGGCACGAGACGTAGAGCAGCGCCGGCGCCGTGGCGTAGCCCGGCACGACGCCCGCGAGCGGCGCGACGAACAGGCACGCGAGGAACAGCACGGCCACGGTGAGTGCGGTCATGCCGGTGCGGCCACCCGCCTGCACGCCCGACGCGCTTTCGATATACGCCGTGGTCGACGAGGTGCCGAGAACCGAGCCCGCGAGAATCGCGGTGCTATCCGCGAGCAGCGCGCGGTTCAGGCGGTGCATCTTGCCGTGCACGAGCAGGCCGGCGCGGTTGGCCACGCCCATCAGCGTGCCGGTCGCATCGAACAGCTCGACGAGGAAGAACACGAGCACCACGTTGAGCACGCCCGTGGAGAGCGCCGCCTTGATGTCGAGCTGTGCGAAAGTCGGCATGATCGACGGCGGCGGCGAGAAGATGCCGTGGAACTGGTTGCCGCCGAAGAAGAACGAAAGAATCGTGACGCCCACGATGCCGATCAGGATCGCACCGCGCACCTTCAGCACGTCGAGCGTGACGATCGCGAAGAAGCCGATGATCGCGAGGATCGTGTGCGGATCGTGCAGGTTGCCGAGCTCGACGAGTGTGGCCGGGCTGCCGACCACCACGCCCGAGGTCTTCAGCGAGATGATCGCGAGGAACAGACCGATACCCGCCGTGATCGACACGCGGATCGAATGTGGAATGCCATTGACGATGGCCTCGCGTACGCGCAGCAGCGTGACGATGAAGAACAGGCACCCGGAGATGAACACCGCGCCGAGCGCGGCCTGCCACGTGAAGCCCATGCCCTTCACGACCGTATAGGCGAAATACGCGTTCAGGCCCATGCCGGGCGCGAGCGCGATCGGGTAGTTCGCGTAGAGGCCCATGACGAGCGAGGCGAGCGCCGCGACGAGGCAGGTCGCGACGAATACGCTTTCCTTCGGCATGCCGGCGTCGCCGAGAATGGCCGGATTCACGAAGATGATGTAAGCCATCGTGAGGAAAGTCGTGATACCGGCGAGCACTTCGG
The DNA here is from genome assembly GCF_040965735.1 of Paraburkholderia sp. BR10936. Taxonomy (NCBI): domain Bacteria; kingdom Pseudomonadati; phylum Pseudomonadota; class Betaproteobacteria; order Burkholderiales; family Burkholderiaceae; genus Paraburkholderia; species Paraburkholderia sp. BR10936. The sequence continues at coordinate 558,999 of NZ_JBFRCM010000002.1, forward strand.
TGCGCAGGTTGGTGCCTGCTTCTTCGAAACCGAAATAGCGTTTGATGGCGTCCATGAAGATCGGGCCCTTGAGAGTCGAGCGGGTTGTTCGCTGCTTGTTGGTGTGGTGTCTTGCGCGTAGTCGGCGCAGGCAGGTCCTTGACGTGCCCATGCACACGCGCGCATGCCGCAGCGCGCGGCTACGGGCGCGATTGTAAACAATTGTCCGTCGAGCGCAGAAAAGCCGTCGTGAGCGTGGAACGGGTACAACAGCGCGCGTTGCTGTAGCAAGCGTGAGAAGGCGCGGCGAATCGCGCCCGTGGCGGGAGGAAATGGACACGACCGCTCGCAGGCGCCGGGCGTTGCTTCGCCTGGTGCCGGGTGACTGCGGCCTGTCCTGCAATCAAGCGATTACTGCTGCATTTGACCGGCGGGAGCGCCATATCCGGCGCCGCCGCGCGCCGCGCGCCGTTGCGCGACGATCGCGCCCGCGCGTTGCGCGTTTTCCGGGTAGTCGATCCAGTCGAGCGGATCGTAGCCCGCCTGCCGCCATTCGATCAGATCCGCCCGGACCTGGGCGCGAGTCAGCGGTTGCGAGGGATCGTACGGTTGGGCCACCGCCGCAGCCGACGCGAAGCAGCACGCTGCGGCGAGGACGCCGAGCGTCACACGCGGAAGGGAGTTCATGGCAAGGCCTTTCGTATTAGGGATAACCCTAAAAGTATAGGCGCTATCTCATTAACTCAAAGGGGGATCGAGGGCTACCCGCGGTGCTTCGAAGCGTCTTGGCGGTTGCTTGCCGTGCGGTAGTCGGTCGGGCGCTGTCCGGTCCATTTGCGGAACGCCCGATGGAACGCGCTCGGCTCCGCGAACCCCACAGCGGCGGCGACATCGGCGACCGGGCGGCCCGGCTCCTGCAGCGCCGCGATCGCCAGGTCGCGGCGCAATTCGTCCTTGATCGACTGGCAGCTGTGGCCTTCCTGGCTCAGCCGCCGGCGCAGCGTGGCGGGCGCCACGTTCAGCTGCTGCGCGATGGCGTCGGCATCGGGCCACGCGGCGACGGGCAGGGCGCGCAGCGCGCGTCGCACGCGCGCCGCGAACGAGCCCGGATTTCGATACTTCACGACGAAGTTGCCGGGCGCGTTGCGCAGAAACGCCCGCGCCGAGCTGGCGGTCTGGATCACGGGCAGTTCGAGAAAACCGGGCGCGAATTCGAACCATGTGGCCGGCTGATCGAATGCCATGTCGTCGCAGAGCATGAGCTGGTATTCGTGCGCGGCGGCGGGCTGCGGGCAGCGAAAGCGCGCCGCGAGAAGCGGAATGCGCCGCCCCACGAGCCAGCACACGAGCCCGTAGACGAGGATGAACCAGGTCGCGTACGCGAACAGGGTGGGCGTGGGTTTGCCCGCGCGGTGCGAGAGCGTGACGCGCACGCGCGTGGCGTCGATGTCGATCTCGCCCGAGAGATCGTCGAGCACGAGCCGCATGAAGTGCACGGCGCGCTGCAGCGCCTGGCGGCCCGTGCTGGCGCCGAGCGCCGAGTGCGTCATGGCGATGAAGCTGCCGCTTTTCATCGCGTGCGAATCCTGGCCGAAGAATTCGTCGTCGAGCGCGCGCGCGATGCCCGACCACAACTGGCCGTATTGCGCCGCACTCACGCGCGCGCCGGGCGCGAGCAGCACGGCCGGCGCGATGCCGGCGGCATCCGTGAGTGGCGCGGTTTCGAGGCCGCCCGCGCGCGCCAGCGCCAGCGTCTCGTTCACGAGGCTCATCGAGATCGTGCCTTTTTCGCTCAGTGTTTGGGTTCTCGCCGGTTGCATAGAACCGCCTCCCAAGGGGTTGATCGCAGCCGACATGGTAAATCCGATCAGCGAGTTTGAGCGTGGCGGGCATCGAATACGGCCGCTCGCGTGCCTACACTTTTCGTAAGCCTTGCCGCCGGGGCCGCATCGCGCCAAAGTGGAAGGCAAGCGCAAGAGACACAGGAAGGGGACACACATGGACGAGTTCTATACCGACGATCAGCGCATGATTCGCGACGCCGCGCGCGACTTTGCGAGCGGGCAACTGGCGCCGAATGCGGCGCAATGGGATCGCGACGGCAAGCTGCCCGACGAGGTCGTCAAGCAACTGGGTGAACTGGGCTTTCTCGGCATGATCGTGCCGCAGGAGCAGGGCGGCTCGTACACCGATTACGTGGCCTACGCGCTCGCCATGGAAGAGATCGCGGCCGGCTGCGCCTCGTGCGCGACGCTCGTGAGCGTGCACAACTCGGTGGGCTGCGGGCCGATCCTGCAGTTCGGCACCGACGCGCAGAAGGACCGCTGGCTCGGCAAGCTCGCGAGCGGCGAGCTGATCGGCGCGTTTTGCCTCACAGAGCCGCAGGCGGGCTCCGAGGCGAGCAACCTGCGCACGCGCGCCGAGCTGCGCGACGGCAAGTGGGTGCTCAACGGCAACAAGCAGTTCGTGACCAACGGCTCGCGCGCGAACATTGCCATCGTGTTCGCCGTGACCGATCCCGACGCCGGCAAGCGCGGCATTTCCGCGTTCATCGTGCCGACCGAAACGCCGGGCTTCAACGTCGGGCCCCATGAGAAGAAGATGGGCATCCGCGCGTCGGACACCTGCCCGATCTCGCTCGTCGACTGTGCGATTCCCGAAGCGAACCTGCTTGGCCAGCGCGGCGAAGGGCTGAAGATCGCGCTTGCGAACCTCGAAGGCGGACGCATTGGCATTGCGGCGCAGGCGCTGGGGATCGCGCGCGCGGCCTTCGATGCGGCGCGTGCCTATGCGCACGAACGCGTGCAGTTCGGCGAGCCCATCATCAAGCATCAGAGCGTGGCCAACCTGCTTGCCGACATGCATACGCGCATCAACGCCGCGCGTCATCTCGTGCATCATGCAGCGCGGCTGCGTACGCTTGGCAAGCCGTGTCTTTCCGAGGCATCACAGGCCAAGCTTTATGCTTCCGAAATGGCCGAGGAAGTGTGCTCGCACGCGATTCAGATTCACGGTGGCTACGGCTTCCTGAACGACTATCCGGTGGAGCGTCACTACCGCGATGCACGCATCACGCAGATTTACGAAGGCACGAGCGAAGTGCAGAGGATGGTGATTGCTCGGCAGCTTTGAAGTGAAGTGAGGAAGACGAAGCAATAAAAAGCGAGCGCTTATGCGCCATAGCTATGCATGGGACCGGAGCAAGTGCATTGCACCAACTCCGGCTCGACAGGAGACGACGATGACCGGGTTCACCCCTTCCGCGCAGGCCTTCATCGACGCACGCGAGCTGCTGCTGCGTCATCGCACCGACTACGCACGCGCGTACGACGAATTCGCGTGGCCGAAGCTCGACACGTTCAACTGGGCGCTCGACTACTTCGACGTGATGGCACGCGGCAACGACAACCCGGCGCTCTGGATCGTCGACGACCTCGCGGACGGCGGCACGCGTTATTCGTTCGCGCAGATGTCGGAGCGTTCGTCGCGCATGGCGAATTTTTTGCGCGAGCAGGGTGTGACGCGAGGCGACCGCTTGCTGTTGATGCTGCCCAATCGCGTCGAACTCTGGGACGTGATGCTGGCGGCGATGAAGCTGGGCGCCATCGTGCTGCCCGCCACGACGCAGCTCTCGCCCGACGACGTGCGCGAACGCGTGGAAACGGGCGGCGCGCGCTGCGTCGTCGTGGACGCCGCCGAACTCGGCAAATTCGATGCACTCGACCCGAGCGTGAAGCGCATCGCGGTAGGCGCGGCGCCCGGTGCGTGCGAAGGCTGGATCGACCTTTCGCGCGCGTACGAAGCGAGCCCCGCGTTCGAACCCGACGGCCCGACGCGCGCCACCGACCCGCTGCTGCTCTATTTCACCTCGGGCACGACCTCGAAGCCCAAGCTCGTCGAACACACGCACGAGAGCTACCCCGTAGGCCACCTTTCGACGATGTACTGGATCGGCCTCATGCCCGGCGACGTCCACTGGAACATCAGTTCGCCGGGCTGGGCCAAGCATGCGTGGAGTTGCTTCTTCGCACCGTGGAACGCGCAGGCCTGCGTGTTCGTCTACAACTACGCGCGCTTCGTGCCGAAAGACACGCTCGCCGCCATCGTGCAATGCGGTGTGACCACGCTGTGCGCGCCGCCCACGGTGTGGCGCATGCTCGTGCAGGAGCCGCTCGCAACCTATGCAGTGAAGCTGCGCGAGATCGTGGGCGCGGGCGAGCCGCTCAATCCCGAGATCATCGAGCGCGTGCGCCACGCGTGGGGCATTACGATCCGCGACGGCTACGGCCAGACCGAAACGACCTGCCAGATCGGCAATTCGCCGGGGCAGCCCGTGGTGGCGGGTTCGATGGGACGGCCGCTGCCGGGCTACCGCGTGGAACTCGTCGATGCCGACGATCAGCCCGCAAGCGAGGGCGAAATCGCGCTGCCGATTGGGCGAGATTCGGCGCAGCGTCCGCTCGGCTTAATGACGGGCTACGCGAACAACGCGAAGGCGAGCGAATACGCCATGCGCAACGGCTACTACCACACGTCCGATGTGGCCTTGCGCCGCGACGACGGCTATTACGTCTACGTGGGCCGCGCTGACGACGTGTTCAAGTCGTCCGATTACCGCCTGAGCCCGTTCGAACTGGAGAGCGTGCTGATCGAACACGAGGCGATCGCCGAGGCGGCGGTCGTGCCGAGTCCGGACGAGCTGCGCCTGTCCGTGCCGAAGGCCTTCGTCATCGTGCGTCAGGGCTTCGAGGCGGGCCCCGAACTCGCACGCGAGGTGTTCCGCTTCTCGCGTGAAAAGCTCGCGCCGTACAAGCGCATTCGCCGCCTGCAGTTCAGCGACCTGCCCAAGACCATCTCGGGCAAGATCCGCCGCGTCGAGCTGCGCCGGCGCGAAATGGAGCGCAGCGCCGAACCGGCGCGTCAGCCCGACGAGTATTGGGAAGAGGATTTCCCCGAGCTGCGCTGATATCCACACGGAGTCCGAAATGATCGAATTCGAGTACGCGCATGAGGGCGCGGTGGCCCTGCTCACGCTTTCGCGGCCGCCCGCGAATGCCTTTACAGTCGACGGCTTGCGTCAGCTGCAGCAGGTCATCGAGGCGTTCGACCGCGAGCCGCAGGTGCGCGCGGTCGTCATCACCGGCAGCGGGCCGAAGTTCTTCAGCGCGGGCGCCGACCTCAACGCCTTCGCCAGTGGCGATCGCGAGGTCGCACGCACGGCGGCGAGCGCGTTCGGCGCGGCATTCGAGGCGCTGCAGAAGGCGCGGCCCGTGGTCATCGCGGCGATCAACGGCTATGCCATGGGCGGCGGCCTGGAGTGCGCGCTTGCGTGCGATATCCGCATTGCCGAAGAGCATGCGCAACTCGCGCTGCCCGAGCCTGCCGTGGGGCTGCTGCCCTCCGGCTGTGGCACGCAGACCTTGCCCTGGCTCGTGGGCGAAGGCTGGGCCAAGCGCATCATCCTTACGGGCGAACGCGTGGACGCGCAAACGGCCCTGCGCATCGGTCTCGTGGAAGAAGTCGTCGCAACCGGCGGCGCGCGCGAGGCCGCGCTCGCCATGGCCGCGCGCGTGGCGGGCTTGAGCCCGCAGGCGGTCACCTTCAGCAAATCGCTGATCCATCAGGCGCGCGACGGCGTGCCGCGCAGCGCCGCGCTCGCCGTCGAGCGCGAGCGCTTCGTCGATCTGTTCGATTCGCCCAACCAGCGCGAGGGCGTCAACGCGTTTCTGGAGAAGCGCAAGCCACGCTGGCACATTGAAACGGAGAACTAGGCAATGAATGCAACACCCGCTTCCGCCCAGGCTGCAACGGAAGCCGAACAGGACGTGCTGTTTCGCGTGGTCAATCGCGTGGCGATCGTCACGCTCAACCGGCCCGCTGCGCTCAATGCGCTTTCGCACGCCATGGTGCGCGAGCTGGCTGTGCTGCTGGAACGCGTGCGCACAGACGACGGCATCGTCGCGCTCGTGCTGGAAGGTGCGGGCCCGAAAGGTTTTTGCGCGGGCGGCGACGTGCGCGCGATCTATCGGCTCGCACGCGAGAAAGCGCGCGAAGGCGCGAATGGCTGGCAACAATTCTTCGTCGACGAATATCGCCTCGACTACGCGTTGCACACGTTTTCCAAGCCGCTCGTCGCCCTGCTCGACGGCGTGACGATGGGCGGTGGCATGGGTCTCGGCCAGGCGGCGGCGCTGCGGGTGGCGACTTCGCGCACGAAGATCGCGATGCCGGAAACGCGCATCGGGCTCTTGCCCGATGTGGGCGCGACGCACTTCCTCGCGAAGATGCCGGTGGACATGGCGCTTTACGTGGGCCTGACCGGTGCGATGCTCAGCGGCGCGGACGCGCTGCATTGCGGTCTTGCGGATGCCTGCGTGCCGGGCGAATGGCTCGATGGCTACGAGGCGCGTCTGCTGGCGGCGCAATGGTCGGGCGATGTGCATGCTTCGTTACGCGAAGTATTCGTCGCGCCGTGTCACGAGGCTAACGATGGTGCGCTCGCTTCCTTCACGCCGCTCATCGTGCGGCACTTCGACCGCCGTCTGCGTGTCGAGCAGATCGTCGCATCGCTGCGCGCCGACCTCGAACGCGAACACGCGCAAGCCGAACGAGCGTGGCTCGAAGCCACACTCGAAGCGCTCACGCGCTATTCGCCGACGATGCTCGAAGTCACGCGCGAAGCGCTGTTGCGAGGCCGCCAGATGACGCTCGCCGAGTGCTTCCGCATGGAGCTTGGCATCGTTGGCCGTGCGATCGAAGAGGGCGACTTCTGCGAAGGCGTGCGCGCGCATCTCGTCGACAAGGATCGCAAGCCGCGCTGGGCGCCCGCCACGCTCGTCGAGGTGCGGACCGAACGCGTGCAGCATTTTCTTGCGTCGCCGTGGCGCGGCGAGGCGCATCCGCTGGCGGACCTCGGCGCATAACGGTTCAGTCGGAAGACTCGCGCGCCGACGGCTCGCGCAGGGCGGCGAGGCGCAGTTCACGTTCGGCGCCAACTGCTGGCGTGCCGTGGGAGGGGCCCTGCGCACGCGTCAGCAGCCGCAACGTGGCGACCGAACCTGCCACGGCGAGCAGCAACGGAATCGCAAGATCGTGATTCGCGTGAGTGAATTCGAGAATCAACACGGTCGCGGTGATGGGCATCTGCATCGAGGACGCGAGAAACGCACCCGCGCCGACGATCGCAAATGCACCCGGCGACAGACCGGGCCACACATGGTTTACGAGCCCGGCGATCACGATGGCGAGCAGTGCGCCGTTCGCGAGCCCTGGCGTGAGCAGGCCGCCCTTGGCGCCTGCGCGCAACGTGGTCGTCGTGATGAAGACGCGCAGCACGAGCAGCGTCGCCGCGAGGCCAATGCCGAGATTGTCGTCGAAGCTCAGGCCGGCCGCGCCCTTGCCGTTGCCGGGCAACTGCGGAAACCAGACGGCCAGCAGGCCAATGCCCGCGAAATTGACGAGCGTGTAGAGCGGCATCCGCCAGTCTTTGGGCGAGGCGTCGCGCGCGCGGCTCGTCAGGCGCGCGAAACCGTGCGCGGCTGCGCCGAACACCGGCCCGCAGAGCACCGACCACACCACGAGCTGCGCATTGATGCCGTAGGCGGGCACGTGGTATTGCTGCGCGTCGCCGAGACCGATCCATGCGATCACGGCCGCAATGGCCGAGGTGCTGATCGCCGGCACCGCCACCGACCAGCCGAACGTGCCGAGCAGCACTTCGAGCACGAACATCGCGCCGCCCAGCGGCACGTTGTAGACAGCCGCGAGCCCCGCGCCCGCGCCGCACGCGATCATCACGCGGCGCTCCGCGGCGGTGAGGCCGGTGCGCTTCGCGAGCCAGCTCGCAAACGCGGCGCCGATCTCGCGCGGCGCGACTTCGCGCCCGAGCGGCGAACCCATCGCGACGGTCACGATCTGCAGCAGCGCGTGCACGGTGGTCGCAAAAATGGGCATGCGCTTGCCGCCCGGCTTGATCGCCGCGCTGATGCTCACGAGCGGGCGCGCGTAGCGATAGAGCGCCCACCATCCCCCTCCGGCGATCAGCCCGCACGCCACGAGTACCGCCACGCGCCGCGAGGGCGCGGTATCGGTCACGCCCTGCAGAAAGCTCTCCTCGCCGATGATGTGCCCCGCGCCGTAGCCGTAGGCGACGTGCTGGATCGCATGCAGCAGCAGCGCGAGCAGCATGCCGGAGAGACCCGCGCCGATGCCGGTGAGCACGGTCACCATCGCCAGCGTGACGAGCGGGCTGCGTGGCGGCGGACGAACGGCGGTGGCGCGCGGGCGCGGCGCGGGTTGGGGCGCGGGTTGGTGCGGGAAGGATGACACGGCGGCAAGACAGGCGTGGGAGTCGCCAGGCGACGGGCTGGCGCCCATTGTAGCGAGGGCATGGGGGCGGCGCGTCGAGCACGTTCAGCGCGCCCGGCACGTCCCCCCCAAGGTTCGGCAAAAGCGAAAACGCCCGCCGCGCGTCACGCGGCGGGCGTTCGAATCGATGCAGCGCTTACAGGTAGCTGCAAACGTAGTCGAGCGTCTCGACCACTTCGATGTCGAAACGGCTCTTGCCCGGCACGGAGAAAGACTCGCCGGCGCCGTAGGTCTTCCACTCGTCGGTGCCTTCGAGGCGGATGCGGCACTGGCCGGCCTGCACTTCCATCAGTTCGGCGGCGTCGGTGCCGAAGTTCAGCGTGCCCGGCAGGATCACGCCGAGCGTCTTGCGTGAGCCGTCGGCGAACAGCACGGTGTGCGACACGCACTTGCCGTCGAAGTAGACGTTGGCGCGTTTGATTACGGAAACCTGGTCGAATTGTGCTGCTGCCGTCATGGCGGTCTTCCTCTGTCTTCGTGAATGGAACCGGGCGCCGGGACGACTTCTCGTCCGGGGCGAGGCCGCCATCATACCGGCAGTCGGGCGCGGCGGGCGCATGGCATCGCCGTACAGCCATTCGGTTTGCGAATTGGATATTTACAAACAAATGACCAGTTATTACAATCGCTATCACAAATGAGAATCATGCGCATTTGCAACTACGACAATTCGCCGACCAACTCGCCTACTCATGTCCGTCCATTTCCCGACGCGGATGCGCGCCATCGCCTCCGTCGCTGCGCTCTATTGCTCCGGTTTCTTCGCATCGCCGCTCGTTCACGCGCAAACCGCGCCCGCCGCCGATAGTCCTGCCGCCGCGAGTGCAGCGGCAGCACCGCCCGCATCGTCTACTGCGGCCACGGAAAGCACGCTGCCCACCGTGAAGGTCGTTTCGGCGCCTTCCGAGATGCAGACCAAAACGCTCGGGTCGTACAAGTTCACCGCGCCGCTCATCGACACGCCGCGCTCCATCACGGTGATTCCTGAGGAGGTGCTCAAGCAGAAGAACGTCACGACGTTCCAGGACGCGCTGCGTACGGTGCCCGGCATCACGTTCCTGGGCGGCGACGCGGCGGCGAATCCGTCCGCGGACCGGCCCGTGATTCGCGGCTTCGAGTCGCGCAACTCGATCTTCGTGGACGGCATGCGCGACTCGGGCGTGCAGAACCGCGAAACCTTCGATGTGCAGAACATCAGCGTCATCAAGGGTCCGGACTCGGTGTATGCCGGGCGCGGGTCGGTAGGCGGCAGCATCGACATCACGACGAAAACGCCGCAGGCCGACAACTTCATCAACGGCAGCGTGGGCCTTGGCACCGATAGCTACAGGCGCGCCACCATCGACTGGAACCAGACGCTCAACGACACCACCGCGTTCCGCCTGAACGCCATGGGCCACGACGCCGACCAGGCGGGCCGCACCGATGTGTACAGCAAGCGCTGGGGCGTGGCGCCCTCGATCGCGTTCGGCCTGAACACGCCGACCACGGTCACGGTGAGCTACTACCACCTGAACACCTACGACATGCCCGACTTCAGCGTGCCGTTCCGCTCGACGGGCGGCACGCCGGTGTCGTCCAACCGCGGCCAGTTCTACGGCCTGAACTCGCGCGACTACCGCTACGGCCAGACCGATACGGGCGAAGTGAAGGTGGAGCACCGCATCAACGACGCGTGGAAGATCAAGAACACCACGATGTTCGGCCGCTCGACGCTCGACTACGTGGCGACCAATCCGCAGTTGACGAACGCGACCTCGAACATCCTCAGCCTGCAGGCCAAGAGCGGCAAGTACGCGACCAACAGCGTCGCGAACCAGACCGAGGCAAACGGCAAGTTCGAACTCTACGGCATGCGCCACACGTTCACGGCGGGCGTGGAATTCAGCCACGAGCAGGACCTGTACGAGGGCTATCTCGTGACCGATTCGGCGGGCAACAACATCCGCTCGGGCGGCCCGTGCTCGGTTGCGTACAACTGCGCGTCGATCAACAACTGGAACCCGAATAACCCGTGGACGGGCAGCATCGTCCTCAATGGCGACAAGAGCTTCCCGGGACCTGCCACGCATACGCAGACGAATATCGCTTCGGCGTACATGTTCGACAGCGTGCAGCTTTCCGAGCGCTGGATCTTCAATGCGGGCCTGCGTTTCGACCGCTACGACGTGAGCGCGCAACAGGCGGGCGTAGCCGATCTGTCGAACACGTCGAATCTCTTCAGCTACCAGTTCGGCCTCGTGTTCAAGCCCGTGCCGACCTTGAGCCTCTATGCGTCGTACGGCACCTCGGCGAATCCGCCGGGCTCGAATTCGGGCCTTGGCGGCGGCACGGACCAGATCACGGCCACGAACAAGGACCTCGCGCCCGAGCGCTCGCGCAATATCGAAGTGGGCGCGAAGTGGGACGTGCTCGATCAGCGCCTCTCGCTCACCACCGCGTTGTTCCAGACCGACAAGACGAACGCGCGCGTGAGCGACGGCCTGGGCGGCACGATCAACGCGGGCTCGCAACGCGTGCGCGGCTTCGAGTTCGGTTTCGCGGGCAACGTGACGAACAAGTGGTCCGTGTTCGGCGGCTATTCGTATCTCGATGCGATCACGACCGATGCCGGCCCGGCGAGCCCCACGCTCTCCGGCTTGCCGATGGTGATGGTGCCCAAGCACAACTTCACGCTGTGGACGAGCTACGACGTGCTGCCAAAGCTCACGGTGGGTGCGGGCGCAACGGTTTCGAGCCTGACGTATGCATCGGTTTCGGCGACGTCGCGCAAGTGGACGCCGGGCTATGCGCGCTTCGATGCTGCGGCGACGTGGCGTGTGTCGAAGAAAATCGATCTGCAGCTCAACGTGAACAACATCTTCGACAAGGCGTACTACCAGAGCGCGTATCCGATCTACGCAACCTGGGCGCCGGGCCGCTCGGCGGTGGTGACGGTGAACTTCTATCAGTGATCGTGCACGCCGCTAACGTCGCTTTCGGCGAGGCATGAAAAAAGGGGCGCTCGCGAGGAGACGCCCCTTTTTCGTGGCCTGCGAGAATCAGCGCAGGGTCACTCCGGCTTCACCGCCACCGAAGCCTCGGAGGTCAGCATCATGAACGTGAAACTCTCCTGCAGATACAGCTTCACGCTCTTGTCGTCATGCGACGAATAGCCGATCGATACGTCCTGCCCGAGGTGGAACGCGAAATCGCCGCCACGCGTGCTCAGGATCGCGCCGCCCTCGATGGCCGGCGCCCAGATGATCTCGCCATTCACGAGGCGGCGAATGTGCTCGAGAATCGGATAACCCTGGTCGCTCGCTTCGCTCACCGCCGTGTACGCATCGGAGCCGAGCAGCACCGCATACGGGCCGTCCACGCCTTGCAGGCGCAACTGTTCGAGCGCCTTGGCGATGACCGTCGGGTAATCGGCGATATCGGCGGGCATCGGCAGGATCGGGTTCGACGAGCCTTCGCGGATGCCGGTGATCTGCGCGGCCTTGTAGCCGTCGAAAATCGCGCGGTCTTCCGCGAACGCGAGGCGCGTGGCCGCGTCCTTGGCCGGCTGCCAGTCGGAGTCTTCGGCGCCGCGCTCCACGTCGTCGATGGCTTCGCGCGAAAGTTCGAACGGCACGCGCAATTCCACGATCGCCTTCACTTCGCGCTGGCGCGCACGGATGCCTTCGAGCGGCGCTTCGATGCCGTTCTGGTGGCCGGTGCCGACCGCCGCGAGCGCGGGGCCGCCGGGGCCCTCGACGTCCACGACGCGGCGGCCCGCGAGCGAGCGCTTGAAGGTGCGCGCAACTTCTTCTTCGATTTGCGACCACGCGGCCGTGGAAATGGGCGCCAGCTCGCGATGGAGGTTATTCATACCGGGGTGCTCCTTTGAGGGATCCGATGGCGAGCGAGCCGTCCGCGCTGGGCGCGGCGGCAGACTCGGTTTCTGTTTCTGATGTGTTGGCGGCGCTCACCTCGATGGTGGGCGCGGCGCCCGGGTCGACTTCGGCGACCGCTTCGAGCAGCGTCTGCGACGGCACGAAGAAGAGCCCCCCTGTGACGGCGCGGCTGAAGTCGAGCAGCCGGTCGTAGTTGCCGGGCGGCAGGCCGACGAACATGTTTTCGAGCATCTGTTCGATCGGCTCGGGCGAGCGCGCGTAGCCGATGAAGTAGGTGCCGAATTCGGCCGAACCGGGCCGGCCGAACGGCATGTTGTCACGCAGGATCTTGATCTCGTTGCCCGCGTCGTCTTCGAGCGTGGTGAGCGAGCTGTGCGACCAGCTCGGCTTCACGGCTTCGTCCAGTTCGATGTCCTGGAGCTTGGTGCGGCCGATGATGTGCTCCTGCGCCTCCACGGAAAGCGCGTTCCAGCCTTTCATGTCGTGCATGTACTTCTGCACGAGCACGTAGCTGCCGCCGCAGAATTCGGGATCTTCGTTTTCGCCGATCACCGTGAAATGGACGGCTTCGTTGCCGGTCGGATTCTCGGTGCCGTCGACGAAGCCGATCATTGCGCGCATGTCGAAGTTGCGAAAGCCGTGCACTTCGTCCACGGTCGTGACCGCGCCTTCCAGGCGCGTCATGAGCTGGGTGGCCAGCTCGAAGCACAGGTCGGTTTCGTCGGCGCGAATATGCAGCAGGATGTCGCCGGGCGTGGCGATGGCCTTGCGCTCGCCCGTGCCGAATTCGCGGAACGGGTGCAGCCCGGCCGGGCGCGGCTCGCCGAACAGCTTGTCCCATGCGTCGGACGAAAAGCCGACCACGCACGACAGATTGCCGGCGGGCACGCGCTTGCCGACCGCGCGCACGAGGTTGGCGACGTCGGCGCACCAGGCGCGTACGGTGGCGCGGCTCGCGGCGTCGTCGTTGACGGTCGCGACGATGAAGAAGGCATTGCGCGTGACGGCGCTGGAGACGGACTGCGGTTCCTGCGTGAGAGAGGCCGGCGTCATGATGTGGGGTATCGCTCGTGAGTCCAGAGTCGGTTTGGGTTTTGCTGCGCCCGCATAGTTTAGCCAAAGTCGGGGAAAACGGCCGTTTGCAGGCGAGTGGGTGCCGTGCGACGATAGTCATCGTGATGATCGACGTGCCCTGATGGGCAGGCCGGAGTAAGCGCTAAAGCGCTAACTCCGGATCGACAGCTTTGCATGGGACCGGAGTAAGCGCTGAAGCGCTAACTCCGGATCGACAGCGTTGCATGGGATCGGAGTAAGCGCTGAAGCGCTAACTCCGGATCGACAGCTTTGCATGGGACCGGAGTAAGCGCTGAAGCGCTAACTCCGGGTCGACAGGAGACACAGCATGTGGGACCACACCGAGCATGAAGGCTTCGAGATCTGGGTGCTGCCGATTCCGGCGTTCGGGCCGCGCGCGCCCGAGCCGCTGTTCCACTACAGCGGCTACATCTGCCGCCATGGCGCGGACGCCCATGTCGAAGGGCGCAGCGTGCGCTTTCACGACATGATGCGCAACTACACCGGTCCCGACGCCGCGCTCGACGCAGCCTACGCCGACGCCCGCAAGCGCATCGACCGCTTCCACGCGACGGGGAGCTGGGCCGAGAGCACGGCCTGAGCCTTCAATTTCCCTTTCAGCGGCCGCCCTGCACGATCAGCTTCACAGGCCGCCCTTCGCAGCTCACCTCGCCCGGCAGCGCGAGCGTACGCCAGCCCGCCGGCTGGCCGGGGGCGCTGAGTTCAGCGACGTCGTCGGGATAGGTCGTGACCACGTTGAACGGCCACGACCCGCGCCGCAGCCGCTCATGGACAAGCGAGCCGACCCAGATCGGCGTGGGCTCCCCGTCGCTCGCATGGCCATCGTCAGTGCCGTTTCCATTGCGCCGCGGCGCGAGCGCATAGCCCGAAGGCCAGAAACGCAGCACGTCGCGGCGGCTGCCCGGCTCGCCCGCGTCGTTCGGCTTCCCGTCGAGGCGCGCGCGGGCGAACACGAGCGGCGAGGGCAGGCCGTTGTTCAGCTTCGGCAGCAGCGGTAGCGACATCACATCCACGTTCGGTGCGACGAGCGATAGCACGCTCCTCACCGAGATTTGCGGACCTTCGGCCCAGCCGGCGTCACGCAGCGCCGTGCGCAGATCGTCGGCGCTCGCTGCCCACTGGATCGTCATCGGCTCGCGGCGCGCGCCTTTCATGTCGAAGCGATAGCACGCAAACGTCCTCCACAGCGAATCGCTCCACTGCATTTGCGAGAGGACGACAGGCGGCGCCGCAGCGGTCGTGGGCGGCGCGGGCGTGCGCCTGGCCGGCACCGTCTGCAGCAGGACGGCGCCGACCAGCACGAGCAGCACGATGGGCGGCACATAGGTGCGCTGCGGCGGCCGCTTGGGGTAGCGCCAGAGCGAGGTGAGCACCACGATCGCCACCCAGATGGCGGCGAAGGCCGCGCCGCCGATGGCATCCGAGAACAGGAAGCGGTCGAAATAGAGCCCCGCGAACGCAACCGCCACGATGATCCCGTTGCCGAGCGCGGCGACGAGCGCGGCCTCCAGCATGCTCGCGCGGCGCACGAGCAGGAACATCACGAAGCCGTAGACGATCACCATCGACGACACGCGGTCGCTCGGGAACACATAGGCCTCGACGGCCTGGCCGCCGCCCGGCGACGTATGGTGGATCACGAAGCGCAGGATGAGGATGAGCAACTGCGAAACGGCCGCGGCAATCATCCAGTAAGCGATGGTGCGCCAACGTCGCTCCAGCACCATCCAGATGCCCACCGTCGCGATGAGCGCCGCGAGCGTCCAGGTGCTGCCGAGCGTTTCGACGCGCGCGAGGGCCGCGTCGGCCCACGTGGTGCGGATCGACTGCAGGAACTGGCGCACGGACTGATCGATCTGCACGAGCGGCGCGCCGCGCAGCAAGTTACCGAGCACATAGGAAAACACGGCCGCGCACACCGGCACGAGGCCCGTGATCACGATGACGGGGCCGAGCGCGGGCTGCGCCGGGTCGAGCAGGCGGGCGATGCGCTTCGAGGCGCGCCCGGGATGCTGCGCTGCCCACTGCGCCGCGCTGCGGCGCGACGCGCCGGCCCAGTTGTCGATGTGCAGTAGCAGCATGCGCACGAAGCGCCAGATGAGCCAGACCGCGAGCGCGACGATGCCGATGACGACCACCAGCCGGAACGACACCGCGCCCGCGAGCTGGAGCGAGGCGCCGAACACGACGCCCGGCACGATATGCGCGGGCGCCCAGACGAGCGCAGAAATCACATTCATCATGAAGAAGCGCATGGGCTTCATGCCGGCCATGCCCGCGACGATCGGCACCACGGCGCGCAGCGGCGCGATGAAGCGCGCGAGGATCACGCTGCGCGTGCCGTGGCTCACGAAGTAGGCGTGTGCGCGCTCGAGAATGGCGGGGTGGCGACTGAACGGCCACATCTGGGCCAGCGAGCCGCGGTAGCGATGGCCGATCCAGAAGCTCACGCCGTCGCCGGCCACGGCGCCCGCAATCGCGCAGACGAAGAGCCAGCCGAGGTTGATCGTGCCGGTGGCGGCGAACGCGCCGGCAATGAACATCGCCGTGCTGCCGGGAATGAACGTGCCGATGAACGCGAGCGATTCGAGGAAAGCGGCGACCACGACAAAGGCGAGCGTCCACGTCGCGTGCGCGGCGAGCAGGTGCAGCAGATGATCGTAGGCGTGCTCCATGAGCGGGGCGGGTTCGTTTGCTGGGGCTCGCGGGACGGGCGCGAGATCGGGCGGGTGGCGGTCCGCACCGGCCTTGCGCAACTAGCCGCAAGCGGCGTGCGGAACCATCAGGCGCAATATAACCGGGCGCGCGCAACTACGTGCGACACGAGGCCGGGCGGGGCGAAGCGAGGGGGCGAAGGCGGCGGCCGCGTCGCGCGGCGGCGACGCGGAAGGGGGCGCGGCGTATAGCAGGCTGCGCCAGCGAGTCCGGGTACGGCCGTGACGAGGTTCAGATAACGCCCTTCTCCTTCAACGCGGCCAGTTGTTCCGCCGAATAACCGAGCATCGACTGCAGGACCTCCTGCGTGGCTTCGCCCAGTTGCGGAGGCGCATGCCGCACGGGCAGGCGCTCGCCGTCGAAGCGCCACGGCGGCGCGAGTACCGGCGTCGTGCCGCTTTCGGTATGCGGATGCGGCTGGTGCGTGACGAGCCCGCCAAGCGTTGCGCGTGGCGACAGCAGCGCCTCGCGCAAGCCCGCCACTTCGCCGCACGGGATGCCCGCGCCCGCGAGCCGTTCGAGCAGGAGCTTGCGCGGACGGCTGCCCAGTTCGCGCGTGAGTTCGGGTACGAGCGTCTCGCGGTTCTGTCCGCGCAGGATGTTGGTCTTGTAGCGCGCGTCGTCGGCGAGGTCGGCGCGCTCGATCACCTCGCGGCAAAAGCGCTCGAACTGCGCGTTGTTGCCCACGGTGATGACGAGCGGACCATCGGCTGCATCGAACACGCCATACGGCACGATCGACGGGTGAGCATTGCCGTAACGCGGCGGGTCCTCGCCGATCAGCAGCGCTTCGAGGCCGTAGTAAGCGGTAATCATGAGGCCGCAGTCGAACAGCGCCATCTCGATGTGGCGCCCGCGACCCGTGCGCTCGCGCTCGTAGAGCGCGGCGAGCATCGCCTGTGCGGAATACATGCCCGTGAAAAGATCCACGGCCGCTACACCGAATTTGAGCGGCGGCTGGTGGGCTTCGCCGTTCATCGCCATGAGGCCCGTTTCACCCTGCACGACGAGGTCGTAGCCGGGGCGTGTCGCTTCGGGTCCCGTGCGGTCGTAACCCGAAATCGAGCAATAGATGAGACGCGGATTCTCGGCGCTCAACTGCTCATAGCCGAGCCCGAGCTTTTCCGCGCCGCCGAACTTGAAGTTCTGTACGACGATGTCGCTGGTTTTCGCCAGCTCGCGCACGATCTGCTGGCCTTCGGGCGTTTGCAGATCGAGCGTGATCGAACGCTTGTTGCGATTCACGCTGTTGAAGTACGCAGTCTCCGTCTTGCCGACGCGCACGCCCCAGTCGCGCGTGTCGTCGCCGCGGTCGGGATGCTCGATCTTGACGACTTCCGCGCCGAGATCGCCGAGCACCATTGCGCTCCACGGCCCGGCCAGCACGCGCGAAAGATCGAGCACGCGCACGCCCGCCAGGGGCAAGCTGCTTTTGTCCGTCTGCATCAACAGGTACTCCTGGTTCGTTGTCGGGGCGACTGTATGCAGTCGCCCCCTCATGGCTCACGCCGCCTCACGCCCCAATGCGATGTAGCGCGCGAGATGATGATCCTCGTCGCCAAGCTGATGATCGATCATCACGAGCCGCTTTGCATAGTGCGCGAGCGGCAATTCCCACGTCATGCCGATGCCGCCGTGCAGCTGGATCGCTTCTTCGGCCACGCGCGCGCCAATACGCCCGATCGTGTACTTGGCGGCCGAAAGCGCACGTTCGCGCTGCGCGCGCGGCGCGTCGATCGCCGCTGCCGCGTTGATGACCGCCGAGCGCGCCTGCTCGATTTCGAGCAGCACGTCCGCCATGCGATGCTGCAGCGCCTGGAAGCTGCCGATGGGCAAACCGAACTGCTTGCGCGTGCGCAGGTAGTCGAGCGTGAAGTCACGCGCGATCTCCATTGCGCCCACGGCTTCCGATGCGAGCGCGACGATGCCGTATCCGCGCGCATGCTCGAGCGTCGCGAAGCCGCTGCCTTGCGCGCCGACGAGCGCATCGGCATGCACCTTCACGTTGTCGAGCGCCACTTCCGCTGCGCGGCCGCCGTCGATCTTGCGGTAGCCACGCAGGCTCACGCCCGCTGCGTCGCGCGGCACGAGGAAGAGGGAGATGCCTGCTTCGGCGAATGCATCGCCGGAAGTACGCGCCGAAACGAGCAGCACGTCGGCATGTTCGGCGACCTGCACGACGCCCTTCGCGCCCTGCAGCACCCAGCCATCGCCGTTTTTCTCCGCGCGCGTCGCCACGCGTGCGTCCTCGTAATGCGAACCCGGCTCGTCGTGCGCGAGCGCGGCGATTTGCGAGCCGTCGATGAACGATGCGATGCGCGCGCGCTGCGCCTCGCTGCCCGCGTGGGCGAGCGCGCGGCCGACGATCAGCGTATCGAAGAACGGCTCGACCACGAGTCCGCGCCCGAGCGCTTCGAACACCACCGCGACATCGAAGCCCGCGCCGCCAAAGCCGCCATCGGCCTCGTCGAACAGCGCGCCGATCACGCCGAGTTCGGCGAAGCGCTGCCACATGTCTGCGCTAAAGCCTTCTTCGGAGCGCGCGATTGTATCGCGGGTATTGAAATCGTATTGCTCCGTGATGAAACGATTGAGCGTATCCGCGAGCATGCGGCGGTCTTCTGTGTGCTGGAAGTCCATGGCGTGCCTCTCAAAGATCTCAAAGACCGAGAATCATCTTGGAGATGATGTTCTTCTGAATTTCGTTGGAGCCGCCAAAGATCGACAGCTTGCGGTTGTTGAAGTACTGCGCGGCGGCGCAGGCGGCCTCAATGGGCCCGATTGCCTCGCCCGCATACCCCTCTTCGAGCGCATCCTCGACGAACGGCGCCGCATACGGCCCCATCGCGCGGCGCAGCAGCGAGGAAATCTCCTGGCGGATCTCGGTGCCGCGAATCTTGAGCATCGAGCTTTCCGCACCGGGCACGCCGCCGCCCGCCACGGCAGCGATCACGCGCAGGTTGGTCGTCTTCATGTTCTCCAGATCGATCTCGACCTTTGCGATGCGCGCCGCAAACTGCGGATCTTCTGCAAGCGGCTTGCCGTTGCGCGTGATCTTCTGCGCGGCGCGCCTCAGGCGAGCGAGCGCCGCCACCGAAAAGCCCACGCCGGCGATATTCGTGCGCTCGTAAGTGAGCAGATATTTCGCGTAGGTCCAGCCGCGGTTTTCTTCTCCAACGAGGTTCGCCACCGGCACGCGCACGTCGGTGAAGAACACTTCGTTGACCTCATGTTCGCCGTCGAGCGTGATGATAGGGCGAACCTCGATGCCCGGCGTGTTCATGTCGATCAGCACGAAGCTGATGCCTTCCTGCTTGCGCACGTCGGCGGCGGTGCGCACGAGGCAGAAAATCATGTTCGCGTAGTGGCCGAGCGTGGTCCACGTCTTCTGGCCGTTCACCACGTAATGATCGCCGTCGCGAACGGCGGTCGTGCGCAGCGAGGCGAGGTCCGAGCCCGCGCCCGGTTCGGAATAGCCCTGGCACCACCAGTCCGAGCCGTCGAGAATGCGCGGCAGCCAGTAGCGTTTTTGCGCTTCGCTGCCGTACTTGATGAGCACGGGCCCGAGCATATTCACGCCGAACGGCACGATGCGCGGCGCGCCCGCAATCGCGCATTCGTTCTCGAAGATGAACTTCTGTACGGCGCTCCAGCCGGGGCCGCCGTATTCCTGCGGCCAGTGATTCGCGAGCCAGCCTTTTTCGTTCAGGATGGCGTGCCATTGCGCCATGTCGTCGCGCGTGAGGTGCAGC
This sequence comes from Paraburkholderia sp. BR10936, assembly GCF_040965735.1. Classification (NCBI taxonomy): domain Bacteria; kingdom Pseudomonadati; phylum Pseudomonadota; class Betaproteobacteria; order Burkholderiales; family Burkholderiaceae; genus Paraburkholderia; species Paraburkholderia sp. BR10936. The sequence continues at coordinate 578,785 of NZ_JBFRCM010000002.1, forward strand.
CCATTGCTCACCTTGCTGGCGAGGCGCTGTGGCAGGCGCTCGTTCAGGAACGCGAGCACTTCGCTGCGAAACGCCTCTTCTTCGGCGGTGAATTTCAGGTCCATGTGTGAAAAGCTCCTTCAGGGCACATTCAGGCCGATTGATTGAGGCTCGCGAAATTCTCGCCGCGCTCGACCAGTTCGACGAGCAGCGGCGAAGGACGCCAGAACAGCGGATCTGCCTTCGCATACTCGCGGATATCGGCGAGCACGTTGGCGAGGCCCACGGTATCGGCGTACTTCATCGGACCGCCGCGATAGCGCGGAAAGCCGTAGCCGTAGAGCAGCGTGACATCGACATCGAGCGGGCGCAGGGCGATCTTTTCATGCACGACGTTCGCGCCTTCGTTGATCATCGCAGCCATGTAGCGGCGCATGATGGCTTCGTCGCTGAAGCTGCGCGGCTCGATGCCGGTGCGCTCGCGCTCGGCGCGGATGATGGACTCGACTTCGGGATCGGGCGTGCCCGTGCGTGCGCCTTCGGGGTAGAGATAGAAGCCGCGGCCCGTCTTCTGGCCGAACCAGCCGCGCTCGCAGATGCGGTCGGCGATCTGCACGTAGCGCGCCTTCGGGTCGCGTGTGGCGGCGCGGCGCTTGCGCGTGGCCCAGCCGATGTCGCCGCCCGCGAGATCGACCACCTGGTACGGGCCCATCGGAAAACCGAAGTCGCGCACTGCCTTGTCGATCTGATAGGGCGAAGCGCCGTCTTCCATCAGATGATCCGCAGCCGTGCGGAACACCGCGAGAATGCGGTTGCCGATGAAGCCGTCGCACACGCCGGCGCGCACCGGCACCTTGCGCAGCTTCTTCGCCAGCTCGAACGCGGTGGCCACGACATCGGCGCTCACCTGCTTCGGCACCACGATTTCCAGCAGCTTCATGATGTTGGCGGGCGAGAAGAAGTGCAGGCCCACCACGTCTTGTGGGCGTTCGATGCTGGCCGCAATGGCGTCGATGTCGAGATACGAGGTGTTGGTCGCGAGCACGGCGCCGGACTTGCACACGCGGTCGAGTTCGGCGAACACGGCCTGCTTGACGGCCATGTCCTCGAACACGGCTTCGATGACGAGATCGGTGTTGCCGAGCGCGTCGTACGAAGTGCTGCCGCTAAAGCGCGCGAGGATCTGCGCTTTCGCTTCGGGCTTCATGCGGCCCTTGGCGATGAGGCCGTCGTAGACCTTCTCCACATGGGCGCGGCCGCGCGCGAGCGAGGCGTCGTCGCGCTCGATCATCGTCACGGGCAGGCCCGCGTCGAGCACGGCCACGGCAATGCCCGCGCCCATCGTGCCGCCGCCGATCACGCCGACGGTGTCGATCGCGCGCGGCTTCGCGCTCTTCGTTTCTGGGGGCTTCTGCACTTCGCGCTCCGCGAAGAATGCGTGCACGAGACCCGCGCGTTGGGGGCTTTCGAGGCATTCGAGGAACTGCTTGCGCTCGAAGCGCAGCCCTTCGTCGAACGACAGATCGAGCGCGGCCTGCACGCAATCGACGATCTTCAGCGGCGAGAACAGGCCACGCGACTTCTTCGCGGTTTCGGCGCGGGCGGCGTCGATCGCGGCTTGCGCCTGGGCGCGATCAACGAGCGCCTGGGCGTCGCGCGTGCGTCGCACCGGCGCGTGACCCGCGAGCAGTTCCTGCGCGTAGGCCAGGCCTTCGGCGAGTATGTCGTCGCTCGCGCCCACGCGGTCGACGAGGCCCAGCTTGTGCGCTTCCTGCGCGCTCGCGTGACGGCCGCTCAGCATCAGCGAGAGCGCCGCTTCGGCGCCGATCAGGCGCGGCATGCGTTGTGTGCCGCCGGCACCAGGCAGCAGGCCCAGCTGCACCTCGGGCAGGCCGAGCTTCGCGCCCGCCACGACGAGCCGGTAGTGCGCCGCGAGCGCCACTTCGAGGCCGCCTCCGAGCGCCGCGCCGTGAATGGCGGCGATCACCGGCTTGTGGCAGGCCTCGATGCGGTTGCACACGTCGGGCAGCGCGGGCGGCTGCGGCGGCTTGCCGAACTCGCGGATGTCCGCGCCGGCAATGAAATTGCGCCCGGCGCCGACGATCAGCACGGCCTGCACGGCCTCGTTTGCCTCGGCATGCTCGATGGCGGCGGCGAGGCCGCGGCGCACGTCCACGCCCAGCGCGTTGACGGGCGGATTGTCCACGGTGACGAGCAGCACCTTGCCGCGCAGTTCATGAGTGACGGGGGAGGCGTTCACGGGATCGGATGCCATGGCGATGCTGTCTCCATAATGAGGGCCGGACTGGCGGGCCAGACGGCAATGTTTCATGTTCCCGTCGATTCTCGGCGTGACAGGGGCAATTGACAATCCCATCGCTCGTTGACAGACTGTCAAGGTATTTTTGACAGTGGATGTGCCATGGACGTCAATGCGCTAACCCTGCTCGTCGAAATTCTCGACGCGGGCAACCTCAGCGAGGCGGCGCGCCGGCTCAAGATGAGCCGCGCGAACGTCAGCTACCACCTCAACCATCTGGAGAAGTCGATCGGCCTGCAGCTCGTGCGTCGCACCACGCGCCGTGTCGAGCCGACCGAAATCGGCCTGAAGCTCTACGAGCACGGCCGCGCGATCCAGAACGCGCTGCTCGCCGCGCGCGAATCGGTTTCCACCCTCGGCCAGAGCCTGCAGGGGCGCGTGCGGCTTTCGGTGCCGAGCGGCTACGGGCAGCTCGTGATGTCGGACTGGCTCATCCAGTTCAAGCGGATGTACCCCGGCATCGTGCTCGACGTGATGTTCGAAAACCGCGTGGAAGACCTGCTGCGCGACGAAGTCGATATTGCCGTGCGCGTGATGCACGAGCCGCCGCAGAATCTCGTGGCGCGCGACATGGGGCCGGTGAAGTACATCGCATGTGCCTGTACGGCGTGGGCCGAACAGCACGGCATGCCGCAAACGCTCGAGGATCTGGCGCGTGCGCCCGTCATCACGGCAACGGTGGTGGGGCGGCAATTGCGCCTTGCGGGTTATCTAAACGAGGACCGGCACGAAGTGCTGCTCGAACCCTCGATCATTTCGGAAAACTTTCTATTTCTGCGCCAGTCGATTCTCGCGGGACTCGGCGTGGGTATCGTGCCCGACTACGTGATGCACGACGACATTCGCCAGGGCGCTGCCGTCACGTCGCTCGACGCGTGGCGTTTGAGCATATTCGGCACGCATATGTACATGCTCTATATGCCGAACCGCCACCACACGCGGGCGGCGGCCACCTTCATCGACTACGTGCTGGGCGAGGCCCGCAAAACCGGGCGCGGCGCGGCCGCGTGAGCGGCGCAGGTAGCACGCCGCCACTCGCCGCGCCGGGTGCATGCGCAACCGACTACTGGCCCGTGAGCGTGTTGCTGTACTCCACGGCGGGCTGCGAGGTGTTGCCGCCTTGCGCGACGAGCAGGTGAATCTGGCCCGGCAGGAGCTGCGAGAGCGTACCTGAGATCGGCACGGTCGTAATGAGCCAGTCCGCATTGTTCGCGAGGTTGAAAGAGGACGACTCGTAGATCGCCGTCTTGCTGCCCGCTGCCGTGACGATCGCCACGTAGTTGCCGCCGTTCATATAGATCGAGTCCTGTCCGCTTGCGGGCACGGCGTTCTTGTAGCCCACGGCCGGCAAGGTCGGCTGCACGGCGTTGATATCCGTGCCGGGCGCAACGATGTAGATGTCGAGATTCTGCGCATTGACGGTGGCGTTGAACGCGCGCAGGCGTGCGCTGCTGGAAAGCAGGCCCTTGTCGAACGGATCGTCGATCAGGCCGATGTCGCCGCCCGTGAGCGCGGGCAACGCGAGCACGGTGTACTCGTGACCCTTCGCCACGTCGGCGAAGGCGCCGCTTGCAATCGGCGTGGTCGTGCCCGTGCTTGCATACGAGACGTTGGTGTTGCCGGTGTTGATGTTGGCGAAGTTCGTGACCTGCTTGTACGCGATGTTCGTCTGCAGGGCGCTGCCATTCACCAGAAAATCGACATTCGGGCCGCCGGGGAGCGCATGCACGAAATGTATCTCGGGGTTCTGCACGCCGATTTCCTTGCCGACGTCGTTGCTGCTGCTGCCGCCGCCGCATGCCGTGAGCAGGGCTGCCGCGCTCGCAAAGGCGAGCAGGGTGCGTATCGTCTTCATTGTTGACCTCATTCGTTTCGTTCGAGCTGCACGGTGTACGGCCTCGATTGCGGCCGCGCGTTGTTATCGCGCCCCTGCGCGAGCCGGGACGCCGGCGCGATGCTGCATAGGGGCGATCACGATCAGCAATTGGTGTGCCGTGCGTGGCGATTCGACGCGATGCATGCGCGCGCAACGGGATGAGGGGAGGGGGAGCGATGGGGGGCGGCGCGCGGATGAAGCGTGGCGCGCCCGACTTTTGCGACGTTCGATGGCAGCTTTTACCGGCGGCGCGAAGATCCGCGCCGATATTCAAGCGTCCTGTGCGGAATTGTTGTCCGGGTTCGCGTCTTGCTTGCCGACTGCACTTGCGCCGGCGGCATCCGGCTGTCCGCGTGTGACAGACGAAACGGCGACGCGTTGCTGAATCCCGGCCTTGGAGAGCATATGCGCGCTGATGGGCGCGGTGAGAAACAGGAACGCTGGAATCAGCACTTCGTGCAGGCTCGCGAAATTGTTGTGCGTACTGAAGTACACAACGGAAGCGAGCACGACGCCGCCTACGCCGAGCGTGGTCGATTTAGTCGGCCCGTGCAGGCGCATGTAGAAGTCGGGCAGGCGTGCGAGGCCGATCGCGCCGATCAACGTGAACGCGCTGCCGAGCAGGAGCAGCACGCAGACAATCGCTTCGATGACGGTTTGCATGGCGAAGCCCTAGTTCAGTTCGATGATGTCGCCGCGCTGCAGGTACTTCGTGAACGCGACGGTTGCCACGAACCCCATGACCGCGATGAGCAGCGCGATTTCGAAGAAGACCGTCGAACGCAGCATGATGCCGTAGACGACGATGAGCGCGATCGCGTTGATATTGAGCGTGTCGAGCGCAACGAGCCGGTCGGGCAGCGAAGGCCCGCGCACGAGGCGCACGAGCGTGAGCAGGAACGCGAGCCCGAGGATCGCGAACGAAACCGGAATGACGATGGCTAGCATGCGAAGATCTCCATGAGGGGCGCTTCGTAACGGGACTTGATCAAGGCGACGAGCGCGGCTTCGTCTTCGAGATCGAGCACGTGCACGACGAGGCGCCTGCGGTCGTCGGAAAGCTCGGCGCACAGCGTGCCGGGGCTCAGCGAGACGATGCTGATGAGCGCCGACAGCGCGATTTCGTGGGTGCTGTCGAGCGGCACGTCGATGAAGGCGGGGCGCAGGCGCTTCGTGGGGCCAAGCACGAGCAATGCGACTTCGAGATTCGCCACGAGGATGTCGTAGAGCACATGCCCGAAGAGCCGTACGAGCAGCCACGGTCTGCCGAAGCGCACGGGCGCGAGCCACAGCCCTTCGCCCACGCGGTAGGCGATGGCGGTCCCGAGCACGAAGCCAAGGAGCAGGTTGCCCGGCGACACGTCGTTCATCAGCAAGACCCAGCATACGAGCAGCACGACGGTGAGCCAGGGGTGTGGAAAGAGCCTCTTGAGCATGTCAGCTTCCTGCGCCCTGTGACGTTTGCGCGGCCTGCGCGGGCAGGATCGCGTGAACGTAGGCTGTGCGGTCGAGCAACTGCGCGGCGGCGGCGTCGAGATACTGCTTGAGGGGGCCGGCAAACACCGTTGCCGCCACCACGCCCGCGAGCAGCAGCGCACACGCGGCGAGCTTTGCGCGGCTGCCGCGCGGCGCGGTGGCGGGTGCGCCGTCGTAGGCGCGTGCAGCGGGTATCGCCCACAACAGGCGTGTGCCTGTACGGCTGAGCGCGACGATCGACAGCAGCCCCGCGACCAGCACGGCGGGCCAGAGCACGACGGCCTGCGCAAGCGGCGTGGCGGCGAGCACCATGGCCTTGCCGAGAAAACCCGAGAGCGGCGGCAGGCCGACGGCGCCAACGGCTGCCGCGAGATAGAGCGCACCGGCGAGGTTCGAAGGCCAGGGCTTGGGCGCTTTTTCAGGGGCCGTTGCCTTGGGAGCCGTTGCGATCGGCTCGCTGTCTGCTTCGGGTGGGATGGCGGGCGCGGTGGCGTCGTCGAGCGATTCCAGCGAGGCGGGCTCGCGTGTTTCGGTTGCAGCGGGCACGGCCGCCGGATCGCCTGGTTCGGACTCCAGGGTATCGGCGAGCATGAACAGCGCACCCGTGCATAGCGTCGTGCTGATGAGGTAGTACAGCAGCGCGCTCCAGGCGAGCACGGTCTGCAGCGTGACAGCCGCAATCAGCAGGCCGACCGAGACCAGCACGAGAAAACCGGTCGTGGTCTTGAGGCTCGATACCGCGAGCGCGCCGAGCGCGCCATAGACGATCGTCGCAATGGCGAGCCACCACGCCCATTGATGCAGGAACGCGTCGAGTACGCCGCCCGCCGCGCCGAACACGAGCGCGTCGCAGCGAAGCATCGCGTAGATGCCCACCTTGGTCATGATCGCGAACAGCGCGGCCACGGGCCCGATTGCGCTTCGATACGCCTGTGGCAACCAGAACGACATGGGGAAGACGGCGGCCTTCAGGCCGAATACGAGCATGAGCGTCGCGCCCGCGAACTGCGCGAGGGGCAGCGACGCGGGGTCCAGATGCGCAAGCCGCTCGCCCGCATCGGCCATGTTGAGCGTGCCCGTGAGGCCGTACAGCACGCCCAGTGCGATCAGGAAGAACGACGAGCCCACGAGGTTCAACAGCATGTAGTGCAGGCCGTTGCGCACGCGGCGGCGGCCGCCGCCATGCAGCAGCAGCGCGTAGGAGGCGATCAGCAGCAGCTCGAAGAAGACGAACAGATTGAAGAGATCGCCGGCGAGAAACGCGCCGTTCAGGCCCATCAGCTCGAACTGCACGAGCGCGCGATAGTAGCGCCCGCGCCGGACATCGGCGCTCGTGGTGCCGAGCAGGCAGCAGCACGCGAGCAGCGCGGTCAGCACGAGCATGAGTGCGCCGAGCCGGTCGATCTGCAACACGATGCCGAACGGCGCGGGCCACGCGCCGAGTGCATAGCCGGCAATCTGTCCTTGCGCCGCGAATTCGGCGAGCGCCGCCGCGATGGGCAGCAGCGCGAGCGTGGCAATCACGTTGATCGCACGCTGCAGGCGCTTCGCGCGCAGCGGCAGCGCAACGATCGCGCCGGCCGCGAACAGCGGAATCAGGATGGGAAGGATGAGAGCGTGATTCATTCGCTGCGCATCTCCAGGCCGCTGCGCTGCGGGTTGTCGCCGTCCACGTGGTCGGTGCCGTCGATCGCGAGCGCGCGCAGCGCGAGCACGACCGTGAAGGCCGTCATGGCGAAGCCGATCACGATCGCGGTGAGCACGAGTGCCTGCGGCACCGGATCGGCATAGTGCGCGCCCGCCGTGATCACGGGGGGCTTGCCGGTGGAGAGCCGGCCCATGCCGAGCAGGAACAGGTTGATCGCATACGAGAACAGCGTAATGCCGAGGATCACCGGCAGCACGCGCGCGCACAGCAGCAGGTAGAGGCCGCTCGCGCAGAGCACGCCGAGCGTAATGGCGAAGGCGGCTTCCATCAGCTTTTCTCCACGGATTGCATGTCCTTGTCGCGCACGCCGAGGTGCGAGACGATCGTGAGCGTCGTGCCGACCACGGCGCCGAGCACGCCGAGGTCGAACAGCATGGCCGTGCTCAGTTCGATTTCGCCGATCAGCGGCACGTGCAGATGGCCGAACGCGCTGGTGAGGAACGGGTGGCCGAGCACGATCGCGCCTACGCCCGTCGCGGCCGCGACGAGAATGCCGAGGCCCGCGAGCCCGCGGTAGTTGATGCGGATGCGCGACTCGGTCCACAGCACGCCGCTCGCCACGTATTGCAGCAGCAGCGCAATGGAGATCACGAGCGAGGCGATGAAGCCGCCGCCTGGCAGATTGTGGCCACGCAGAAAGATGAACACGGCAACGAGCAGGGTGAGCGGCAGCATGAGGCGCGCGAGAATGGCGAGCAGCAGCGGATGCGACTGCGACGACCACGGCAGGCCGCCCGGGCCCGTATCGGGCGATTTCAGGCGCAGGCCGCGCAGCAGCGCCTTCACGGCGAGCCCTGCCACCACCAGCACGCTGATCTCGACCATCGTGTCGAAGCCGCGGAAATCCACGAGGATCACGTTCACGACGTTGTGGCCGCCGCTGCCCGGCAGCGCGTTCGCGAGAAAGAACTGGCCGACGCCACCGATGGGGGCGCGCGTCATCACGGCATACGCCACGGCGCCGATCAGCGCGCCGCCCGCGAGTGCGAGCACCGCGTTGCGGGTACGTGCGGCTGGAGGCTCCTGCGCGCGCTGCATGACAGGCAAAAAGTAGATGGCGAGCACGAGAAGCAGCACCGTGACCACTTCCACTGAAATTTGCGTGAGCGCGAGGTCGGGCGCGGAAAAACGCACGAACGCGAGTGTGACGAGCAACCCGCAGGTGCTCAGCATCACGAGCGCATAGAGCGTATTGGCGCGCACGAGCACGACGCCTACCGCCATCAACGCCATCAGCACGAGGCCGACGAGCGTCATCGCATCGAGCGGCGCCGAGCGGTATGCGCCGTCCAGCGAAGCAAGCGCGAGGAGCGCCGAGCCCGGCACGATCAGCATCGCCGCAATCATCCACGCGAGATACGCCGGCAGCGAGCGCGTTTCGAAGAGATCGACCACGACGCCCGCGGCTTTTTCGAGCTGCTGCACGAAGCGGTCGAAGCCTTCGCTCGCGTTCATTTCGGAGAGCACCGAACGATGATGGCGGAACGCGTCGCGGCGATAGAAGAACAGCAGCGCACCGCCCACGAACGACACGCAGCTCATCAGGAGCGGCAGATTGATGCCATGCCACAAGCTCAGGCTATACGTGGGCACGCTGCCGCCCAGCGCGAACCATGCCGCGGACTCGAGCATCCTGCCGATGGTCTGCTGCGGCACGAGGCCCACGAGTAGACAGATGACGACGAGAATCTCGACGGGCAGCTTCATGAAACGCGGCGGTTCGTGCGGCGGGTAGTGCGGAAGGTCGTGCGGGGTTTCTCCGTCGAAGAACACGCCCCACACGAAGCGCAGCGAATACGCGACCGAGAGCCCCGCCGCGATGACGGCGAGCGCGGGGATGATCCAGTTGAAGTCGCCGAGGAGTCCTTGTGCGAGCGTTTCGCCGAAGAACATCTCCTTCGAGAGGAAGCCGTTGAGCAGCGGAACGCCCGCCATGGCGAGGGATGCCACGGCGGCTAGCGCGGCGGTATGTGGCATGAAGCGGCGCAAGCCACGCAGCCGGCCCAGGTCGCGCGTGCCCGTTTCATGGTCGATGATGCCCGCCGCCATGAAGAGCGAAGCCTTGAACACCGCGTGATTGAAGGTGTGAAAGAGCGCGGCGACGGTGGAGAGCTGCGTGTCGAGGCCGAACAGCAGCACGATGAGCCCGAGATGGCTGATGGTGGAATACGCGAGCAGTCCCTTGAGATCGCGCTGCACGAGCGCCATGGCCGCGCCGCCCGTGAGCGTGACGAGGCCGATCAGGCTCGTCACGTAGAAGAACCAGTCGGTGCCTTCGAGCACGGGGTAAAAGCGCGCGATGAGGAAGATGCCCGCCTTGACCATGGTCGCCGAATGCAGGTATGCGGAAACGGGCGTGGGTGCCGACATCGCATGCGGCAGCCAGAAGTGGAACGGGAACTGCGCCGACTTCGTGCAGGCCGCGAAAAGCACGAGCAGGAGAATTGCGGGATACAGCGGATTGCGCTGTACGAGACCCGCATGCGCGAGCACGACATCGAGGTCGTAGCTGCCGCAGACATGACCAAGCAGCAGCACGGCGGCCAGCAGCGCGAGACCGCCCGCGCCCGTGATGGTGAGCGCCATGCGCGCGCCGCGCCGTGCTTCGGGGCGCGAAGGCCAGAAGCCGATCAGCAGGAACGACACGATGCTCGTGAGTTCCCAGAAGATCACGAGCAGCAGCAGGTTGTCCGACAGCACCACGCCGAGCATCGCGCCCATGAAGAGCAGCAGCAGCGCGTAAAGGCGCGGCAGCGATTCGCTGCCCGCGAGGTAGTAGCGTGCGTAGATAAAAACGAGCAGGCCGATTGCGAGCACGAGCAGCGCGAACATGAACGAAAGACCGTCCAGGCGCAGCGCGAACGAGAGGCCGAGCTGCGGGATCCAGTCGGCCTGCCAATGCAGTACGCCATGGGTGGCCATGCCTACACGTTCGCTGCCCAGCAGTCCCAGGCCGAAGAGCGCGGCCGCGAATGCGATCCACGTGCCGCAGGGGGACGCCCAGCGTCCGGCGAGCGGCCCCGCGAACGCGACGAGCGCTGCGGCGACGAACGGTAATACGACGAGCCACCCCATTGCCATTCGACACTCCCCGTGGGTCCGACAGGGCGCCGAGTCGCCGCGCCGCAGTTCACGATCATAGCCGCAAACGGGGACGGAGTTCAGTCATGTGGCATCGAGGCGGCCACGGGGTGCCACAGGAAATGACCGTGCGTCAGGTCCTCCGGCCTCGGGGCTCGTCGACGATCTTCACGGGCACGTTCGTCGCCCGCGCGCGCGGGCGACGGCCCTCATCACTTTGTTACGGCGCGTTGCACCGCCAACTCCGCCATCACTGCGGAATCATGCCGGTCAGCACATACGCCTGAATCAGCGTCACCACGCCCACGACAGCCGCGAAGAACAGGCTATGACGCACGGTGAAGCGGAACAGCGACGACTCCTTGCCGACGAGGCCGGTTGCCGCACAGGCCACCGCGATCGACTGCGGCGAAATCATCTTGCCGCTCACGCCGCCCGAGGTGTTGGCCGCGACGAGCAGGGTATCCGACACGTTGATCTGGTGCGCCGTGGTGTGCTGCAGCGAGCAGAACAGCGCATTCGACGACGTATCGGAACCCGTGAGGAACACGCCGAGCCAGCCGAGGAACGGCGAGAAGAACGGGAAAGCGGCGCCGGTGCCCGCAAGCGCGAGCGCCAGCGTGGACGACATGCCCGAGTAGTTCGCGACGAATGCGAAGGCGAGCACGAGACCGATGGACAGCACGGGGCGGCGCAGTTCGCCGAGGGTCTCGAAGAACGCGGCCACGGCGGCGCGCGGCTTCATGCGCAGCAGGATCGCGGAGAGGATCGCGGTGATCATGATCGCGGTGCCTACGGCCGAGAGCCAGTCGAGCTTGAACACGGCTTCGTACGGCTTGGGCGACGCGACGATCGGTGCCGTGCGCACCACGAGCTGATCGAGGCCCGGTACGTGCAGGCTCAGAATCGTGCCCGCGAGCGGACCCTTCGCTGCGAAGAGCGCCTTGAACGGCTTGACGCTCCACACGGTCACGATGGCCGTGAGCAGTATGAACGGCGACCATGCGCGCACGGTCTGCGCGATGCTGTACGGCGACGCCTTGCGGCTCGAAGCCGCCGCACGCGAACCGCCGCCGCCGAAGCCGCCCAGCGCAGCGGCACCGCCGCTCACCTTCACGCTCGTGCCTTGCGTTGCCCGGCGCGGCTGCCACACGTTGAGGAACGCGGCGAGCGCGACGAGGCTCACGAGCGCCGAAGTGATGTCCGGCAACTCGGGCCCGATGTGGTTCGACGTGAAGTACTGCGTAACAGCGAAGCTGCCGCCGGCCACGAGCGCGGCGGGCCACGTTTCCTTCACGCCGCGCTTGCCGTCCATGATGAAGACGAGCCAGAACGGCACGAAGAGCGAGAGCAGCGGCAACTGGCGGCCCGCCATCGCGCCGATCAGGAACGGATCGATGCCCGTCACCTGGCCCGCGACGATGATGGGAATCCCCATCGCGCCGAACGCGACCGGAGCGGTATTGGCGATGAGGCACAGGCCCGCGGCGTAGAGCGGCTCGAAGCCGAGGCCGACGAGCAGCGCCGAGGTGATCGCCACCGGCGCGCCGAAGCCCGCCGCACCTTCGAGGAACGCGCCGAACGAGAAGCCGATCAGCAGCAGCTGCAGGCGCTGGTCGTCGGTGATCGAGAGCACCGAGGCGCGGATGATCTCGAACTGTCCCGTCTTCACGACAATCTTGTAGAGGAACACCGCCGTGACGATGATCCACGCGATCGGCCAGATGCCGTAGGCAAAGCCGAAGCCCGCGGAAATGAGCGCCTGGCGCACTGGCATGCCGTATTCGAAGATCGCCACGGCAAGCGCGAGCAGCAGGGTGATCGCCGCGGCGACATGGCCCTTCATACGCAGGCCGGCGAGCGCGACGAAGAAGAACAGAATGGGAATGGCGGCCACGAGGGCGGACAGCCACAGACTGCCGAGCGGTGTATAGATCTGGTACCAGGGTTGCACTACGGTCTCCTCCGATGATGCGGGTAGAAAATTTATTTGATCTCGTCAGGCTTGCTATGAGAGTTATTTCGCACGCCTGACGACCTGAGCGCTATTGAGGCTGATCGCGTTCGCGCAGCAGGTCGTGCAGGCTGCGCGGCGCGGGCTTGAGCGGTGTGCGATGCTGCGTCCAGCCCATTTGCTGCGAGGGCGCGAGGCCGCGTAGACGCGTCACGGCCCAGCGTAGCGCACGATAGGCGCGCGGATGCGCGAACGCGCCGCTCCAGAAGCGCCAGATGAACTGCTCGCTCCTGCTGTGATTCGCGCCCTGGCCGCGCAACGGATGCGCAACGCTTTCCTCGGGGTCGCGGTTCGCCTCGGTGCGAAGGCGCACGAGCAGCTGAGGAATCGGAATGCGCACCGGGCAGACTTCGCCGCATGCGCCGCACAGGCTCGACGCGGTGGGCAGCTCCGCTGTCGCGTCGAGCCCGAGCAGATGCGGCGAAATGATCTTGCCGATCGGCCCAGGGTAGGTCGTGCCGTACGCATGCCCGCCGATACGCGTGTACACCGGGCAGTGGTTCATGCACGCGCCGCAGCGGATGCATTGCAGCGTGGCGCGCAATTGCTCGTCGGCGTAGGCCTGGCTGCGGCCGTTGTCGAGCAGGACGAGATGCACCTCGCGCGGGCCGTCTTTCTCGCCTTCGCGGCGCGGGCTGCTGATCAGGTTGAAATACGTCGTGATGGGCTGGCCCGTGGCCGAGCGCGTGAGCAGGCTCGAAAGCGGCACGATGTGCTCGAGCTTTGCCACCACCTTTTCCATGCCCATGATCGCGATATGCACGTCGGGCACCGTGGTGGAAAGGCGGCCGTTGCCTTCGTTTTCCACGAGCCAGAGCGTGCCCGTGTCGGCGGCGGCGAAGTTCACGCCGGAGAGGCCGATCTGCGCATCCACGAAGGCGCGGCGCAGCGCGCGGCGGCCCGTTTGAATGAGCGTGTCCACGTCTTCCGTAAAGGGCGTATCGGGAATGTGCGCTTCGAACAGGTGCCCGATATCCCCCTTCGTCTTGTGGATGGCGGGCATCACGATGTGCGAGGGCTTTTCGCCTGCGAGCTGCACGATGTACTCGCCCATGTCCGACTCGATGCAGTCGACGCCGTGCTCGGCGAGGTAATGGTTGAGCTCGATTTCCTCGCTCGCCATCGACTTGCCCTTGATCACGCGTGTGGCCGCGTGACGCTGCGCGATGGCGTGGACGATGCGGTTCGCCTCGTCGGCGGTCTCGGCCCAATGCACCTGAATGCCGTTCGCGCGCAGCTTCGTTTCCAGTTGCTCGAGGAGTTCGGGCAGGCGCGCGAGCGCATGCTGGCGCACGGCTTCGCCGAGGTCGCGCAGGGCTTCGAGTTCGTCCGCCTCGGGGAACTGCGCGGCGCGCTTGCCTTGCAGGAAGTCCATCGCGCCGCGAAAGCTCTTGCGCAGTTGCGGGTCGTCGAGCGCCGTGCGCGCGCGCTGGCGGAATTCCGCAGTCGGGACGAAATGGAGCGTGTTTTCCTGAGAGTTCTGCGTGGTCGTGCTCATTCGGCGGCTCCGTGCTGCGTGCCCGTTGCGCGATCCTCATCGGTCACGAGGACGACCCATAGAGCGCGGGGACCATGCGCGCCGTAGGCGGTGGTCTGCTGGATATCCGAGGTCTTCGAAGGACCCGAGATCATCACGAGATTGGTGGGCATGCCGTCACGCCAGCGCTCCGCGGCCACGGCGGCGTGCAGGTCGGCGTGCAGCGTACGCGCGTGGATCAGCGCGACGTGCAGCGGCGGTACGAGCGAGACCGTGCGCGGCGCGTTCGCGTCGGGGACGACCACGAGCGTGCCCGTCGCCGCGAGACCCGAGCGCGCGACAGTGAAGCCCGCGTCGACGGTGTCGAAGAGTTCGGCCTTCCACTGCTCGATCGGCTGCGCGTAACTGCGCGCCTGCACGGCGGACGGGAGTGCCGCCTCGAGCGCCTGGCCTTCGGCGCAGGCGGTGTCGAGCAGCAGGCTGCGCACGCCCGCCGCCGCGAGGCGGTCGGCGAGTTCGGCGGCCCACGTTGCGGCGCTCGCGCAGATCACTTCTGCGTGCGCGGCTTCGAGCATGCGCTGGAACTGCGCGATGCGTTCGTTCAAGGCAAGCGGGGCGAGCGCCCGGCGCCCGGTGAAATGCGCGTCGATGCGTGCGTCGAGCGCTTCGAGCGTGGGGGAGGGTGCTGCAGGGGCATGGCCACGCAGGCGTTGCAGCATGCGCGCACGCGCGCTCATCGTATCGACGTTCATGCGGCCTCCCCGCCCGTGCGGCGCCAGAGGAACGAGGCGAGGTGCTCCACGGCGAGCGGCGCGCCCTTGTGCGCTGCCGCGTGGCCGATGTTGAGCAGGCAGCCGCAGTCGGCGGAAACCAGGCGCTCGCAGCCCGTGGCGCAGGCGGAGGCGATCTTGTCGGCGACCATCGCGCCGGAGATGTCCGGGTGCTTGAGCGAGAACGTGCCGCCGAAGCCGCAGCATTCCGATTCGCGTTCGTGCTCGATGCGAGTGACGCCCGGCAGCGCATCGACGACTTCGACGCCGTGCACGCGCGTGCCCATCTCGCGCCGCGCGCCGCACGAGGTGTGCAGTACGACGCGCTCGTCGGGCTGGCGGACGGCACCCTGTGCGCCATACGCGTCGAAGTCGACGTTCAGCACGCGCACGAGGAATTCGGTGAGTTCGTACACGCGCTCCGAGAGTCCCTCGGCGCGCGCGGCGTTGGAGGCGTCGCCGTCGAACAACGCGGGCCAGTGGTGGCGCATCATGCCCGCGCACGAACCCGAAGGGACGATTACGGGCCAGGGTTTTTCGAAGAGTCCGAGTTGCGCGAGCGCGACCTCGCGCGCCTGGCGCGGGTTGCCGCTGCTGTATGCAGGCTGGCCGCAACAGCTCTGGCTGCGCGGGAAATGGACCGTCAGGCCTTCGCGTTCGAGCAGCTTCACCGCGTCGAGGCCGGCTTGCGGCACGAACAGGTCGACGAGGCAGGTGGCGAACAGATAGACGTCGGTGGGGCGCTCGGTGGGGTATTGCCGTGGCTTCATGTCTCGCTCGGTGTCTTGGCGCGCTTTCGTGCCCCTTCCCCGCGGACCCGAGGCCGGGCGGGTTGAGGACGAGCGCTGGTTTGGGCGCATAATTCCCGCTTCGGGCGAACGGTTCAAACTGGTTGGACCACTTGCCACAAGATAAAACGAGATTCGGGTATGACAATGAGGGACAGGGCAGTCGCGCGCGGGCGCGTGGAGACCGTGATGCGTCAGATGGAGACGTCGCTGCTCGACGGCACCTGGCGCGCGGGAGCGAAGCTGCCTTCCGAGCGCGTGCTCGCGATGGAATACGGCGTGGCGCGCAACACCGTGCGCGAGGCGATCCAGCGCCTGGCCGCGCGCGGCCTCGTGCAGAGCCGGCCGGGCGCGGGCGTATTCGTCACTGACCAGTTGCGCACGGGCTTTGCTTCGCCGTGGGGGCAGCTCGTGGCCGATCATCCGGCCTTGCGTGAAGACATCCTCGAATTTCGCCGCGTGCTGGAAGGCGCGACGGCGTATTTTGCGGCGCTGCGCGCGAGCGACGAGGATCTCGAGCGTATTCGCGCGCTCATGCAGGAACTGGAGCGCACGCGCGAAGTGGACGACAAAGCCGCCGAAGCCGATACCGATGCGAAGCTGCACGAAGTGATCGCGCAGGCCTCGCACAACGCGATGTTTCTGCACTTGCACACGAGCGTGCTGGGCGTGCTGCGCGAGCACATCACGATCAACGGCACGGGGCTGCGCGTGCAGAACGAAGACGCGCCGGACCAGTTGCTGCTGCAGCACCGCACGCTGTGCGACGCGATCGTTGCGCGGCGTCCCGAGGAGGCGCGCACGGCGATGCAGACGCACATCGACTTCGTGCGCACGCGGGTGGGAGAGGAGATCGGCTGGCAGGAAATTGGTCCAACCAGTGACGATGCGCCGCGCGCCGCGCCAGCGGCTGCGCAGGCGGCCAAGCCGGCGCGCAAAGCCGCGCGCAAGGTGGCGGGCGGCAGAGAGAAAACGCCAGTGGGCCGTGCCGGGCGCGCGAACGCTGCTAAAGTCGGCTGATCGGGCCGACGGGCCTCATTCCGGGCCGCAGGCAGTCCCTGGCCGCATGAGCAGGAGGAGCAGATGAACGAACGCGCCGCGCAAATCGTAGCGTTGAGCGCCGTGACGCTGACCGTCAGCGACATCGCGCGGTCGGTGCCCTTTTACGAGGCACTCGGCTTCGAGCGGAGAGACGGGCCGGCGGTGCCGGGCTTCGCGTCGTTCGAACTGGGCGGCGCGGCCGGCGTCTGCTATCTGAACCTGCTGGAGGGACCGCACGGCGCCGTGAACGGCTGGGGCCGCGTGGTCCTCCACGTCGCCGACGTGGACGCGTTCTACGCCCATGCACTGGCCGCGGGCGCGAAGCCCGAATTCGCACCGCGCGACGCGCCATGGGGCGAGCGCTATTTCCATCTCGTCGATCCGGACGGCCACGAGCTGAGCTTCGCCAGGCCGCTTACCTGAGCCGCCGCAATGCATTTGAAATATTCGTGACACTCGCTGCGCCGATAGTGGCGCGAGTTGACAGCATATCGACCAAGGAGAGAGTCGCCATGAATGAACTGGACCGCACGATGGATGCCGAACAACGGGATGCGCAAGAGCAGGAGGCCGAACTGCATCGTCGTCGGCGTCTGGATGAAGAGCTCATCGACGCCTATGACGAAGAGCTCGAGATGGAGGTCGACGACCGGCTGCAGGAAAGCGGTCTGCAGATCAGCGACGAGGCGCGTGCGCTGCGCCGCGTCTATTTCCGCGAGCTGATCCGCCTGCAGGGCGAACTCGTGAAGATGCAGGACTGGATCGTGAGCACGGGGCACCGGCTCGTCGTGATCTTCGAGGGACGCGACGCGGCGGGCAAGGGCGGTGTCATCAAGCGCATCACGCAGCGGCTGAACCCGCGCATGTGCCGCGTGGCGGCGCTGCCTGCGCCGAACAACCGCGAGCGCACGCAATGGTATTTCCAGCGCTACGCGCAGCATCTGCCCGCGGGCGGCGAGATGGTGCTGTTCGATCGCAGCTGGTACAACCGCGCAGGCGTGGAACGCGTGATGAACTTCTGCACCGACGACGAATACGAAGAGTTCTTTCGCTCCGTGCCCGAGTTCGAAAAGATGCTCGTGAGGAGTGGCATTCAGATCGTCAAGTACTGGTTCTCGATCACCGACGACGAGCAGGAAGTGCGCTTCCAGAGCCGCATCGACGATCCGCTCAAGCAGTGGAAGCTCTCGCCGATGGACCTCGAAAGCCGCCGCCGCTGGGAGGCCTACACGCACGTGAAGGAAGTGATGCTGCAGCGCTCGCACATTCCCGAGGCGCCGTGGTGGGTCGTGCAGGGCGTGGACAAGAAGCGCGCGCGCCTGAACTGCATTCACCACTTGCTGAGCCAGGTGCCGTATCACGAGATCGAGCACCCGCAGGTCACGCTGCCGGCGCGCGTGCATCATCCGGATTACATTCGCCAGCCGGTGCCGCAGGACATGATCATTCCGGAAATTTATTGAGGGGTTGGCCGCTTTCGTTCTGAGCGAGGGCAAGCGACGATTTTGGGATGCCCCTGGCGCAGTAACAGCGTGCGGCAAGACGCTGAAAATCTCGATCGTCTGAACGCAGGCGCACGAAGCAAAAAATAAGCCGCGCTCCCCTCCCAGGGAGCGCGGCTTTTCTCTGGCCTTTCGTACTCAGAACACGTGCTTGAACACCCAATAGAGCGCGCCAGCCAGCACGATCGAAGCGGGCAGCGTGAGCACCCATGCCATCACGAGGCTGCGCACCGTATTCCATTGCAGGCCCGAGCCGTTCGCGGCCATCGTGCCCGCCACGCCCGAGGAGAGCACGTGCGTGGTCGAGACCGGCAGACCGTACACGTCCGCCGCGCCGATCGTCACCATCGCCACGACCTCCGCGCAGCCGCCCTGGCCGTAGGTCAGGTGCTGTTTGCCGATGCGCTCGCCCACCGTCACCACGATGCGCTTCCAGCCCACCATCGTGCCGAGCCCCAGCGCGATCGCCACGGCCACCTTCACCCATGTCGGGATGAATTTCGTCGCGTGGTCGATCTGGCTGCGGAAGTTGTTGATGGACTTCAGGTCGTCGGCCGAGAAGGGCACCGCCTTCTGTTTATCGAGCAGGCGGATCGCCTCGGAAATCACGTACATGTTGTTGCGCACGTTATCGACGACCGATTGCGGCACTGCCGCGAGCGAGCCGTAACCGCGCACCTGCTCGGTCACCTGGTTCGACAGCGCGGCAAGCGCGGGCACCGTCGTGCTCGACAGGGCGCGGCGGCCGATGAAGCGTTCCACTTCGGCGCGCGGATCGGCGGGCGCGGCCACGCCGTTCGTATAGCGCTCGAGCGCGCGCGTGGCGTCGTGCGCGACGGCGATGAAAGTCTGCGTCTGTTCGGCCGTGACGGCGCGGTTCAGCGCGTAGGCCGTGGGCACCGTGCCGATCAGGATCAGCATGATGAGGCCCATGCCCTTCTGGCCGTCGTTGGAGCCGTGCGCGAACGACACGCCCGTGCACGTGAGGATCAGCAGCGCGCGGATCCAGAACGGCGGCGGCTCCTTGCCCTTCGGCTCCGCGTAGAGCTCGGGCACGCGCACGACGGCCTTGAGGATGAGCAGCAGCAGGCCGGCCAGCAAAAAGCCGACGATCGGCGAAAACAGCAGCGACTTGCCCACGCCGAGCGCCTGGCTCCAGTCCACGCCGCTGGTGCCATTCGCGCCGTGCATGAGCTGGTTCATGAGGCCCACGCCGATGATCGAGCCGATCAGCGTATGCGAGCTCGACGAAGGCAGGCCGAAGTACCACGTGCCCAGGTTCCAGATGATCGCGGCAATGAGCAGAGCGAACACCATGGCGAAGCCCGCGCTGCTGCCCACCTGCAGGATCAGCTCCACAGGCAGCAGTTGCAGGATGCCGAAGGCCACCGCGCCGGTGGAGGTGAGCACGCCGAGGAAATTCCACGCGCCCGACCACATCACGGCGATATTGGGCGAAAGCGAGTGCGTATAGATGACGGTTGCGACCGCATTCGCGGTATCGTGGAAGCCGTTCACGAACTCGAAGCCGAGCGCGATCAGGAGCGCGATGCCGAGCAGGATCCAGGGCATCGCCGAGCTTTCGCGCACCGGCGAGAGGTCGTCGGCGAGATGCATCCCCACGTACACGGCGCCTGCGGCGATGACGACGAGGAAGGCGAGCAGGCTGGCGTTGCGCCCGCGTGCGGGGGCGGTGCCCGGTTGCGGTGACAGGGAAAATTCTGGCATGGCAGGCGGGCTCCTGGGGGAGGGAGTGGGCAAAGGTTTCGCCTCCGATCGTGAACTGCCCAGGTGTCCGTTTGATGACGGATTCGTGCCAGCCATGCCCGATGCATGCCCGACAGACCGGCGCTCCTTCGAATCGCGCCGTCAGCAGTCAGCAAGAGGATTGCGCAGATGCCAAAACGGGTTCTTTCGCTGCGTCTTCTGGTGCACCGCTGGGCCCACGGGCGGGCGAAGGCGGCGACGCGCCTGATCGGCAACTATCCCTTCTTCGCGGGGCTTTCCGGCACGCTCGTCGCGACGGTGATGGCGATCCTCACCTACGCGGCGCTCTACGAGGGCCGTGCCGAGGAGTTGCGCCACGCGCAGGAGAATTCGCGCAACCTCGTGCAGCTCATCAGCAACGACATTGCGCGCAACGTCGAGATCTACGACCTGTCGCTACAGGCCGTGGTACAGGCGGCGCAGCAGCCGCAGACCTGGAGCATGCCCGAGGCGCTGCGCCAGCGCGTGCTGTTCGACCGGGCGACGGCGGCGTCGAGGCTGGGCGGCGCCTATGTGATCGACGCCGCGGGCCATGTGATAGCCTCGCACAGCAACGCCTTCGACGTTTCACCCGCCGGCATTTCGTTCGCCGACCGCGATTACTTCATCGCGCAACAGCGCGACCCGCATGCGGGCCTGTTCTTTTCGAAGCCGTTCCATTCCCGCCTGCGCGGCGGCGCGCTCACGATCGGCCTCACGCGCCGCATCAACGCGCCCGACGGCTCGTTCGCGGGCGTGGCGCTGCTCGGTGTGCGCCTCGACTATCTCGAGCAACTGCTCGAGCACATCGACCTGGGCCCCGGCGGCCATCTCTTCATTCTGATGCGCGACGGCACGTTGCTCGCGAGCAAGCCGCCCTCGATGCGCGGCGCCGGCTGGAGCTACGCGGACCTGCCGAATTTCGCGTTCTTTTCGCGTCGCGACGCCGGCACCTACACGTCGCACTCGGCAATCGACGGGGTCGAGCGCATCTACACCTTTGCGCATGTGGGCAACTCGCCGTTCATCGTCGTCGTGGCGCCCGCCGTGGGGGACGTGCTCGCCGGCTGGCGGCGGCGCAGCTATATCGCCCTCGTGATGACGACGGTGTTCGGCGGCGCGTGGGTCGCGGTGTCGTGGATGCTCGCCTTCGCGCTGCGCGACAAGGTGGTGGCCGAGGGCAAGCTCGTGCGTCTCGCGGTGACCGACCCGCTCACGGGTCTTGCGAACCGCCGCGCGCTCGACAGCCGTCTCGCGGAGGAATGGCATCACGCGGTGCGCGAACGCACGCCGCTTTCCGTGCTGTTTTTCGACATCGACCACTTCAAGCTCTTCAACGACACCTACGGGCACGCCGCCGGCGACGAGGTGCTGGTGTTCGTGGCCGGGCGCATCGCTGCAGGATCGCGGCGCGCAACCGATCTCGCCGCACGCTTTGGCGGCGAAGAGTTCGCGGTGGTGCTGCCGGGCACGGCGCTCGACGCCGCGACGCGCATGGCGGAAAAGATCCGCAAACGCATCGAGTCGGACAATCTCACGCTGAGTGGTACGCACCATGGGTGCGTGACGGTGAGCGCGGGGTGTGCGAGCTGCAATCCGCCGGAGGGCGGCAGCGGCGCGAAGCTGCTGGCCGCCGCCGACCGCCTGCTCTACGAGGCCAAGGAAGCGGGCCGCAATCAGGTCCGGTCGCAGCAATGGACGGGCGATGGGGCACAGCCGCTGGTGGATTCCGAAGCCGGAAGCCGAGGCCGCGATGCACCCGCAACGCGAGGCTGAGGCGCGCCGGCTTTCGTGCGGCGCGCGACGCCCGCCATGCCGTTCAGCGCGCAGACTTCGACAGCCGGTGGCCGAGGCCGAGGTTCGAGACGATCTGCCAGGTATAGACGCGCGAATAGTGCACGCCGAACTGGCGGCCGATCAGCTCGCGCACGCGGCTGTTGGTCCACGCATCGCTCGCAAAGCCGTGCTCTCGCGCGGAGCCATGCAGGGCGCTCGCGATCCAGCCTAGCGCGGCCTGATCGAGCACTGAAGGCCGGCCGCCCACGCTCATCTGCTGGAGCGCTGCAAGGCCGCCGTCCTCGACGATGGACTTGTAGCGCCTCACCGTCTGGGCGGAAAGGTGGAGTGAGTCGGCGACGCTATTCACGGTCGCGCCTTCCATCAACATCTGGCCGGCGGCCATTCTTCTCGCGACGCTCGGCAGGTTCTCGGTTCGGGTAAGCATGTGTTCACTCGTCGACGAAAGATTCCGGACACGCGGCATTGCGGATGTGCCGCTCCTGTAACCCTTCCTGCAAGCGGGTCTTGTCGCTTGCCATGGACCCGGCGCCGGTGCGGTGACGCGGGGGTCATGACGGACGGCGAAATCGACGCCCGGTGAAGGGCGCTTGTTGCGAAACGCCTCGGTGTTCCGCAGCGGATATTAATAATTGTTTTTGTAGGGAATGTGTATAGCTAGCGGAAAAATAGTCTGCTTGACTTGTGGATAATCCTGAACTAATGGAAAAAACAACCGACTCGCGTGTGTCAACAATGGGTGCCGCCATTTCGCACGGACTCCGCAATGCGAAGTTTGCTCCCATTGCAACCAGTTAACCTGACTTAATTGCTCAAACATTGGAAAGCAACACTTTTCCTTGTTTTGTATGACTAAATCGGTATTCAGCATATATTGAGTTGAAACGGTTTTATCCAAAATGAATTAATAGCGACGATGCACCTTTAGATGTTTGTTAGCGTTTTTGAGGTGCGCGGCAAAAAATGGCAGGGTCCAGCGCGGGTGATGACGGCTATGGAGCAATTTCAGGGAGTGATTTCGCTTTTTTGTGCAGAATGGTTTTCGCAAACATTTCGAATCGATTGCAATGCAGATTGGATTCGAATGAACGAATGCAGAATGCCGGATTCGCCGCGCAGCGTATCGCGTGGCGAAACGGGTCCCTGAATCCCTCGGGCCGCCAAATGCGTCCGTGCGTTTCGTCAAACGACGCGCGGCCTGGGCGGCGGCCCGCTTTCTGGCCGCTGCGGATGAATCAAGAACTCGACGAAAAGGTAGGTCGTTTGTTGCGCCGCGCTGCGAGCCGGCGCTCGCTCGTGCCGTACGGTGCGTTTCATGCCCTGTTCGCGGGCGACGTGCCGTTGCGGGTGCGTTACGAAAAGCTCGAAGCGGCCGCGGCCGCGTTGTGCGCGCCGCACGAGGCCGACTATGCCTCGCTGCTCTCGACCGATTCGGGCCTGCCCGGCCCGGACTTCTATACGCGCTTCAAGCGCTTGCATACCGAGCGCTATTACGAAACGCTCGGCGCGGACCGGCACCGCATGCTGCGGCTTGCCGAAAAGCGCCAGCTCGCCAACGAGGAACGTGAGCGTGTGTATGCCCATTACCTGCGCTGTGCGGCCGAAGAAGCCTGCATGAACAGCGCTTGATGCGTGCGAGCGGCGCCATGCCGCTCTCTTGCCATTCACGATCCACACAAGGAGGCTTCATGTCCACGCGCTACCATTCGTCCGCGCCGCTGCTCGGCGCCATACTCGTGCTTGCCCTCGGCGTGTCGCCGCATGTACCGCTGTTTGCGCAGACGGCGTCCGATGCCGCGCCCGGGAGTGCGCCCGGGAGTGCGCCCAACGCCGCGCTGCAGATCGGCGAGGTGCAGACCACGGCGACCGTCGTGAGCATCGACGCGGCCACCAACTCGGTCACGCTGCGTGGCGCGCGCCGCAACCTGGTGACGGTCGCCGTCGATCCCGCAGTCGGCGATGTGAGCAAGCTCAAGCCCGGCGATCATGTGAACATCCTCTACAAGGAGGCGTTGCTGCTGCGTGCCGAAAAGCTGGCTACGAGGGGCATCCGCTCGCGCGTCGATACGGTCGCGACCACGCCCGCTTCCGGTGGCATGACGGCGACGGCGCGTAGCGTGCAGGTGATCGCGACGGTGGAGAAGATCGACCGCAAGAGCCGCAAGGTAGCGCTGCGCGGACCGAACCGCACGGTCGTGGTGGTGGCGCCGCCGGACGTGCCGCTCGAATCGATCAAGGTGGGCGACAGCATTCGCGCCGACTACGTGGGCGCGACCGCCGTGCATGTCACGCGCGACGGCCAGAACCTGCAGTGAGGCAGCGACGCCCGGGCGGCGTGCGTTAGTCGGCGCGATTGCGGTCGCGCACGAGGATCGACACGTAGATCGCCGTGCAGACGATGATGACGGCCACGCCGGCAATCACCTTCTGGTGGTCGAAGTTGATGAGCCCGACCACCGCGATGGCGATGCCGGCGGCAGAGCCGAGCGTGCCCATTGCGGCCACGAAAATGCGCACCTTGCTCCAGACGCGATGGCGCCGCTCGGGACCTGCGCCTTCCATAAACCGATGCAGTCGATCAAACATGGCGGCTCTTCCGGGTTGGGTAGAAGACGGTCATGCGGGCGCGAATGACTGCGCGGCGCGGACCAGATCAAGTATAGCCAGCCCATTATTACGCGTTCTTTCCATTGCCTGCGCGCTCACGCGCCGGAATTCCCGATCGTTTTTTGCGCGCGTTTAAGTTTGTCTTAATTTTGGCTCGCCATGATGGAGCGGTCGGGTCGATTCGATAGTTCGATTCGCGGTTGTTCTTCACGTCCCCTGTTGGCCGCCGATTCACTCGGCGGCCTTTTTTTTCGTCTGCCGTCGACGTTTGCTAGCGTCGATCACCGCGCATTCAAGCCTTATTTGTGATTCGTCGCGAGGGCGCCCGCGCTGTTTGCACCGCCAAAGAGCTGTGTCAGATATTGCTGGTTGTTGTTCATGATCGACATGAGGTTATTGAGCGCGGTGAACTGGCGGTTGAATTTTGCAGTGAGCTGGGTTGCGCGCACATCGAGCATCGACGACTGCTTTTTGATGTCGTCGAGTTCCTTGTTGATGGCCGTGCTGCGCCGCTCGATGATGCCGCTCGACTGCACGTAAGGCGTAATGGCGCTGTTGAGCTTCGTGGTCAGGCCGCCGCTGCCGAACAGCGCCGCAATCGCACTGTTGCCCGGTTGCAGCGCCTTCTTGAACGTCTCGTCGTCGATCTCGAGCTTCCCGCTCTTGTCGAGCTTGATGCCGATCTCGCCCAGCGAATGGGTCACGCCGTCGCTGCCCTTCACGCCCGCCGAAACGAGCGCCGGCAGACTCGCCGCGAGGGTGCGCGCGATCGAGTCGCCGAGCAGCGCGCCTGCCTGCGCGCTCGTCGAACCGGTTGCGGCCGTATAGGAGGTCAGCCCGTTCAGGGCATCGACGTAACTGTTGTACGCCTTCACGAAGTCGCGGATGGATGTGCCCGTCGCTTCGGTGTCGGGAGCGACGGTGAGCGTTTGCTTCGTGCCCACCGAGGCGC
The DNA here is from genome assembly GCF_040965735.1 of Paraburkholderia sp. BR10936. Taxonomy (NCBI): domain Bacteria; kingdom Pseudomonadati; phylum Pseudomonadota; class Betaproteobacteria; order Burkholderiales; family Burkholderiaceae; genus Paraburkholderia; species Paraburkholderia sp. BR10936. Next base: position 603,919 of record NZ_JBFRCM010000002.1, read on the forward strand.
TTGCAAGCTTGATCGTGATGTCGCTCACCACGCCCTCGAGGGTGTTGCTCGCGCTCGTGACGCGCGTGCCGTCGATGCGCAGCTCGGCGTCGCCGGCTGCCTCGACTTCGCGCATCTGCGAGGAAGCGAGCCGCGTGTCGACGCCCGCGCCCGCCTGCACGTCGATCGCGTTGGCCGCGCCGGTCTTGTTCGCGGTCAGCACGAGGTGCTGGCCATCGGCGCCGTTGACGATCGACGCCGTGACGCCTGGGTTGTCCTTCGCCCGGTTGATCGTCGCGACGACGTCGGTGAGCTTGTTGCTGCCCGCAGCGATCGTCAGATGCATGGACTTGCCGCCCATCGCGATGTCGAGGCTGCCTCCCCCGAGCGTCTCGCCCGTGTCGAAGCTGTCCGAGGCGAGCTTATGCGCTGTCGCGAGGCGATCGACTTCGACCGTGAAGCTGCTCGCCACGGCGTTCTTGCCGGCCACCGCGCTCAAGCCCTTGTCCTTCTCGCTCGTCGTGACGGTGAAGCGCTGCAGCGCGGCGCCGTCCTTGAACGGCTCGAGTGCGGTCTGGAGCGAAGCGAGCGCCGACTTCAGCGTGCCGAGCGCCGATAGCGTCGTGTTGCTGGCGGTCTGCTTCGCACTGAGGATGGCGCTCGGCCCCGCGATCTTCGCGTTGACGAGCGCCTTGACGAGCTGGTTGACGTCAAGTGCGGAGTTGGTCGCGCCGCTGATGATCGACTGGGCGGCGTCGCTCAGCGCGCTGTTCGCGCTGGCGGTCGTGGTGTTCGTGATCGTGCTTGCCATGAAAGAAGTCCGTTCGTTCTGGTGCGTCGAGTCGACGGAACGCGCGAATGCGCGGCCATGCTTTCATTACGGCAAGCTTTCATGAAACTTTATGAAAGAAATGAAAAGATTTTGAAAAGTGCGCGATCGGCATTGCGGCGGCAGCCAGCCGCCCGCCTCAGACGGGCTCGGGGAAGCCCGAGCGGCCTTGCGTGAGATCGGTGAGCGTGGTGCGCGCGGCGTCCACGGCGGTGGCGGGCAACTGGATCGTGAGGCGGACCGTCATGGTGTACTGGCTTTCCACGAGCGTGAACTGCTCCTGGTCGATCCAGTGGCGCACGCGGGTTTCGTCGGGATAGCCGAGTTCGACGGTGAGGCGCGCCTGCGCAATGCGCTCGACGCGCTCGGCCCCCTGCAGGGCGCTGGCAATGGCGTCGGTATAGGCGCGCACGAGGCCGCCCGCGCCGAGCTTCACGCCGCCGTAATAGCGCACCACGGCGGCGAGTACGCCGTCCAGGTCGTGATGGCGCAGCACTTCGAGGATCGGGCGGCCGGCGGTGCCGGAGGGTTCGCCATCGTCGGACATGCCGGACTGGCCGCCCGCAAGCAGCGCCCAGCAAACGTGCGTGGCGGTGGGGTGTTCGTCGCGCAGACGGCGGATTTCGGCCATGGCCGCTTCGCGGTCGGCAACGGGAATGGCGTGCGCGATGAAGCGGCTCTTGCGGACATCGAGTGCCGCGGTGACGGGATGGGCGAGGGTGAAAGTTGGCACAAGCGGGTGGCACTGCTGGCGAAACCCCCATGTTAACCGATGCTCATGGGCCGGCTTTCGACGTCCGTCCCCATATCTTGCCAGTTTGCGTAATGGTTCTTTGCGCCGGATGCTAGTGACGCCCCGGCCTTCAGCCCGGATAATGCACGGCATGACGGATCTAGCTCTGGCTGGAGCGAAGCCGAACTCCTCATTCGGTGATCCGTCATCGTTCCTTCTCTCGCGGCGCCGCTGCATGTTCCGGCAGACGCGATTCTCCAAAGCACAGAAGCCAAAAAAATCCCCGGTCGGACTGTGTCACGACCGGGGGTCACAAGGCTCGCCTGTTCTCAAGAGGCAATCCCACCTTACGTCCGCAAAATTGCGGCCGCAATCGGAAAAAAAACCTGGTGCGCGTGACACCCGAAGGGCGCTAGTGTTCTCATTCGCGCGCAAAAAAATCCCGGCCATCGCTGGCCGGGCAATGAGAATACACCGTGCGCTCCGGGGAACGAAACGCCCATCAACGTTACCCGCGCGCCGTGCGGCCGGCAACACTTCCGCATTACCTGCAATTACTGACATCTGCCTTTCCGGCCGCAGCCGGCGCGCGGGACGGCAGGCCGGATACGCCGTGTGGCGGGCATCGTGCTCGCATTGTTTCGCATGCCGAACGATATCCATGCGTTCGCACACGCGTGCTGAAGTAAGGCGCCGAAATGCGCCGAGGCCGGTCTCCCTTGAGGGAAGACCGGCCTCGGCGTGCCGCTTCAGGGGCCTCCAGCGAAGGCGGCCCCTGGATCACGCGCGCATCACGCGCATCAGTAACGCGGCGGGGGCGGCGGACGATGGTCGTCCTCGCGGTAGCGCGGGGGACCCGGATCGTGCGGGTGATGGTGCATCCACTCGTCGTGTTCCCAATAGCGGTGGCCGTCGTAATAACGGTTCTCGTGCCAGCCGATCGAGACGTGCGCGTCCACCGGCATCATGTGCGGTTGACCGTATTGCGGTGCCGATTCGGCACGCAGCCCATACGGTGCGGATTGAGCGAAGGCGCTCGATGCGCCCATCAATGCGCCGCCGGCGATCAGTGCTGCGGCGATGGCGCGGGCGGGGGTCTTCCAGCTCTTCGTGTTCATGAGTTACCTCCTCGTTGGTTGCGTCGTCAGTCACGCGGCATCGGGATGCCTTTGTGTTGCGACCACGGTTCAAAGCTTATCGGCCCGAAGCGGAGGAAAACGTGACCACTTGTAAGCTTTCGTTTCATACGATTCTTCATGCGAGAAAGGCTGCTTTGACAGTTGGCCCTTGATGCAGAAAGGATTAAGCGCCGCACCTGACAATCGCGACCGAGCCACAGGGGGTCGGGGTGTCAACTGACGTTACATTCAGGCCGCGCGGGCCGCCTGAATGCGTCACGTCTACCGGCCAGCAGGCCCCGATGTCGTTCTTACCGAGGTGTTTTCGGCGCGGGTGTTGCACCAGCCACGTCGATCGCGCTTTGCGAACCTAGTTGCGCGCGCAACTCATATTTCTGGATCTTGCCCGTGGCCGTGCGCGGCAGTTCGCCGAATCGCACGGCGCGTGGCACCTTGAAGTGCGCGAGAAAGAGCCGGCAGTGCGCGATGATTTCCTCGGCCGTGGCGCTCGCGCCGGGCCGCAGTTCGACGAACGCGCAAGGCACTTCGCCCCACTTCGAATCGGGCATCGCCACGACGGCGGCGAGCGCGACGGCCGGATGGCGATACAGCGTGTCTTCCACCTCGATACTCGAAATATTCTCGCCGCCCGAGATGATGATGTCCTTGCTGCGGTCGGTAATGCGCACGTAGCCGTCGGGCGTCATCACGCCGAGGTCGCCCGTGTGGAACCAGCCGCCGCGGAACGCCTCTTCCGTCGCGCGCTCGTTTTTCAAGTAGCCCTTCATGCAGATGTTGCCGCGGAACATGATCTCGCCGAGCGTTTCTCCGTCGGCGGGAACGGGCTCCATCGTCTGCGCATTGCGCACGCTGACGCCGCTTTGGAGGTGATAGCGCACGCCCTGGCGTGCGGCGAGGCGCGCCTGCTCCTCGTCGGGCAGCGTCTGCCAGCCCGCCTGTACCGCGCATACGGCAGCGGGGCCGTACACCTCGGTCAGACCATAGACATGCGTGAGTTCGATGCCGATCGCCTTCATCTTCGCGATCACGGCCGGCGCGGGCGGCGCGCCTGCCACCATCGTGCACACCGTGTGAGCGATGCCTTCGCGGTACTCTGCGGGTGCGTCGGCGAGCGCGCCCTGCACGATGGGCGCGCCGCAATAGTGCGTGACGCGCTCGCTGCGAATGAGGTCGAACACGAGCTTCGCGTCGAACTTGCGCAGGCACACGTTCACGCCCGCGCGCGCGGCGACGGTCCACGCAAAGCACCAGCCGTTGCAATGAAAGAGCGGCAGCGTCCAGAGATACACGGCGTGCTTGGGCATGTCCCATTCGAGGATATTGCTCACCGCGTTGAGATACGCGCCGCGATGGTGATAGACCACGCCCTTGGGGTCGCCCGTCGTGCCGGACGTGTAGTTCAGCGCAATGGCGTCCCATTCGTTGCGCGGCGGCTCCCAGGCGAACTCGGGATCGCCTTGCTCGAGGAACGCCTCGTAGTCGGTGGCGCGCGGGAAGTACTCGGGCTCCGCGGGCGCGATGTCGGCCACGCTGATGATCCTGAGGTTGGGGAATTCGAGCGCCGCGCGCTGCGCGAGCGCCGCGAATTCGGTATCGACGATCAACGCCTTCGCTTCGCCATGGCGCAGCATGAACAGCATGGTTGCGACATCGAGTCGCGTGTTGAGCGTGTTGAGCACCGCGCCGAGCATGGGCACGCCGAAGTGCGCCTCGACCATCGCGGGGATGTTGGGCAGCAGCACCGCCACGGTGTCGCCGCGGCCGATGCCCGCCTGCCCGAGCGCGCTTGCGAGTCGCCGCGTGCGCGCATAGGTTTCGCGCCAGTTGCGGCGGACGTCGCCGTGGACCACAGCCAGGCGCTCGCCATAGACCTCGGCGGCGCGGGCGATGAAATCGACCGGCGTGAGCGGCACATAATTGGCTTCGCGTTGCGCGAGCCCTTCTTCGTAGGGGTGCAACATGGCGGTGTCTCCGAACGGTTATTGGTGTGTCGATAGGATTCGCGCTACCGTAGCAGGGCCGCGCATGACAGTCTGTCGCCGGCGCGACAGAGCGGGCCGCGACGCACGGTCCGCCCGACAAGATCGACCCAAAGATTGACCTAACCCAGGAAAGCGCGATGTCGCAATCCATTATGCCCCCGGACGGGACACCGCCCGCCCGCGATTCTTGGCGCGAAGGCGAGCGCATCGACGCCGCCAACGCCGCGCGTCTTGCCTCGCTGTTCGAGCGCTACGCGTGGTTCCGCGGGCTCGCGCCCGAGCATCGCGAGTGGGTGCTGGCGTCGTCGCATGCGCAGGGCTATGCCGCGGGCGCGATCGTCGCCGCGCGCGAAGCGCCCTCCGACTGGTGGCTCGGCGTGAGTTCCGGCCTCGTGAAGCTGGCGATCTTTAATGCATCGGGGCGCGGCTGCACGTTTTCGGGCGTGCCGCACGGCGGCTGGTTCGGCGAGGGCAGCGTGATCAAGCGCGAGCCGCGCAAGTACGACGTGATCGCGCTGCAGCCGTCGCTCGTCATGGCCGTCGCCACCGAGACGTTCCACCGGCTCATGGACTGCAGCCTGCCGTTCAACCGCTTCGTGATCCATCAGCTCAACAACCGCATGGGCGAGTTCATCGCGTTGATCCAGAACAGCCGCTTGCTCGACGTCGATGCACGCGTCGCGCAGTCGCTCGCGCAGATGTTCAATCCCGATCTTTATCCCGAGACGGGGCGGGCGCTCGACATCTCGCAGGAGGAGATCGGCATGCTGGCGGGCGCGTCGCGTCAACGGATCAATCAGGCCCTGCAGACGCTCGAGCGCCAGGGGCTCGTCGCGCTCTCGTACAACCGCGTGGACGTGCTCGATCTCGACGGGCTGCGCGCATTTGGCCGCGACCAGATCTGAGGACCGCAGAACTCCTTATCAATCTTGCGAGGAATGGAAGACTCTCTCCCTCGCTAGCCGGTTTTTACGCATGGCCGCGCTGCGTAGACTTTGCTCATCGAATTCATACGGAGAGCATGGTGAGAAACGCAATGCTGCGCGCGGCGCTGGTGTCGATGATGGCGATCGTTCCGGCGGTCTCGTTCGGTCAATCCACCGGCACGCACAACGGTCCGGTGACGCGGGCCCAGGTGCTGCAGGAATTGGTCGATCTGGAGTCGGTGGGCTACAACCCGGCTTCGGCGAACGATGCCACGTATCCGGAAGATGTGCAGAGCGCCATGCGCCGGCTCGCCGAAAAGCGCGCCAACGAAGCGCGTCTGGCGCAGGAGCAGGTCGCGCAATCGGGTTACGGCGCGCCGCCCGCACCCAATGCAGAAGCGGGGGCGCCCGCCGTGTCGGGCAGCGAGCCGCCGCCCGCGTATCGCCACCATTGATTGCGGCGCTAACCGCGCCCTGAGCCGGCCCGGGTGCCGCTGGCACCCTTGGCGCTCTCGGGGCCGGCCGCGACATCGGGCGGCACGCCGAGCAACTGGAGTGTGCCGGCCGTCACACCCGAAAATACCGGCCCCGCAACCGTGCCGCCATAAAATGCCTTGCCCGCCGGATCGTCGATCATGACCGCGACGATCACGCGCGGCGCGCTCATCGGCGCCATGCCGACGAACAGCGCCCGATAGCGGTTCTTCGCATAGCCCGCGCCGATCTGCTTGCGCGCTGTGCCGGTCTTGCCGCCCACCCGATAGCCTTCCACATTCGCGGCGCGCCCCGTGCCGCCGTCGCTCGTCGCCATCTCCAGCATCTTGCGCATGGCGGCGGCCGTGGCCGGCGTCGTGACCGCGCGCGCCGCCGACGCGGAGGCACCGCCCGCGCCGGCCGGCGCTTCGCGCAGGAGTGCGGCCGGATGCAGCGTGCCGTCGCCGGCGTAGGCCGTGTAGATCTGCGCCATCTGCAATAGCGATGTGGACAGGCCGTAGCCATATGCCATCGTCGCCTGCTCGATGGGGCGCCAGCGCGCCCACGGCCGCACGCGGCCCGGCGCCGCGCCCGGGAACGTGACGCCGGGCCGCTGCCCGAGCCCGTACTCCTGGTACTTGTCCCAGATCGTTTGCGCGGGAAGGTTCAGCGCGAGCTTGGCGAGCGCGATGTTGCTCGACTTCTGGATCGCCTCCGCCACAGTCATGCGGCCATGATTCGAGGTGTCGTGAATCGTCGCGGGGCCGATGCGGTACGTGCCCGGCGAGGTGTCGATGAGCGTGTTCGCGTTGACCTTGTGCAGGTCCATCGCCAGCGAAACGACCACGGGCTTGATGGTCGAGCCGGGCTCGAACGTGTCGACCACGGCGCGGTTGCGCAGCTGCTTGCCCGTGAGCCGCGCGCGGTCGTTCGGATCGAACGACGGCCAGTTCGCGAGCGCGAGGATTTCGCCGTTCTGCGCGTCGAGCACGACGACGCTGCCCGCTTCCGCATGATTCTTCGCCACGGCCGCCTTGAGCTGCGTGTACGCGAGCTGCTGCACGCGGCGGTCGATGGTGAGCTGCACGGTGTCGCCGTTGCGCGGCTGCACGCGCTCGCTCGGCTCCGAAACGACGCGCCCGAGCCGGTCGCGGATCACCTCGCGCTGGCCCGGCGTGCCGCGCAGGCGTGCGTTCGCGGCGAGTTCCACGCCTTCCTGGCCGGCGTCTTCGATATCGGTGAAGCCCACCACGTGCGCCGCCGATTCACCTTCGGGGTAATAGCGCTTCGAGTCGGCGATCAGGGTGATGCCGCCCATGCCCATCTCGTCGATGTGCGCGGCGGTGTCGGCGTCCACCTGGCGCTTGAGCAGCACGAAGGAGCGGTCGCCGGCAACGCGCCGGTCCAGTTCCGCGAGCGGCATGTCGAGCAGGCGCGCGAGCGGCGTGTGCGCGGCGGCATCGAGAAGCCGCGGATTCACCCAGACTTCGAAAGTCGCAAGGCTCACGGCTAGCAGCGCGCCGTTGCGGTCGACGATGCGCCCGCGCATCGCGTCGAGCTCCAGCGTGCGCTGGTAGCGCTTTTGGCCCTGCTTCACGTAAAAGCCGTGATTGGCGACCTGAATCCAGAACGCGCGCCCGGCCAGCGCTGCAAAGGCCGCGAAGGTGATGAACACGATGAACTTCGAGCGCCACGCGGGCAGGCGCGGCGCAAGCATCGGGTGACGGGTCGCGGTGGCGTGCGGGTCGCGCGGCGGTTTCCTGGAACGGATCATCGGCAAGGCGGGGTGGAAGGCAGAATCACATTGTAAACATGATGTAATTGAATTGAAATGATGGGTGCGCACGGCCGCGAGGCAATTGGGCGCGCGAGCGGTGCAGGGGAGCGGGGGAGGCGCAAAGCGAACCGGGCCGCGAATGCGGCCCGGCGGGCAGGGATGCGAACCGGCGGCGAACCGGCGGCGAGCCGGCGGCGAACCGGCGGCGTACCGGCGGCGTACCGGCGGCGAACCGGCGGCGTACCGGCGGCGAGCCGGCGTGGCGACAGCGTTACGGGTGCGCGGGCAAGCGGAAGCTCGCGATCGACTCGCGCAGCACGCTCACCTGATCCTTGAGCGAATGGGCGGCGGCTGCGGCCTGTTCCACGAGCGCCGCGTTTTGCTGCGTCACCTGATCCATCTCACCCACGGCGCGGTTGACCTGCTCGATGCCGGCGCTCTGCTCGCGCGAAGCGTTGCTGATCTCTTCGAGGATCTCGTGCACGCGTCGCACCGACTGCACGATCTCGGTCATCGTCGCGCCCGCGTTGGTCACGAGATGCTGACCTTCGGTCACGGTGCCGGTCGACTTTTCGATCAGCGCCTTGATCTCCTTGGCAGCGGTCGCGGAGCGCTGCGCGAGGCTGCGCACTTCGGCGGCCACCACTGCGAAGCCGCGGCCCTGTTCGCCCGCGCGCGCCGCTTCCACAGCGGCGTTCAGGGCGAGGATGTTGGTCTGGAACGCAATGCCGTCGATCACGCCGATGATGTCGCCGATCTGCTGCGAGCTCGTCGTGATGTCGCCCATCGTGCGCACGACGTCGTCGACTACGGCGCTGCCGCGCGTCGCGACGTCGGCGGCCTGGCTCGCGAGCGACGCCGCATGCTGGGCGCTATCCGCGTTCTGGCGCACGTTCGCCGTCATCTGATCCATGCTCGACGCGGTCTGCACGAGCGCCGCCGCCTGTTCCTCGGTGCGTTGCGAGAGATCCGTGTTGCCAGCCGCGATCTCGTTCGCGCCCACGTTGATGTTTTCGGCGCCGCTGCGCACGCGCGAGACGGTTTGCACGAGCGCCGTTTGCATCGTCGCGAGCGCGCGCATCAGGCTGGTCTCGTTCGTGCCCTGCACCTGCAGGCGCAAGGTGAGGTCGCCCTCGGCGATGCGATTGGCCGCGTCCACCGCGCCTTCCAGTTCGCCGCCGATGCTGCTGCGCACGCTGCGCACCACGAGCACCATCACGGCCGTGGCGGCCCCGCCCAGCAGGAAGGTCACGCCGAGCCAGCGCAGCAGGCTGTCGTAGAACTCGGCGCGCACGTCGTCCATGTACATGCCCGTCACGATCACCCAGTCCCACGGCACGAAGCGGCGTCCGAAGCTCAGCTTGGGAACGGGCTCGCTGTGGCCGGGCTTGGCCCAGAGGTAGTCGAGGAAGCCGCCGTTCGGGCCGCTCGCGGCGTTCACGAGCCCGGTGAACACATGGGTGCCCGCGGGGTCGGTGAAGTCGCTCAGGTTCTTGCCGTCGAGCTCGGGCTTGATCGGATGCATCAGCATGACCGACTGCGAGTTGTTGATGCTCAGATAGCCGTCGGTGCTGTAGCGGATCGAGCCGATCACGGTCAGCGCCTGCTTCTGGGCGTCGGCTTCGGGCATGACGTTGCGCTGCGAGAGCCCGTAGTAGTAGTTGGCGATGCTCGTCGCTTCGTCGACGAGCGTGGTGAGCTGCGCGCGCCGCTCGCGGATCATCGCTTCGCGGCTTTGCCAGGCGCCAAAGGCGACGATCAACAGCAGGCCGATCCAGAGGATCGCGATCATCGAGCGGAGCTTTTTGTTGAGGGTCATGTTCTGCATGGTCGGTCGGATATTTCACAGGGCAGGAGCGGTGCGACTGGCGATGCGTTGCCGCCAGACTGTGTTTACGGCCCACGCAAACGGGCGCGAGACCCAGGGGGAACCCTGCTTAGGCAGCTTTTTCTTCATACAAATCAAAGTCCTTGATCTGGCGCATATGACGCGCTGCTGAAACGCCTGCAAACGCGCCGACAAAAGCCACAAATTTCACAGCAACTCCATGATTTGCCACTCTTTGCAGGGATCGACTGCGGATAGGAATCATTTCCGATATAGTCGCGACTTTGCCCCCGGCCAGCCTGACTTCGAGGCTTGCGATCAAGCCGGGATGAAGGACCTTTACCAACGATGCGACGCACACGGCGCAGCCCCGCTGCGGCCCGCATGACGTCCACTGGAGCAACAAGAATGAACGCACGCGAACCCGCCCTGGTCCCCGCCGCTCTTGCCACATCGCGCAGCGCGCGGCTGCGCCAGATGCTGACCAGCAACGAACTCGAATTCCTGATGGAAGCGCACAACGGCCTTTCCGCACGCATCGCGCGCGAGGCGGGCTTCAAGGCGATCTGGGGCTCGGGCCTCTCGATCTCCGCGCAGTTCGGCGTGCGCGACAACAACGAGGCGAGCTGGACCCAGGTGGTCGACAACCTCGAGTTCATGGCCGACGCGAGCGACCTGCCCATCCTGCTCGACGGCGACACCGGCTACGGCAACTTCAACAACGTGCGCCGTCTCGTGCGCAAGCTGGAGCAGCGCGGCATTGCGGGCGTGTGCATCGAAGACAAGGTGTTCCCGAAGACCAACAGTTTCATCGGCGGCGAAGCGCAACCGCTTGCCGACATCGACGAGTTCTGCGGCAAGATCAAGGCCGGCAAGGATTCGCAGACCGACGAGCACTTTTCGATCGTCGCGCGCGTCGAGGCGCTGATCGCGGGCTGGGGCATGGACGAAGCGCTCAAGCGCGCCGAAGCGTATCGCCAGGCCGGCGCAGACGCGATCCTCATCCACAGCAAGCTTTCGAAAGCTGACGAGATCCTCACGTTCGCGCGCGAGTGGGCGGGCCGCGGCCCGCTCGTGATCGTGCCGACCAAGTACTACAGCACGCCGACCGAGGTGTTCCGCAAGGCGGGCATCAGCACGGTGATCTGGGCGAACCATCAGATCCGCGCGGCCGTTTCGGCCATGCAGGCCGTCACCAAAACGATTTACGACACGCAAACGCTCGTCGATATCGAAGACCGCATTGCTACGGTCAACGAAATTTTCCGCTTGCAGGACGCCGACGAATACTCGGAAGCCGAAGACCGCTACCTTGGCGCCACGTCGCGCGGCGCGGGCTCGGCGATCGTGCTGGCCGCGAGCCGCGGCTCGGGTCTCGACGCCTACACGGAAGACAAGCCCAAGGTCATGCTGCCGGTCGCGGGCAAGCCGCTCCTGCGCTGGCTCGTCGACGCGTTCAAGAAGCAGTCGGTCAACGACATCACCGTGGTGGGCGGCTACAAGGCCGAAGCCATCGACACGGCGGGCATCAAGCTCGTGCGCAACGAGCGCTTCGCGCAGACGAACGAACTCGCTTCGCTCGCGTGCGCGGTCGGCGCGCTCGACAACGACACGGTGATCTCGTACGGCGACCTCGTGTTCCGCAGCTACATCCTGCGCGATCTCGTGGAAAGCGAAGCGGACTTCAGCGTGGTGGTGGACTCGTCGCCCGAGTCGGAGAACAGCAGCACGCGCGACTTCGCATGGTGCTCGGCCGCCGACGAGCGCGATCTGTTCGGCAACAAGGTGATCCTCGAGCGTGTGGCGAGCGACCCGGCCGCGAACGGCGCGGCCCCGCACGGCCGCTGGATCGGCCTCGTGAACGTGCGAGGCGCGGGCCGTGCGAAGCTCGCGAAGAAGCTCGCGCAGCTGCAGACGTGCGCCGACTTTGACACGCTCGACATGCCGGCGCTGCTCAACGCACTGATCGCAGACGGGGAGAAAATCGAAGTGCAGTACGTGCACGGCCACTGGCGCGGCGTGAACGACCTCGAAGACTTCCGCCGCGCGGGAGATTTCGCTCAGGGCGTCTATACGCACGCGCAAACGCCGCTGGGCGCGGAGGGCCAGGCATGATCGAAGCCGCACAATTCGTCGAAGCGGCGCGCTCGCGCGGCTTCGAGTGGTACGCCGGCGTGCCGTGCTCGTACCTCACGCCGTTCATCAACTACGTGCTGCAGGACGATTCGCTGAATTACGTGAGCGCGGCCAATGAAGGCGACGCGGTTGCGGTCATCGCGGGCGTCGCGCTCGCGGGCAAGCGCGGCATCACGATGATGCAGAATTCGGGCCTCGGCAACGCCGTGAGCCCGCTCACTTCGCTGACATGGACGTTCCGTCTGCCGCAACTGCTGATCGTGACGTGGCGCGGCCAGCCGGGCGTGCCCGACGAGCCGCAGCACGCGCTGATGGGCCCGGTTACGCCGCAGATGCTCGAAACGATGGAAATTCCGTGGGAGACGTTCCCCACGGAAGCCGACCAGATCGCGGCGGCGCTCGATCGCGCCATCAAGCACATGGACGCAACGGGCCGCCCGTACGCGCTCGTCATGCAGAAGGGCAGCGTGGCGCCGTACGAACTCGAGGGCGGCGGCGCGATGCCGGCGAAGCACGCGCTGCCGGTGGCGCAGGTCAAATGGACCGGGCGGACGCCTGATCAACTGCCCACGCGCCAGCAGGCGCTCGAGCGCGTGATCGCGGCGACGCCTGCCGAGTCGACGGTGGTCGTCGCCTCGACGGGTTTCTGCGGCCGCGAACTCTACGCACTCGACGACCGCTCGAACCAGCTCTACATGGTGGGCTCGATGGGCTGCGTCACGCCGTTCGCGCTCGGTCTCGCGCTTGCGCGGCCCGACCTCAACGTGGTCGCGCTCGACGGCGACGGCGCGGCGCTCATGCGCATGGGCGTGTTCGCCACGCTCGGCGCCTATGGCCCGGCGAACCTCACGCACGTGCTGCTCGACAACGGCGCGCACGATTCGACGGGTGGCCAGGCCACCGTGTCGGGACAGGTGTCGTTCGCGAACGTGGCCGCCGCGTGCGGTTACGCCGACGCCGTGGAAGGCGACGATCTCGCCATGCTCGACAGCGTGCTCACCGCCGCGCGCGAACGTGCGAAGCGCGCTTCGGGTGTCGAAGGCACGCGCTTCGTACGCCTGGCGATTCGCCGCGGTACGCCCGATGGCCTGCCGCGCCCCACGATCACGCCGCCCGATGTCAAGACGCGCCTCATGCGCCACATCGGCGCCGCCGTCGTCACGTCCGCTGAATAAGGAACTACCATGCTGCTGCTCAATCCCGGCCCGGTCACGCTCACCGAACGCGTGCGTCAGAGCCTCCTCCAGGAAGACCTGTGCCATCGCGAAAGCGAGTTCTTCGACGTGCAGGAAGAGGCGCGCACGCGTCTCGTGGGCGTCTACGATCTCGACCCCGCGCAATGGCAGGCCGTGCTCATGACGGGCTCCGGCACGGCTGCGGTCGAAAGCATGATCTCGACGCTCGTGCCCGCGAACGGCAAGCTGCTGATTGTCGAGAACGGTGTGTATGGCGAGCGCATCACCGCGATCGCGAAGCAGTATGGCATCGCGCATGAAGTGGTTAAGCACGACTGGATGCAGGCGCCGGATCTCGCGCGCATCACGGCCGCGCTCGACGCCGACAAGTCGGTCACGCACGTCGCGATCATTCATCACGAAACGACCACGGGCCGCCTGAACGATCTGCGCGCACTGGGCGAAGCGTGTTGCGCGCGCGGCGTGCAGATGCTCGTGGACGGCGTGAGCAGCTTCGGTTCCGAAGCGATCGATTTCGGCGACGCGAGCATCGCGGCGGTGGCGGCCACGGCGAACAAGTGCCTGCACGGCGTGCCGGGCGCTGCCTTCGTCGTGGTGCGGCGCGCCGCGCTCACGCAAGCGCATAGCCGCACGTACTATCTCGATCTCAAGCGTCTTGCCACGCTGCAGGACCAGCGCAATACGCCGTTCACGCCTTCGGTGCACGCGTACTACGCGCTCGTCGAGGCGCTGCGCGAACTCGCTGACGAAGGCGGCTGGCAGGCGCGTCACGCGCGCTATGCGACGCTTTCCGAGCAGGTGCGCGCGGGGCTCGCTGCGCGCGGCATGGAAAGCGTGCTGCCGAAGGACGAATCGTCGGTGGTGCTGCGCGCGTTCCGCTTGCCCGCGGGCGTCGATTATCCCGCGCTACATGACGCGCTCAAGGCGCGCGGTTTCGTGATCTATGCGGGGCAGGGCGGCTTGTCGGCGGAACTGTTCCGCATCTCGACGATGGGCGACATTCACGCCGCCGATGTCGAGCGCTTGCTGGCCGCGTTCGATGAAGTGACGCGTTGAGGGCGTAGTTCGCAAGCGACTAACGGGCGGCTTCGGCCGCCCGTTTGCTTTTTTGGTCGAGCTTCAATATCCCGTGACTACCGCAAGCGCAAGGGTCGCAGAAGACAGCACGAGCAGCACGAGAAAGAGCGGCAGAATGAAGCGTATCCACTCGCCGAAGCCCACGCGCGCCGTGGCGAGATACGCGAGCAGCATGCCGGAGGTGGGCGTGACCATGTTCGTGAGGCCGCCGCCCAGCACGAATGCGAGCACCGAGGTCTGCCCGCTCACGCCCGAAAGCTGTGCGATAGGCCCGATGATCGGCATGCTCACCGCTGCCTTGCCCGAAACCGAAGGAATGAACACGTCGAGCAGCATCTGCACGGCCATGAGTCCGTTGGCGACCCAGACGCTCGAGCGTCCGTGCGCGAGGCGCGTGAAGTAGTCGATCAGCGTATCGAGCACGAAGCTGTTCTGGAGGATCAATTCGACCGATGCCGCAAGCCCGATCAGGAGACCCGCGAGCACCATGCCCTTCATGCCGTCGACGAAGGCCTCGGACGCGCTGCGCGAATCGAGCCGCCCGACGAGCGCTGTCACGATGCTGATCGCCACATAGAATGCGGAAAGCTCGACGTTGCCCCACTTCAGTTCGCGCGTGCCGAACACGAGTGCAGCGGCCGCAAAAGCGAGGATGACGAGCGTCGCCTTGTGGCGGCGCGAGAGCGGCGTAGGCGCATGCAGCGCCTCGACGGCGGCCTCGCGCCGATAGCCGCTGCGACGCACATAGAGCAGCAGATACGCGACGCCGATCGTCAGAAACACCACGAATACGCCGAGCCGCAGCGCCAGCCCGCTGAAGAGCGGCACGCCGACGATGGGCTGCGCCACCGCGAGAGAAAGCGGATTCGTAACCGACGCGATATAGCCGATCTTCGCCGCGATCGCGACGAGCGCCACTGCGAACAGATTCGAGAGGCCGAGCCGCTTCGCGAGCAGCATCACCATCGGGATGATGACCAGGTACTCCGAAATGAATCCGAGCATGGTGCTGCCAAGCCCGATCAGGATCATGAGCAGCGGCGCGAGCACTTAGACATTGCCGGCGGTGAGCTGGAGCAGGCGGTCGATGCCGGTGTCCACTACGCCCGTGCGTTTCATGACGCCGAACATGCCGCCCACGAACATCACCATGACGATGAGCGGCGCGTTCTTGATGAGCCCGTTCGGCATGGCGACGAACACCGAGACGAGGCTCGCGGGCGCCGCATGATCCAGCGTGCTCTTTGTCACTGCCGGCGCGACGAGCGTGGCAAGATCGCCGCTTTTCGGCACCATGTGGTAGGTGCCAGGAACCACGAGCTTGTCGTGGCGCTCGAAACGGCCCGCGTCGACGAACCAGGTCATCGCCAATGCGGCGGCGAGTACCCAGAGCATCATGACGACAGGGTGCAGCATCTTGCCGTGCGGCCTGGTTTCCGGTTTTGCGTCTTCGGTGGGCGTCGTGTCTTCGCGCGGGGAAGAGGGCGGAGCGGCGATCATGATAAGGATTCCTCTGTGCGTACTCAGGCGGAAAGCGCCGCGGCGCGTGCGCCCGCATAGCCGAGTTCGGCGGAGATCGCATCGGCGCAGGCTTGAAGACGTTCGAGGTAGTCGGGAATCTCGGCGCGGCCGATGCGCATTTCCGGCCCTGAAATGGCGACGGCCGCCACCGTCGCGCCCGACATATCGCGCACCGGCGCGGAGATCGCCACTGCGCCGGCCGTCACTTCGCCGAGACTCACGGCGTAGCCCTTGCGCGCGATCGCATCGAGTTCCTCGACAAGCGCGATCAGGTCCGGCGCCTCGGGCATCTTCTTCATGCGCGCGAGATAGTCGGTGCGCACGGCACCGGGTGCGAACGCGAGCAACACCTTGCCCGAAGCGCCGTGGTTGATCGACCGGCGGTTGCCCACCGCGCCTACTGCTCGCACCTGGTGCGTGGTCTCGCATCGCGCGACGCAAACCGTCTCGAGGCCCTCGCGCACCCGCAGCACGATCGTCTCGTTGATGGCCTGGTTGAGCGCGAGCATGTGGCGCGAGGCCGAGCGTACGAGCGTGTTTTGCTGCGTGGCCGCCACGCCTAACACGAAGGCTTGCGGACCGAGCGCGTAGGTGGAGGTTTGCGCGTCCTGCACGACATAGCGGTGCAGCTCCAGCGTGCAGAGCATGCGATAGGTGCGCGATTTGTTGATACCCAGCTGCGTGGACAGTTCCGTTACGCCAAGGCCGGGATGCTCGGCCACATAGCTGAGCAGTTTGAGCGCGTTGTCGACGGCATCGACGATATAGGTCATGGTTATGCTCACTTTGCGTTGAGTCGCGCGCGCACCCGGTGGGCGAGGGCGTCGGCGAAGGCGTCGAGGTCGCGCTTGAGCGTGTCGAAACCCGCATGCTTCGAACACGTCGCCTCATCCATGTAGAGCGCGCGGTTCAGTTCGATCTGGATGCTGTGCCGGTTGCGCGCCGGATCGCTCACGGCGCGCAGCAGGTCGCCGCCCTGGTAAGGCTCGTTGATCTGCACGCGATAGCCGGCGGCCGCAAAGTGCTCGGCGACCCATTGCGTGAAGGCCGGATCCGACGTCGTGCCGCGCCGGTCGCTGATGACGAAATCGGGGCGCGCCTCGCCCGAGTCGACGTTCATTTCGTTGCCGCGCGATTTCATGGAGTGACAATCCACGTGCCATAGCGCGCCGTGCTGTGCGTAAGCCGTTTCGGCCGCCTGCGCGAGCGCCGCGCGGTAGGGGCGGTAATACGCGTCGATGCGGTGCCGGACTTCATCGACAGAAAGCTTGCGATCGTAGAGCGGCATGCCGGGCAGCGCGTAGCGGCGGATCAGTCCCATGCCGCGTCGCGTGTACGGCTCGGGCGCGAGCGGCTCGGGCCAGGGCTCGGCGAGCAGTTCGGCGTCGATGTCGGTGATGGCGCGGTTCGGGTCGATATAGGCGCGCGGAAAGCGTGCGCCGATCAGCACGCCGCCGCGCGCGGGAACGCCGCCCCACAGTTCGTCGACGAACGCGTCCCACGAGGTGAGGATCGCCTCGCGCGGCGCGACGGTGCCGAAGTCGTCCGGCAGCGTAATGCCGCTATGCGGGGAGTCGAACACGATAGGCAGCGGCGCAGCCTGTGCCGCAACGGTGAAGCAGGGCGCGTGTTCGTCTGCCTGGGGGGAAAGAAGGCTGGTGTTCGTCATCGCTAGTCAGTCACTTGTCGCGTGTTTTAATGAATAAAACAGCGTTTTAATTTCAAGAGACAGCGTAGCGCGCGGTAAAAATTGGGCCGATTGGGGTTTCCCCTGGAATGGCTCGGTAAAAACGGTGAAACGAACCAACTGTAAAGGATTACAGCGATTTTGGCGGACGCCGCGACGCCTTGGGTCGTGTCGCGGGTTTTTGACAGCTTCTTGACGGGACGGAAAGCCGGCCCGAATAATTAATAATACGCTGTTTTAAACAATAAAACAAGCGGGTGGGGCAAGCATCGCTAACGGGGACTACGAGCAGGCAACCGTCGCTCTGCGCTGCACAGCGATGCCGTTTCATCAGGACTGCAAAAGATAGATCGCACCTCGCGGCGCGCATCTGGAGATCAACGTCAATTCACGGCACATCGAATGCCAGAAGGAGAAAAACGCATGTTTCACGCATCCCGGCACACCCTCGCACTCGTCATCGGCGGTCTCGGTCTCGCGGCCTCGCACGCTAACGCGCAGTCGAGTGTCACGCTCTACGGCATCGCCGACGGCGGCTTCACCTACACGAGCAACCAGGGCGGCAAGTCGAACTTCCAGGCGACGGCCGGCAGCGAGCAGGGCTCGCGCTGGGGCCTGCTCGGCAGCGAAGATCTGGGCGGCGGCAATCGCGCGATCTTCCGCCTCGAGAACGGCTTCAACCTGCAGACCGGCACCGCGAGTGCGAACGGTCGCATCTTCGGCCGCCAGGCGTGGGTGGGCCTCGCGAGCGACCGCTGGGGCTCGCTCACGTTCGGGCGCCAGTACAACGCGGCGCAGGACTCGCTCGAACCGCTGCAGATGGCCGTGGAGACGTCGCAATACGGTACGCACCCGTTCGATACCGACGACCTGAACAACACGTTCCGCACCGACAACTCGGTCAAGTACGTCACGCCCAAGTTCCACGGCCTGACGATCAACTCGATGTACGGCTTCAGCAACAACGCGGGCAACTTCGGGACGAACCGTTCATGGAGCGTAGGCGCGAGCTATGCGGGCGGGCCGCTGCAGTTCGGCGCAGCGTATGTACAGCTCGATCATCCGGCCACGGACACGACCGGCGCGATTCCTTCGGACAACTACTTCACGTTCCTGAAGGGCATTACGCAGCAGCGCATCTGGGGCGCGGGAGGTGTGTACACCTTCGGCAATCTCGGCGTGGGTGCGATGTACACGAACGTCGCGTTCGAGCTGACGCCGCAAAGTCAATACCAGCACTATCAGAACGCGGAAGTCAGCCTGCGCTATGCGATCACGCCGTCCATTCATGCCGCGATCGGCGAAACCTGGACGGGCGTGAATGCGAACGGCCAGAAGGATAGCTGGCACTACTGGCAGACGACCAGCGCGCTGCAATACTTCCTCTCGAAGCGCACGGATGTCTATCTCGACCTCATCTATCAGCGCGCAACGAACGCCGTGGCGCAGATCGAAGGGACGTCTGGCGCATCGAGCAACGGCAACCAGTTCCTCGCGGTGACGGGCATCCGCCACAAGTTCTGAGTGGCTGACCCGGGCGGTCAGTTCGCGGCGCGCTCGCGCGTGCCGATCGTGCTGGCCGCCTTCGCCTGCTTCGCGGGCTTGCGCCGCGCACTCGCTTTCTTGAGCCAGATGAGCACGCCGGTCACGCTGAGCATCGCGACGACAACGCCGGTAATGCTGATGGCGATACGTCCCGGCAGCCCGGCAATGCGGCCCGAGTGCAACGGAAACTGCGCCTGCATGAAGATATCGCCTGCGCTGCCGCGGCCCGGAATCTGCCTGCCGAGCACCTGGCCCGTGCGCGCGTTCATGATGAGCCAGGCATTGCCGAGGCCCGCGTCACCGTGATCGTTGCCCGCCTCGAAGTAGCCCACGCCATACACGCCGGAGGTGGGCAGCCCGAAGAGTCCCCCCGGCGGCGCTGTGATGCCTTCCCGGCGGCCCATCCCGGCGGCTTCCGCCACGATGCGTTCGCGCGCGGCGGTGGCTTCAGCGGGCGTGAGCGCGGGGCCCGGCGCGACGATGCGGAACGGGTCCGGCGCGAGCGTCGAGAACACCGACACCACGGGGCGCACGACCTGCGTGCCGAGGTTCATCGAAATCGATGTCACGGCCACCACGATCAGGAGTCCCCAGAGCCACACGCCGCCCGAGCGGTGCAGATCGAACGTGAGCGCATACCCGCCGCGCTTCACGCGAAAGGCGAGCGACTTGCGCCAGCTTTTCAGGTTCGGGAACGCGAGGACGATCGCGATGAAGCCGTCGAGCAGCCATACCATCCCCACCACGCCCATCGTCCACACGCCGAAGTCGATGCCCATCTTCGTCGGCATGAATAGCGTGTAGTGGAGTTGGTAGAGGAAGGGGATCAGGTTCTGGCGCGCAAGCGAAGCCTTGCCCCACATGCGGCGGCCTTGCTCCTCGCCCGTGACGGGGTCGAGCGCGACCTGGTTGAAGTCGAGCGCGTAGGGCGCCTGGCTCGCGGGGTTCAGGCGCGGCGCGACTTGCGCGATCCAGGTATGGCCAGGCTCGACGGAAAGCGGCATGAAGGTTACGACCGCATGCGGTTCTTCGGCCTCGAGACGCTTCGCGAGTTCGAGCGCAGGCAGCGGGGTGCCCGGCGTCGCGCTACGGAAGAACGTTGGATTGAGCAGCGCGTCGAGTTCGTGGTCCCACGCGATCACCGCGCCGGTCAGTCCGGCGAGGAACAGGAAGGCTGCGGTGCCAAGACCGAACCAGCGGTGCAGGCGGACCAGCATCGGTCTCATGCAAAACCTCGGCTCGCCGGCCGGCGCGCGGGGGCGAACGCAATCACGATCGGGCTCACGGCAATCTTGAAAAACACTGCAAATAGGAATCGTTTGCATTCTACGGATCGACCGTCGAAGGCGCAAGCTTTGCGAAAGGCGAGGATATGGGGGCGGAAGAAGCGCGGAGCGCGCAGAAGCGGACGCGGCGCTTGCGAGATGTCGTCGCGAGCGCCGCTACGACCATGAGACACGATGCCCGGCCGCGGCGACCGGGCGTGCGATCACACGGGGTCCTTGTCCGGCGGCCCCTCGGGCTGCTGCGGTTCGTCCTTGTGATGGCCCGGTGCCGGTGGGGTGAGCGGGTCGCGTTCGGGGTCCCGTGTCGGATCGGCGAGTGGATCGGGAAGCGGATTCGTGTGCGAGCAGATCATCGCGAGGTCCTCTTGCGCTAAAGCGTGCGGACGTGTGGTGCGCGTCACCCTATAGCGTAGGCGATCGATTGCATGCCTGGCACTCGCAATTGAACAATCGCCGCGCGCGAGTGCGTGCGAATCAGAGCCCGTCGAGGTCGGCCGGCGTGTCGACGTCGCGCAGAATGCCCGGATCGTCGACTTCGATGCGTGTGAGCGGGTGGGTGCTCAGCAGGGCGCGTGCGCCCGCGTCGCCGTCGAGCGCGACGAGCGCTGCGCGATGCGCGTAGCCGAAGCCCACCGGATGTCCGCGCTGCCCGCGATAGAACGGCGCGACGAGCGACGCGCCGCCATCCAGTGTGCGCGCCACGGCTTCGATCGATTCGACGGCAATGCAGGGCATGTCGGCCAGCGCGACGATCCAGCTTTCCGCTTCATGATCGGTTTCCACGCCCGCAGCGAGGCTCGCGCCCATGCCGCGCGCGGCGTCGGGGGCGAACACCACCTCGCAGCCCGCGTCGTTGAGCACATGCGCGAGTGTTTCCGCCCCGGGACGGACAACGGCGATCACTTTGGGTACGACGCGTAGCAGCCGTTGCGCGGATTCGCGCGCGACGCACGTGCCTTCAGGGAGGGGAGCGAGGAGCTTGTTGCGCAGTCCGTTGGGATCGAAGCGCGAACCGGTGCCGGCGGCGAGCAACACGCCGGTGGCGAACGAAGCATAGGCCATGGGTGTGATACGCCGCGAAGAGGGTGAGCAGTGATTGTGCGGCGCAAGCGCGCGTGAGGCAAGCCCCGCGCGCGGCATAGGCCTTGCTCTGTCCTGCGTTTGCCGACTGCGCATGCACTATGCGGGTGCAGACCGGTGCCGGTCACGCAAGCGAATTCATCTGTGGAACGACCTTGTCGAGCGTGATCGGCAAATCGCGTACGCGCACGCCCGTGGCGTGATACACGGCATTCGCAATCGCCGCCGGCACGCCGGTAATGCCGATCTCGCCGATGCCGCGCACGCCAAGCGGATTGAAGCGCAGATCGGGTTCGCCGACGAACAGCACGTCCAGCTCGCCGATGTCCGCGTTCACGGGCACGTGATATTCCGCGAGATTGTTATTCGCAATGCGGCCCATGCGCGTGTCGAAGAGGCCCTCTTCGTGCAGGGCCGTGCCCACGCCCCATACCATGCCGCCCATCAACTGGCTGCGTGCCGTTTTTTCGTTGAGCACGCGTCCCACGTCGTACGCGCCGACGATGTGCGCCACGCGCATCGTGCCGGTATCGGCATCGACGTGCACTTCGGCGAATACCGCGCCGAATGAGTGAAACGCATACTGCTGCTTCTCGGCGCCTGGCTTCGTCGCGACCTGCGCCTCGAGCGGCTGGCCGCCCGCGCGTGCGATGACGGCGGCGGCCGGGTCGCGTCGCGAGCTGTCGCTGCGGCTTACGACCCAGCCGTCCTGCACGGTCACGTCGTCGGCAGCGAGTCCGTAGACGGGCGAGCCGCGATCGGCGCGCGCGAGCGCAATGAGCCTGTCGCGTACGGCCATGCACGCGGCCTGCACGGCGGGCGAGACACTCGCCGCCGACTGCGAGCCGCCCGAAACCGGCGCGATCGGCAAGGTCGAATCGCCCAGCGCGAAGCGGATGCGGTTGGGCGGGAAGCCCAGCGCGTCGGCGGCCACCTGGGTCATCACCGTGTAGGTGCCGGTGCCGATGTCCTGGGTGCCCGACGCGACTATGGCGTTGCCGTCGGGCAGGATGCGCGCCACGGCGGCGGCTTCGCTGCGGTTCGCGGGATAGGTCGCGCTCGCCATGCCGAGGCCGATGAGCGTGTTCCCGTTGCGCATGGCGCGCGGCGTGGCGATGCGCCGTGACCAGTTGAAGCGTTGCGCGCCCGCCTCGTAACACTGGCGCAGCGCTTTCGACGACCACGGCTTGCCGTCCTGCGGCTCGCTTTCCGCATAGTTTTTCAGGCGCAGCGCAACCGGGTCCATTTTCAGTTGCCACGCCAGCTCGTCCATGGCCGACTCGAGCGCGAACGAGCCGGTGGTTTCACCGGGCGCGCGCA
The DNA here is from genome assembly GCF_040965735.1 of Paraburkholderia sp. BR10936. Lineage (NCBI taxonomy): Bacteria > Pseudomonadati > Pseudomonadota > Betaproteobacteria > Burkholderiales > Burkholderiaceae > Paraburkholderia > Paraburkholderia sp. BR10936. The sequence goes on from NZ_JBFRCM010000002.1 coordinate 626,434, forward strand.
TGAAGGTCGGTGTGCCGACATTCAGGGGTACGACACGATGGCTCGTGCTGCAATTGGGCACCGCGTACATCACGCGCGTGACGAGGCCGCACATCTCGAGCCAGTCTTCGAACGTGGATGTGTGGGCCAGCGTGTCGTGGCGCAGGCCCGTGAGCGTGCCGTCCGGGCGCGCGGCGAGCGACAGATGCTGCTCCGTGTGCGGGCGCGAGCCGACGGGGCCGAACATCTGCGGCCGCGCGAGCGCGAGCCTCACGGGGCGTCCCGTCTGCTTCGCGGCCATTGCGCACAGGCTCACGTGCGACCACGACGAACCCTTGCAGCCGAAGCCGCCGCCGAGGAACGGCGAGATCACGCGCACGTTGTCCGGCGCGATGCCGAACACGGCCGCCACCGCGTCCCGCGCGCCGCTCACGCCCTGGGTGGCGTCGTAGAGCGTGAGATCCGGGCCGTCCCAGTGCGCCATCGTCGCGTGCGGCTCCATCGGGTTATGGAATTGCGTGGGCGTGGTGTAGACGGCATCGAAGCGCACGGCGCCTTCATGCAACCCGGCTTCGACATTGCCGCGCGTCGATTCGACCGGGCGCCCCATTGGGCTGGGCGGCGCGTGCGCGTCGCCTTTCGCGCGATTGAAGTCGAGCGTGGCCTGCGTCGGCGCGTAGGCGATGTCGACGTGACGCGCGGCATCGGTGGCGTGTTCCAGCGTGTCGGCAACCACGACTGCAACGGGCTCGTTGCTGTAGCGCACGACGTTGTCCTGTAGCAGCGTGAGGTGCCGTCCCGCTGGTGGTTTGAGCGGCGAGCGGCCGCCGTTGGGCAGCCGCATCGCGCTCTGGTACGTCATGATCAGCAGCACGCCGGGCATGGACTGCGCGCGGCTCGAGTCGATCGACGTGATCGTGCCGCTCGCAATCGTGCTGGTCACGAGCACGGCATGGGCGAGCCGCGTTTCGGGGAAATCGCTCGCGTAGAGGGCGCCGCCCGTGACTTTGAGCATGCCGTCGATGCGGTCCATCGGTTGTCCGGTCAGCGTGCTCATGCGAAATCTCCGGTGTTGTTGCCTTGCGTGCCGGTGGCGGCGAGCAGCGTCGAGCGGATGATCGCGCGTTGCGCGAGTCCGACCTTGAACGCATTGCCGCTCAGCGGCTTCGCCTGCGCGAGTTCCGCCGCGGCGGCCTCGCGTAGCGTCGACGCGCTGAGCGTCTTTCCGGCGAGATGCTGTTCCGCCACGCTCGCGCGCCAGGGCCGATGCGCCACGCCGCCCAGCGCGATGCACGCCGCTCGGATGCGGTGGCCGTCGAGTTGCAGCGCGCTCGCGACCGAAACGAGCGCGAACGCGTAGCTCGCGCGGTCGCGGATCTTGAGGTAGTGCGCGTGCTCGCTGAACAACGGCGGCGGCAGGTCGACCGAGGTAATCAGTTCACCTGATTGAAGTGTCGTGTCGAGATCGGGCCTGTCGCCGGGCAGGCGATGAAACGAGGCAAACGGGATGGTGCGTGCGCCGCTCGTTCCGCTCACTTGCACGGTGGCGTCGAGCGCCGCGAGCGCAACGCTCATATCGGACGGATTGACGGCCACGCATTGTGCGCTTGCGCCGAGGATCGCATGCATGCGGTTAAAGCCCTCAATCGCTGCACAGCCGCTGCCGGGCGCACGCTTGTTGCATTGGGTGAACGCGGTGTCGTAAAAGTACGGGCAGCGTGTGCGTTGCATGAGATTGCCGCCCACGGTGGCCATGTTGCGCAGCTGCGGCGACGCGCCGGCGAGCAGCGCCTGCGAGAGCAGCGGGTAACGCGTGCGCACGAGCGTGTGATTGGCCGCGTCGCTGTTGCTCACGAGCGCGCCGATGCGCAGGCCGCCGTTGGGCAGCGTTTGAACTTGATCGAGCGCCTCGATGCGCGTGATATCGATGAGCGTCACCGGATGCGCGATGCCGCCTTTCATGAGATCGAGCAGATTCGTGCCGCCGCCGATGAACGCCGCACCGGGACGCTGCGCGGCGGCAATCGCGCCGTTCACATCGGCGGCGCGCTGGTACGAGATGGCATCCATTTGTGTGCCTCCGTGCTCAGGCGCCGGCCGTGTGCGCGTCGCGCACGGCGGCCACGATGTTGACATAGGCGCCGCAGCGGCAGATGTTGCCGCTCATGCGCTCGCGTATTTCGGCATCGCTCAGTTGGGCGGGGCGCGTGCGCACGTCGGGCGTAGCGGCGCTCGCTGCGCCTGCCGCGAATTCGCTCAGGCATGCCGTGGCCGAACACAATTGGCCTGGCGTACAGAAGCCGCACTGGAAGGCGTCGTGCTCGATAAACGCACGCTGCACGGGACTGAGCGTGGCCACGCCCGCGAGCCCTTCGACCGTGGTGATGCGCTGGCCTTCGTGCATTACCGCGAGCGTGAGGCAACTGTTGATGCGCCGTCCTTCGACGAGCACCGTGCAAGCGCCGCACTGGCCGCGATCGCAGCCCTTCTTCGTGCCGGTGAGTCCCGCGTAGTCGCGCAGCGCATCGAGCAGCGTGACGCGCGGTTCGATATGCAGCGTGTAGGCGCGGCCGTTGATGTCGAGCCTGACCGGTTGCGCGGGCGCGGGCGGCGGCGCTTCGGTTGGGGCGCTGGCCGGCGGTGCATTCTGGGCATGCAGATGAGGCGTCGCGCTCAACGCGGCAGCGGCAGCCGCCGATTGCAGGAAGCGGCGGCGGGTGACGTCGGCGGGCGCGCGGGAGGGGGAAACTTGGGAGGCGTCGTCGCAATCGCACGGCGCATCGAGGGGACGTTCGTTGGACATGGCGATCTGCGGACTCCAGGATGAAGACAGTACATAAACCGGGACTTCAAGCGCTGGCCGCGCGGGGGCTTCGTCGCGCAGCGGCGCGCCTCTTTCGTGAAGCAATTCCGATGCCGCGGTGGCTCGGCCGGGCACTGCAGAACTGCAAAGTGCACTTCTCGAACACGAAAGTAAAGCGCTTACGTGTGAATTTTTCGCTGCATATTGCTTGATGGCGCAACGCTGTCGCATGGCTGGCGCCATTCCGGCGCGAAGCTGGCGCCATGGACAGAAATGCAATGCCGCAGGCGGGAAAAGGGTATTGAAAGATGATTGCGCGACGAGTCGTTCCGCGCAACGCCTACGCTATGCGCGGTCTTCCTGAAAGTTGAGGTGTCGGCCTGGCTATCTGGTGCTTCACGCTCGACCACAATGGTACGGAGTCCTTCCGACACGCCGTAGACCGCAGCGGCGGTGCGCTTGCAGACATTCGCCTTATCGATCGACTGAGGAATTGCGCACGAGTCAATCGAGAGGATCGCTAACCATGCCGGCGGTGCTCAGCGCAGCCACGGCCTCGCGCAGCCACACGAGCGCCGGATCGGCGTGATTGCGTGGGTGCCATGCCGCATGCATCGAAAAGCCGCGTGCCTCGAACGGCAGCTCGAACAGATCCACGCGGTCCTGGTAGCGTGCGGCGAGCCGATAAGGCAGCGTTGCCACATAGTCTGTGCGAGTGAGCACCTCGGGCACGAGCGTGAAGTGCTGTACTGAGTGCGCCACGCGGCGGCGTCGGCCGAGCGCTTCGAGATGTTCGTCCATGAAGCCGAAGAAGCTCGCGCCGCTGGTCGAAACGAGCACGTGCTCGAGCGCGCAATAGCTGTCCAGGTCGAACGGGGCTGCGCCGCGCGGGTGCCCTTTGCGCTGCGCCACGACGAAGTGTTCGTCGTAGAGCTTTCTGGCCTTGAGTGTTGGCGGCACCTGTTGCGCGGAGCCGAGCAGCAAATCGATTTCGCCGCGCTCGAAGCGCTCGGCGAGCGAGCCGGATTCAATCGCGATGAACGCCAACTGCAGGCCGGGCCCAGCCAGACGCGGCCACGCGATCATCAGCGGCAGGCCGAGCACGGCCACGCACTGGTCGCTCGCGGCGACCACGAAGCGCCGTGTACCCGTGAACGGATCGAAGGCGCTCTCGCGGCGCACCACCGTTTCGAGCGTCTTGAGCGCCGCATGCAGCGGCTCCATCAGTTCGAGCGCGCGCGCCGTGGGGGTCATGCCGCGGCCATTGGCGGCGGGAAGGAGCAGCGGATCGTCGAAGAGTTGGCGCAGCCGGGCAAGCTGCGCCGAAACAGCCGGCTGCGTGAGATTCAAGCGCGCGGCGGCGTGCGTCACGTTCAACTCGGCGAGCAGGGCGTCGAGTGACACGAGCAGGTTGAGGTCGATACCGGAGAGATCAATCACGGTGATGGGTGGAATGTCGGCAATTGATTTCAAGAATACGTCTCGCTCGCCTAGAGTTCAATCCGTCAGATGAACACCTTTCCACTAGGAGAAGCCATGAAAGCCTGGATGCTCGATCAACCCGGTCAACCGCTCGCACTGCGCGACGTGCCGCAACCCGAACCGCGCCGCGGCGCGCTGCTGGTGCGCGTGGAGGCCGTGCCGCTCCTGAGCTATACGCGCCAGTACGTGCAGGGCAAGCTGCCCTACGGCTACCCGCAGGGGCCGTTTTCGCCGGGGACCAACGGCATCGGTCGGGTGCTAGCGGTCGGTGAAGGCGTGTACGGCTATCGCGTCGGCCAGCGCGTCGCGCTGAGCCCCTACTGGATCGCCGACGAAGCGCTGCGCGAGCCCGCCCAGGCGCTGCTCGGGCTCACGGCGATCAGCCCGGACAGCGGGCCGATGCTCGGCGATTATCCGCACGGCACGCTGCGCGAGGCGGTCGAGTTTCCGGCCTCGACGGTATTTCCGCTCGATGGCCTCGAACATGTTCCTTCGGCGCAGCTCGCGGCGCTCGGCAAGCTCGTGGTGCCGTTCGGCGGCCTGCGGCGCGGCCGGCTCGCGGCAGGCGAAACTGTGGTGGTGAACGGCGCGGCCGGCGCGTTCGGCTCGGCGGCCGTGCTCGATGCGCTCGCACTCGGCGCAGGCCGTGTGGTGGCGCTCGGACGGCGCGCGGCGGCGCTGGCGCCGCTCGCGAAGCTCGGCGGCGGGCGTGTGGTCACCGTCGCGCTCAGCGGTGAGATGGCGCGCGACGTGGAGGCCATCCGTGCGGCCGCGAACGGCGGCGCCGATCTCGCCTTCGACATGGTGGGCCACGCCACCGACCCGGGCGCTACGCTCGCTGCGCTGCGCAGCCTGCGCCGCAACGGCCGCATGGTGCTGATGGGCAGCATGGAGGTGGATCTGCCGATCAAGTATGGCGAGATGCTCATCAACAACTGGGAGTTGATGGGCCACTTCATGTACAGCGGTGCGGACTACCGTGCGCTGATCGCGCTCGTGCAGTCCGGGCAACTGCCGCTCGATGCGATCGAAGTCCAACGTCACCCGTTCGATGCGCTGGAGACCGCGATCGACGCGGCGGAAAAGGCGGAAGGGCTGACCTGCGTGACGGTCTGCACCTCGCAAGGCGCTTGAGCGCGCCATAAACAAATCGGCCCGCAAGCGCGATTGACGCTTGCGGGCCGATGACGTTGCGAGTGCAGCGAGGTTCAGTCGATGCCGTGGAACACGGCGTCGTCCGGGCCGAGGTAGGCAGGCGGACGCCAGACAGCGTCGCGCATCGAGTGCTGCACGAGATTTTCCACGCCCAGCAGCACCGCGAAGATCGCCATGCGCACCGGAATGCCGTTGTCGGTCTGGCGGAAGATCGCGAGGCGCGGATCGTGGTTCAGATCGGTCGAGAGATCGTTGGCGCCCGGGCGGCTATCGCGCGGCAGCGGGTGCATCACGAGCGTTTCAGCGCTGCAGCACTCGTCCATCGTTGCCTGGTTGATCTGGAATTCGGGCGTGTAGCCTTCGAACGACTCGTCGGCGAAGCGCTCCTTCTGGATGCGGGTGGCGTACACCACATCCGCACCGCGCAGACCCGCGCGCAGGTCGTGCGTCTGCTCGACCACATGGCCGTTGGTCGAGATCTTGTCGACGATGTACGCCGGCATTTCGAGCTGCGGCGGCGAAATGAGCGTGAACTTGATGCCGCGATACAGCGCGAGCAGCTTCACGAGCGAGTGCACCGTGCGGCCGTACTTGAGGTCGCCCACGAGCGCGATATGCGCGCCGTCGACGATCTTGCCCAGACGCGAGAACTCGCGCTGGATCGTGTAGAGATCGAGCAGCGCCTGGCTCGGGTGCTCGCCGGGACCGTCGCCGCCATTGATCACGGGGATGTTCACGGCGCGCGCGAATTCGGCTACCGAGCCTTGATCAGGATGCCGAATCACCATCGCATCCACGTAGCCGGCCATCACGCGGCTCGTGTCGTAGATCGATTCGCCCTTGGCCATCGAGGAGAACGTGAAGCCGGTCGTGTCGCACACCGAACCGCCCAGACGGCAGAACGCTGCGCCAAAGCTCACGCGTGTACGCGTGCTGGCTTCGAAGAACAGGTTGCCGAGCACCGCGCCTTCGAGCACGCGCGAGATTTTCCGGCGGCGCGCGATGGGCTGCATGATGTCGGCCACGCGGAACAGGGCCTCGACGGAGTCGCGCGAGAACTGGTCCACGGAAAGCAGTTGCGGCTTGCCCTCGAACTGCATTTGGCTGGCGAGCGAACGCGCCGAGTCTACGCTTTGCGTATAGTCTTCGCGCGGCTCGCCGTTGCCGACGATTTCCGAAACGAAGCGCTCGACGATCTCCGGCATGGCGCGCGATTCCTGCGACTCCTCGGGCAGCAGCCACGTGTCGAGCGCGCGACGCGACACGCCGATGCGGCTCGCAAATGCGTCGCGGGTCATGTTCAGACGCCGCATGGCGTCACGGAGGAAGGCTTGTTGCGGAACGCTCATGCTGGCACCCGTGATTTCTGGTTAATGTACGCGGTGCGTATATTAGTTCGGCGGTGTGAGAAGTCAAGTTCTTTTGTCGGAGGAGCGCTCGAGAAACCGTTCTGCGCGCGTGAGACCGTGCCGCTCGCGCAGCCCGCCGCTTGCTGGCACCCGCCCGCAACTGCGCGATCTCGGGTTAAACTGCGCGACATGCTACGTAACCCGCTCCGCCACGACCTGCCGAATCTCACCGCCGCCACGCGCGCGGTGTCGTCGCTCGCGCAGGCCACTTCGGTGTGGGTGAAAGCCAAAGCCAAAAAACAGCCGCTCATCTGACCGGAGTCTGCTGTTCCGTCAGATGTGCGACGGAATAGCCAGTCGAAGGCGCCCTGCCTTCCGCCTCACTCACGGCTTGCTTCCCTCCTGCGCACCGCTGAACGGACCTTCCATACGGTCGAGTTCAAGGGAAAGTCATGTCTGAGTTTTCGGGTATCTGGATTCCGCTCATCACGCCGTTCAACGCCGGTGCAGTCGATCACGTTGCGCTCGACGCGCTCGTGCGCCACTACGTCGAGGCCGGGGTGGCCGGCTTCGTCGCGCTCGGCACGACCGGCGAGCCCGCCGCGCTGAGCGACGCGGAAGCGGACGACGTGCTCGCCACCGTGCTGGCGTCGGCGGGCGGCCTGCCAGTCGTGGCGGGCGTGAGCGGCAATCACACGGCGGCCGTCTGCGAGCGGATCGCGGCGCTCAACGAGCAGCCCATCGCGGGCGTGCTGGCGGCCGCGCCTTACTACATCCGCCCATCGCAGGCGGGTGTGATCGGCCACTTCGCGGCGCTCGCCGATGCAAGCCGCAAGCCCCTGATCGTCTACGACATTCCCGCGCGCACGGGCGTGCGCATCGAGTTGCCGAGCCTGCTCGAACTCGCGGCGCACGAGCGCATCGTCGCGGTGAAGGACTGCGGCGGCTCGCTCGACAAGACGCTCGCGCTGATTCTCGACGGCCGTTTGCAGGTGCTCTGCGGCGAGGACATCGACATGTTCGGCGCGATGTGCGCGGGCGCGAGCGGGGCAATTGCGGCGTCGGCGCATTGGCGGCCGGAGCGTTTCGTGGGGATGGCGCGCGCGTTGCAGGAAGGGCGTCTCGCCGATGCGCGCGCGATCTGGCACACACTCGTGCCGCTCGTGCGTGCGGCGTTCGCGGAGCCGAATCCGGGCCCGGTGAAGGCGGGGCTCGCTGCGTGCGGGCGTATCCGCAATGAACTGCGCGCGCCGATGACGCGTGTGAGCGATGAGCTGGAGGCGTCGCTGGTGCGCCTCGTGGTTTGACGCTGCCCGTGCGGGAAGGGTGCGTGGTGGGATGAGATGCTGGGGCAGGTGCGGCGTGCGCCGGTTCTTGTGCGCCGCCCGGAAGCGGCGCGTCTAGCGCGCCGCGCGTGCGCTCGCGGCGCCGGACGCGCGGCGGCGGCGCGAGCGAGGGCGTTCGACTGCAGCGGGTTCGCCGTTCAGCAGAATGCGGCGGCCGGGCACGTGCTGCGCAACGAGGCGGGCGATATCGAGCGCCGTGCTCTCGGCGGGCACGACCTGACGGCGGGCGCTGTCATCGAGCGGCGTCGTCCATTCGACGAGCCGGTAAGCGCGGCCCCACGGATGCTGGAGCGGCGTGGACACCCGGCACGACGCGACCGTCGAAGCGGCGCCGTCGCGCAGCAGGGACTGCAGGTGCACTAGTACATCGTCTTCAACCATGACCTCGCTCCTCCTAAGCTTGCCGCGCAAAAAAACGCCGCCGATGTTCCGGCGGCTCAACAGGGGTTGAGCCTATGTTTGCAGCAAAGAATTAAACCAACCTTAAGAGAGGGCTTGGGCGCCGGCAGCCCGAGTGTGACCGGCACGGCCGATGGCGGCGCCGGCGCGAGCCCTATGCGGGCGCGCACCAGCCAGAAAAATGCTGTGGGGCGGAGCGGCCGGCCTGCGTGTGGCCGGCGCAAAGACAAGCTGACAGACGGCGATTAGTGCGGTTTCGTGCCATTTTGCCGCAGCGTCGCACGCGTCTTGCGGGCGGCGAAAAGCGGCAGATAGTCCTGGATGCGCGCTTGCGCTCGATATTCATTGAGCGTGTCGGCGTAGATGCGCGCGACCGTTTCCTCCGGCGTGTTGGTTTCTTCGGCGATGGTATGGACGATCTCGGAAGCATCGGCGGTCTTCGGCATGACTTGGCTCCGGTCAGCGAGGTGGGGTTGGCAGGCGGGTTTCAATTCAAGGACATCCGGACGCGGGATACCAATTGAATCCACCTATCGCGCAAAACCGCCATACGCGCATCACAAGCGTGAACTGTCTGAGCATTGACGCTTGCTCGCGCGAGCCCTGTATTTTCGGGGCTTCCAGCGCAAAAACGGCCACGGCGAGCCAGAATGTCTGCGCCGTGGCCGCCTGATGGCATGCGGCCATGGGCCGCACGCGCTCTGCTTATGTCACCTTACGCCGCGGTTTCGAGCGACGGGTAGTCCGTGTAGCCCGTTTCGCCGCGCGCGTAATACGTCGACGGATTCGGCGCGTTGAGCGGCGCGTTCAATTCGAAACGGCGCGGCAGGTCGGGGTTGGCGATGAAGAGCTGCCCCCACGCGACCGCGTCGGCTTCGCCTGCCGCGAGCACCGCTTGCGCCGATTCGAGCGAGAACTTTTCGTTCGCGATGAACGGACCACCGAATTCGGCCTTCAGCTGCGGCCCGAGACGGTTGTCGCCAAGCGATTCGCGCGCGAACAGGAACGCGATCTTGCGCTTGCCAAGCTCGCGCGCCACATACCCGAACGTCGCCGCCGGATTCGAATCGCCCATCGTGTGAGCGTCGCCGCGCGGTGCGATGTGCATGCCTACGCGATCCGCGCCCCACACATCGATACACGCGTCGGTGATTTCAAGCAGCAGGCGCGCGCGATTTTCGATCGAGCCGCCATAGGCGTCCGTGCGCTGGTTGGTGGTGTCCTGCAGGAACTGGTCGAGCAGGTAGCCGTTCGCGCCGTGAATTTCCACGCCGTCGAAACCGGCCGCTTTCGCGTTGATCGCGCCCTGGCGGAACGCGGCGATCACGCCGGCGATCTCTTCGGTTGCGAGCGCGCGCGGCGTGACGAAGCCGCGTTGCGGACGCACGAGGCTCACGTTGCCTTGCGGCGCAATGGCGCTGGGCGCCACCGGCAGTTCGCCGTTCAGGAACACAGGGTCGGACACGCGACCGACGTGCCACAGTTGCAAGAAGATGCGGCCGCCCGCGGCATGCACCGCATCGGTCACGATCTTCCAGCCTTCCACTTGCTCCTGCGACCAGATGCCCGGCGTTTCGGCATAGCCGACGCCTTGCGGCGTCACCGAGGTCGCCTCGCTGATGATGAGGCCGGCCGTGGCGCGTTCGGCGTAGTACTTCGCCATGAGTTCGTTGGGCACGCGCACTTCACCGGCGCGTTGACGCGTGAGCGGGGCCATGATGATGCGGTTCGGCAGCGTGAGGTCGCCGATCTGGATGGGGTCGAAAAGCGTTGCCATGTAGGGTCACCTTGTCTGCGGGCGCGGCCCGCGGGCTGAAAAGCGATACAGGAATCGAAACGGACGATGCGTATTCAGCAGATGTTTCGTCGCTGAAGCATCACAACTGCGCGTTCATATGGGCGATAAACGCCTCGATGACCGGCTCGTTGCGCTTGAAGAACACCCACTGCCCCACGCGTTTGGACGTGACGAGTCCCGCCTTCTGCAAAACGGCCAGATGCGCGGACACCGTCGATTGCGAAAGCTCGCAATGCGCGTCGATCTTGCCCGCGCAAACGCCGTTTTCGAGCGGCAGCTCCTGGTCGCCAAAGTGCACCTGCGGCTCGCGCAGGCACGCAAGAATCTCGCGGCGCACCGGATTGGAGAGCGCCTTGCAGATCGCGTCGACGTCTAGAGCGGGAGTGGAAGGGGAATTCTTCATCGAGGCTGCATCGTAACTGTCCGAATCATATATCGGATTTCTACGATATGGGCGATGGCACTGATTTCAATAGGGTTGTCGGTACATCTCGCGTTCGCTCCCCGCTTTCGCGTGGTCTAGCGCGATGCACAACACCGGGAAACAACGCCTGGCAGTCGGTAAATTCGCCGGCCCGAGCCCATTGCATCGCGTGGATCACCGCTGCGTTAGCAGCGACCCGCACGCATTCGATTCAAGCCGTCGCCTGCTGCGCAACCCTGGTCGTGACGCGCACGCGGCTCACATACGCCAGCGCGGACAAACTGATCATGGCGGTCGCAATCAGCCAGTAACTCGGCGCGCTCTTGTCGCCGGTGGCGCTCAGCATCCACGTGACGATGGCTGGGGTAAAGCCGCCGAACACGGTCACGCCGATGTTGTAGCCGATCGACATGCCGGTGGCGCGCGTCGCGGCCGGGAAGATCTCGGCCATGAGCGCGGGCAGGGCGCCGAAATAGATCGACTTCAGCAGCGCGAGCCACGCAATCAGCACGAAGAGCGCAACCGCACTCGTATGGCCGGTTGCCCAGGCGAAGCCCGGGTACGCGCTCGCGAGGAAGAGCAGCGCGACACAAGTCATCTGCGTGCGCCGCCCGATGCGGTCGGACAGATGCCCCGCGAACGGCGTGACGACGGTGAGGATCACGCCGCCCGCCATCGTCGCCGCGAAGCCGGTTGCCGCAGGCAGATGCAACTGGCGGATCGCGAACGTGGGAATGTATTGCAGCAGATAGTTGACCGCCGTCGAGACAGTCATCAGGCCGATCGCCGTGAGCACGAGCCGCTTTTGCTGGCCCAGCACTTCGCGCACGGGCGTTTCGGTACGCGCGCTGCGTTTGAAGTCCTCGGCGTCTTCAATGAAGCGGCGCAGATAGAGGCCCACCGGACCAATCAGTAATCCGAAGAAAAACGGCAGGCGCCAGCCCCAGGCGGCGAGATCGGCGGGCGCCATGAGGCGGGCGAGTCCATAGCCGAACGAGGCCGCGAGCAGCGTGGCGAGGCCTTGCGTCGCGAACTGCCAGCTCGCGAGAAAACCGCGACGGTGCGGCGCATGCTCGATCAGCATGGCCGTGGACGCACCGAACTCGCCGCCCGCCGAAAAGCCCTGGATGAGCCGCGCGGCGAACACCGCGAGCGGCGCGGCAAGGCCTATCGTCGCGTAGTCGGGAATCAGCGCGATGATCGCTGTGCCGACCATCATGAGGCTGACCGAGAGCATCAGCGCGGCCTTGCGTCCGCTACGGTCGGCATAGGCGCCCAGTACCGCGCCGCCGAGCGGCCGCACGAGATACGATGCGCCGAAGGTGCCGAACGTGAGCAGCATCGAAACGGTCTCGTTGACCGCCGGAAAGAAGTGCTTGCCGATGTACACCGCGAAGAACCCGTAAATGGCGATGTCGAACCATTCGAGCGCGTTGCCGGCGGAGGTGGCGATGACGAGCCTCGCAAGGCTCACGGGTTGTTTTGCGGACATGGCGGCATGCACCTTATTGGGTCGTCAGGCGAAGGCGTCGGCGGGTTGCGTCGCGCGTGCTTGCGCTTGCGCCGATGCGCGGCTTGCGGCGAGACGCGCGGCGTCGTCGCCGAGGTCCCACCAGAGTCCGGCCATCACGGCGAGCGCCTCGCGTGCGACGGAGCCGAGCAGGTGTTCGTTCGGCGCGTGCTGCGCGCAGGCCGGATACGAGTGCGGAACCCAGAGCGTCGGCAGGCCGAGCGTGTACGCGAATACGTCGTTCGGCACCGTGCCGCCGAGGTTCGGCAACAGCGCCGGCTTCTTTCCGGTCGACGCGCGCAGCGAATCGAGCGCCCAGTGCACCCAGGCGTCGTCGGGGTCGAGCCGCGTCGCGGCGGACGTCTGCGTGACGCGCACCTGCACGTCGTCAAAGCCGAGCCGCGCGAAGTGCGCTTCGAGATGCTCGCCCACGCGCGCGGCGTCCGTGCCCACCACGAAGCGCAACTGGCAAGTGGCCTTGGCCGTGGGCGGGATCGCGTTGACGGGCGCGTCGGGGTTGCCGGTCTTGAACGCGAGCACTTCGAGTGTGTTCCAGGCGATCACGCGCTCGGTGGGCGTGAGGCCGGGCTCGCCCCAGTCGGGATCGATCGCGGGGGCGTCGTCGTCGCCGCCGAGCACGATGTCGCCAAGCGCCTCGCGCACGCTTGCGGACACGGGCGGCGGACGCAGCCCGTCCACGGCGATGGCGCCGCGCCGGTCGACGAGGCTCGCGATCGCGTGCGACAGCACGATGGCTGGATTGCGCAGCGCGCCGCCCCAGTTGCCCGAGTGATGCGCACCGCGGCGCAGATCGACGAGCAGTTCGAACGTCACGCCGCCGCGCGAGCCGAGGAACAACGTGGGGCGTTCGGCCAGCACGCGGGGGCCGTCGGAGGCGATGAACACGTCCGCCGCAAGTGTGTCGCGATGGGCGGCGCACACGGCGTCGAGGCCCGGCGAGCCGATTTCCTCGCCGGTTTCGAAGATCACCTTCATGTTGTAGCCGAGCTTGCCGCCGCGCGCGTCCATCACCGCGGCGAGCGCGGCGAAGTTCACGGAGTGCTGGCCCTTGTTGTCGGCGGTGCCGCGGCCATACCAGCGGTCGCCTTCCACGGTGACGGTCCAGGGCGCGAGACCCTCGCGCCACTGCTCGTCGTAGCCGCGCACGACGTCGCCGTGGCCGTAGGTCAGCACACTCGGAAGCGCGGGGTCTTCGATGCGCTCGGCGATCAGAAACGGCGCGCGCGCGCCTGCGGGATTCTCGACCACGCGGCACGTGAAGCCGAGCGACGAGAGGGAGGGCATCACCTCGTCGGCGAGATAGGCGACGAGCGCGCGGGCCTGCTCGGGATTCTGGCTTTCAGTGCGAAAGCCCACGCGGCGCTGGAGGTCGGCGAAGAAAGCGCCGGAATCATAGACGCGCACGGCGCGGTCGATGGCGGTTTGTCGGGTCTCGTTCAAAAGGGCTCCTCTCATGCCTGGGTGCAGGGAATGAAAGCAGTCTAGGAATGCCAAAAATTCGCAACAATTTCAAAATTTGCGGATAGCATTGCCGAAACGGCAACACAAACAACGCCCACTGAGCGCCCACTGAACGGATAAGCCGATGCTTCATGGAATCGCCTTGCGCTACTTCGTCGAGGTCGCGCGCACCGGGTCGCTAGCCGCGGCCTCGGAGAACCTGCACGTCGCCGTCTCGGCGATCAGCCGGCAGATCAGCAAGCTGGAGGAGGACGTGGGGACGGCGCTCTTCGAGCGCATGCCGCGTGGGATGGTGCTGACCGAATCGGGCGAGCGGCTGGCCGAGCACGCGCGGCGTGCGCTGCTGGAGGGTGACGCGGTGCTCGCCGAAATCGCCACGGCCAAGGCGCTCGGGCACGGCATCGTCCGAATCGGCTGCACGGAGGGCTTTACGCGCTCGTTTCTGCCCCACGTGCTCGCGCAGCATCACGCCGCCGCGCCGCACGTGCATTTCAATCTGCGCTCGGGTACGCCTTCGCAGGTCGAGCAGTGGGTGGCCACGGGCGAGGCGGACCTGGGGCTGGCGTTTTCGAGCGGAGACCCCGCGAAGGTCTACGTGCAGTACAGCGCACAGGCGCCGGTCTGCGCACTGCTCGATCCGGGGCATCCGCTGGCGCAGCGCCGCTCGCTCACGCTCGCGGACCTGCGCGATTATCCCGTCGCGCTGCTCGAACGCGGCAACACGGCGCGCCAGCTATTCGACGAATGCTGCGCGCGGCACGGCATCAAGCTCGAACCCATTCTCACGAGCAACAATTCGAGCGCGCTGCACGCGTTCGCTGCGCTGGCGGGCGCGATCACGCTCGGCAGCCGGCTCTCGCTGTCGGGACTCGCGGACGATCTTTCGCTGGTGGCGAAGCGCTTCGACGAACCGACGCTCAACCAGCGCAACCTGTGTGTGATGACGATGCGCGACCGGCGGCTTTCACGCCCCATCGAAGGGGTGCTGAGGGCGCTGATCGGTGCGATCGAACGGGCGTTGTGAAGGACCGGCGCCTCAGCGCTTGCCCGCGCGCCCCGTCATGCGTCCCAGGATGTCCACGCGCTGCACCAGTTGATGGTAGATCACCGCGAGCACGTGCCCGGCGATCAGTACGTACGTCAGGTACGCCAGCCAATAGTGGATCTTCGAGCCGAGATGGCCGAGCGCCTTGTCTGCCGGCACGACGGCGGGGACCTGATACAGCCAGAACCAGTTCACCGGATGGCCGCCGCCATACGAGTTGATATATCCACTGATCGGCATGGCAAAGAGAATCAGATACAGCAGGCCATGGCCGATATGCGCGAGCTTCTGCTCGAACGCCGGAATGCGTTGCGGCAGCGGCGGCGCATTGCCCGCAAGCCGCGTCACCACGCGGATCAGCGTGAGCAGCAGGACGGTCAGGCCAATCGATTTGTGGAAATTCACCCAGCTGCCGTGCGACGGGTCATGACGGTCCATCGTCGTCATGTACCACGCCACCGGGATCACTACGAACATGCATAGCGCGCTCAGCCAGTGCAGCACGCGCAGCGTCAAGCCATAGGTGGGACGTGCGAACGACAACGCAGAAACGGATTGCGGGCTTCGGGACATGGTAGAGGGCCTTTTCGCGATCGAATTGACCTAGCCTGCCACAAAAACAGCACTGCGGAACATCCCCGGGCGATGCAGTTTTGTTAGGTCCCGTTACAACGGCTGGCGTCAAAATGACATTGGATGATAAGTCAACCATAATTCCTCAATGGATTTCCCTTATCTAGCTGCCGGTACGCCTGCCGATAACTGCGTAATGTGATTCGGCCTGTCTGCCTCACTCTGGCCATAAGTTGCATTGTCAATCAGGAGTCGAGAATTCCATGCCCAGCAATTTCGCAGAAGCCCCGTTTGGCGAGGCCTACGCCCCAGCCAATGCCGCTCGACGGGTAGCGGCCGTCGAAAGCCCGCTCATGAACGCGCGCAAACGAGCCGACAGGGCTTGCGCGCTGGTCAACTGGATTCTTCTGGCGGGCGCCTTGGGGATCGGCTTGCACTTCGACGCGCTCACGCCCGTGCTCGTCGTCGGGTTGCCGCTAGCGCTCGTTTCCACGGCGCTCGCGCTTGCGTTGCCGGGGCTCAAGATCACCAGAATGGGTTCCGCGCTCACCTTCATGGGCGGCGCGGCCCTACTGATCGACGTGGGAGGCGGGCAGGACGAGTTTCACTTCGTCGTGTTCATCCTGCTCTCGCTGCTGCTCGCCTATCGCGACGTGCAGGTGGTGCTGCTCGCTACCGGCTTCATCTCCATCCAGCAACTCGCGTTCAACTATTTTCAGGCTTGGGGCTGGCCGGTCAGGGTCTATTCGCAGACGGGCTTCGACGTCGTGGCGCAGCACTGGGCGTTTCTCTGGCTGCAAACCTTGTTCATCGCGGCGATTTCGGCGCGCCAGGAGCGCGACGCAAACATCGCGGGCGAACTCGCGGCCATGTCGGAGGGGATCGGCCAGGCCTCGGGTTACATCACGCTGGGCGAGCAAACGAGCCGGCCCGCGAGCGATGTGGCCGGGGCATTCCACGCCACGCTCGCTGCCGTGCGTAAAACGCTGCTGCAGGTGCGCGACAGCGTGAGTGAAGTTTCGGAGTCCGTAGCAGGAACCAGCGCGCGTAACGCCGTCCTTTCCGAGCGGACCGAGCAACAGCGCCATTCTCTGGAAGGCATGGTCGCGGCGATGGAGCAGCTCAAGCAAAGCGTGCATGAGAGCGTCGATCACGCAATGGCGGCGAGCGAGCTGGCGGGCTCCGCGAGCGAAGTCGCGACCCAGGGGCGCGGGGCGATCAAGGCGGTGATCGATACGATGGGCGACATTTATCGTTCGTGCGAACGCATTACCGACATCATCGGCGTGATCGACGGCATCGCGTTCCAGACCAACATTCTAGCGCTCAACGCGTCGGTCGAGGCCGCGCGCGCGGGCGATCAGGGGCGGGGATTCGGCGTGGTGGCGGAGGAGGTCCGCACGCTGGCCCAGCGCAGCGCCTCGGCTGCGAAGGAGATCCGGGCGCTGATCGGGGAGTCGGTCGAGCGCGCACGCACGGGCAACGGTCTCGTCGAAAGCGCGGGCAATACGGTGGGCGAGGTGCTCGAAAGCGTCACGCGTCTGTCGGCCATCGTTCACGAAATGGCGACGGCCACCGGCGCGCAGCGCGCGGGCATCGACCAGCTGGGCGAGAACATCGCCCACATCGACGCGGCGATACGAGAAAACGCGGCGCATGTCGCCGACACGGTGGAGCAGGTCGAGCAGCAGCATCGCCAGACGGCCTTGCTCGCCAGCGCGGTCAAGGTGTTCAGACTGGATTGAGCGGCGTCGCGACGCGTTTTCGGGGCGCGACCCGAAGAAGACCATTTTGTTACACCTCTTACGGCGCTTGGCCTCCGGCGTTACAAAGCCCTTTCACGTTGGCCGCTATACTCGGTTCCGTCTCAAAAACGTAAGAGAACAACTATGTCGAAGAAAATCATCCAGATGGTTGCCGTTGCTGCGCTGACTGCTGCAGCCTCGCTGCCGGCGCTCGCCGGCGATATGAACAACGCACTGGGTGGCGCGCTGGGCGGCGTCGCCGGCGCGGCTCTGGGCGGCGCCGTGGGCGGCAGCACCGGCGCGGTGATCGGCGGCGCGGTGGGCGGCGGCGCGGGTGGCGCAGTCACCTCGAATCGTCGCGAACGCACGGGCGCCATCATCGGCGGCGCGCTCGGCGGCGGCGCTGGCACTGCCGCGGGCAATGCCATGGGCGGCCGCACCGGCGGCCTGATCGGCGCGGCCGTGGGCGGCGGCGCGGGTTCGGCGCTCGGCGGCAATGTCTCGCGATCGAACTCGTACGCCGACGACTATTCGCGCGGCTATCACGGCAAGCACCACAAGCACCGTCACTACGACTAAGCACAGCTTGCCGGGCGCAACGGCTAAGCGCCGCTGCGCCTCGTCATTTCGCGCCGCTGTATCCCGCGGCGCTCGCCGGGCCGTTCTGGCCCGCGCGCAACTCCCTCCCTGCTTATGCTAGACCGCATCCGGGTGCCTGGCCGCGTTGGCTTCGTGCTGTTTGATTCGGTATGCCAGGCGATTTCCCCGGTATCGGTGAACGTCAATCCTGTCGCGGTTTGCGGCGCCACGAGCCATGTGGCAGTTCCTTGTCTCGCTCGGCCGCGGTGAGCGCGGCGCGCAGTTGCGTCTGGTTAAGCGGAATGCAATAGGCCGGTTTCGCGCGCTCGAAACGCCAGCTGTCGGCAAGCGAACCTGCGTCGAGCACATCGAAATCGAGCTGTGTGTGCAGCGCGGCCACGAGCGCCTTCGCCGCTTCGTCGTCTGCCGCGACGGGTAGCGCGCGCCGTCCGCCTTCAACAGGCGGCCGCTCTTCGCGCGGCAGGTCGTACGCAAGAATCGCACTGAACGCCTTGACCACCCGTGCGCCATTCAACTGCTGCGCAACGCGTTCGCTCGTCGCCTCGCGGTGTTCGTCGAACGCGGCAATGGCACCGTCGCGGGCCGGATAGTAGTTCATGGTGTCGATGACGACTTTGCCCGCGAGCGTTTTGGCCGGTATCTCGCCGAGCGCGGCCAGCGGCAGCGCCGCGATCACGATCTCGCCGAACGACGCGGCTTGCTCCAGCGTGCCGATCCTGCAGCCGAGCGCCGCCGCCTCTTCCGCGCGCGCCTCGGGATGACGCGACGAGAGCATCACCTCATGCCCCGCCTGCGCGAGCAGTTTGCCCAGCGTCGAGCCGATCTCGCCCGCGCCGAGAATGCCGACAGCCAATCGATGTTCGTTCATGGGAAGCCCCGTGGTTTGCAATGGAGCCTCCAGCGTAGCGCCGAAACTGTCATGCGATAATCGGACACCCCGGTGAAACACTTGAAACGTTAGATTTCCAATCGTGGACAAATTGACCAGCATGACCGTGTTCGTGAAGACCGCCGAATCCGGTTCGTTCACGGCGGCGGCACGCATGCTCGCGATGACGCCGCAAATGGCGGGCAAGCATGTCGACGCGCTGGAAAAGACGCTAGGCGTGCGGCTGCTGCAGCGCTCGACGCGCAAGCACGCGCTCACAGAGGCCGGCCGCGCCTATTTCGAAGCCTGCCGCCGTGTGCTCGAAGAGGCGGCCGCCGCGGAGGCCGTCGCGCTCGCGCAGACCGGCCACCCGCAAGGCACGCTGCGCGTGACGGCGCCCGTCTCGTTCGGCGCTTTCCGGCTTGCGCATGAAATCAAGGCTTTTCTCTCGGATTGCCCGGACGTGAAAGTCGATCTCGTGCTGAGCGACCGGCAATTCGACCTCTTGCAAGATGGTTTCGATGTCGCGTTTCGTATCGGCGCGCTGCCCGACTCGCAACTGGTCGCGCGGCCGCTCGCGCCCTATCGGCTCGTGCCGTGTGCCGCGCCGGCCTATCTCGCCGCGCACGGAACGCCGGCGCATCCGCGCGAACTCGCGCAGCACGTGTGCCTCGATTACGCATTCGACAGCTTTCCGGCGCCCCAAACGTGGATCTTCAAGGACGGCGACACGCAGATCGAAGTCGAGCCGCGCGGCCAGCTGCGCAGCAACGACACCCGCGCGTTGGTCTCGGCGGCGGAGGCGGGAGTGGGAATCGTGCTGGCGGGCGAGCCGAACCTCGCGCCTTCGGTGGCGGCGGGGCGGCTCGTGCCGCTGCTCGAGGCGTATGCCGCGCCGGTACGGCCCATGCATCTGCTTTACGCGGATCGCCGCGCGCAGGCTCCCAAGCAGCGCGCGTTCGTGGCGTGGGCGCTGGCGTGCTTTGGCGAAGCGGGCCGCGTCGCCGGCGCGCGGGCGCCTGCGTCCCCGCTCGTTCGTCGTTCGGCGCGCAAGCCGCGCACCGAACGCACATAGCGTGATTAGCTCTCGCTACGGAAGACGGCATTGAGCGTCGCGCCGGGGGCCGCGCCTTCGAAGCCGTCGAAACGCCCTTCGGTGAGCCGTTGCGCCGCGTGCATGAAGCCGCCCCATGCGGTGCGGGCGAGCGCGCCGCCCACGCTCACACGGCGCACGCCCAGCGCGGCGAGATCGTCGAGCGTGAAGGCCGACTTCGCGCCGATCAGCACGTTCACCGGCTTCGGCGCGACAGCGGTGACGACGGCCACGATCTGCTCGCGTGTCTGGATGCCGGGCGCATAGAGGCAATCCGCGCCTGCCTGCGCGTACGCCCGCAGGCGAGCGATGGCGTCGTCGAGATCGGGCACGCCCGCCACGAAGTTCTCCGCGCGGCCGACGAGCACGGTGTCGCCGCTACGCGCGTCGATGGCGCGCCGCGCCGCCCGCATGCGCTCGACGGCGATCTCGATCGGCAGCAGCGGCGCTGCGTCGTCGCCAGTTGAATCTTCCACGGAAAGCCCGGCGACGCCGGTCTCGACGGCGAGGCCGACGCTTGCTTCGACGCCTGCGGGATCGGCGCCAAAGCCGCTTTCGAAGTCGGCGTTCACGGGCAGGTCGGTTGCCGCGACGATCTCACGCAGGTGCGCGAGGATCGCGTCGCGCGGCAAGGTGTTGTCGGCGTGGCCGCGCGACCAGGCGAACCCGGAACTTGTAGTCGCGAGCGCCTTGAAGCCGAGACTCTGGAGATAACGCGCGCTGCCCACGTCCCACGGGTTCGGCAGCACGAAGCAACCGGCGGCGTGCAGCGCACGAAACTCGGCGCGTTTCTCGGCGATGGTGCGGGCGGGTCCTGACATGGCAAGTTTCCTCCTGGCTCGTGGGTGGGCGGCGGGGTGTCTGCGCAGGCGTGCGTATTCTCTGGCGCCCGTCACCGATTGTGACCGAATTCCTGGATTCCCGAATCGAACGGCGTTCGCCTGCGCCGCGATTTCGGTGAAGATAAGGATGGCGAATTAAATGAACGCCTACGAAGGCGATGGCATGCAAAGGGGCGAAACGAGGAAAAGAAGGGCGCAGCCGTTATGATATGCGTTCTTTTTATTTTGCCGCCCAGCCGCGATGTCCAAAACCAGCGCTCCGAAACCCACGCCGCCCCGCATGTCCGATGTCGCTCGTCTCGCGGGCGTTTCGAAGATGACGGTGTCCCGCGTGATGGCAGGGCGCAGCGCGTCGGAGGCGACCCGCGAGCGCGTGCAGCGCGCCATCGACGAGTTGGGCTACGTGGCCGACGCGGCCGCCGGCGCGCTTTCCTCGGGACGCTCGTCGTTCGTCGCCGTGCTCGTGCCGTCGCTTTCCAGCTCCAACTTCTCGGACACTGTGAGCGGCCTGACCGCCGTGCTCGAACCGCAAGGGCTCGAACTGCTGATCGGCGACACCGACTACTTCCTCGATCGCGAGGAGCGTCTCGTGCGCCAGATGCTGCGCCACCAGCCGCGCTGCATCGCGCTCACGGGCGCGCAGCATACGGACGCCACGCGCACGCTGCTGCAGCGCTCGGGCGTACCGGTCGTCGAAATGTGGGACCTGCCGACGGAGCCGATCGACATGGCCGTGGGCTTTTCCAACGTGAGCGCCGCGCGCGAGATGGTGCGCTATCTCGCGGACAAAGGTCATCGCCGCATCGGCTTTCTTGGCGGCGCGGGCGACCTGGACCGGCGCGGCCTCGACCGCCTCAAGGGCTTTCAGATGGAGATGAAGGCGCTCGGGTTCGAAAGGCACCGCGTCGTGCAACTCGGCGACTCGCCGGTCACGATGAGCCACGGCGCACCCGCCATGGCGGAACTGCTCGAGCGCTGGCCCGACACCCAGGCCGTGATGTGCGTGAGCGACATGTCGGCGTTCGGCGCGATCATGGAGTGCCAGCGGCGCGGCCTCAGCGTGCCCCGCGATATGGCGGTTGCCGGCTTCGGTAACTTCGAGATCGCGGCGTGCTGCCATCCGGCGATCACCACGATCTCGGTCGATGCCTACGGCATTGGTCAGCGCACCGGCGAGGCGATCGTCGCGGCCCTCGCGGCAGCGGACGGCTCGAGTGCGTCGCATCCCTTGAAGACACGCATCCAGTACGCCGTCATGCCGCGCGAGAGCGCTTGAGCACGCGACGCGAGCGTGCTCAAGCGCTCGCGTCGTTAAAGTCCCTTGGCGATGCGCTGCGCCATCTCGACCACCGCGATGGCGAGCCGTTTTTCGCGCCGCGCGTCCAGCCGCTCCAGCGGCAGGCTCGCGCTGACCGCCACACGCTTGCCGAGCGCCGTCACGCCGACGAACGCCGCGAAGCACGCGATGCCCGCCGTCACTTCTTCCCGCTCGTGCGCGAGGCCCGAGCGCCGTATCGCCGCGAGCGCCGCAATGAGGTCCTGTTTGCGCGTGATGGTGTTGGCCGTTACAGCGGGCAGCTGGCGCGGCAGGATGGCGTTGACCTCATCATCGGAAAGACTGGCGAGCAGCGCCTTGCCCAGCGCGCTGCAGTGCGCGGGCAGCCGCGAGCCGAGATCGGAGACGAGGCGCACGGGTCGCGCGGGGTCCTCGCGCGCGAGATACACGACCTCCGCGCCGTCCAGCACCGCAAGCTGAACCACTTCGTTATGCGTCGCGACGAAAACGGTCGCTTCCTGGCGGAATACTTCCTGGAGCCGATCGTGCCGCACGTAAGCGCTGCCTAGCTCGAACAACGTGAGACCGACGATATAGCCGTCGGCGCGCTTTTCGATCCAGCGGCGGCGCTCGAGCGAGTCGAGCATCAGGTAGAGCGTGCTGCGCGAGAGGCCGGTGGCCTGCGCGATTGCCGCCGCGCGCATCGGGCCTTGAGCGTGCGCCAGCACGTCGAGAATATCGTGTATGCGCCGGAGCGCCGGGACTTCGTAGGGTGAGGACATGGAGCTGCGTGCCGGGTTTGCCGGCAAAAGATCATCCAACAGGCTGGAAATACTAACACCACGTTGGATGCGCGCACGAGCGCATCGACATTTCTCAGCGGCATCGTTCCTTGGTATCGTTGCACACACGCATCAACGGGAACGGTTTGAACGCCATGGCGCGCGAGGCGCGCCGCATGTTCGGGAGAGTTGCGAAAGATGAAGTATTCGAATCTGGTCGAGCGGTTGCAGGGCCGTCGCACGACAGCGTGGGAGATCCATCACGCAGCGGTGCAGGCCGCTGCGCGTGGCGAGGACGTGATCGTGCTGAGCGTGGGCGACCCGGACTTCGGCACGCCCGCGCCCATCGTCGAGCGCGCCGTGGCCGCGCTGCGCGAAGGCGATACGCACTACTCGGCCATCATGGGCCGCGAGCCGCTGCGCGAAGCAATTGCTCGCGAGCATACGCAGCAAAGCGGGCGCGTGGTCGGGGCGCACAACGTGATTCTCTGCGCGGGCGCGCAGAACGGCTTGTTCGCATCGTCGCTCTGTTTGCTGGAGGTCGGCGACGAAGTGCTCGTGCCCGAGCCGATGTACCTGACCTACGAGGCCGCGATCCGCGCCTCGGGCGCAACGCTCGTGCCGGTGCCCGTCGATCCCGGAAACGGTTTTCATCTCGACTGTGACGCGCTCGATGCAGCGGTCACGCCGCGCACGCGCGCGATCTTCTTCGCGACGCCGTGCAACCCCACCGGCGCGGTGATGCCGCGCGCGCACCTCGAACGCGTCGCGCAACTGGCGAAGCGGCACGACCTGTGGGTGCTCTCCGACGAGGTCTACGCCGACCTCACGTTCGAGCGCGAGCACGTCAGCATCGCCGCGCTCGACGGCATGGCGGAGCGCACGGTCACGCTCGGCAGTCTCTCGAAGTCGCATGCCATGCCGGGCTGGCGCCTCGGCTGGGTGATCGCGCCGGAAACGATGATTGCGCATCTGGCGCGGCTCGCGCTCTGCATGCTCTACGGGTTGCCCGGTTTCATCCAGGAGGCGGCGATCACGGCGCTCGACAACCGCGCGCAGATCGTCGCCGAAATGCGCGAGATCTATCGCCGCCGGCGCGACATCGTCTACTCGCGGCTGGCGGGCGTGCCGGGGCTCGAGTGCCTGTTGCCGGAAGCGGGCATGTTCATGATGATCGACATCCGCGGCACAGGCCTCGACACGCACGCGTTCACCTGGCAGCTGTTCGAAGCGCAGAAGGTTTCCGTGCTCGACGCGAGCGCGTTCGGAGAGACCGCAAACGGCTATGTGCGGCTGGGTTTCGTCGTGGACGAAGCGAGGCTCGTCGAGGCCTGCGAGCGGATCGCGGCGTTTGTCCGGGAGCGTGCCGCAGCCGCGACGCGCTAGCGGGTCTTTCGCCGGGCGCGCAGCAAACGCGGGCAAGCTCAGCGTTCGCCGTCGAAAAGATCGTTGAGCATCTCGTCGAAGGCGGCCTGGGCGTCTTCCAGTTCCTGGAGCGCCATGTCGAAGGTCTGCAGTGCGAACTGCGACGGCTTGCCGTCGCCTTCCGGCGGAAACTGCGATTGCAGCGAGGTGAACGCCGACTTGACGCGCTGGGTCGCGGTCAGGACGCGCTCCATGGCGGCGGCTTCTTCGGCTCGTGCCTGTTCTGGGGTCATCGAAAGCTCCGTTATTGCGTGAATGGGTTGGGTGCGTTCAGGGCAGGGGCAGTCCGCCCTCGGCCTTCACTTCGCGCAGCGACAGCGCCGATTCGACCGAGGTGACACCGGGCAAGCTGCGCAGCTGGTCGCGCATGAAGGTGCCATAGTCGTCGAGATCGCGGGCCACCACCTGCAAAATATAGTCCGCCGTGCCGGATACGTTGTGGCACGACAGAATGCGTTCGATCGCCAGCACCTCGCGCTCGAAGCGGTCGGCGAGCGCGCGGTCGTGCACGGCGAAGCGCACCGAGACGAATCCCACCACGCCATAGCCGAGCGCGCGGCGCGACAGCACGGCCCGGTAACGCTCGATATAGCCCTCCTGCTCGAGGCGTTTGAGGCGCCGCGCGCACGGCGTTTCGCTCAGGCCCACCGTTTCGGCGAGGCGTGCGTTCGGCATGCGCCCATCGGTTTGCAGCGCGCCGAGGATCGCCCGGTCGAGTTTGTCGAGGTCGCTCATGATGGCTGGGGAATTCTGGTGCAGATTCCGAAATCTTAGCGCATTCCACCAATATCTGGCGAAAGTGGTATGAAAATCGCCAGAAATCGCTCTGCGTGTAGCGGCAAGATAGAGCCTCTTTCACGCGAGCCCACCATGATTTCCGCCCACCTGCTGTTGATGTTCATTGTCGCGCTGATTATCGTCTGCGCGCTGCCCGGCGCCGACATGGCGCTCGTGATGCAGACCAGCATGAGCCGCGGCACGCGCAGCGGCTTCGCGGCGGCCTGCGGCCTGGGGCTCGCGCGCGCGACCCACGTGACGCTGTCGGCCTGTGGTCTCGCCGCCTTGCTGCGCAACGCGCCGTGGCTTTATGAAGTCGTGCGCTACGTGGGGGCAGCGTATCTCACGTGGATCGCCGTGCAGATCTTCCGCGCGCCGGCGTTCGCGATGCCCGAACACGAGGGCGGGGCGGTGGGGCGGCCGCGCCGCGCCGATTTCGCCAAGGGCCTGCTCACGAACCTGCTGAACCCCAAGGCGTTACTGTTCTGCTCGGTGCTGCTGCCGCAGTTCATCCGACCGGAGGCGGGCTCGGTCTGGCTGCAGGTGTCGGTGCTGGGCGTGCTGCTGGTTGCCGTGTGCGCGCTCTTCGACGTGATCTATGTGCTGGGCGCCGCGCGCATCGCGGTGTGGCTGCGCGGCAATCCGCTCGCGCAGACGGTCCAGAAGTGGGCGTTTTCGTCCGCGTTGATCGGCTTCGCGCTGCGGCTTTCGCTCGATTGAAGCCGCCGCCGGCAAAGGCGGTTGCAAGAAGGCGTGCGGCGCGCGAGGCGCCGCACGCTTTTTTTATTGCTCGTGTTTCGCGGCGCGCGTTAGCGCCCGCCAAGATAGTCGAGCTTGCCGAGTTCCACGCCGTTGTGACGCAGGATGTCGTAGGCCGTGGTGACATGGAAGAAGAAGTTGGGCAGCACGAAGCCCAGCAGATAGCTCTGGCCCGTGAACTCGATCGGGCCACTGCGCATCTTGAGCGTAATGCTGCGCGCTTCCGTGCCGTCGATCTGCTCCGGCTTGAACGTGTTCAGATACTCGATGGTCTTCTGGATACGGGCGTGCAATTCGTCGAAGGTGACCTCGACGTCCTCGAATTTCGGGGCATCCACACCGGCGAGGCGCGCCGCGCAGCCCTTTGCGGTGTCGGTGGCGATGTGGATCTGACGCATGAGCGGCAGCATGTCGGGGAAGAGCCGCGCGCCCGTCAGCACGGAGGGGTCGATCTGCTTTTCCGCCGCGTGCGCCTGCGCCTTGCCGATGATGTTTTGCAGATTGGTGAGGCCGCGCACGAGCACGGGCACCGATGCTTGATACATGGAAATGGACATGGGGTTTCCTCGTTTCTTCGAATGCGCGCGATACGCTCCGCTTTGGAGCTGACCGGGCGGCCCATTATGCGCTATCGCGTCGCGTGCTGCCATCGGCCAAATGGCCAGCATGAGCGCGACGGCCAGGCATCTGGGCGGGCGCATGGATTACCTGGGATTACAGAGCAAAAATTCCTTGTCAAACCTCGAGGTTGCGAGCGCTTGCGGCGAGGCGCTGGGGGCTGGCGCGCGATGTGCGGAACAGCATGCCCACGGGCCGATGTGCGCAATTGCCCTGACAATATTTGATTGTGGTTTAATAGCCCGGCACCAACCATCCATTGCGCATCGTGCTGCACGATGCGATCAACCATGAACGCAGAAAAGGCAGCAATACGCCGCATCGCGCGCCGCATGGCAGAAGGCAGTGTTTGTCGCACTGGCGCGTCGCACTGGCGCGCGCGAGTGTTGCGTGTTTCGCTGCTGGCGCTCGCGACTGGCAGCGCGGCACAGTCCGCATTCGCGCAGGATCCTCGGCTACTCGATACGCGCGTCACACAGGAATCGGTGACGGACACGATCTGCCGTCCGGGCTACGCCGACACCGTGGCGCCGCCGTTCGACGAGACCATGGCACTGAAGGATCGCATGCTCGCGGCGCGCGGCATCGACGCCGACGACGGTGTGGGCTACGCGCTCGACCGGCACGTGCCGATCGTCCTCGGCGGGTCGCCGGACGCCACCGCCAACTTCGACCTCATCCCATGGGGCGGCCACGCCGGCGAGCGCCGCAAGTCGCTGCTCACGGTGCGCCTGAAGCGTTGCGTGTGCGCGGGGCGCATGACCCTGGCCCAGGCGCAGGCCGCGATCACCGGCAACTGGGTGCACCAGTACGATCGCCTCACCCGCATGGAGTGCGGCGGGTCGGCAGACGAAACGACCTCGGCAAGCCGCGACGACGGGTCCTGAAGCGCAGTTTCGCGCGCACTTTTCCTCCCTCGGGCACGCTGATTGCGGCCAGAGCACACATGGGCAGCAGACAATCGGGCGGCAACGGTTAGCCATCTGGCGCCAGACAATATGCCGCAGCGCACCGCTCAGCAAATGCGACTATGCTGACATTCATCAACAACAGGGAGTCACAACAATGCTTACGTCCAGCCTTTTATTGCTTGGCGTCGCTGCCGTGCTGGGCCAGGTGGCGTGGACCCGTGCTCGCGCTCGTGCGAGCCTGCAGCCCGTGCGCGTACGCGCGACGCAACCGCGCCGGTTCCGCTAAACGCTGCACGTCGGGTCCGAAAATCCCGCGAGGTAGGCCGTCATGCATCTGACCGTCTGGAATGTTCCCGAAACCTGCAGCGAGCAGGACGTGCGCAGCTTTTTCGAGCGCGAACTCGGCAAGTACGCCAAGGGCATTACCGTTTATGACGCGGGCACGCCCAACGCGCACGCGGACGTCGAACTCGATTCCGAAGTGCCCTACGTGGCCGATGCCGTGGCGCGCGAGCTTCAGTCCCGTCGCCTCGCAGGCGTTGCGCTGAGGGTGAGCGCGCCGCCGTTCGAAGACGAAGAGCCGCCGCAACGCAACTGAGCCGTTCGCGCCGCGCTTCAGCGGCCGTCGTCGGCGCGGTCGTACGGTGTATAGGGCAACGCCCGCTTGTGGCGCGTCGACTCGTAAAAGCGAAAGATCGTCTCGTACGTGCGTTCGCTCACCGGCTTACCTTCCAGAAAGTCGTCGATCTCGTCGTAGCCGATCCCGTAGGCGTCTTCGTCAGGATGCAGCGGGCGCAACGTTTCCAGATCTGCAGTTGGCGTTTTCTCCACCAGCGTGGCCGGGACGCCCAGCGCCCGCGCGAGCGCGCGCACGCGGCGCTTGTTCAGGCCCGCGAGGGGCAGCACGTCGGCGCCGCCGTCGCCGAACTTCGTGAAAAAGCCCATTAGCGATTCCGCCGCGTGATCCGTGCCGATCACCAGTCCCGCTCGCGCGCCGGCCACCGCGTACTGCGCGATCATCCGCTCGCGCGCCTTGATGTTGCCGTGGAGCTTGTCCTGCTCGCTTCCGTCGGCGAAGGCGAGGCCGCTTGCCGCGAGCGAGGCGAGCATCGCGTCGGCGGCGGGGCGCATGTCGACGGTCAGAATATCGTCCGCCGCGATGAAGGCGAGCGCGGCGGCGGCGTCCGCTTCGTCGCGCTGGGTGCCGTAGGGCAGACGCATCGCGATGAAACGTGCCGACGTCTGGCCCTGCGCGCGCAGCCTTTCCACGCTCAGTTGCGCGAGGCGCCCCGCCGTCGCGGAGTCGATGCCGCCGCTGATGCCCAGCACGAGCGTGTGCAGCCCGCTCGCCAGGAGGCGCTGCCCGAGAAAGCGCACGCGCTGCTCGATTTCGGCATGTGCGTCGAAGTGTGCGGCGACGTTCAGCTCGGCGATGATGCGGTGCTGGCGGGCGAGGCGATCGGCTTCCGGGTTGGCGTCCGATTGGGGGAGCATGAGCGGTTCCTCAATTGGCTGCGCACGCGACATACGCGCGCAGTCTGCGTTGTCTGGTCTAATGTCGGGTGGTCGTGGCGCTGTCAGCGACGCCGCATGGCACGGCGCCCGACGTATCCGACTTCAGACAAGACGCACAATCGGCCGGACTCACGATGAACGACAATTTTTCGCGGCGCATGGGCGCTCGCGTACGCGGTGGCGTCCGGGGCGACGCCCCGAAACTTCCCCATCATAGAACGCGGTGGTTGGGCGCGCCGGCGCGCCGCGCAATAGCGACCGTACTCTGCACCTTGTCTTGCGCTTCGTGGGCGGCAAGCGCCGCTTACGCCTCCGATGCCGAGACGGCTTCCGGCGCTCACGTTACCTCGGGCACCGTGCGCAGCGCGCCGGCGCAATCGGCGTCGAAGCCGGCCGCTTCGGGCGCATCCGTTGCATCGGCTGCTTCGGGCGCGCCGGCGGCTCGGCCGGTTGCCACAGCGGCGTCGGCAGCTTCCGCTGCTTCCACGCCCGAGCCTGTTTCGGCGGCCTCGGGCGTTTCGAGTGCGTCTGCCGCTTCGTCGGCACAGCCGGCTTCCGCGGCCTCGGCCGCGTTGGCCGCTTCCGCGCCTCCCGCGCTGGTGCTGCCCGTTCACCGGATGCTCACGCCGGAGGAAGCCGCAGAGGAAACCCGCGGCGCGCTCGAAATGCGCAAGCGCTTCGCGCGCGACGTCAACCGGCGGCTGCATGTGCCGCTGGCCGAGCAGCGCGCCTACGGCCAGCGCCTGCAGGCTGCGCTCGACGAGAAGAACCTCGGCGCGCTGGCGGGCGAGTTCGTTATCCTCGTCGATCGCAGCGCGAATGTGCAGGCGCTCTTCATCTACTTCCGCGCGATGCCCGACGAGCCGTGGCTCATGATCGGCGCGTCGCCGGTCGCGACGGGACGCCCCGGCGAGTATGACCACTTCCTCACGCCGCTCGGCGTGTTCGAGCACACGCCGCTGAACATGGACTTCCGCGCGGAAGGCACCATGAACCAGAACAACATCCGCGGCTATGGCCGGCGCGACATGCGCATCTATGACTTCGGCTGGGTGGACGGCGAACGCGGCTGGGGCAAGGGCGGTTATTCGCAGATGCGCTTCCAGATGCACGCCACCGACCCCGACCGCCTCGAGCCGCTGCTCGGCATCCGCCACTCGAAGGGCTGCGTGCGGATACCCGCGACGCTCAACGCGTTCATCGACCACTACGGCATCATCGACGCCGAATACCAGGCGCTGGTCGATGCGGGCAAGTCGCTCTGGGTGCTCCACTCGGACCGCGAGATCACACCGTGGGCGGGACGCTTCGTCGTCGTGGTCGATTCGGAGCGCAAGACGCGTCCGGCGTGGTCGCCCGCACCCGGCGGCAAGGCGCGTGCGAAGGTGCCGGCCGGCGCCGACACCGCTGACTAAGCGTGTCATCCGGGCGGTCGCGCCAGCGCATGCGCTACGCGCGCCGCGCGAGCAGCACGCCCGCTAGCGCGACGCCGAAGCCCGCCATTTGCACGGGCGTGAGCGTTTCGCCGAACAGCAGCCAGCTTTCGAGCGCCGCAAGCGGCGGCGCGAGAAAGAGCAGCGCCGTGGCGCGGGCGGCGTCGCCGTGGCGCACCATCCATACGAGCAGCGTCACGCCCACGCCCGAGAGCATCGCGATGCCCCACGCCAGCGAGAACCACAGGGTCGGCGTGGCGATCCAGCGCGTCTCGCCGAGCACGAGCGCGAGCACGGCGGCGACGATCGCCGCGCCCAGATTCTGCACGGCGCTCGCGCTGCGGATGTCGGCTTGCGCGAGCGACGTCTTCTGATAGAGCGTTCCCGCCGTGATCGATCCGACCGATACCACCGCGACCACCACCACGAGCAGCGGATTCGCATGAGCGTGCATGGGCGCGGTCGCGGCAGCGGCGTCCGCGATCGCGCCGCCGCCTGCGTGCATCGCGGCGTACAGCTTCGGGCTCAGCACGAGCACGACGCCGGCGAGCCCGAGCGACATGCCGGTCCAGCGCAGCGGCGGCAGGCGCTCGCCGAACGTGCGTGCCGCGATGGCGGCCGTCAGGAGCGGCTGGAGCGCGCCGAGGAGCGCCATCACGCCCGCGCTCAAACCTTGCGCGACCGCCCAGTAGCCCGCGCCCAGATAGACGCCCTGCAGGAGCGCGCCGGCGAAGAGATGCTTGCCGATTTCGCGTCCGCGCGGCCAGGGCGCGCGCATGACCAGCGCGACGATCGTGAACAGCGCCGCCGTGCCTGCGAAGCGCGCGAGCAGGAACAGGTTGGGATCGGCGTAGGGCGCAATGGCGCGCGCGACGACGAAACCCGTCGACCACAGGAAGACGAAAAGGGTGGGTGCGAAGGTGGCGAGCATCGGTGTCGAAGTGGACGCGCGCTGACGCCGCGCGCGGAGAAACACGAAAGGCTCGGAGTATCGCGCAACGTGCGGGTGGCGGTCTTGTTCAGGACTGCACTGGTCCGGGCCGGCGCCGCTAGATGAGTTGAATGCAACTAACTGCCTAGCCCGTGCCGCGCCAGCCAATGCAAACGACGTCAAGGCGGAAACACTAGCGGCCGCTAGCTTCCAAACAATACCGCGGTCACGCCGATCAAGCCGCCGCAGAGCGCGCAGGCGAGCAGCAGCGCGCGCGTGCGCCGATGCTCGCGGCGCCAGGCATCGAGCAAGGCGGCCTGCTGCGCGGCCTGTCCCGCGGCGGGACCGTGTCCGCCCTTCGCTTGATGCTCGAGGAAGCGGAACACCATCTGCGGCACGCGCGGGGCGATTTGCGCAAGATGGGGCAACTCCTGCGAGAGTCGCCGGATCCAGCCCTGGTGGCCGAGATCTCGCCGCGCGATGTCGGCGAGCGTGTGCCGTGCGATGCCCCACGCGTCGACGCCCGGATGAATCGAGCGGGCCAGCTGCTCGGCCTGGCCGAACGCGCGCTGCGCCGCCACGAGGCGCGGCGAGACTTCACCTCCGAACGGCTGCACCGAATGCAGCAGATGATGGAACAGCGCACCCGCGCTGCGCTCGTCGGTGTCGCTCGCGAAATGCGCTTCGCTGCGCGTGCGCAATTCGGCCTCGATCTGCTCGGTGCGTGCATGCGTGGGCACATGACCGGCCACGTGATGCAGCGTGGCGAGCCGGCCGTAGTCCTGTTCGAACAACGCGGTCGCACCGTGCACGAAGAATTCGCGTTCAGGCGAAGAAAGGCTCGTCATCAGCGCCGCACCCGCGAGCACGAGGCGGCCGCGCGTCTCGGGTTCGACGCTCACCGCGACCCGGCTGGCGTCGAGGGCCGCATGGAAGAACCCGTGCTCGAACGCCTGGCGCGTGACCACTTCGATCAGATGGGCCGCCACCTGCGTGACGTTGATGTGGTGTTCGGCAAGCCCGGCGATGTCGGTCGCGCGCACGGTGTCGATGTGCTGCACCGCGATCGTCTGGGGGGTGCAGAGGTCCCAGATCACGTCCGGCACGACGATGCGCGGATCGTCGCCAAGCTGGTGGCCGCTCTGGCTCAGGTTCGCGGCCTGGGCGCGCAGGTCGAAGCGGTGCTGCAGGTCGTCGCGCAGCGCCTGCGCGAGCGTGTGCAACTGCAGCTTGCGCGCGGCGCGCGAAAAGCGCTCTATCCAGCGGGCCACGGCGCACAGGAGCGCGGCGTCGTCGTCGACTTCCTGAACCTGTTTGGCGCGCAGCACGCGCAGCGTGATCGTCTGGTGGCCGTTCACCGGCAGCGCGAGCCGCGCGATGTGCGTCTGCTCGCACCAGCCGTTATGGGCCGGCTTGGGGTCGATCCACGTGAACACCGTTTGGGGCGGCTTGCCGAGCGCGGCGCGCAGCGTGGTATCGAGCGCCTCGCCCGCGAGGGGCTCTTCGAAATGCTCGATGGCGTCGATCGCGTCGTGCAAGGTCGCGCCCGCGAGTTCGGGGCGTGTGGCGAGCGTTTGCGCGAAGGCCGCGGCAAGCGGCGCGAGACGCGGCAGCGAACCGTGCAGGCGCGAGGCAAGGCGCGGGTCGCCGTGCAGGTTCGAGGCGAGCGTGAGGAACCAGTGCAGCTTGTGATGCTCGGGCGCGGCGAGCCAGATCAGCCTGAAGCCATAACGCAGTGCACAAAACAGCAGACGCAATTGACGAAGTCGTGAACGCATGAATTTCAAGGGTCATCGCGTGAGCGCGCGGTCCCCACGAGATTAGCAGGGATGGGGATGCGATGGCAGGGCAGTCTCGTTCTGCGCATGCGTAATACAATACGGCGGCTTTTCCGCATTCACGTCGGACTCACATCATTCCCAGCGTTATTTCCACGCACTACCCCGCGCCCACCGAGATGCTCGCAGAACAACGTCACCAATACATCCTCTCGCAAGTGAACCGGACAGGCGCGCTTTCCGTGGCGGATCTCGTGCGCGAACTGCGCGTCTCGCGCGAGACGATCCGGCGCGACCTCAATACGCTCGCAGAGCGAGGGCTGCTCGTCACGACCCACGGCGGCGCGCTCTCGAGCGACCGCCGGGAGCCCGATCTCGACGTGCGCGAAGCCGCCAACGCGAGCGCCAAGCGCGCAATCGGCGAACGTGCGGCGGAGTTCGTGCCCGACGGCGCCTCGGTCATCATCGATTCGGGCAGCACCACGCATGCGCTCGCGCGCGCGCTCACGGACCGCCATCGGCTCACGGTGTATACCAACGACTGGCGCATCGCGCTGTTGCTCGGCCGCCGCAACGAGAACCGCGTCACGCTGCTGGGCGGCGAGCTGTCCGACCACGAGGAAGCCACCTTCGGCCTCGACACCGTGCAGCAGCTTGCCCAATACCACGCCGATTTCGCGTTCGTCGGCGCGGGCGGCATCACCGCCGACGGCTGGCTCACCGACTACTCGCGCATGGTCGCCGAGGTACGCAGCCGCATGCTCGCGGCGACGGCCTGCGCGATCGTCGTCGCCGACCATTCGAAGTTCGGGCGCGTCACGCCCGTGCGCATCAACGGCTTCGAGCAGGCACGCTATGTCATCACCGAGCTTGCGCCCGAAAAGAGCATCGCGCGCGCGATTACGGCGCGTGGGCCCGAACTCGTCATCGCCTGACTCTCCCTGCGGCGCGGCGTGGCGCGCGCTGCGCTTGCCCGTCTACACGCCTGCATGGCTGCCGTCAGCACCTTCCCGGCAGAATCAGCACGCCTATGTGGCTTGTCGAATATTGGCGAATTGTGGAATTTTTTGACAAACGCCACAATCGTCATGCGCGTGTCATCAAAACCTGTGATTCTTGCGGGGCCCGTCCAGATGGGCCGGTCAGCGAGGCGAGCGGCAATTCCGCGGCTTCGCTTGGCCGGCTGGTTCAGGTGGAAAGTGTCGGATTGTAGACAATCTGCAATCGCGATACGAGACCACCGCGAGGCGGGCAATGACAGGCGGCGCAGTCCGCCGAAGTTCGGATTGTTCAGCTCAGTTCGATCCATTCAACAAACGCATCGGGTATCCCGAGCACCTGGTTTTGCCTTCGGAGAGTGACATGAACCACACGAATTCCCATCGCGCGGGTTTTGCACGCAAGCTGCTGCCGATCGCGGCCGCCGCGGCGCTTCTGGGCGCTGCAGCGAGCGCGCATGCCGCCGACGCCGTCGTGCTGTACACGGCCGACGGCCTCGAAAATCTCTACAAGGACGTGCTGCCGGCCTTCGAGAAGAAGGAAGGCGTCAAGGTCAACATCGTCACGGCGGGCAGCGGCGAAGTGGTGAACCGCGCGAACGTCGAGAAGGACTCGCCGAAGGCCGACGTGATCGTCACGCTGCCGCCGTTCATCCAGACGGCGCAGCAGAGCGGCCTGCTCCAGCCGTACCAGAGCGTGAACTACAAGAACGTGCCGACGATCGCGAAGGCGACCGACGGTTCGTGGGCGACGTTCGTGAACAACTACTTCTCGTTCGCGATCAATCCCGATGTCGTGAAGAACGAGCCGAAGACGTTTGCTGACCTGCTGCACCCGGACTACTCGGGCAAGGTCGCGTACTCGAACCCGGCCACGGCTGGCGACGGCATGGCCGTGATCATCCTCACGACCTCGCTGATGGGCGAAGACAAGGCGTTCGACTACCTCAAGAAGCTCGAGCAGAGCGCGAAGTTCCACACCAAGGGCACGGGCTACCTCGACGTGCTGCTCTCGCGCAACGAAATCGCGGTGGCCAACGGCGACCTGCAGATGGATCTCGACGACGCAGCCAACGGCGGCCTCTCGCTCAAGCCGATTTTCCTCGCGGCCGACGCTGGCGGTCATCCCACGACGTTCCAGCTGCCGTACGCTATCGGCCTGATCAAGAACGGGCCGAACCAGGCTGAAGGCAAGAAGCTGATCGACTACCTGATGTCGACGGACGTGCAGTCGAAGGTGCCGGACATCTTCGGTATTCCGGGCCGCACCGACGTGGCGCTCACGGGCAAGAACGGCGAAGCCGTCAAGCAGGCCATCCAGGGCGTGAAGCTGATCCCGGTGGACTGGAACCAGGTGATGGCGAAGAAGGCCGACTGGACGACGCGCTGGAAGACCGAAGTGATCGGCTCGTCGGGCAAGCAGCTCGAAGTCGTGAAGCCGAAGTAAGCAGCAGCAATTTGTAATTTTGTATGGGATGGGACCTGGTGCTTCCGCGCCAGGTCCCATCGACAGCTTTGCATAGGACCAGAGTCAGGCGCTTTGCATGGGACCGGAGTAAGGAGCTTTGCATGGGACCAGAGTAAGCGCTAAAGCGCCAACTCTGGTCGACAGCTAAAGCGCCAACTCTGGTCGACAGTTAAAGCGCCCACTCCGGTCGATAGGAGATGAACCCGGTGAATACCGCAAGCCTCGCGCCGGCCGGCATGGCCCGCGCGCTGCCGGATGTGTCCGGACTGACTGACGCCACGGACGCCTCCGGCGCTGCGGGCGTGCAGATCGACCACCTGAGCGTGCGCTTCGGCGCGCGTACTGTCCTCGACGATCTGTCGCTCACGATCCGACGCGGCGAACTGTTGACCGTGCTGGGCCGCAGCGGCTGCGGCAAGACGACCTTGCTGCGTTTCATCGCGGGGTTCATCGAAGCCGACGGACTCGCGGGCACGCTCACCGTGGCGGGCCACGATCTGACCCATGTGCCGCCGCTTCAGCGCAACCTGGGTTTGCTGTTCCAAAGCTATGCGCTCTTTCCGCATCTCTCGGTGTTCGAGAACGTCGCGTTCGGGTTGAAGGCGCGCCGCGTACCGTCGCGCGACATCGCGCGGCGCGTGGCCGACGCGCTCAAGCTCGTGCAGCTCGGCGACGCGGGGCACATCATGCCCGCGCAGCTCTCGGGCGGCATGCAGCAGCGCGTGGCGCTCGCGCGTGCGCTCGTGATCGAGCCGGACGTGCTCCTGCTCGACGAGCCGCTCTCGGCGCTCGACGCCAATCTGCGCGCCTCGGTGCGCTCCGAATTGAAGGCGCTGCACGAGCGGCTGCCCGACCTGACGATCGTCTGTGTGACGCACGATCAGGACGACGCGCTCGTGCTCTCCGACCGTACGCTGCTCATGCGCGATGGCCACATCGCGCAGCTGGGCACGCCGCAGGAACTCTACGACACGCCCAACGACGCCTACGTGGCCCGTTATCTGGGCGCGGCGAACCTGCTGCCACCGAACGTCGCGTTCCCGGTGGGCGATGCGCGTCACGACGTGCGCGACAAGCTCGCATGCCTGCGTCCCGAAAGCCTGCGCATCGTGCCGCTCGGCGAAGGCTCGCTGCACGGCACGATCGAATCGGTCGAGTGGTATGGCTCGGTGCTGTCGGTGCCGGTGCTGCTCGACGCGATGCCGAACGAACCGGTGCTCGTCACCAT
This sequence comes from Paraburkholderia sp. BR10936, assembly GCF_040965735.1. Taxonomy (NCBI): domain Bacteria; kingdom Pseudomonadati; phylum Pseudomonadota; class Betaproteobacteria; order Burkholderiales; family Burkholderiaceae; genus Paraburkholderia; species Paraburkholderia sp. BR10936. The sequence continues at coordinate 662,826 of NZ_JBFRCM010000002.1, forward strand.
GCAGCGCGGCCACGGCATGACGCCGGCGAAAGGCATGCGTGTGTCCCTGCGTTACGAGGCTGACGATGTCGTCCTTATCAACCCCTGATTCCGCCCAGGCTCTGCCCGGCGCCGATGCGCACGCGGCCGCCGTGCGCCGCCGCGAACGGCGTGCGCAATGGCATATCGCGTTTCTGCTCGTGTTCGTGCTCGGGCCGCTGGTCGTCTATCCGCTCGTGCGGCTCGTGCTGCTGAGTCTTTCTGGCGCGCATGGCTTGAGCTTCCACGCGTACGAGACGTTCTTCGGCAATCCCGATTCGCGCGGCGTGATCGCCACGACGCTGTGGATCCTGTTCCTGAGTGCGGGTCTGGCTTCCGTGCTGGGTGTCGCGCTCGCCGCGCTGCTGTTCTTCAAACCGTTTCCGGGCGCACAGCTCGTCACGCGTTTTCTGGAACTGTTCGTGGCGTTCCCGTCGTTTCTCGTCGCGTTCACGCTGATCTTTCTGTACGGCTCGCAGGGCTCCGTGAGCATCGGGCTGCAACGGCTCTTTCATTTGCAGGCGCCGCCTCTCGACTTCCTGTTCGGCATCGGCGGGGTAGTGCTCGCGGAAGTGGTGTTCTACGCGCCGTTCGTCGTGCGCCCGACGCTCGCCGCGTTCGCGCTGCTCGACATGCGCCTGATCGAAGCCGCACGCAGTCTCGGTGCGAACAGCCGCATGGTCGCCCTGCGCGTGATCCTGCCGCTCGCGTGGCCGGGTATCGCGGCGGGCACGATCCTGTGTTTTCTGCTGACGTTCAACGAGTTCGGCATTCTGCTCGTGCTCGGCAGCGCGCACCTCATCACGCTGCCGGTGGCGATCTACAGTTCGGCCACGGTCGACCTCGATCTGCCGACGGCCGCCGCAGGCGCCGTGGTCATGCTCGCGATGTCGCTTTCCCTGTATGCGCTGTATCGGCGCGTGAATCGACGCAGTCATGGAGGCGCGCGCAATGTCAACTAATCCCGTCGCCGGTTCCGACCGTATCGCGCTGCCGCCCAAGCATCTTCGCGCGCAGCCCGTCGAGCGCAGCCTCTTCTCGCGCATTGCCAGCGCGACACTGCTTGGCTTCGCGGCGCTGCTGTGCTTCTGGCTTTTCGTGTTGCCGGTGATCGTCGTCGCGCTGTCGAGCGTCGCGTCGCACTGGTCGGGCACGATCTTGCCCGACGGTTTCAGCACGCGCTGGTTCGAGCGCCTCGGCTCTACCGACTTCGATGCGCTTGCAACGAGTCTCGAAGTCGGCTTCGGCGTGGCGGTGCTCGGCACCGCGCTGGGTCTGTGGCTCGCACTCGCGCTCGAAGGACGCGACCGGCGCGGTTTGGGCGCGGTCGTCGACACGCTCGCGATGGTGCCCAACGGCGTGCCGAGCGTGGTGCTCGGCCTCGCAGTGTTGATCGCCTATCACAAGGCGCCTGTGGATCTGTCGAGTTCTGCTGCGATCGTCGTGTTCGTGCAGCTGGCTCTGGTGCTGCCGTTTTGCTATCGATGCGCTTCGGCCGCGCTGCGTCCCGAGCTGACCGTGCTGCGCGAAGCGGCAGCGAGTCTCGGTGCGCCGCCTTCGATGGTGCTGCGCCGCGTGGTGCTGCCGCAGCTCGTGCCGGCCATCCGCGCGAGTCTCGCGCTGGGCTTCGCGCTGTCGCTGGGCGAACTGGGCGCGACGCTCACGGTGTATCCGCCGGGGTTTGCGACGGTGCCGATCGTCGTGGTGGGCGCAGTCGAGCGTGGTTATTACCTGCCGGCATCGGCACTATCACTGGTCTTGTTGCTCGTCTCGCTGGGGGCGCTGCTGCTGATCGCGGCGCGTGTGCCGCGCCGGCGAGCGGACTGAGCGGATGGATGCCATGCGGTTCGATGCGCCGCAGGCGCGCAACAGACGGCCAAGGCAGGGCATGCAAGATCCGATGAGCGATGAGCGTGCGAGTAGCGGCAACGCGGGCGATCCTGAGGCATTGTCCGACATGACGCCGCTTGCCATGGTGCGCCAGCATTCGCTGACTGCCCTGGTGCGCGACGAGATCGAGCGACGCATCGCGGCGGGCGTGCTCGCACCCGGCGACAAACTCAACGAAGCCGACTGGGCGGCACGCCTCGCCGTCTCGCGCGGGCCGGTGCGCGAAGCGTTTCGCGCGCTGGAGCAGGCAGGTCTCGTGCGCAACGAGAAACATCGCGGTGTGTTCGTGCGCAGTGTCGGCGCGGCTGAGGCTCAGGAACTGGGCGTAGTGTGCGCAGCGTTGCGCGAAGCGGCATGCCGGATGCTGGCGCCGCGCATCGACGCGACGCAGGTCGCGGAGTTGCGCGAGCATCTCAATGCGATGCGCGACGCGGTGGTCGCCGAGAAGGGTGAGGCGTTTCTGCAAGCGCGCGACGCGTTTCGCGCGTCGCTCTTGGCAGCGGCGGGCAACGCCAGGCTGCGCGAGACCTATGAGCGGACCGTGAGCGAATTGCGGCTCTCTTCGCAGCGTGCAGCACCGACGCACAGCGCAATGGATGCATCGTATGCAGGGCATCGCGCGCTGTTGAGCGCGCTCGCATCGCGCGACGCCGACGAATCGGCCACGCGCATGCGCGAGTCCTGCGGCGACTGAGAGCGGAAGGAACGATGGACGGCGCTCAGGTGTGGGCCGTCGCCGAATTCACGTCATAGAGGAGTTGAAGAAGATGGCACTGAGCCTCGCGGATATTCGTGGGCTGTTCGAGACGTATGGTGCGTTGGCCTATAGCGGCGAACCGGTCACGCAACTCGAACACGCGCTGCAAAGCGGTGCGCTGGCAGAAGAAGATGGCGCGACCGAAGAACTGACCGCCGCGGCGTTCCTGCATGATCTGGGTCACCTGCTCAATCGTCAGGGCGAAACGCCGACCGAACGCGGCATCGACGATCTGCACCAGTACTATGCGTTGCCGTTCCTGCGGCCCGTGTTGCCCGATAGCGTGCTGGAACCTATCCGCCTGCATGTGGATGCGAAGCGCTACCTCTGTGCCGTCGATGAAGCGTATTTCGGCTGCCTCTCCGCAGACTCGGTGCGCAGCCTCGAATTGCAGGGTGGCATCTTCAATGAAGATGAGGCGCGCGATTTCGCTGCACGCCCCCACGCCGAAGACGCGGTGCGCCTGCGCCGCTGGGACGATCTCGCGAAGGTGGCGGGCAAACCGACGCCGGATCTCGACCACTATCTACATCTCGTCGAACGCGTCATGCAACGCCACGTTTGAGGCGATTGCGCTCCCGCGCTTTTCCGATTTTCACGCGAGTCAAAAAACCGCTTGCAAGATGTCATCTGCGTGACTAGAATTCCGGTCTTTCGCGCTTTCGATGAAGGCGCGGGGAGACGGGAAGCCTGGGGCGAAAGCCTTGTGGCGGCTGGGTCTGCGGGTGATTCGAAGTTGAGCGGCAGGTTGAACGAAGTAAAAAAACCTGTTGACAGATCGCCAGACAGTCTTCATAATCTCGTTTCTCTGCTGCTGACGCAGCAACGCAGAAAGAAGCCGGTAGTTGAGCAGTTTTAACGGCGCTTTCGCGATCGATCTTTAAAAATTTACAGCCGATAAGTGTGGGCGCTTGATGCGGTGGCGACCCGATAGTGTTCTTCGGAGCGGTATCGGGAGCGGCAAAAGTATCAAGAGTCTCACACTAAAGTAAGTCAGGTTTTTGAATTTATTCAGAACCTGTCAGCTTTGAGTGAGCGACCGGTCTCGAGAGAGACCGAAAACAGTAACAGGTATTGAACTGAAGAGTTTGATCCTGGCTCAGATTGAACGCTGGCGGCATGCCTTACACATGCAAGTCGAA